>PAOI01000049.1 GCA_002707985.1 Sphingomonas sp. | reverse complement strand
TACTGCTGCCTCCCGTAGGAGTCTGGGCCGTGTCTCAGTCCCAGTGTGGCTGATCATCCTCTCAGACCAGCTAAGGATCGTCGCCTTGGTGAGCTTTTACCTCACCAACAAGCTAATCCTACGCGGGCTCATCCCAGGGCGATAAATCTTTGGTCTTACGACATTATGCGGTATTAGCACGAATTTCTCCGAGTTATTCCGCACCCTAGGGCAGATTCCCACGCGTTACGCACCCGTGCGCCACTAGATCCGAAGATCTCGTTCGACTTGCATGTGTTAGGCATGCCGCCAGCGTTCGTTCTGAGCCAGGATCAAACTCTCAAGTTTGATGTTCCATGCCGACGAGGCGGAATAGGCCCCGACAGCACAGCTCATTTTCAAGGAGCCGTTCCTGCACAAATCTTACGATACCGATCGGCGAACCGATCGTACCGTCACGTATGGAAACGTGTAAGGACATGTTTCAGATCATCGCCGAAGCGAAGACCTTGGAACGGCTTGATTTACCGAGTATCCGACACCTTGAAGCTGTCGGACCCGGGGCCGCCGCCCACATGTCCCTTCATCTAAAATCACAATGTCAAAGAGCGCAAAAGACCGACGCCTTGCCAACCCCTTTTTCTCGGGGCGACTGAGGCGCCTGGTTTTTGGTGACCGTCGAAGCGTTCCGTGTGGAGCACCGCGTCGGTGGAGTGGCTTCTATGCGTGAGCCCCCGGTCCGTCAAACCCTTTTTTGCAATTTTCTTTCGGTCTTTCTGAAAGCCGCAGAACTCCTAGGGTTTTGGAGTGGTATTGGATCATCGCGGCGCTTGGGGGATATCCGAATCGCCTTCATGGACCCCGAATCACGCTTCGAATCAGGTCTGAATCGGCATGATTTTTCCGAAATCGCCCTCGGGAATCGCCCATCGGCGATTCCCATCCCCCGAATCTGCGATCGAAACCGCCCGGATCGACTCAACGACCCGAAATTGATTCGTCGCGGCGCCCCCAGCGCCCCTTATGCCTGGCGTATATAGTCCCGCATGGCGTTGGCTTCGGATTCGATCCGCTCGATCCGGTATTTCACCAGATCGCCGATCGAGATGAAGCCGACCATCCGCTCCCCGTCGACCACCGGCAAATGGCGGATGCGGCGACGCGTCATCAGCGACAAGGCGTCGAGCACCGATTCGTCGCTGCGCACCGTGATCGCCGGAGCGGTCATCACTTCGCTCACCGGGCGACCCAGCACCTCCGCGCCTTCGCGGTCGAGGCAATAGAGAATGTCGCGTTCGGAAAAGATGCCCGCGACGGCGTTCCCCACCATTACCGGCATGGCGCCGATCCGGCGGCTGGCCAGCAACGCGACGGCCTCGCGCACGGTACGGTCTCCGGCAATCGAAACGATGTCGCCGTCCCGGTCACTCAGGATGGTTGCGATAGTCATGGCCTATCTCCTCAACCCGGTGCTTTCATCTCTCGCCCGAACGGCACCGGCTCGCGCAGGCGAATTCGTCTCAGGCGCTTGAGGATTCCACCTTTCGGTCCCAATTGCAAAACATGACGCACCGCACGCCCGATCTCGACGATCCCGAATATGCCGCATTCGCCTGGGGCCGCTATCGGACCATCCTTGGCTGGATGAGCGGCTTTGCCCTGCTGGTCGCCTTGTTCTGCGCCGGAATCATGTGGTGGCTGCTCGGCGCGTTTCAGCTTCACATGATGATTGCGACGGTGCTTGGCGTGTTCCTCACCGTCTGGCTCGCCGCGGCGCTGATGGGGCTGATGTTCCTGAGTTCCGGCAGCGGCCATGACGAACGAATCGAAGATCCGCTCGCCGGCGAAATCGATATCGGCGACTGAGGCGGCCTAACGGTCGCGCATGCGAAAGCGGATGACGGTCACCGCATTGGCGGGCAGCGTGCCGACCCAAACATAATTGCCGTCGCGCTCGATCACCCGGCCCGGACCCGAAAAGCGAGAGAGGCGATAATAGGCCGTCTCGCCCAGCATCGCTTCCCCCGCCACATCGACCGGCAGCGCATTCGACATGGTGACTTCGCGGTCGCGACGATCGTCGCGATCATTGCTGTCCTCGATATCGGCGATCAGCTGCGTCGCTTCATCGGCGACCTCTACGTCGATCTTGCCGTCGACTGCCGTGTCGTCGATTGCGCCTTCGCCGATCAGCAGCCGGGTGTCGCCATAGGGACGAAACAGCGCCACCGGCCCGGCCGGCAGCGGCAGGCCCAGTCCATCGGCCTCGCGATTGCGCCCGCGCAATATGATCCGGGCGGGAACGCCTTCATCCTCGCCCTCCGCATCGAATCGATAGAGCAGGTCGAGCTTCACCATTTCGCGCTGGAGCAGCGCCACCTGCTTCTGCGACATCGCGGCGACATCGGTCGGCATCGGCACGCGATAGAGTTTGAGGTCGCCCAGTTCCTCCTGGCTCACCATCACCGCATCCTGCGTGAACCGCGCACGACTGCCGGTCACGACAATTTCCTGCGCCGGAGCAGCCATCGGAGGAGGCGGAGGGGGCGGTGGAACCATCATATATTGCGGCCGGGGCTCGACGAAACAGCGATACTCGATCGCGTCTTGCCGCGAGTCACCATATCCGCGCTCGTCCTCGCGATTGACCTTTCCCGCGACCACCATGGTTTGCGCATCGGGAAAGCTGGTCGAATCGCTGCTCGCCAGCGTCACCCATCCGGTCAGCGACACGCCCGCGCCATCGGCATCGAGCGTCGCGACATAATTGGCCTGCCAGTCGAAGCCCCAGGCGAGATAGGAAAGCTGCACCGTCGCCCGCCCCGCGCGCGGCGAATCGATCTGTACCGAAAGCGTCGGCTTGGCCGAAAGCCCTTCGGGTACGCCATCATATATAAGGGCGTCGTCGGTCGGGCCGCAGTCGAGCGCCTCGAACCCGCGCTCGGTCTGCAAGATCGCCGCGCCATCGGGGCCGGACCGAATGATCGCCCGCTCCTCGGTCGCGCCCGCTTCGCCAACGCGCCGGATCGTCACCGGGCGCCCAAAGCTGCGCGCATACAGGCTGCGTGGGCTGAGCAGGTCGGCGTCGAGATTCTTCTCGCGCACTTCGGCGGGCAATCCGGTGACGATCGCGCTTTCGGGCAGCATCCCCGCCGCCACCCCTTCGAACCGGATCACCGATCGCCCGGCAGGGATATCGATCGTCCGCGTTTCGCTGACCAGCGCATAGCCTTCCAGCCAGCCCAGCCGCATCCGCTCGTCAGGATCGCGATCGGGCGCTCTATATATAGTGACCGCCACTGCCGCCGGCGCATCGGATGTCACCATCGTCTGCGCCGCAACCGGCGTCGCCACCAGCAGCGCGGTCGAGAAAAGAAGCGGGCGGAGCATCCGCATCGCCCGAATCAGAAACGCGTGTCGAACGTCGCGGTGACTTCGGCCTCGCCATTGGCGGGCACGGTCACCGTCCACAGCGCCTGATCGGATGTGATCCGTTCGGACTTCTGGCTTTCCTCGGTGATCCGCGTGTCGTCCCACCAGCTGTCGAGACCGGCCTGAACGAACTCCACCGTCACTGCCTCGGGTCGCGCATTGGTGAATTTATACCGCATCTCGGTGCGCCAGCGGCTGCTGCCGATCCGCGTCCGCGCAACCACGGTGGGCTGCACCTTCACGTCGAACGCCTCGCCGGTCTTCAGCGCGATCTGTGATCCCATCGGCGTATGGCCGATATTGCTTTCGCCGATGAACTGCGGCGTCCCGCGCGCATCGCGCATATAGACGCGCACCGTTCCGGCGGGCAGCGCATCGCCCAGCCCGCCTTCGGCCGAGCTCGAAAAGCGCAGCACTGTATCGACGCTCTGCGCATCGCCGCTCTGCCCCAGCCAGCCATTGCGATAATAATAGGCCTTGGCCGCAGGCGCGCCTGCGACGTCCAGAAAGCTCACCTGCTTCTGCTGCGCGTTCGCGATCGTCGTCCGTTCGGCAAGCGGATAGAGATAATAGTCGCCCAGCCGTTCGCGATTGGCGCTTTCGGTGCCCGGCACATTGCCGATCGGCTGCGGCGTCGGGCGGCTCCGGCTGATGCCATAGCTCGGCTGTCCCTGCCCCGGCGCGCCCGCGACCAGGATCGTGTTGGCATTGGTAAAGGTGGTGCCGCTATTGTTGTTCAGCGTCACCCATCCCTGCACATCGATCTTGCCCGCCGTCTCATCGAACAGCGCGACATAATCCGCGCTCCAGCTCAGGCCGTGCGACAGATAGGTCAGCGTCACCGGACGCGCGCCGGCCCGCACGCTGTCCAGCGTGATCGAAAGCGTCGGGCGTGCGCGCAGATTGGCGGGCAGCGATCCGAACACCACGCGCCCGCTATCCTCGTCCAGCACTTCGATCCGGTTGCCGATCTGCACGATCGTGCCACCATTATTGGCCAGCACCCGCGCGGTTTCGGGCACGCCGTTGCGGATAATCGTGATGGTCGATCCCACCGCCTTGTCCATCAGCTTTTCCGGCGTCAGCAGGTCATAGTCGAAATTCTGTTCGACGATGCTCGTCCCCGCCGCCGCCAGCGTCACCGTTTCGGGGCGGATCGCTGCGGAGACATCGGCGAATTCCTGACGGCTCCGCCCCGCGGGCAAGGTCAGCGTGCGGCTATCCTGCACCAGCGCCAGATTGTTGTTGTAGATGGTGACGGCGACATCGCCCTGCGCGGTTTCGCCGGGGGCCTCCTGCGCGATCGCCGCAACCGGCAGACACGCCACAACCATGCCCAGAGCCAGAACGCGCATCGCCATCTCCCCTTTGTTTGTCGAGAGCTTAGCGCGCCATTCTGAACAGTACATGACGAAATTTGCGTCGGCGCCCTTCTTCCCCCGCCGGGGGGAGGCGGCAGGCGAAGCCTGACGGAGGGGCGGATAAACCAATATCGCCCTACGGAATCCGCCAAACCCTCGTCATCCCCGCGAAAGGGCGCCGGTCTGTGACAACAAAAAACCCCGGAGCTTTCGCCCCGGGGTCTTCCGTGTCTGAAACGACGGCGCCTGCTTACGCGGCGGCTTCGCCTTCGCTTTCCACCTTGGGCTTTGCCGTGCGGCGGCGGCGGGGCTTGGGAGCCTCCTCGCCATCGCCGGCGCCCAGTGCGGGCGGCAGCGCAGCCTCGATCCCTTCGGCGGGAGCGGCTTCGGCTTCGGCCTCGGCGCGACGCGGGCGGCCCCGACGGCGCGGCTTGGCCTCTTCTTCGGCATCGGCGGACGGCTTGCCCGCAGGCGCTTCGGCCTCGCGATCCGCATCGGCCTGACCGTTCATCACACCATTGGAATGCCCGTTCGAACGACCGTTGCGGCGCTCGCGGCGTTCCTGGCGGGGCTGTTCGTCGCGGTCGGCACGGTCAGAGCCGGCATCGGCTTCGAGCTCATTGTCGTCATCATCGTCCGAATCCTCGCGATTGCGGCGCTGATGTTCTTCCTGCCGCGCGCGGTTTTCGTTGAGCACCCGGAAATAATGATCCGCGAACTGCAGATAATATTCGGTGTTGACCCGATCACCCTGCGTCTGGGCGTCGCGCGCGAGATTCTTGTATTTCTCGAGCAACTGCGCCGCGTTGCCGCGCGCCCGGTTGTCGATACGGCTCCCGTTATTCTGGTTCGGGTTACCACCCTGCGAGCGCTGCCCGCCGCGACCGCGACGGCGGCCGGCCTGACGATTATTCATCAAGGTATCAGTGTCCTGTTCTCAAAAACCTGTCCGTCGATCCTTGTCGATCCCGGATGCGAGTGTCTTGGCGGTGGGCACGGCATCATCCGCACTCCGCCTGCCACGGCCGCCGGACTGCAGCGGCTCACATGACCATGGATTGAGCAAGCGCCCTTTCCAGCCTCGGCTTTTCGAAAGTGCTTGCCCCGCAACGGGTATTAACCCGTGACGCAACATTATCCAAGCAGAAATATATGACGATTTCGTGAGCATTCAACGCAATGCCATTGCGCGCGGCCGCCCGCCGAGGTCGCAGTGCAGCACGGCTTCCATCCCTGCGGCCTTCGCAAGTGCAGCGACGGCTTCCGCCTGGGTCGACCCGATTTCGAATATCGCAATGCCGCCCGGCGCCAACAGTCCGGGAATCTGCGGTATTAGGATGCGATAATCGTCCAGCCCGTCCGCCCCGGCGAACAATGCCTCGCCCGGCTCATGGTCGCGAACGTCGGGCGGCAGATCCTCGTTCGTGCCGATATAGGGCGGATTGCACAGGATCAGGTCGAACAGGCCGTTCAGCCCCTCGCTCCAATTCCCCCGCTGAAACGTCGCGCGCTCGGCCATGCCCAGCGCCGCCCCGTTGCGCCGCGCATAGTCGAGCGCGACCTCCGAAGCATCGACGCCCCGCCCCTGCGCCTGCGGCCATTGGTCGAGCGCCGCGAGCAGCAGTGTCCCCGGCCCGGTGCCCAGATCGAGTATCCGCTCCGGCGCCCGGTCGGCGAAATGCGCCACCGCCGCTTCGATCAACGTCTCGCTGTCCGGGCGGGGCACCAGCACGCCGGGGCCGACCGCCAGCTCGATTGTCCAGAAGGCACGGCGTCCGGTGATATAGGCCACCGGCTCATGCCCCAGCCGCCGCGCCACCAGCGCCGCGAACGCTTTGGGCGCGGCATCGTCGAGCCGCCCGAGCAGCAGCGCGTCGCGCGAAACGCCCATCGCATGCGCCATCAGCAATTCGGCATCGAGCCGCGGCGTATCGCTCACCCTTTCCAGCCGCCGCGCCGCATCCGCCAGCGCGACGCGGGCGATCATTTCCACCCGTAGCTCGCGGCCCAGACGATCGCGTCCATCGCCTTGCGGTCGATCTCGGGATAGGCCGCCTTCACTTCCTCGGCCGCCCAATGCGCGGCATCGTCCAGCGACATGCGCTTCCAGTTGGGCTGGAGCCCGGCAAGGATATCCATCGCGCGTTCCAGCTGCGGCTGCACCTTGGCCGCGCGGCGCTTGCCCAGCCCTTTTTCGACGCGCTCGAAATCCGTGCTCGGATGCGGCGCATTGTTGAAATTCAGATAGAGCGCGATCGCGCGCGACAGGTCGTTGCGTCCGAACATCAGGCGGCGTCGAGCTGCGCGAGCCGCTCGGCCTCATCTTCGGAAATCAACGCGTCGAGCAATTCGTCCATTTCGCCTTCCAATATTTCGGGCAGGCGATGGAGCGTCAGGTTGATCCGGTGATCGGTCACCCGGCCCTGCGGGAAATTATAGGTGCGGATGCGTTCGGAACGGTCGCCCGAACCGACCATCGAACGGCGGGCACCGGTGCGTTCGGCGTCGAGCCGTTCGCGTTCCTTTTCATACAGGCGCGTGCGCAGCACCTTCATCGCCTTCGCCTTGTTTTTGATCTGCGATCGCTCGTCCTGCTGGATCACGACGATCCCGGTCGGCAAATGGGTGATGCGCACGGCCGAATCGGTCGTGTTCACGCCCTGCCCGCCGGGACCCGACGAACGATAGATATCGATCCGCAGATCCTTGTCCTCGATCTGCACATCCACATCCTCGGCTTCGGGCAGCACCGCCACCGTCGCTGCGGACGTGTGGATGCGCCCGCCGCTTTCCGTCACCGGCACGCGCTGAACGCGATGGACGCCGCTTTCGAACTTCAGCCGCGCGAACACACCGGTTCCGGTGACGCTGGCGACCACTTCCTTATATCCGCCCGCTTCGGAAGGGCTGGCGGAGATCAGCTCGACCTTCCACCCGCGCGCGTCGGCATAGCGCTGATACATGCGCAGCAGGTCGCCTGCGAACAACGCCGCTTCGTCGCCGCCCGTGCCCGCGCGGATTTCCAGCATCGCGGGGCGCGCATCGGCGGCATCGCGCGGCAGCAGCGACAGCGCCAGCTTCCGCTCGGCTTCCTCAAGCGCGGTTTCGTTCAGATGCAGTTCCTCGGCGGCCATCGCGCGCAATTCGGCGTCGCCGTCGCGCGTCATCTGCTTCAGGCTCTCCGCCTCGGCGCGCAGCCGCCGCACTTCGCCCGCCGCCTCGGCGACCGGCTCCAGCTCGGCATATTCCTTCGATACCTGCACGAAACGGTCGCCCGGCAAATCGCCGGTCGCCATCAGCGCCTGCAATTCATCGCGCCGCGCTTCGATCGCGGCAATCCGGTCAGCGGGGATGCGGGTCATTCGCTCTCCGGCCCCTTGCCAACAATTCCAAAGCGCGCCTCATTCAGCGCGGTCAAACGATCACGAGGCTCGCCCAATTTGGCTGCTTCGCACGCCAAATACACCTCTTCGATAACATCCGGCCCGGCCTCTTTCTGCGTTATGACGTTCTGCTCACCCGTCGAGAGATTCTTGACTTCCAATTCGCGGCGGCTCCACCGATCGTGATCGACGAATACGACTAAAGTGGCATTGCTTGCGTTAGCCCGCTGCAACCGCTTTTTGAGGTTGCCCCGAAAAGCCATATCCGCACGGACGGCTTGGCGCCGCAGTTCTGTAAGAACCTCGAGAGCGTCTGTTCGAGCTTCATCACCGATAGGTATCACGACTATGTCCGCGGCCGCGGCCTCCGGCTCGCTCGTCAGCATCGCCAGCCGCTCGACACCCGCTGCCCAGCCAATGCCCGCCGTGGGCGGCCCCCCCAGTTGCTCGATCAGACCGTCATAGCGCCCGCCCGCCAGCACCGTGCCCTGCGCGCCCAGCCGGTCGGTCACAAACTCGAACGCGGTGTGGCGATAATAATCGAGGCCGCGCACCAGCCGCGGATTGCGCGTCCACGCCACCCCCGCCGCATCGAGCCCCGAAGTCACTGCCTCGAAAAACGCCCGCGCGTCCGGCGTCAGAAATTCGTCGATGTCGGGCGCACTGTCCGCCGCCGGGCGATCGCGCGGGTCCTTCGAATCGAGAATGCGCAGCGGATTCTTTTCCAGCCGCGTCAGGCTGTCCTCGGAAAGCTCGGCCTTGTGCGCTTCGAAATGCGCGACCAGCGCGTCGCGCCACGCATCGCGCGTTTCCGCGTCGCCCAGCGTATTGAGCTGCAAGGTCACTTCATCGCCGATGCCGAGTTCGGACAGAAGCTGGCTGGCAAAGGTCAGCAATTCGACTTCCGCGGCCGGCTCCGCAGCGCCGATGATTTCGGCGTCGAGCTGGTGAAACTGGCGGAACCGCCCCTTTTGCGGGCGCTCATAGCGGAACGCCGCGCCGCTCGACACGATCTTCAGCGGCGCAAATCGCTGCCACCCTTCGGTCAGGTACGCACGCGCGATCCCAGCCGTGAATTCGGGGCGCAGGGTGAGCGAATCCCCGCCGCGATCCTCGAACGAATACATTTCCTTCGACACGACATCGGTCGTCTCGCCCAGCGAGCGCGCGAACACCGCCGTCGATTCGAACACGGGGATATCGACTCGCTGAAAGCAGAAGAGCCGTGCGACATGTTCGAACGTCGCCAGCACCTTGGCAAAGCGGCGCTGATCTTCTCCGAAGATGTCCTGAGTACCGCGAACGCGGTTGGGGGTTTCGATACGAGCCATTAGGCCCGGCTATCTAGGGCAGAGTTCCGCGAAGCGGAAGCATCCTTCTCACCTCGGCAACCAAGTGCATCCAGCGCCTGCTCCGCCGACGCTTCATATCCCCCGCCGAACAGCCGCACATGCACCAGCAACGGCCATAATCGATAGACCGGCTGGCGGCCTCGCCATCCCGGCGCAAGATCGAGCGCGTCGAAGAATCGATCGGGCGGCGAATCGAACAGGGTCAGCATCGCCGCATCGACTTCGCGGTCGCCATAATAACAGGCCGGATCGATCAGCCCGGTGATACGGCCATGCTCTGCCATCACATTGCCGCCCCACAAATCGCCATGCAGCAATGAAGGCGGCGGCGATGCCGGCAGATGCTCGCCGATCCGCGCCGCCAGCGCCTCGATTCGCCTCGCGAGTGACGTGCGCAGGTGCGGCACATGGCACAGCAACCGGTTTTCCGCCCAGAAACGCGGCCAGTCGCCACTGCGACTGTTCGCGATCGCGACCTTGCCGAACGCATAGTCGCTCTCCCAGCCATAGGCTTGCCCCGGGGCCGGAGCATGGAGCAGCGCCAGCTGCCCGGCCAGATCGTCCCACGCCCCTGTCGGGCCGCTGCTTCCCGGAACCAGCGACAGCAGCATCAGGTGGCCGCTCTGCGCCAGCACTTGCGGCACCCGCACGCCCGTCGCCGCCATCGCGCGCAGCATCGCCGCCTCCGCCGCGACATCCGGCCCGGATTTGGCAACGCCCTCACGCCCGTCCGCGCAACCGAAGCGCACCACCGACGACAGATCGCCGCCCGACATCGGGCTGCAGTGCGTCACTGCCCCGCCGATCAGCCCGCCGATCCTGTCCGAAAGCCCGTTCATCGCCCGCCACGCGCGTGCAAGCAGCAAGGCACTTGAACGCGCCCGCGCCTGACGCTACTTCCGGCCTCCGCGAATGGGCGGGTATAGCACAATGGTAGTGCAGCAGCCTTCCAAGCTGAATACGCGGGTTCGATTCCCGCTACCCGCTCCAACCGCCCTTCCGCCATCGCCGGTCAAGCCTCCCCGTCGCTCGGCGGCTCGACCTGATGCGCGCGCTGCAACCGCGCTGCCAGGATCGAACTGCCCGCCGCCCAGGCGCTTCCCGCGATCCATCCGGCGAGCACGTCAGTCGGATAATGGACGCCCAGATACAGCCGCGAAAATCCGATCGACAGGCTGAGGCACAAAGCGACCAGCAGTACATAGATACGCGGCGCCATATCGCGCGCCGTGCGGGCGATCAGCGCCGCGATCGTCATATAGATCATCGTGCTGTCCATCGCATGGCCGCTGGGAAAACTCGCCGAGCTCACTTCGACCAGATGCGCGACGACATCGGGGCGCGTGCGGGAGAATAGCGCCTTGAGCCCCAGCTCCGCGATCGTTCCGGCGCCCAGCGTCGCCACCAGCAACATTGCCATCGCCCGGCGCCGCGCCGCGACCAGATATCCCACCGCGACCACCGATATCAGGATCAGGATCGTCGGATTGCCCAACGCGGTAATGTCGAGCATCGCCGTGCGCAGCGCATTGCGAATCGGTCCGTCGCCTTCGGTCGCATGGCGCAGCCAGATCAGGAATTCCGAATCGAACGCCTGGGTGTCGCCTTCGATCACTTCCGACGCGATCTTGAAGAACAGCAGCACCAGCATCGCGATCGCCAGCAGCGCGAGCGGCACCACCCGCTCGCGCGCAATGGAGGACGCCGTGCCGATCCATCGGCGGAGATTCGTTTCGATCATGTGCGGATAATCGCCGGCCGCGCATCGGGTTGCATCCCCGCCGCGCCATTGCCCCGTTCGTACAAACGTCTAGAAGGCGCCGACAATGCAGGCACGGTCCCGACCGGCCTATGCCCGAACCCAGCCATGACCGCCATTCCCGCCCCCTTGTCGCGCCCCGATGCGCCTGCCGCACCGGACGATCTGGCGCTCTATATCCACTGGCCGTTCTGCGTGTCCAAATGCCCCTATTGCGATTTCAACAGCCATGTCCGCGAAGCCGTGGATCAGGCGCAATGGCGCAGCGCGCTGCTCGCCGATCTGGCGCATGAAGCGGCGATCCTGCCCGGACGGCGGCTCGGCTCGATCTTTTTCGGCGGCGGCACGCCTTCGCTGATGCCGCCCGAAACCGTGGCGGCACTCATCGACGCCGCAGCCAGTCACTGGGCGTTCGCGGACGGCATCGAAATCACGCTCGAAGCCAATCCCTCCTCGGTCGAAGCCGCGCGGTTCGCCGATATCGCGGCGGCGGGCGTCAATCGCGTTTCGCTGGGGCTTCAGGCGCTCGACAAGGAAGCGCTCGGCTTTCTGGGACGCGCGCATGACGTGGCCGAAGGGCTCGCCGCACTCGACACCGCGCAATCGGCTTTCGCGCGCGTCAGCTTCGATCTCATCTATGCCCGCCCCGGCCAGTCGCCCGAGGCATGGCAGGCCGAACTCGCCCGCGCGCTCGGCTTCGGCACCGAACATCTCTCGCTCTATCAGCTGACCATCGAACCCGGCACGCGCTTTGCCACGCTCGCGGCAAAGGGCGATCTTTCGATTCCCGATGCCGACGCTGCCGCCGATCTGTTCGAAGCGACTCAGGCGATGACTGCCGCCGCAGGCCTTCCCGCCTATGAAATCTCCAATCACGCCCGGCCGGGTGCGGAGAGCCGGCACAATCTCACTTATTGGCGCTATGGCGACTATGCCGGCGTCGGCCCCGGCGCGCATGGCAGGCGCGGCGGCTGTGCGACATTCCGGCGGAAAAAGCCCGAAAACTGGCTCGCCGCGCTGACGCGAAACGGCCATGGCATCGAAGCCGAAGAAGCCCTCGCGCCGCACGATCGCGCGGTGGAGGCGCTGCTGATGGGGCTAAGGCTGCGTGAAGGCGTCGATCTCGACCGGATCGCGATGCTCGCGAACGGCACGCCGCCGATTGATGGCGCCGCGCTGGAGCGCCTCGTGGCGCAGGGGCTGCTCAGCCGGACCGGCAATCGAATCGCCACAACCCCACAGGGCATGCCCGTGCTCGAAGCGATCCTGCGCGTGCTGGTCTCGGCCTGATCGCTCCGGCTTCGGGGGGAGCGGGAAAAATCCGCTATCCTACAACAATCGTTCCCGGTACGTTCCGGTAAACTGCTCGGGTTCGCGCGCACGCCTGCGCGCGCGCCGTGTCACGAACCGGTGCGAACTTTGAACGGATTTACGTCGCTTTTTGCAGATTCGCCAACCGCGCCGGAGCAGCACCAGGCCGCCCCGGCAGCAATCGAATCAGAAACCGCGCGGCGCGGACGAGACCGTCACAGTCGATCCGCTGCGAATCTCCTGCACTTCCAGCGCGCGTTCGGCCACGCCGTCCCGGCCGAAACGGAACGCCCCGTCAAGGCCCGCAAACCCGTCGCTCGCCAGCAGGCGGCTTTCGGGAAAGGGGGCGCCCACACGCCATTCGCGAGCGATTCGCACGGTCAGCAACACCGCATCATAGCCCAGCGTCGACAGGCGATAGGGCGATGCCCCGAATCGCGAGCGATATTTCGAGGCATATTGCCGGTAATAATTGTTCGAAACGCTGGCGAAGAGCGCGCCTTCCAGCGCCGTCTTCGCGCCGATGTTCGAATCCGAATTCCACAATTCGGTGCCCAGCACGCGGGCGCTCGCACCGCCATCGGTACGGCGCAACATCGGCACTGCCGCGCCCGCCGTATCGCCGCTGCCCGCGATCAGCACAGCCTGGAACGGATTGCTGCCCAGCCGCGACACGGCACTCGCCAGCGAGCCCGAACGACCGTCATAGGTCTCCATCGCGACCACCTGGCCGCCCGCATCCTCGACGGCGCGCAGGAACGCGGTGGAGGCGCGCTCGCCATACAGGCCGCCCGGAATCAGGCCGGCGAAATCGGTAATGCCGCTCGACCGCGCATAATCGACCACGCGTTCGATCGACTGGGAGGGGATATAGCCCAGGATATAGGTGCCGTTGCCCGCGACACTGACATCGTTCGAAAAGCTGAGCAAAGGCACGCGCGCGCGCCGCGCGATCGGCGCGACTTCGCGAACGTCCTCGGCCAGCAGCGGCCCGAGAATCAGGCCATTGCCTTCTTCGATCGCGCGCGCTGCAGCGGCGGCCGCGCCGGTGGCGGTGTCATAGGTGGTGATGCGGATATTGTCGGCATTGGTGTCGAGCAGCGCCAGCTGCGTCGCATTGGCGAGCGAGCGTCCGACGCCTGCGTTGGTGCCCGACATCGGCACCAGCAGCGCGACACGATGGCGCGCTTCATCCTGCGGAAGGCCGGGATTGATCGGCTGTTCGCTCGGCGGTTGCTCGACCGGCTGCTGCACCGGCGGGCGCTCAGGCTGGGGAATGATTCGCGGACCGGAGGTACAGGCCGCGACCATCGTCATCAGGCCGATGGCCGCCCAGCGGAGAATTCCCCGCCGCGCTTGTTGCGAATTATGCACTGCCTCTGCCATGTCTCTCCCCAATGTCACACACCCTGTCGCCCGGCCTCTATATCGTCGCCACGCCAATCGGCAATCTCGGCGATATTTCGCCGCGTGCAGCCGAAATACTCAAGAACGCGGATATTGTCGCCGTTGAGGATAGTCGTGTTACCGCACGGTTGCTGCAACATATCGGTACGAAACGGCCGATGACGCCCTATCACGATCATAATGCGGAATCGGTTCGCCCCGGGCTGATTGCTCGTATGGCAAGCGAAGCAGTGGCGCTGGTTTCGGATGCGGGCACGCCGCTGATCTCCGATCCGGGGTATAAACTGGTCCGCGATGCGCGCGCGGCGGGCCATGCGGTGGTGACGATTCCAGGCCCTTGCGCGGCAGTGGCGGCGCTGACGCTGGCGGGACTTCCGACCGATCGTTTTTTCTTTCTGGGGTTCCTGCCTGCCAAACAACAGGCACGTGCCGAAGCCATTGCCGAAGTCGCCGCGATCCGTGCCACGCTGATCCTCTACGAATCGGGACCACGGCTTTCGGCCTGCCTGTCGGCGCTGGCCGAGGGACTGGGCGACCGCGAAGCGGCGGTGGCGCGTGAGATCAGCAAGAAATTCGAGGAATGCGTGACCGGCAGCTTGTCACAACTTGCCGAACGCTATGCCGATACGCCGCCCAAGGGCGAAATCGTCGTCATCGTCGGCCCGCCCGGCGAAGCACCAGCGGCGACCGAGGAAGACGCCGACGCCGCCCTTGCCGAAGCGCTCACCCGACTGCCGGTGTCCAAAGCCGCCGGTGAAGTGGCAAAAAAGCTCGGGCTCGACCGCAAGGCGCTCTACGCCCGCGCCATGGAGCTAAAGGGGCAGTGACCACGCCCCCGCCCCGTCGCCCCTGCGCAGGCAGGGGCCCATGTCTGCATCGCACCGTGAACTGGTCTGACACGAGAACGAACTCACCTGTGTCCGCCCTCCCCAGTCACGCCACAGCGATGGGCCCCTGCCTGCGCAGGGGCGACGGATAATGTCTCGCCCCGCCAAACCCCGCCCCACCGCCTCCCGCCAGGCCGCCGAACTGCGCGGGCGCGACGGCGAACGGCGCGCGGCATGGTATCTCTGGCTCAAGGGCTGGCGCATTCTCGACCGCCGCGTCCGCACCCCGTCGGGCGAAGTCGATCTGGTCGCGCGCAAGGGCAAGCTGATCGCATTCGTCGAAGTGAAAACCCGCAACAGCATCGCCGAACTCGATCACGCGATCGACGAACGCCGCCTCGCCCGCGTCGCCGCCGCCGCCGAAATCCTGATGCCGCGCTACGCCGGGCCGGACGACGATATCCGCATCGACGTGATGCTCATCGCCCCACGCAGCCTGCCGCGCCACATCGAAAATGCGTGGATCGGATGACTTTGTCGCCCTCGCTACCTAAATCCCGTTCGGGCTGAGCCTGTCGAAGCCCGCCTCGCGATCGCAAGCACGCCCTTCGACAAGCTCAGGGCGAACGGAAAAACAGGAACATCGTGCAATGCCCCTCACCGTCGCTGTTCAGATGGACCCGCTCGAAAATATCAATATCGCCGGCGATTCGAGCTTTGCGCTGATGCTGTCGGCGCAGGAGCGCGGGCATCGCGTGTTCCACTATGCCCCCGAAGCGCTGAACTATCGCGACGGCCGGGTCTGGACGCTGGCGCACCCCGTCACCGTGCGACGCGAGACCGGCAATCATTTCGATTTCGGCGATCCGGTGAAGCTCGACCTTGGGGACGAAGCGGATGTCGTATTGATGCGACAGGACCCGCCCTTTGATCTGGGCTATATCACCGCCACCCACCTGCTTGAGCGGATTGCCCACAAGACGCTGGTCGTCAACGATCCCGCATCGGTCCGCAATGCGCCCGAAAAGGTGTTCGTGCTCGACTATGCCCGCTTCATGCCGCCGACGCTGATCACCCGCAGCCTTGAGGAAGCGAAGCTGTTCCTTGCCGAACATGGCTCGATCGTGGTCAAGCCGCTGCACGGCAATGGCGGCAAGGCGATTTTCAAGATCGACAGCGACGGGGCCAATCTTTCCTCGCTGATCGAAGTGTTCAACACCGCCTATCGCGAGCCGCATATGGTGCAGGCGTTCCTGCCCGGCGTCGCCAGGGGCGACAAACGGATCGTGCTGGTCGATGGCGAAATTGCCGGCGCGATCAACCGCATTCCGGGCGAAGGCGAAATCCGCTCCAACCTCGCGGTCGGCGGATCTGCGGTGAAGACCGAACTGACCGCGCGCGAGATTGAAATCTGCGAAGCGCTGGGGCCGGAACTGCGCAAGCGCGGGCTGATTTTCGTCGGAATCGACGTGATCGGCGGCGAGTGGCTGACCGAAATCAACGTCACCTCCCCCACCGGCATCGTCGCGATCGACAAGTTCAACGGCACCGACACCGCCGGCATGATCTGGGACGCGATCGAACGCCGGGCGGCCGAACGGCAGGCGTAAAAGCCGTTCGTCCCGAGCGCAGTCGAGGGACGTGCGGCTAACGAATCGAGGGCGCGTCTAGGTTTCGCTCGACACGAGCGACGGCTGGATTCGATCAAGCCCGGGGATGAGCGTTACGATATACGTCGAGCAGATGCGCCGCATCGACCTGTGTATAAATCTGGGTCGAACTAAGGCTCGCATGGCCGAGCAATTCCTGCAGCGCACGCAGATCCGCGCCGCGCCCCAGCAGATGCGTCGCGAAACTGTGGCGGAGCGCATGCGGTGTAGTCCGCTCCGACAGGCCCAGATGCACCCGTGCCTTGCGGACCGCTTTGCGGATCGCGCCGGGAGGCAGCGGCCCGCCCTTCGCCCCGCGAAACAACGGCGCCTCCTTCGAAACGCCCCAGGGCGTCTGCGCGGCATAAGCAGCGACCGCCTCACGCACTTGCGGCAGCAGCGGCACGATTCGCGTCTTGCCGCGCTTGCCGGTCACGCGCAGCGTCTCGCCGAGCGGCAGCACGGCACCGGTCAGCCCCACCGCCTCGCCGATGCGCAGCCCCGCGCCATAAAGCAGCAGCAGCACCGCCCAGTCGCGCGCCGCGATCCATGGCTCTGCGGCATCCTCGCTCGCTTCCTCGGCGAGCGCGATCGCTTCCTGCGGCGAGACCGGACGCGGGACGCCTTTCTTGACGCGCGGTCCGCGAACACGCGGCAGATCGACCTCGCCCCCGCCTGCAAATTTCAGGAAACCGCGCACTGCCGAAAGCTCGCGCGCAGCCGAAACATTGGTCAGGCCTTCCCCGCGCCGGGCCGCGAGATAGGCACGCAAATCCGCCGCGCTGATCTTACCCAGCATCTCCGGCGTCACTGCGCCGCCCCAATGGGTGCCCAAAAACGCAATCAGTCGCTCCGCCGTCGCCTGATAGGCCCGCACCGTATGCGCCGAACGACGCCGGTCGCGGGCGAGATGCCGGGCATAGGCAAGCGGCAGGGGCGGAGCGTCGGCCATGGCCTGCGCTTTTAGGGCAAAGCTGCCGCCAACGGAATCCTCTGCCGGAACTCCGCGGCCGGGTGCGGGATTGTGTGACGCATGACCGAGTTCGCAATCGGGCTGATCCGCTGGGGCGGCTATTGGGGCATCGCCCTGTTGATGTGCCTCGAAAATGTGGTCCCGCCTATCCCTTCCGAAGTGATCATGGGGCTGGGCGGACTGGCAGTGGCGCGCGGCAATATGGCAATGACGCCGCTGATCATCGCCGGCACGTTCGGCACGGTACTCGGAAACCTTTTCTGGTACGAAGCGGGGCGACGGATGGGGTATCGACGGCTCCGCCCGCTGGTGGACCGGTGGGGGCGCTGGCTGACGCTCCACTGGTCCGATGTCGAGCGGCTCAATAGCTATTTCAGCAAGCGCGGCGCGCTCACCGTCTTCCTGTTCCGTTTCCTGCCCACCTTTCGCACGATGATTTCGCTGCCGGCCGGCATGCTCGAAATGCCGCGCACCAAATTCCTGCTCTACACCACGCTGGGCAGCGCGATCTGGAATGCGTTTCTCGCCG
>PAOI01000048.1 GCA_002707985.1 Sphingomonas sp. | reverse complement strand
GATTGCGAAGCGACGGTCGACGGCGATTCGATCAACGGCACCGTCACCGCCGGCGCTTTCGGCAGTTTCCCGCTGACGGGCGTCCGCGCCTGACGTCGGTTTAGCCGATAGCGAAACGGAAAAGGCCCGCTCCGGGATGCCGGAGCGGGCCTCTTTCTGTGCGCTTTCCACGCGTAGCGCGCGGTAACGCTATATCGCGGCCGTTCAGCGCGTGATGCGGGTGACATGCCCCATCTTGCGGCCTTCGCGGACCTCATGCTTGCCATAGAGGTGCAGATGCGCCCCCGGCTCGGCGAGCAGATGCGCGACATTTTCGGGCAGCGCATCCTCGCCGATCAGGTTTTCCATGCTGACTTTCTTGCCGGTCAGCCCGGTCGGGCCCAGCGGCAGTCCGCAGATCGCGCGGATATGGTTTTCGAACTGCGACGTAACCGCGCCTTCGATCGTCCAATGGCCGCTATTGTGCACGCGCGGCGCCATTTCGTTGAACACGGGGCCGTTCGCCGACGCGAAGAATTCGAGCGTCAGCACGCCGACATATTCCAGCGCTTCGGCAATCCTGCCCGCCAGTTCCGCGGCCTCCGCATGCTGCGCAGCAATGTTCGCGGGCGCGGGCACCGTGGAAAGCGCGAGGATGCCGTTTTTGTGCTCGTTTTTCGGCGCGGGCCAGGTGGCGATGCTGCCATCGGCGCTGCGCGCGAGGATGATCGAGAATTCGGCTTCGAAGGAAACAAATCCTTCCAGGATCGCCGGGCGCCCGCCAATCGCGTCCCATGCGCCCACGGCGTCTTCAGGCTTCATCAGCCGCGCCTGCCCCTTGCCGTCATAGCCGAAGCGCGTCGTCTTCAGGATTGCGGGACAGCCGATCTCGCCCAGTGCCGCTTCCAGCTCGCGCTGGTTGCCCACGGCGCGCCAGGGGGCAGCGCGGCCGCCCAGTTTCTCGGCGAAGCTCTTCTCCGCGATTCGGTCCTGCGCCACGGCCAGCGCGGCGGGAGAGGGGTGAACCGGCACATATTTCGCCAGTTCCCGGATCGGGTCGGCGGGGATATTCTCGAATTCATAGGTGACGACATCGGCGTGGCTGGCGAACACGCCCAACGCTTCTTCATCGTCATAGGCGCCGCGCGTGAAGCCCGCGCTGACATCGTTGGCGGGGCCAGTGACCGGCGCGAAAATATGCGTCTGATAGCCGAGCTGCGCGGCGGCGACGCTCAACATGCGGCCAAGCTGGCCGCTGCCGATGATACCGATCGTGGTGCCGGGGGGGAGGGGCTTCATTCCGGCGCGTCTGCCACCGATTCGGTCTGCGCCGCGCGCCAGTCCTGCAGCCGCTTCGCAAGTTCCGGATCGCCGGTGGCAAGGATTGCGGCGGCGAGCAGTCCTGCATTGGCCGCACCCGCATTGCCGATCGCCAGCGTGCCGACCGGAATGCCCGCGGGCATCTGGACTATCGAAAGCAGGCTATCCATGCCCTTCAGCGCCTTGGACTGTACCGGAACGCCCAGCACCGGCAGATGCGTCATCGACGCCGCCATGCCCGGCAAATGCGCCGCACCGCCGGCACCTGCGATAATGACCTTGAGGCCACGACCGGCCGCCGCACTGGCATAATCGTACAGCCGCTGCGGCGTGCGGTGCGCCGACACGACCTTGCATTCGTGCGGCACGCCCAGCGCGGTCAGCTTTTCGGCGGCGTGCGACATCGTCTCCCAATCGGAAGTGCTGCCCATGATAATGCCGACAAGAGGTGCTTGCTCAGTCATTGCCGCCCGCGCTGCAAAGAGAAGCCCTGCCTCCTATCGCCGGTGCGGGGGCAGGGCAATGGCTGTGAACGCGCGCGTCAGCGCTCGCTCAGATAATAGCGGTCCGTAGCGACCATCGCGTCGTCGAGCTGATAGACGATCGGCTGACCGGTCGGGATTTCCAGTCCGGTGATTTCATCGTCGGGAATATTCGACAGATGCTTGACCAGCGCGCGCAGCGAATTGCCGTGCGCGGAAATCACAACGCGCTTGCCGGCCTTCAGCTCGGGCACGATGCGGCTTTCCCAATAGGGCAGGACGCGTGCGATCGTGTCCTTCAGGCTTTCGGTATCGGGAATGTCGATACCGTCATAGCGGCGGTCCTTGCGCAGATCGAACGGGCTGCCATCCTCCATCGGCGGCGGCGGCGTATCGAAGCTGCGGCGCCAGATATGCACCTGTTCGTCGCCATGTTTCTCGGCGGTCTCCGCCTTGTTGAGGCCGGTCAGCCCGCCATAATGCCGCTCGTTCAGCCGCCAGTCCTTTTCGACCGGCAGCCACAGCCGGCCCATCGCCTCGAGCGCAATATTGAGCGTCTTGATCGCGCGCGTCTGATAGCTGGTGAAGCAGAGGTCGAAATCGAATCCCTTTGCGGCGAGCATTTCGCCGGCTGCCTTTGCCTCGGCCACGCCCTTGTCGGTCAGGTCGACGTCCCACCATCCGGTGAAGCGGTTTTCCAGGTTCCAGGCCGACTGGCCATGGCGGATCAGGACGAGCGTGGGCATGATGTCTCCCGGTCTGGTTCTGCCTGCCCGCGACAACGGGCTTTTGGTTCGTCGCCTCTGTAGCGCCTGCTGCGGCAAGGGCAACTTGCGCGGTCATGATCGGCATGCCAAACCCGATGCGATTATTTGTTATACAAGCAATACAAAAGGAGCGCCTCCATGCGTATCGAACGCCAGACGATCGTTCATGACGGCCCCGGCGGTCCTTTCGAAGCGCTGGCAGTGTTCGACGCCGATGCGCCCGCCCCGCGTCCGGGTGTGTTGCTGCTTCCCAATGTGCTGGGGCTGAAAGAAGCCGATTTCGCCAAGGCCGAAGCCGTTGCCGCGCTGGGCTATACCGTCCTCGCGGCCGATGTGTACGGGCAGGGCAAGCGGACGCAGCTCGGCGCTGCCGACAGCGCCCGATACATGAACGCGCTCAACGCCGATCGCGGGCTTTTGCGGGATCGGATGGCGGTGTCGCTCGATGTGCTCAAGGGCCTGCCGCAGACCGATGCGCGAAAGCTGGCTGCGATCGGCTTCTGCTTCGGCGGGAAATGCGTGCTGGACATGGCGCGCGCCGGGCTGCCCATTTCGGGCGGCGTATCTTTCCATGGCGTCTATGATCGTCCCGATTATGCGACACAGAGCCCGATCGCGGCGAAGCTGCTTGTCTGTCACGGCTGGGACGATCCGATCGCCCCGCCCGAGGCGACCGTCGCGCTGGCCGCCGAACTGACCGAGGCAGGCGCAGACTGGCAGCTTCATGCCTATGGCAATGCCGGGCACGCCTTCACCGATGTCGACCGCAAGGATACGGGCAATCCGGCCGTCGCCTATGAACCGCGCGCCGATCGCCGCAGCTGGGCGGCGATGGCGGCGTTTCTGGAGGATTGTTTCGCCTGAAGCGGGACGGCGTTCAGAGTACCCGGGTCAGGAACAGGCTCTGCGGATTGGGCGCATAGTCGCCGAACGCGTCGCCCGGCGTGAAGCCGAACTGGCGATAGAGCGCCTGTGCCGCCTCGAATGCCTCGGTGGTGCCGGTTTCCAGGCTGATTCTGCGATAGCCGCGTTCGCGTGCAACCCCCAGGATGTGCGCCATCAAGCCCGCGCCGGCCCCCCGCCGCAGCTGATCCGGGGCCGTCCGCATCGACTTGATCTCGCCATGGCCGGGCTCGATTTCGCGCAACGCGGCGCATCCCAGCAGCGCATCGTCCCGCCATGCGCTCCAGAAAGTGATGTCGCCTGCCCTCAGCTGGTCACGGCTGCGCACATGCACGCCTCCGGGCGTCGGATTGCTGCGAACATCTTCCATATGCGCCGCCAGCAGCGCCACTACTGCGGGCTCGTCCAGCCCGCCTTCGCGAATTTCCATTAGCGCGCGTTGCCCGTGCGCCGTGTTTGCGCGACCTCGATTTTCATGTTTTTGCGTCCCCCCGGATCCTTAACGGGGATCAATCTATCGTTGCGACGCGGCAAATGTCGAGAGGGCGCCGTCAGATAGAGCGTGCCATATAGCTATTGAAATCCGTCGCCGGATAATCCCCGAACGGGCCGCACGGCTCGAACCCATGGCGGCGATACAGCCCATGCGCGGCGTCGAACTCCGGACCGGTCCCGGTTTCGAGGCTCAGCCGGGTGATTCCCCGCTCGCGCGCAGTGGTGACGATATGGTCCAGCAATGCCGTCGCCACGCCCCGACGCAGTGCGGCGGGCGTCGTGCGCATCGACTTGATCTCACCATGGTCGGGCGCGAGCAGCTTCATTGCGCCATATCCGAGCAGCGTTTCGCCGTCCCAGACCGTCCAGAAATCGACGCCCGGCGCCGCCAGCCCCGACAGGTCGAGGAAATGACACGTGCCCGGCGGCGAATTGGCCAGCATGGCCGCGAAATGGATTTCCAGCAGCGCGATGACATCGGGGTGATCCAGTCGCCCCTCGCGAACGATCACCGGCGCGACACCCAGAACGCATAATCGGTGGCAACGGGCGTGCCGTTTCGCTCCCGCGCGGGCTGAAATTGAATGGCGCGCAGTCGATTGCAGGCTGCCAGATCGAAAGCGTCGACCTGCGTCGGCGTATCGAGGGTGCAGGCGCTGACCGACCCGTCGGTTTCCACGCGCAACGCGCCACTGATCCCGTAGATGTTGCGGGGCAGACCATCATCCGGCCCGAAGCCGACTGAAGCCGCGTCGATCGGTGTCACCGGCACCGGGCGCGGTACCTCTGCCGTCGGACCGCCCCCGGCTGGGTTTTCGACCATGATTCTTCCCGAACGATAGCCGACCGCGACGTCCAATGTGCCGCCCGTCCGCTCCCCGCCATCGGTGAGCGCGGGATAGAAGCGCAGATAGCGCAGCAGGTGCGGGCAGGCGTGATCGTCAAACCCCGCCACGCCGCTCGGTTCCTGAACCGTGCACGCCTGCGGCACGCCCTGATCGTCGACGCTTAGCGTTAGCTTCACCGTGGCGCGAACTTCCGCATCGCCCACCGGCACCGGGAAATTTCCCTGCTGATAGGGATAATCGCTCCAGTTGAGTTCCAGCCGCCGCACCATCGCGGGATCGGCGCCATCGGGTCGATCGAAGCGCAGCGATATTTGCGCGATACGCGAATTGCCGTCGCTGCCGACCCAGTTTTCCTGCAACCGGTGCTCCGCCAGGTTCTGGGTCTGGGCCTGGCTTTGCGCCTGTGCCTGCGCTGCGGCAGGAAGAGAAAGGCAAAGCCCGGCCATGACCCAGATGCGCATCGCGTCAGATTTCCTCGATCATGCCGGCCAGCGTGTCGAGACACGCATGCGCCAGCGCCTTGCAACGTTCCGGGCTCCAGCCAAATTCGGCATCGGGGCTGGGGTCGTGATCCTTGAACGGCATTTCCAGCGTCATTGCGACGGCGCCGAACCGTTCGGCGACCTGATTGGTCGACATCGACAGATTGGCCTTGCCCGGTGCAGCCTTGTCATATCCCTTTTCCAGCTGGAACAGCGGTGTATTGGCGGCAAGGCGGCGGCCATATTCGTAGAATTTCTCGCCCAGTTCGTCGGTCCAGCTGGGAATGCCTTCAAATCCGGCAAGGAAATTGGCCGGGATCGCTTCGTCGCCATGCACGTCCATCGCGAAGGCGCAGCCGGTTTCGTCCATCGCATTGCGGATCGCGAGCACTTCGGGGCTCTTGTCCGGCGTCGGCGCATGCCATTCGCGGTTGAGGTTCACTCCCGCCGCATTGGTGCGCAGATGGCCGCGGCGCGACCCGTCCGGGTTCATGTTCGGCACGATGTGCAGCGTGGCCTTTTCGCGTAGCGCCTTGGCCGTCGCGTCTTTCGCGTCGGTCAGTTTTTCCAGCGCGCCTTCCATCCACCATTCTGCCATGCTCTCGCCGGGGTGCTGACGGGCATAGAGCCAGACATGTTTGGGCCCGTCGCCGATCGTCAGGCAGTCGAGCGGCTGGCCGTCGAGCGTGCGGCCGAGCTCGCGATGGGCAACGCCGGGGTGCAGCGCGATGCGGCTCACCAGATCATGGTGCCGCTCCATCGAATAGGGCGCGAAATAGGCGAACCAGGCGATGTCGCTGTCGAAGCTGTGAGTGAAGGTCAGCACGCCGTCGGCATAGCTGGTGTCCGCCATCCGCCATGCCGCACGGTCGGTCGATACGCGCGTTTTGTATCCCGGCCAGCCGAACGCATAGGCCGATCCGCCCGCGTTCAGGATCCGGAACGTCACCGTCCGCCCCTTTGCGCCCGCAGCGCGGAAATGGAACCATTGATAGAAATCGGACTGGTGATCGGTGACGATTTCCAGGTCGACCCGATCCCCTTCGATGCCGACGACGCGAATATTGCCGCTGTCGAACGCGGCGCAGATCTGAATGCTCATGGCACCGTGATAGTGATGCCGGACTCTCCGGGAAAGCCCTTGAACAATGCCGAAGCGAGACGTTCCGCGCTCGGCTGGCTTTCGGGGACGCCTTCGAGCGAGTGCGTCTGGGCGCGGCCCTCCCAAATGGTCGTGCCGTCGCCGCGGCGGCGCAGGTGGACCGACAGTTCGGACAGGATGACGCGGCGATCCTTGCCGCCGATTCCGGTGCTGATCCCGCCGCCGACACCTAGGCCGCTGCGCGGCGCCGTTCCTCCACCGATGCCGATCGTCACCGGCGAGCGCTCACGATAGGTGCCCGCGTCGGTGCGGCGGAACGAAACGCCGGCGATATAATCCGATTCGCTGCCCGCCGGCACCGGGGTGAAGCCCTGTGCCTGAAGCTGCGCCGCCACGGCGTCGGCATAGGCCTGATAGCTCATGCTGATCGTATCCGTGCTCGACAGCGGTTCGATCGACACGGTGCCCTGCGGCATCGGCGTGCCCAGATGATAGCGCGAGACGTCAACGGGCTGGAGCCGTGCGGCAGTCGACGTGCATCCACCGGTTGCCAGTACGGCAAGGGCGACGGCTATCGTGGCGAAGCGGGACATGGGGTGGGCCTTTCTGTGGCGCATGCGTAACAATATGCTCACTTCAACCCGACTCCGCCTGAGTCGGTTCCGTGATGCCGGTTTGCCTTGACTCCGGGCGGACGCGACTATAGGCGGTCGCCTCTTTCCGGCAATTCCAATTTATTCGAGAAGTGAGCTCGGTCATGAAGATCGTGAACAGTCTGAAGTCGCTCAAGGATCGGCATCGCGACAACCGCGTGATCCGTCGTCGTGGGCGCATCTACGTCATCAACAAGACCAACCGTCGTTTCAAGGCCCGCCAGGGCTAAGTGACGGGGACGCCGCACGCCGTCATTTTTGACGTCGGCAATGTCCTGTATCGCTGGGAGCCGCGTGCTCTCTATGAGCGTCTGATCGACAGCGATCAGGCGCTCGATGCGTTTCTGGAAAATGTCTGCACCAAGGAATGGCATTTCCAGCATGACGCCGGCCGCGATTTCGCGGACACCAGCGCGGAACTGACCGCGCAATATCCGCAGCATGCCGATCTGATCGCGGCATGGGGGCCGCGCTTCAACGAAACGCTGCCGGGGCCGGCGCCCGGCATGCCGCAGATCGTCGCCGATCTGGACGCGGCAGGCGTGCCGATTTTCGGCATCACCAATTTCAGCCACGAATTCTGGCCGCCGTTCCGCGAACGTGAAGCGGCGTTGTTCGCGCCGTTCCGCGACATCGTCGTTTCGGGCGACGAGAAAATGGTAAAGCCCGACCCGGCAATCTATGCGCTCGCGCTCAAGCGGTTCGGACTTTCCGGGCCGGACGCCGTGTTTGTCGACGATTCGCTGCCGAATGTGGAGGCGGCGCGCGCGGCGGGCATTCACGCGGTGCTGTTTACCGACAGCGGCGATTTCCGCGCCGAACTGGTGCGCCTGGGCCTGCTGGCGAAGTAAGCACCCGGCGTACCAACCCCTTCACGATTCGTCGGTCGAAAAGACGCTCCCGTCGTCCGCCGCGACATGCGGGGCGGAATGGAGTTCGGGCGCGGTTGCGGGCCAGCGTGCGCCGAGCAGGCGGCTTTTTGCGATCTTGGCGATGCTGACCTTGTCGGACTGGTTGCCGCCCAGAACATAGAAATCGCCGCCCGGTGTCTGCGCGGCATAGAAACCGACATGCCCCTTCCAACCCGAAGGGCTGCCGCGCCAGAAGACGAGTATTGCGCCGACCTGAGGCTGGCACGGCGCACCGAATTTCAGCCAGTTGCGCGCGCCCAGCGGATTGGTGGGCAAGGGTTCGCGCGCCATCGTCGCGGCGACGCAATGCGCGACGAACAGCCCGCACCAGGCGATATCGTCGGAGCGATAGGGGATGCCGATATCGCTCGCCCAATCGAGTATCTGCGGATTGCTGCCCGCCGAGGTGTCCTCGCGGACGCCCAGCAGGTGCCGCGCTTCCTGAAACCAGGGAAAGCCCGGATCATCGACCGGCGCCGGCTGACTCTCGTCGCCGAACAGCATCTTGCGAGTCTTGGGACCGACGATCCCGTCGGCAATCAGGCCGCTCGCCGCCTGAAAGGCGCGAACCGCGGCTTCGGTCCGACGCCCCCAGACGCCGTCGACCGGCCCGGGGTCAAAGCCCTTGCGGGCAAGCGTATGTTGAATCTTGACGACTTCGTCGCGCGAATAGCTGGGCATCCTCTCGGCTCCCTGAACAGGGGTTTTGGGAAAACGCAGTTACGATGCGCCCGAGATTATTTTATTTGTGCCCGAAATGTTCGTTACGGGTCTGTACCAGTATCCCGCCGCCTTCGCCAAGCGGATTCGATGCGAATACTGTACGGCTTCAGTCGCGCCCGCGAAGCTCATCGCCCAACAGGCGGACGACATGCACCACATTGGTCGCGCCCGGGGTCCCGAACGGCACGCCGGCGCACACGACCATCCGGTCTCCGGCCTCGGCGATATTGTGCCGCAACGCCATGCGCTTGGATTTGGCGACCATTTCCTCGAACGATCCGACGTCCTTGGTATGGACGGCATGCACCCCCCATAGCAGCCCCAGCCGCCGCGCGGTTTCGAGGTTCGGCGTCAGCACCAGGATCGGCACCGCCGGACGCTCGCGCGCGATACGTCGCGCGGTCGATCCCGAGCTGGTGAAACACACAATTGCGGTTGCCGAAACCGTTGCCGAAATCGATTTGGCGGCCTCTGCAATGGCGTCGGCCGTGGTCGGGTCGGGTCGCGTCACGGTGAAGTGGACGCGATCGCCATGCGCCGGATCGCGTTCCACCGAATCGGCGATGGAGTTCATCATCGCGACCGATTCGACCGGGAAATCGCCGGCGGCGCTTTCCGCCGACAGCATGATCGCGTCGGCGCCGTCATACACGGCGGTCGCGACATCGGACACTTCGGCGCGGGTCGGGGTGGGCGCGGTGATCATCGATTCGAGCATCTGCGTCGCGACGATTACCGGGCGGCCCATGCGGCGGGCGACTTCGACGATGCGCTTCTGCAGCGGCGGCACCGATTCGGGCGGCAGCTCGACGCCCAGATCGCCGCGCGCGACCATGACGCCGTCGCACATCTCGACGATTTCCTCGAGCCGGGCGACCGCGCTCGGCTTCTCGATCTTTGCCAGCAGCGCGGCCCGTCCGCCGATCAGCTTGCGCGCTTCGGCCAGATCTTCGGGGCGCTGGACGAAGGACAGCGCGATCCAGTCCGCGCCCTGATCGATCGCGAACGCCAGATCGCTGCGATCCTTGTCGGTCAGCGCCGCCATCGGCAGCGCCACGTCAGGCACATTGAGGCCCTTCGAGTTGGAAAGCTTGCCGCCGACCTCGACTCGCGTCGTGATCCAGTCATGCCCGTGCGACATCACGCGCAGCACCAGCTTGCCGTCGTCCAGCAACAGCCGGGCGCCTTCCTCGATCGCTTCGAAAATCTCGCGGTGGGGCAATTCGACGCGCGTCGCGTCGCCCGGTTCCGGGTTGCGATCGAGCGTGAACTCATGGCCCGCAGCCAGCATCGCCGATCCTTCGGCGAACTTGCCGACGCGCAGCTTGGGTCCCTGCAGGTCGGCCAGAATCGTGGTCGGGCGGCCCAGCCGCTTTTCCAGCCCGCGAATCGCCTTGATGACCGGGATCTTCGAATCCTGATCGCCATGGCTCATATTGATGCGGAACGCATCGGCGCCGGCCTCGAACAGTCGTTCGACCATTTCCGGCGAATTGCTGGCCGGACCCAGCGTGGCCAACACTCTAACTTTACGCGATCGGGGGCTCATCGCCTTGGTCATCTGGCATCCTCGCCTTGTACCTGCCCGCCTCTACTCATAACTCGGAACGGATCAACCACGGAGGCGATAGTGACCGACCTGAATTCGCTCGACGACAAGGTGGCAGCGGCGGCGTTCCGTCGCCTTGTCCGGCATTTGCGCCATCGCACCGATGCCCAGAATGTGGACCTGATGGGGCTGTCGGGCTTTTGTCGCAACTGTCTGTCGGACTGGATCGCCGAGGCGAGCGCTGCACAGGGCGCGCCGCTCGACAAGGAAGATGCGCGCGCGATCATCTATGGCATGCCCTATAGCCAATGGAAGGCGGAGCATCAGGGCGAGGCCACGCCCGAGCAGCTTGCGCGGATGCAGGAAAGCGTGGCGAAGAACGCGCATGACGAGGAACTGCTCGACGAAGCGCTCGACGAAAGTTTCCCGGCGAGCGACCCGCCGGCAATGACCGACCCCACCCGCTGACTGCTTCGGTCAGTCGGCGTCGGCGGCCATCGGAATGAACAGGCTCTGCTTGTGCGTGCGCTTGACGAAGCGCGTTTCATAGCGCTGCACGGTGGGGTTGCTCTGGAGCAGGCGATCGGTCAGCGCGTTGAAATCGTTCATGTCGCGTGCCGAAATCTGCAGCGCCAGATCATATTCCCCGCTGATGTCGAGCACGGTCTGCACTTCGGGTGTCGCCGTCAGCAGCGCGCGCAGCGCGGCGATGCCGCGCTCCTCGGCATGTTCGCGGGCCTGCACCAGCACCAGCGCATTGAGCCGCGCGTCGGTAAATTCGCGTGCCAGCACCGCGACGTCGGCACGAATCACGCCGGTTTCGCGCATTCGCCGTACCCGTCGCGTAATCGCCGAAGCCGACAAAGCGACGTGATCGGCCAGCTTTTCCGCCGTCATCAGCGCATCAGCCTGAAGAAGGTCGAGCAATTGGAGATCGAAAGCGTCGAGACGGTTGGACGAACGGAATGTGACGGATGTGCTGCTCATTTTGAAACTTTATGCCGAATTTAGGCGTGTTGCCTAGATAAAACGCCTGCAACCTGCAGCAAGATTCGCTACGTTGACCACATTCGTAGTCGAAACGAAGTGTGGGACGGGAAAATGATAGCGTATCGAGTATCGGCACTGATCGCGGCGACATTTGCCTGCACCGCTGCGGCCAATGCGGGCGACGGTTCTCACCGCCACCTCACCGCGTCGGGATGCGCGGCCAGCTCCACGACAGATTCGGCAACAATCAAGGCCCAGGGTCGCGCGGCGAACCGGGGCGCACAGGCGCCGGAGCAGCGCAAGCCAGCGTGTCGCGCGGGAATGATGCTGATGGCGGTGGATCCCTGCGGAGGCAAGCCGAGGCTGCCATTGCAATAGCGACGCGGCCAATCGTCTGGGCTGCCGGGCGGGCATCGCCATGCTCGATCGGCAGTGTATTATGCGCCCCTCGCGAACCGACCGAGGCGCTTTCGGCCAGCCATGTTCCGGGCGAACCGATGGTCCGGCGCGTGCCGCTGGTGCATTGATCGATTCGCGGCGTTGCCCTTCGTCCCGCTTGGCCCTAGACGCGCTCGCTCACCATCTGGGAGCATGACATGAGCGAGATCATCGCTGCCGATCAGCTGCGCCTGTTCATTGAGCGCATCGAGCGGCTGGAGGAAGAGAAGAAGGGCATCGCCGACGACATCAAGGACGTTTACAACGAAGCCAAATCGACCGGTTTCGACGTCAAGACGATGCGCGCCATCGTCCGCCTGCGGAAGATGGAAAAACATCACCGCGACGAAGCCGAAGCCCTGCTCGAAACCTATAAGGCGGCGCTGGGTCTCGACTGATCCGTGCGCCGGTTCGCGGCGTTTCGCGCCGTCGCTCGCTTGATCCGGACGCCTCGCCGCCTAATTTGGTGGGCGAGGCGACCAGATCGGGAGAGACGCAATGATCCTCAGCACGACCAACAGCATCGAAGGCAAGTCGATCACGCGCTATCACGGCATCGTGGCATCGGAAGTGATCCTGGGCGCCAATGTCTTTCGCGACATTTTCGCCGGCATCCGCGATTTCGTCGGCGGGCGTTCGGGCAGTTATGAAAAGCCGCTGCGCAAGGCGCGCGAAATGGCGTTCGAGGAAATTTCGGACCAGGCCAAGGATGTCGGCGCCAATGCGATCGTCGGTATCGACATCGATTACGAAGTGATCGGCGAGCAGGGATCGATGCTGATGGTGTCGATTTCGGGCACTGCAGTGACGGTCAGCTGAGGCTTATCGCGATCGGGCGCACCGGCCCGGCCGGCACCGAGCTTGTCGAAGTGCCGCTTTTTCTTCTAGTGCGAGCCCGAAGAAGGGCGGGGCTTTGACGGTCCGGCCCAAACGGATTTCATGGAACACCAATGGCAGGCCATTCCAAATTCAAGAACATCATGCACCGCAAGGGTGCGCAGGATAAGAAGCGCAGCTCGCTCTTTTCCAAGCTCAGCCGCGAAATCACCGTCGCGGCGAAAATGGGCACGCCCGATCCGGACATGAACCCGCGTTTGCGCGCAGCGGTCAACGCCGCCAAGGCGCAGTCGATGCCCAAGGACAATATCCAGCGCGCGATCGACAAGGCGTCGGGCGGCGACACCGATAATTATGAAGAGATCCGGTACGAAGGCTTTGGCCCGGGCGGGGTGTCGCTGATCGTCGAGGCGCTGTCCGACAATCGCAATCGCACCGCGACCAATGTGCGGACTGCGATGAGCAAGAATGGCGGCAATCTGGGCGCGTCGGGATCGGTGACACACGGGTTCGACCGGCTTGGCCTGATTTCCTATCCCGCCAGCGCGGGCGATGCTGAAAAGATATTCGAAGCTGCGCTCGAAGCCGGTGCCGAGGACGTTGAATCGAGCGAGGACGGCCATGAAATCTGGACCGCCGCCGATGCGCTCCACGAAGTGGCGAGCGCGCTCGAACCGGTGCTCGGCGAACCCGAAGGCGCAAAGCTCGCCTGGCGCCCGCAGACGATGGTCACGGTCGATGAATCCGACGCGCAGACCCTGTTCAAGCTGATCGACATCCTCGACGATGATGACGACGTTCAGACCGTTTGGGGCAATTACGAAGTTCCCGACGAGGTGATGGAAAAGCTCGGCTGATTTGCCGGGCTTCGCCGCGCGGCGTCAGGCTACCCGGTCGTCGGGCGGGTCGAGCCCCAGCATATCCCGAACGCGCCAGCCATCGGCCGCCCAGTTTTTCTCCGGGATCGGCAATGCGTCGATTTCCGGCGCATTTTCGAGCAGCGGAAAAAGTTCGCGTTCCTCGCGATCCATGCGCTCATGCATTTCGGCGGTTCGCAACCGTACGGCGGCGGCATAGGCTGGCCAGTGACCGATCACCACGTCGGGTGGGAAGCGCTTTGTATGGTTGGCGAACCGCTCATAATCGACGGCCGTCGATTCGCTGAATCGCTGTGCGATTTCGCGCGCTTTCGGGTCGGGGTGCAGCCGCAGTCGAGGATAGACGATGCGTTCCTTCATCGTCAGGGTGCGCAGCAGCGTGCGCGTGAAGCGCCAGCGCGCGTCGTTGAGCTGCGCGATGGTCGGTTGTTCCGATTGTGTCGCCAATGCTTCCATTTCTGCGGTACGTTCACGCAGGTTGCGGTGCTCGGCAAAGAAGATGTCCAGCTTTGACACGTTGAACGACGGCTCCTTGAAATTGGCAGCCTGGAAAGGCCGATGAGCCATTCCCGGGCGGGGCTGGAGCTGCCCCCCAGAGTCTTTTAGGACGAATTGATGGACAGGACCGGGCGCATGCCGACTTTCAAATCTCTACCGTTGCGGCTGCGGGTGAATCCATGATCCTGCTCGGTATCGATCCGGGCTTGGGGACGACCGGCTGGGGGCTTATTCGCGCGGAGGGCAATCGCCTTTCGCATATCGGCAATGGGCGGCTCAAAACCGATACGCAGATCCCGCTCGCGCGGCGCCTGGCGCATCTCGATTCAATGCTGACCGCACTGATCGCCGATCACGCGCCCGATGGTGCAGCGGTCGAGGAAGTATTCGTCAATTCCAACCCGCAATCGACGCTCAAGCTGGGGCAGGCGCGGGGCGTTGCCCTGTGCGCGCTCGCGCGGACCGGGATTGACGTCGGCGAATATGCGGCTCGTCTCGTCAAGAAATCGGTGGTCGGCGTCGGTAACGCCGAAAAGGCGCAGGTGCATGCGATGGTCGCGCGCTTGCTGCCGGGCGTGAAGATCAACGGACCGGATGCCGCCGACGCGCTCGCGGTCGCGATTTGCCATGCACATCATCTGGCGAGCGCACGCGCGCTCGGGAATCAGGCGCGTCCCGCAGGGATGCCGCGATAGGCAGTCAGCCATGTGAGCGCGGCGTTGGGGGACAGAAAGAATTCGCGCTGCGCCTTTTCGGCGGCGCGCTTCATCTGCATCTTCACCAGCGAGGATTCGACCATCACCGCGACGCGATCCTGCTCCTGATAGAGGCGCGCGGTTTCGCGATCGATCACCGCCACGATCTCCTCGGGCATTTCGGTGATGCCTCGCATGTCGATCAGCGCCAGCAGCGGCTCGCCACGTTCGCGGATCGGGCGGATCAGTTCGTGCAGCCGGGCGAAATGCCCCGCCAACTGCGTGCGGTTCCAGGGTCCGCTGCCGGTCACGCGCAGCACGCCGTCTTCGAACGTGGCGCGGATGTCTAGTGTCGCGTCGTTTGCGCAATCACTCATCAGGTTCGCAATCGGCAGCCCTATGCGCTCGCCCTGTGCCGGAAGCTCCGCTCTGAACATGCCGTAATCCCCTCGCGCTGTAACGCGGTTGTCGGGGAGGCTCCCCGAACGCATGCGATTATAGGCTGTTCGGCGACCGCTTTCTTCCGGGATGAACCCCTTAAGTAATCTCCCCGGTGCGGCTTTTCGCTTTCCCAGCGTCCTCCGTTCCGCTTATGTACCGCGGATGATTTCCGGCACTTCCTCTCTCGCCATATTTTCGCGGGCTCGGGCATGATCGCGCATCTTACCGGCACGCTTGCCGCTTCGGGCGCCGATCATGCGGTGATCGACGTGAACGGCGTCGGGTATCTGGTCGGTGCCTCGGCCAAGACGCTGGAGAAGCTCGGCATCATCGGCGACCAGGTGACGGTGCATACCGAGATGCTGGTTTCCGAAGATTCGATTCGGCTGATGGGCTTTGCCAGCGCCGAGGAACGCGACTGGTTCCGCCTGCTGACCAGCGTGCAGGGCGTCGGCGCGAAAGTCGCGCTGGCGATCCTTTCGATCCTCGCGCCCGCCGAAGTTCAGGGCGCGATCGCCCGCGCCGACAGCGCGATGATCGCCCGCGCCAACGGCGTGGGACCGAAGCTGGCGCAGCGCATCTGCAATGAGCTGAAGGACAAGGCGGGGATCGCGCTCGGCGGCGGCACGGAAGCGGGCGTGGCAGCCCCGGCGGCCGCTGCAGCGCAGGATGCGGTATCGGCGCTGCTCAACCTCGGCTTCAAACCGGCCGAGGCAAGCGCGGCCGTGAAGGCGGCGGACGACGAACTCGGCGCAGGCGCCAGCCTCGACGCGCTGGTCCGGCTGGCGCTGCGAAAGGCGGCGAAGTGATGCCCCCGCAGGCTATTCGTCATGCTGAACTTGTTTCAGCATCCACCTGGCCCCGGAGTTCGTACCATGGAGAGGCAACCCTGCGTCTATATTCTGGCCAGTGGCCGGGTCGGGACAATCTACATCGGCGTTACATCCGATTTGATCGCGCGGCTGCATCAACATCGCGCCGGAACCGTTCCGGGGTTCGCTTCGAAGTACGGCGTCGATCGCCTGGTTCGATTCGAGCAGTTTGGCACGATGGAACTGGCGATCGCGCGCGAGAAGCAGCTGAAGCGCTGGCGGCGCGAATGGAAACTAAATCTGATCGAATCGGAAAATCCGGACTGGCTCGATCTGGCGGTGGGACTTGGGTTCGAAGCGCCGGGTTCGGATGCGCCGAAGAGTGGATGCTGAAACAAGTTCAGCATGACGATATTTTGCAGGGTAAGCTTTTCAGAGCAGGGCCCTCAGCTTGCGTCCGGTGCGCGACGAATGCCACAGGCGGTTTGGCCGCTTATGACTGACCCCGACCGCATCCTCACCCCTGCGCGCCGTGCCGATGATGTCGACGCTGCGCTACGCCCGAAGTCGCTCGACGAATTTGTCGGGCAGGCGGCGGCGCGCGAAAATCTGCGCGTGTTCATTCAGGCAGCGAAGGGCCGCGACGAGGCGCTCGACCATGTCCTTTTCTTCGGTCCGCCGGGGCTGGGCAAGACCACGCTGGCCCAGATCATGGCGCGCGAAATGGGCGTCGGCTTTCGTGCGACCTCGGGTCCGGTGATTGCCAAATCGGGCGATCTGGCGGCGTTGCTGACCAATCTGGAAGACGGTGACGTCCTGTTCATCGACGAGATTCACCGGCTCAATCCGGCGGTCGAGGAAGTGCTCTATCCGGCGATGGAGGACCGCGCGCTCGACCTGATGATCGGCGAGGGGCCGTCGGCGCGGTCGGTGCGGATCGATTTGCCGCGCTTCACGCTGGTCGGCGCGACAACGCGGCAGGGGCTGCTGTCGACGCCGCTGCGCGATCGCTTCGGCATTCCCGTGCGGCTCAATTTCTACACGGTTGAGGAGCTGGAGCGCGTGGTGACGCGCGCCGCCAATCTGCTCGACCTCCATGTCGCGCCCGATGGCGCGCGCGAAATCGCGAAACGCTCGCGCGGGACGCCGCGTATTTCCGGGCGCCTGCTGCGGCGGGGGCGCGGACTCGCGGGGGCGGCCGAGGTGGCGACCGCGGCG
>PAOI01000047.1 GCA_002707985.1 Sphingomonas sp. | reverse complement strand
GGTTTTCGGACGATATTTGCGCGCGAGCACGCGATATGCCTCAGCAGATTGCGGCTGGGGCGGTTCATCAAGGCCAAGCGAGGAATCGGTCATGCTGGGCCCAATCTAGTGCGTGCGGCGGCCAATGTCGAAGCCACGGTTTTGCGTGCAAAGTTCGCACCGGTTCGCACCAACACGCGCGTTGGCGGGGGCGCGGGTGGGCGCAGTACGGCAGTGGCTGGCTGGCGCGGGTGCATGCGCCCGGCGGTAGCATGGGGGTGGGGTTGTAGGACAGGGGTTGGGGTGGCGGGGCTGTGCCCCAAAGACCGTCATTCCTCTTGAACTGATAGCTGCCCGAAACCGGTCAGCAGCATCTGGCAAGGCTGAGGTCGTGAGTTCAATCCTCACCGGCAGCACCATTTTTCTTGATAAATCATTGTATTACCGCCGCCTCGGATGAGGCGGCGGAGGGCGTTTTCGAATTTGGAAGCATATCGGAAGCACCAGGATTCGCAGCGCCGAAAGCCGTGGCGTAAGGAATCGAAGGTTTGCGCCGGCGCTGTGCTCGGCCGGGTCACCTTCTACACTCCTGAGTCGAGGGGAAGCGACCCTGCGCAGGCGACTCGCTGCTCGAAGATGCGACCAGCATGTCGACCCAATTTGCCGCTGTTCCGTGCTGTCGATCGTGGCGCCTCATAATTAAGTCGGGCGCCGATCAAGCTTACTCCGTCGTCCACCATAGTTGGACGCGAAATCCACGGGCACTTACGTAGCGCGTCGGACATCCGACCCTCCCCGCGAGAGATGCGAGTATCCTTGGGAGCGTTGTCGCACCAAGTCGCTGAGGCAGGAAACGGGCCTGCCTTGAACAGATCCACCACTACGGAGCTTTCCGAATGGCCGAGTCGCCCGCCTTCCATGGAGCTTAAGCCATGCGCGAGCGAAGCGATCCCTGCCGGAACTGTGATGCCGCTTCGCGCTCCGCCGCCGCCGAGATGCTCAGGCTGCTTGCGCACCCCTTAAGGCTGAAAATCGTCGCGCGTCTCGCGCAGACCGGTGAATGCGCGGCGGGCGCTTTGCTCGAAGGCGTTGATGCGAGCCAATCCGCCTGCTCGCAGCATCTGGCCGCACTGCGCACCGGAGGGCTGGTATGCTGTCGCCGCGAGGGTACGCGACGCCACTATTCGCTGGCGTTCACGCGTGAGACCGAGATCCGGACCGTCCTGCAGGCAATTCTGGAGTGGGCGCAGGAGTCCGGGGCCGATTGAGGCCGCTCAGCGCGGTGCGCAGAACACGCCGTGCAGCGTTTCCAGAATGCGCCCGGCGCCCTCATGGACGATCGAGTAATAGAGCGTCTGTGCGTCGCGGCGTGCGCTGACGATGCCGTCCTTGCGGAGCAACGCGAGTTGCTGCGAGACGGCAGTGTCGCGGGAACCGGTCAGCCGCACAAGCTCGCCCACCGATTTCTCGCCGTCCGAGAGGTGGCACAGGATCGCGAGCCGACTGCGCCCCGAGAGCGATTTGAGCAACTCGGAAGCCTGGTCGATCGAGGCGAGCATATCGTCCTTCATAGCTACAGAGCTATGCAGCCGGTGCTTCGTCCGCAACCCCGCGGCCGCCGCGCAGCACGACGTAGATCGCCGGAATCACGAGCACCGTCAGCAAGGTCGACGAGGCGAGTCCGAACAGCAGCGAGATCGCCAGCCCCTGGAAGATCGGATCGGTCAGGATCACTGCCGCGCCGATCATCGCCGCAAGCGCCGTCAACAGGATCGGCTTGAACCGGATCGATCCGGCCTCGATCAGCACCGCCTGCAGCGGCTTGCCGTTGCCCTGCGCATGGCGGATGAAGTCGACGAGCAGGATCGAGTTGCGCACGATGATCCCGGCCAGCGCGATGAAGCCGATCATCGACGTCGCCGTGAACGGCGCGCCGAAGAGCATGTGGCCGAGCACGATGCCGACCAAGGTGAGCGGGATCGGCGTCAGGATCACCAGCGGCAGGCGGAAGCTGTGGAACTGCGCGACGACGAGGAAATAGATCCCCAGCAACGCCGCGCCGAACGCTGCCCCCATGTCGCGGAACGTGACCCAGGTGATTTCCCACTCGCCGTCCCAGAGCAGGCTGGGCTTGCTCTCGTCGTCGGGCTGGCCGTTCAGGCGGATCACCGGCTTCTCGAGCCCCTTGGCGGCCCAGTCGTTCGCATCGATCGCCTTCTGAACCGCGAGCATGCCGTAGATCGGGGCCTCATAGGCACCCGCAAGCTCGGCGGTGACCATGTCCGCCGCGCGGCCGTTGCGGCGGAAGATCGTCGGACTGCCGGCCTCGCGCTCGATCTGCGCGACTTCGCCCAGCTCGACCAGCCGCCCGGCGCCCGCGCCGCGCGCCACCGCGACCGGCGTCGTCGCGAGCGCTTCGTCCCAGCGCCGCTCGGATTGCGGCAGCTCGATCGTGATCGGCAGCGGCGTGCGCCCCTGCCCGCGCGGCGCATAGCCGACCGTGGTCGATCCGAGCAGCATGCCGATCGAATCATACATGTCGCGCTCGGACAGCCCGTAATAGTCGAGCCGGTCGCGCTCGGGGACGATCCTGAGGCGCGGGCGCGGCTGGCCGACGCTCGTATCGACGTCGACGATATAGGGCACGGTCTTGAACAGCCGCTCGACTTCGGCGGCGGTCGCCCGGCGCGTCTCCGCGTCGGGGCCGTAGATTTCGGCAAGCAGCGTTGCGAGCACGGGCGGCCCCGGCGGAGTCTCGACCACCTTGATCGATCCGCCGGCCGGCAGCGCCAGCCCCTTGAGCTTCGCGCGCAGGTCGAGCGCGACAGCGTGGCTCGATCGGCTGCGCTCGCCTTTCGGGAGCAGCGTGATCATCACGTCGCCCTGCTCGGGCCGGTCGCGCAGGAAATAATGGCGCACCAGCCCGTTGAAATTGAACGGCGCCGACGTGCCCGCATAGAGCTCCATCGCCGAGGCTTCGGGAAGCCCGCGCGCGACGCCGGCCACCTGTTCGGCAATCCGCGCGGTATCTTCCAGGCTGGTGCCTTCGGGCAGATCGAGGACCACCTGCACTTCGGACTTGTTGTCGAACGGCAGCAGCTTCACCGTCACCGCCTCGAAATAGAACATCGAGCAGGCCGCGATCGTCGCGATGCCGACGGCGCCGAGGAACAGCCAGGCGCTCCGCTTCGAAGCGATCACCGGCCGCGCGATCCGCGCGTACAGCGCGCCGAGCTTGCCGCCGCCCGGCGCCTCATGGCCGTGCGCCAGCGCCTTGCGCGCGAAGCGGACCATCAGCCAGGGCGCGATCACCACCGCGACGAAGAAGGAGAAGATCATCGCCGCCGAGGCGTTGACCGGGATCGGCGCCATATAGGGGCCCATCAGCCCCGAGACGAACAGCATCGGCAGCAGCGCCGCGACAACGGTGAGCGTGGCGATCACCGTGGGATTGCCCACCTCCGCCACGGCGTCCACGGCAGCGTCGATCCGGCTGCGGCCATCGTCCATCGCCCAGTGCCGCGCGATATTCTCGATCATCACGATCGCGTCATCGACGAGGATACCGATCGAGAAGATAAGCGCGAACAGGCTGACGCGATTGATCGTATAGCCCATCAAGTTGGACGCGAAGAGCGTGAGCAGGATCGTCGTCGGGATCACGATCGCCGTCACGCCGGCCTCGCGCCAGCCGATCGCGAAGCCGATCAGCACGACGATCGAGAGCGTCGCCAGCCCCAGATGGAACAGCAGCTCGTTCGCCTTCTCGTTGGCGGTCTCGCCATAATTGCGGGTGACTGCGAGATCGAGGCTGTCGGGGATCAGCTTCGCGCGCAGGCTTTCCGCGCGGTGGAGCACGGCTTCGGAGACCGTCACGGCATTGGCGCCGGCGCGCTTAGCGATGGCGATGCTGACTGCCGGCGCCTCGTTCCAGCCGCTGGCGCCGCGTGCCCAGCGCGACACTTTCGCCTGGTCCTCGCGCGGCTGCTGCGTCACCTCGGCGACGTCGCGGACATAGACCGGCGCGCCGCTCGCCGAAGCAACCGTCAGCATGCCCACGGCGTCGGCATTGCTCAGCGTCCGGCCCGCGGTCACCGACACGGCGTGCCCGCCGTCGCGCGCGCTGCCCGCGGGAAAGGCGCGATTGGCCTGGCCGACCGCTTCGGCGAGCGCGCCGATCGGCACGCCATGGAGCGCGAGCCGTGCCGGATCGGGCGCGATGCGGATTTCCTCGGGCGCGCCGCCGGTGATGAAGGTCAGTCCGACGTCGTCGCCCTTGGCGATCTCGCTGCGCAGCCGCTCGGCGGTCTCGCGCAGCGTCGCCGGCGTCCAGCGCTCCGCCGCACCCGGCTTGGGCGTCAGCGTGAGCACCACGATCGGCACGTCGTTGATCCCGCGCACCGTCACCAGCGGCTCGGGGATTCCGACCGGAATCCGGTCCCAATTGGCGCGCAGCTTCTCGTGGATGCGCACTGCGGCGGCATCCTGGTTCGATCCGACCACGAAACGCGCCGTCACGAGCACGCCATCGTCCTCGGCCTGGGTGTAGACATGCTCGACGCCGTCGACCGAGCGGACGATCGTCTCGAGCGGCTTGCCGACCAGCTCGACGGCGTCGGCGGCGCTCAATCCCGGCGCGGCGACGCGGATGTCGACCATCGGCACGCTGATCTGCGGCTCTTCCTCGCGCGGAATCGAGAATGTCGCGAGCAGGCCGAGCGCGATCGCCGCGAGCAGGAACAAAGGCGTGAGCGGCGAGCGGATCGTCGCGCGCGTCAGCGAACCCGAAAGGCCGAGGCTCATTGACCGGGCTTTCCCGCAACCAGTACGTCGCCCGGCGCTACGCCGGAGAGAATCTCGACCTGATCGGAACCGGCTATCGGGGCGGTCTGCACGGGCATCGAGCTTGTGCGCCCGTCCTTGTCGAGCAGCAGCACATAGTCGGTGCCGAAGCGCGTCGTGACGAAGCGGCGTGGGACCGCGATGCCCGGCCGGCTGCCGAGATCGACGCGCACGCCGACGCGCCGGCCGACCAGATCGGTTGTCAGTCCCGCGACTTCGACATCGGCACGCACGCGTCCGCCGGAGACTGCGGGATAGAGCTGGACGACTGTGCCAGTACGGCCATCGAGTTCCGACGCGTCCACGATCGTCACCCGCGCGCCGAGCCTGAGGTCGCGGCCAAGCGACTGAGGCACGTCGAGCCGCAGCAGCGGCGGCCCCGAAGTAATGGTGGCGACCGACATGCCCGGCGCGACCACCGACCCCCTTGGAATGTCCGCGCGAAGCACGCGCCCTGTTGCCGGCGCGAGGATCGTGCCCTGCCCCGCGACCGCGGCACTTGCCGACTGCTGATCGCGTGCCGCGCGCACCTGCGCCTCGGCAGATCGCGCGGCGGCGCGCGCCTGATCGAGCCGCGCCTTGGCATAGACACCACGCTGGTAGAGATATTCGATCCGCGACAGCTCGGCGCGCGCCGCCTCGGCCTGGGCGGAAGCCGCTGCCACCTGAGCGCCGAGAGCGCTGGTCTCATAGCCGATGCGCGTGTCGACCACGCGTCCGATGCGCTGGCCCTGGCGCACTTGATCGCCTTCGCGCACGCTCAGCTCGACGAGCGTGCCGGAAATCCGTGCGAGCGCCTCGGCCTGATCACGCGTCGCGATCTCGGCGGCGAGCGGCTTGGTCGCCGCGATCTGCGTGCTCCGGACGGTGAGGCGTTCACCGGCCGCAGCAGGTCGCGCCGGCGCCTCCTGCCGTTCACCGCCGCCGCAGCCTGCAAGTGCGAGCATCGCGACAAGAAACACCAGTGATCGGACCATAGGCGCTTTCTCCGGTCTGCCGGGGCGGGGCGGCCGGCTTCGATCGTGCGGCGCGGCGCGGCGGATGCCGGTCGGGATATCCACTGCGGCAGCGCGGCCGAATCGGGATAATCCCTTATAGGAGCGCTGCGGCCTTTCCACGAGCATCGCCTCATCCATTGAACCTAGACGGGTCGGATATATATAGTTGCGCATATAACGCAACTACGCATATAGACGATGCGCAGCAATATGAGGAGAAGGCCGTGGACAAGCCGAAAATCGTCGTCCTGGGCGCCGGATTGGGCGGTACGCTCACCGCCTTCGCGTTGCGCGACAAGCTCGGCCACCGCGCCGAAGTGTTCGCGCTGTCCGACAGCGATACCTACACGTTCGTGCCCTCCAACCCCTGGGTGGCTGTGCGCTGGCGCGACGTCGAGGACGTGCAGGTGCACCTGCCGCCAGTATTCGAGCGCCGCGGCATCGGCTTCTCGTCTGCTGGTGCCAAGCGCGTGGTCCCCGCCGAGAACCGCGTCGAACTCGGCGACGGCACCAGCCTCGACTATGACTATCTCGTCATCGCCACCGGCCCCGACCTCGCCTTCGACGAGATCGAGGGGCTGGGTCCGGATCATGGCTTCACCCAGTCCGTCTGCACGGGGCGCCATGCCGGAACCGCTGCCGAGGCGTTCGATCGGCTTTTAGCAACCCCGGGCCCGGTCGTGATCGGCGCCGTCCAGGGTGCCTCCTGCTACGGCCCGGCTTACGAGTTCGCGATGATTGTCGACACCGAGCTGCGGCGCCGGCGGATCCGCGACAAGGTCCCGATGACCTTTGTCACGGCAGAACCGTACATCGGCCATCTCGGCCTCGACGGCGTCGGTGACACCAAGTCGCTGCTCGAAAGCCGGATGCGCGACCGCGACATCAAATGGATCACCAGCGCGCGCGTCGCCCGGGTCGAGGACGGCACGATGCACGTCGAACAGATCGCCGACGACGGTTCCGTCGCCAGGACGCAGGCGCTCCCATTCACTTTCTCGATGATGCTGCCGGCCTTCCGCGGCGTCGAAGCGGTGCGCGGCGTCGACGGCCTCGCCAATCCGCGCGGCTTCATCCTTGCCGACAAGCACCAGCGCAATCCCGCCTTCCCCAATATCTATTCGCTCGGGGTCTGCGTCGCGATCCCGCCGACCGGGCCGACGCCGGTGCCGGTGGGCGTCCCCAAGACCGGCTTCATGATCGAGAGCATGATGGCGGCGATCGTCGAGAACATCGCCGAGGAGCTCGACTTCAAGGAACCGAGCCACGAAGCGAGCTGGAACGCGATATGCCTCGCCGATTTCGGCGACGGTGGCGTCGCCTTCGTCGCGCAGCCCCAGATCCCCCCGCGCAACGTCAACTGGGCGGTCGAAGGCAAATGGGTCCACCGCGCCAAGGTGCTGTTCGAGAAGTTCTTCCTCCACAAGGTGCGCCACGGCCAGGCCGAGCCCTTATACGAAAAGGCCGCGCTCCGGCTGCTCGGCGTCGGCAAGCTCAAGATCCGCCCCAAACGCTCCGAAACCCCCGAAAGCCTGGGAGTCCACCCATGAACATCGATCGCGCCGTTTTCGTCTTCGCGGGCTTCGTGGTGCTGCTCGGCATCGCCCTGTCGCTGACCATACACCCCTGGTGGATCGCGCTCAGTGCCTTCGCGGGGCTCAACATGATCCAGGCCGCGTTCACCGGCTTCTGCCCTGCAGCAATGTTCTTCAAGGCATTGGGCGCGAGGCCGGGCAACGCCTTTCGCTGACTGCACCGAATGTTCGCAGCCCTTCTGCTGACCGCTGCCGCGGTCGCGCCGCAGCTTGCGGAGGCGCCGCTCACACTCGAGCAGGCGATCGCCGAGGCGCAGGCGCACGCGCCCGCGGTCGCTGAAGCCGACGCCAACGGCGATGCCGCTGCGGCACGTACGCTGGAGGCGCGTGCGGCGGGACTTCCGACCGCCACTGCCAGCGCATCGCTCGCGATCGGTCGCCTTGATCCCGGCGGATTCTTCGGATTGAACGCCGCAGACGTGACGCCGCGTGCCGCGCAGCTGAGCATCGAGCAGCCGCTGTTCACCGGCGGACGGGTCGGCGCGGCTGTCGACCAGGCGCGCGCCGGCGAGCGCGCCGCCGCCTTCGGCCTCGATGCGGTGCGCGCCAGCCTCGCCGCCGATGTCGCAGATGCCTATGGTGCCGTGCTGGTCGCCGAAGAGCAGGAGCGCCTCTACGCGCAGCTCGTCACCGTGACCGAAGGCCTCGCCCGCCACGCGCAGGATCGCTTCGAGGTCGGCGACGCGCCGCGCACCGATGTTTCGCAGGCCAGAGCCCGGCTCGCCGAGGCGCGCGCGGGACTGGCACAGGCGCAGGGCCAGGCGCTGGTCGCACGGCTGATCGGGCGTCCACCCGGGGCACTCGCGCCGCTGCCTCCGCCTCCCGACACGCCCGCGACGCTCGAAGCCGCACTGCTCGCGGCACACACGAACAACCCTGTGATCGCCCAGGCGCAGGCTGGGCTCGATGCCGCGATTGCCGGCGAACGCGGAGCGCGCGCCGAACGTCTGCCGACGCTCGGCGCCTTCGGCGAGGCTACGACCGTGCGTGACCAGTTCTTCCCCGGCTATCGCGGCGATTCGGTTGCGCTCGGCGTGCGCGTGCGCTGGCAGTTCTTCGACAGCGGCCGCACGCGCGGCCGGATATCCGAAACCGGTGCCGAAGTGCGTGCGGCGAGGGCGCGTCTCGACCAGGCCCGCGACGGGATTGACGAAGCCGTCACCGCTGCATTCGCCACGCTCTCCGCCGCCGCGCTCGTCGAGGATGCGGCAGCGGATCGCGCCGTTGCAGCGGACGAGGCGGTGACCAACATCGCCGACGAGGTGCGCGTCGGACAGAAGCCGCAGATCGACTTGCTCGACGCCGAACGCGAGGCGCTGGCGGCGCGGACCGCGGCGCTCCAGGCCCGTGCGCTTCGCGTAGCCGCCGCCTACCAGCTCCGCGCGCTTCTCGGCAATGCCGCCACCTATAGGAATTAGACCATGACGCTCGAACTCGATCAGGACAATGCGCTCATCCAGGCGGATGCGATCATCACCGCTGCTCACGCCACGCCCGCACTGCGCCCGGTGGTGAACGCGTTCTTCGACGAGGCGACCTTCACCGCGAGCTATGTCGTCCACGATCCGGCGACGATGCGTGCGGCGATCGTCGATTCGGTGCTCGACTATGATCCGGCCTCGGGGCGAACCTCGCACCGGTCGGCCGAAGCCATTGTGGCGCATGTCGAAGCGCTCGGCATGACGGTCGACTGGCTGCTCGAGACGCACGCGCATGCCGACCATCTCTCCGCCGCGCCGTGGCTGCAGCAGCGCCTCGGCGGCAAGCTCGCGATCGGGCGCGCGATCACGGTCGTGCAGGAGGTGTTCGGCAAGCTGTTCAATGCGGGTACCGAATTCGAGCGCGACGGGTCGCAGTTCGACCGGCTGTTCGATGACGGCGACCGCTTCACGATCGGCACGCTTGAAGCAACCGCCCTCCATGTGCCGGGCCACACGCCCGCCGACCTCGCCTATGTCATCGGCGATGCGGTGTTCACCGGCGACACGCTGTTCATGCCCGACTATGGCACCGCGCGCGCCGACTTCCCCGGCGGCGATGCACGCCAGCTCTACCGCTCGATTCGCCGGTTGCTCTCGCTACCCCGCGAGACGCGGCTGTTCCTGTGCCATGACTACAAGGCGCCGGGGCGCGACGCCTATGCCTGGGAGACCACGATCGGTACCGAACGCGACGCCAACGTGCACGTGCACGACGGGATCGGCGAGGCCGAGTTCGTCGCGATGCGCACGGCGCGCGACCGCACGCTCGACATGCCGCGGCTGATCTTGCCTTCGGTGCAGGTCAATATGCGCGGCGGGCGCCTGCCCGAGCCCGAGGCGAACGGCACACGCTATCTCAAGATCCCGGTCGACGCGATCTGACACCATCGAAACGAGAGGACCCCATGCCAATCAAGACGCTCGCACCCGGGATCGGTGTTTCCGGCCAGGTCGATCCCGCAACCATCGCTGCGGCGAAGGCCGCGGGCTTCCGCACGATCATCAACAACCGCCCCGACCGCGAGGAGCCGGGGCAGCCTTCGAGCGCGGAGCTCGAAGCGCAGGCGCGCGCGGCGGGACTCGACTATCGCCACATCCCGGTGACGCCCGGCCAATATGGCGATGCTGACATCGACCGCTTCTGCGACGCGATGGGCGGCTGCGAAGGCCCCGCGCTCGCCTTCTGCAAATCGGGGATGCGCGCGACGTCGCTCTGGGCGCTTTCGCAAGCAGGCAAGCTTCCAACCGATGCGATCCTGCGCCAGGCATCGGCGTGCGGCTATGATCTGCTGCCGCTGGTCCCGCAGATCGAGGCGCGGGCGAAACGCGCGCGCAATTGAGGTGCTCGAGCCCGTCCAATATCTGCTGGGCGCCATCTCGGGCGCGCTGGTCGGGTTCACGCTCGCGCTGGTCGGCGGGGGCGGCTCGATCCTGGCGGTGCCGCTGATCGCTTATCTGGTCGGCGTCCGCGACGCGCATGTCGCGATCGGGACGAGCGCGCTCGCGGTCGCCGCCAATGCCGCCACCGGACTGGCGGGCCATGCCCGCAGCGGCACGGTGAAATGGCGCTGCGGCGGCATGTATGCCGCGGCGGGCATTGCAGGCGCCTTTGCCGGCTCCTCGCTCGGCAAGGCGATCGAGGGCGAGCATCTGCTGCTGCTGTTCGCGCTGCTGATGGTCGCGGTCGGCGCGTTGATGCTGCGCAAGCGCCCCGGCGGCGACCGGCCCGACGTCGAATGCAATCGCACCAACGCGCCCAAGGTGCTCGGGTTCGGCCTCGGCACCGGCGCCTTTTCCGGCTTTTTCGGGATCGGCGGCGGCTTCCTCATCGTGCCGGGATTGATCGCGTCGACGGGAATGCCGATGCTCAACGCTGTCGGCACCTCGTTGATCGCAGTCGCTGCATTCGGACTCACCACTGCCCTCAACTATGCGCATTCGGGCTATGTCGACTGGGCGCTGGCGGCGGTCTTCATCGGCGGCGGCGTGATCGGCGGGCTGGGTGGAGGGGCCGCGGCGCGGCGCCTGGCACGCGGCGGCGCGCTCAACCGCGTGTTCGCCATCCTGATCTTCGTGGTCGCCGCCTATATGATCTGGCGGAGTCTAAACGGCTGAGGAAGTCGACCATGCAGCAATCCGAAATCGTCATCTGCCCCCATTGCGCCACGGCCAATCGCGTGCCTGCGGCGCGGCTCGGCGAAGATCCGCAGTGCGGCAAATGCGGCCAGAAGCTGTTCGGCGGGAAGCCGGTCACGCTCGATGCCGCGGGCTTCGACCGCATGATGCGTCTCGGCACGCTGCCGCTGCTCGTCGATTTCTGGGCAGAATGGTGTGGGCCCTGCAAGATGATGGCGCCGCAGTTCGAGGCCGCCGCCGCGATGCTGGAACCGCATATCCGTCTGGCCAAGATCGATATCGAGCGCGAGTCGGCGATCGCGGCTCGGTACGGCATCCAGTCGATTCCCACGGTCGCCCTCTTTCGAAATGGCCGGGAAGTCGCGCGCCAAGCCGGCCTGGTGGATCGCGCGGCCCTGGTCCGCTGGGTCCAGGCTTTGCTTTGATACGCACCGCTCTGGAAACATCCATGGCCTCAGGCCGTCCCCCGTATTGGCCGCAATGGGATTCGGAATTCGCCCCCTAAGGACGCCGCCCATGCTGCTTCGCCTGGCGGTCTGTAGTCCTGCGCCTTTGCCCAGCGTGGTGACCATCGCATCCTGGCCTATCAGCTCCGAAAAGGTTTTCGGACGATATTTGCGCGCGAGCACGCGATATGCCTCAGCAGATTGCGGCTGGGGCGGTTCATCAAGGCCAAGCGAGGAATCGGTC
>PAOI01000046.1 GCA_002707985.1 Sphingomonas sp. | reverse complement strand
GCCGCGCGGCAACCGATTCGCCCATGCGGAGCAACAGCCATGCGCGCTCTGCCGTGAAATCGGCGCCGGAAATGCCCTGCGGCGTGTCGATCCGGGACATCAAGGCGCGGCGCAGCGCGATCGAAAGCCAGCGCGACGCGATCGGCGCGTCGAGCCGCCGCATCAGCCCCTGAAGATAGCGACCATTTGCCCGACCGAACGAATCATGCGCGAAGGGCGGGTTGCCATAGGCGACCGTACCGACCCGCGCAGTCGAGCGGCGTGCGAATTCGGGCAGTTCGTACCGCGAATAATCAACGGTCGACAGCGTCGGAGTCGGCTGAGGTACTGGCGATTCTCCGCCGGTTTCCGCGCTTTGTGCAGGTGCTGAGGGGATCGGCTGCACGATTTCCGGACGCGGCGCAGGGTTGGTCGCCCGCGTCGGCTGCGGCGCCGGCGGCGTCGTATCCGGCTCACCGAATCCGGGCGGCAACAGCGATTCGGGCGCGTCCTGTCGGTCCTGCCGATCCTGACCGAGCGCGGGAATCCCCGCGCCCGCAGCCAGCAGCGCAACCGCAATTGCCCCGAAGGCGACGTTACTGCGAGAGATTTTCAAGCGTAACGTCCTTTTCAACACGAACCGGCTCCTGTTCGCTATTGCGGCCGGCGAGAAAGAACAGGCCGCCAACGAGCAACAACAGGACGACGACCAGAGCGATGAGCGAACGAGGCATGGAACAGGGTCCGTGGACAGAGGAAAATCAGGTCGGCGGCCTTTTGCCCGAGACCGACGCTGGCTGTATAGCCCCAACTGTCATGTTACAAACCGATGTCAGTCACGCGACCTGGAGCGGCAAGCCGATCGTATTGATCGGGCTGATGGGCGCGGGCAAGTCGACCGTGGGTCGCCGGCTGGCGCAACGACTGCATCTGCCATTCGTCGATGCCGATTGCGAGATCGAAGCGGCGGCGGGCATGACGATTCCGGAAATTTTCGACAAATTCGGCGAGCCGCACTTCCGCGACGGCGAACGGCGCGTGCTGGCGCGCCTGATCGACGACACGACGCCGAAAGTGATCGCGACCGGAGGCGGCGCGTTCCTGAACGATGAGACGCGCGCGCTGATCCTCGAACGGACGCTGGCGATCTGGCTCGATGCCGAACCGCATGTCCTGGCCGAGCGCGTCAGCCGTCGGGATTCGCGTCCGTTGCTGCGCGACCGCGATCCGATCGAAGTGCTTACCGAACTCGCGCGCGTGCGAAATCCGGTCTATGCGCTCGCGCCGATCCGCGTCGAAAGCATCGCGATGCCGCACGACGTGACCGTGAACGAGATTTTGAAGGCTCTGGGTCTGTGACCATCGTCCCCGTCGCGCTGGGCGCGCGCAGTTATGACATTCGGATCGAAGCCGGGTTGCTGGCCCGTGCCGGTGAGATACTCGCACCCTTTTCGCGCGGGCGAACGATGGCGATCGTTTCCGACGAGAATGTCCGCCCGCATCTCGCCATGTTGCAGGCGAGTATGGAAAAGGCCGGGATCGCCAGCGAAGCGATCATCTTGCCGCCCGGCGAAGCGACCAAAAGCTGGGCGCAGCTGGAGGCGCTGACCGACCGGCTGCTCGATCTGGGGATAGAGCGGGGCGATCATGTGATCGCATTGGGCGGCGGCGTGATCGGCGATCTGGTCGGCTTCGCGACGTCGATCCTGAAGCGCGGATGCGGCTTCATCCAGATTCCCACCACGCTGCTGGCGCAGGTCGACAGTTCGGTCGGCGGCAAGACCGCGATCAACAGCCGTGCCGGCAAGAATCTGATCGGCGCGTTCCATCAGCCCGCGATGGTGCTGATCGACCCGCAAGTGCTCGATACGCTGGGCGCGCGCGAACTGCGCGCCGGCTATGCCGAAGTCGTGAAATACGGCCTGATCGACGATCCGGAATTTTTCGCCTGGTGCGAAAGGAACGGCGCGGCGTTGCTGGCCGGCGACCCGGCGGCGCGCGAATATGCGATTGCCCGATCGGTAACCGCCAAGGCGCGTATCGTCGCCGAGGATGAGCGCGAGACGACCGGCAAGCGCGCCCTGCTCAACCTGGGCCATACATTCGGCCATGCACTGGAAGCGGAAACCGGTTTTTCCGACAAACTTCTCCATGGCGAAGGCGTGGCGGCGGGCATGGCACTGGCGTTCGGCTTTTCGGTTGCTCAGGGCCTTTGCCCGGCGGCGGATGCCGATCGCGTCGCCGCGCATCTGCGCGACACCGGCCTGCCGCACGATCTCGCCTCGGCAGGAATCGCAGCAGGCGGCGAAACGCTGGTCGCGCATATGCTGCACGACAAGAAAATGGATGCCGGCACCCTGCCCTTCCTGCTCGCGCGCGGGATCGGGCAGAGCTATCTCGACAAGACCGTATCGCTGAACGACGTGGCGGCGTTCCTCGACCGGCAGCAGGTGCCGGCCTAGGTCGCAGCGCATTGGTCGGATCGCAGGAGGCTTACGCCGCCAGTTCTACCTTCAGCGTCGTCGCCTGCGGCTGGATCGAGCGGACCGTAACCGCTTGGTCATCGCCTTCGCCGCGTTCGACGGCAGCGATCTGAATCGCGGTGACCGAATCGCCATTGCCTTCACCCGGCGCAACGACGGCCTGCGCGCCATCTTCGCGGGTTTCGAGTTCTTCGAACACATAGACGCCCTGTGCGTCGAGATAGAAGGTGTTCTCACCGAAATGCCCCTGCAGCCCGGAATCGGCGGCTGCCGTATCGGGAATAGGGGTCAGGCCGGTCTTGTCCTTGATCGTGTCGATCTGCTGTTGATCGAGCTTCATCGTGCGGTCTCCTGTTGCGAGCACGGGAGGGACGCGCCTGGGAAGCGAGCCCCGGGGACGCCGATTGGCGCCACGGCGGAGGCACAAGCCTATCGAACTTCGCCCGGCAGGTCCAACCCACCACGTCGCACCCCGCCCCGGCAGCACCACACATTGCCCCGCAACGCGGATGCCCCTAGCCTGCCGCGCAATTCAGCAACCCAATCACGAAAGTTGCCATGCGAACCCTTTTTTCCCTTCTGGCGCTACTTGCGCTCGTCCCTTTGCCCGCCGCTGCGCAAAGCGGGGATGATTCGGCCGAGATGCGCGTCGCCCCGGTCCTGACCACTCCCGAAGCGAGGGACGTCTGGACTCATGCAAAGCCCGAAGAGGCGCGCGTCACCCATGTTTCGCTCGATCTGACCGCCGACTTCGAAGCGAAGGAAATGCGCGGCACAGCGACGCTGGAAGTGATTTTCGCGCAGGGCGCGAAGCAGGTTATTCTCGACGATGCCGGGCTGGTGATCGAAAGCATTACCGATGTCGAAGGCGCGCCGCTGGAATGGCATGTCGGCGACGCGTCCCCGAATATCGGCGCTCCGCTGGTCATCGCCCTGCCCCGCGCAGATGCGGCGATCAGCAGAGCCAGCGATCCGCAACCCAATTTGCGTGTCATCCGCATTCGCTATCGCTCGGCGCCGGGCGCGAGTGCGCTGCAATGGCTGCCGCCCGAACTGACTGCCGGCAAGGCGCACCCCTATCTGTTCAGTCAGGGCCAGGCGATCGAGAATCGCAGCTGGATTCCCACTCAGGATTCGCCCGGCATCCGCCAGACCTGGGACGCGACGATCACCGTGCCCGCGGATCTGGTCGCAGTGATGAGCGGCGACCGCATGACGCCCGAAGGCGTTCCGGCAGGCGACGGCCATCGCAGCTTCCATTTCGTGATGGACAATCCGGTCCCGCCCTATCTGATCGCAATGGCGGTCGGAAATCTGGAGTTCCGCGAACTCGGCCCGCGCACCGGCGTGTGGACCGAGCCGGAAATGCTCGACAAGGCAGTCTATGAATTCGCCGATGTCGAGAAGATGGTGGATGCGGCGGAATCGCTCTACGGCCCCTATCGCTGGGGTCGGTACGACATGCTGCTGCTGCCGCCGAGCTTCCCCTATGGCGGGATGGAAAACCCCACCCTCACCTTCCTTACGCCGACGTTGCTGACCGGCGACCGTTCGAACACCGATGTCGTCGCGCACGAACTGGCGCATAGCTGGTCGGGCAATCTCGTCACCAACGCGACCTGGTCGGACAGCTGGCTCAACGAAGGCTTCACCACCTATTTCGAAAACCGCATCATGGAAGCGCTCTACGGGCCCGAGCGCGCTGCGATGTATTCGGATCTCGACTGGGACGGGATGGAGCGCGACATCAAGGCCGCCGGCGGCAACGATGCACCGAGCACGCGGTTGCACGGCGATCCGGGCGAAACATTCGGCCAGCTCGATTATTTCAAGGGATCGAATTTCCTGCGGATGATCGAACATACGGTCGGGCGCGAACGGTTCGACGCCTATCTGGAGGGCTATTTCGATCGTCACGCCTTTCAGCCGCAGACGACTGCCGGCTTCCTTGCCGACATTCGCGAGCATCTGATTCAGGGGGACGAAGCGCTGGAAGCAAAGCTGAAGCTCGACCAATGGGCCTATCAGCCCGGCCTGCCCGACAATGCGCTACACATCGAATCGGCAACGCTGGCGCAAATCGACGCCGATCTGGAGGCGTTCAAATCCGGCGCTTCAGTGTCGGCAATCGACACCGACGGATGGAGCACGCAGGAATGGCTGCGCTTCCTCAACGGACTGCCGCGCGCATTGCCCGAAGCCCGGCTTGCCGAGCTGGATGACACGCTCAGCCTTTCCAAATCGACCAACGCCTATGTGCGTTCGGCATGGCTCGAGCTGGCGATCGCCAATCGCTACGAACCGGCCCTGCCCGCACTCTATGAATTTGCCGGTCAGGTCGGTCGCGGGCTGCTGATCCGTCCGCTGTACGCCGGGCTGATGGCGCAGGGGGAATGGGGCGCGAAAATCGCCGCAGACGTGTTCGAAAAGTCGAAAGCGACCTATCACCCGACTACGGCGGCACAGATCGCGCGGATCGTGAGCGGCAGCGCGCAATAGCGTTTCGACGGGGTCGGGGCGCGGTCATCGATCGTTCAGCCCCGATCCCGGAGACCGCGATGGCGGAACCGCAATAACCGGGGGGAATTGCCATGCTGACCATTTTGCTTGCGATCGGGATCCACGCTGCGTCGTCCGCCGCGACCTGCGAATTGCCCGACGACTGGAGCTATTGGCTGCGCATTCCCGAAATGCCCGCCCGCCCCGGCGCGACGCTGTCGCTCCAGCCTCAGGCGGGGGTTTCCTATCACTGGGTCGACATCCCCGCAGATTGCGTGACGCAATGGGAAGTCAGCGATCCCGACATGGCGGAAATCGATGCCGAAACACGGCAGCTTCATATCCGCAGCGACGCAGTCCCCGGCACGCGGATCACGATCAGCTACACCAATCACCGGAATGAGCGGAGCGCCGCTTCGGTGCTGATTGTCGGGCCGGAGGAAAAGGTACTGACCGGCGGCAGGCGCCAGCAGGCCATCGAAAATTGCGAGGGCGGCCAGCCTATCGGCGAACTGATATTCCGCGACGACGGCAGCTTTTCGGTCACCTATCAGCCGTTCGAAAGCTATCAGGATTATTGGGGCCGCTATATCTATAACCCGACGACCGGCGCGCTCGCGCTGACGGTGACGGGCGGCAATATGGTACCCGACGCGCTCGACCTTTGGGGCTCGGCCTATTTCGACGCGGACGGCAGGCTGATCCTCGACGGCATGTTTCTGAGCGCAGCCGCCCCGCCCCGGCCCGACAGCTGCCGCTATATCTTCGCCTGAGCGCTCAGCCGCTGCGAATTGCGCTCCACGCCAGCCACAGCCAGCCGGCGATCAAGGCCGTACCGCCGATCGGCGTGATAGCGCCCAGCCAGCGCGGCAGCCCCAGCGCCATCAGATACAGCGTCCCGGCAAAGATCAGCGCGCCGACCACGAACAGCCAGCCTGGGGCGCGAAAGCCCATTTGCGCCGCGATCAGCGCGGCGACGGCGTGGACCAGCTGATACTGACCGCCGGTGCGCAGCCATTCCGCCGCATCGCCGCTCGCGCCATGCGCACCGAACGCCCCGGCGGCGACCGCCATCGCGCCCGACAGCGCGGCAAGGATGACAAGCCGGTTCATGTTCTTCCCCTAAAATCCGATTTCGGCCACTCGGCGCGGCAGCGTATCGATCAGCATCGCCCCGGCGACGGCAAGCGCTGCGAAGCTGATAGCCCAGCCGGCGAGCGCGAAAACCATCCGCTCGCGAAAGGAGCGGTTCTTCATTCCTTCTCCGCTGCGCGTACTGCCGCGGCGGGCGTGGCGTGCGTGAACATGCGGTCGCGTGCGGCGCGGATGTCGCCGCTTTCTTTCTGTGCCTTCAGCCTGTCCTTGTCGCGATCGCGATATTCGCCTTCGGTTCGTGCGATTTCGGCCTCGTCGACGCCGACCGACTGCATCGCCTGGCGCGCCATCACGATCGCCGATTCGAACACTTCGCGCACCGCGCCGGCGATCGGCGCGCCGCGTATCTTCATGATGCTGCGCCGGTCATAGACGCGGACGAAGATCGTCGCGTCGGGAAAGGCATTGCGCACGCCATGCAGCATTTCCGCTTCGAAAGGATCGCCGTCGATGCAGAAACAGATCAGCTGCGCCTCATGCGCTCCGGCCTGTCGCAGGATATCCAGCCGCGTGCCGTCGCCATAATAAACCTTCATGCCAAAGGTGCCGGCGGTTTCGATCATTTCGACATCGCGATCGATCAGCGTGATCGTCAGCCCCTGACCCAGCAGCATCTGCGCGACCGTCTGCCCGAACCGGCCATAGCCGACGATAATCGCACTGGCGCCGTCCGGTTGCGGGGCGTCCAGCCCTTCGGCGACCGGCTCGGGCTCGGCACGCAATCGCTTGGTCGCCATCATCAGGAACGGCGTCGTCGCCATCGACAGCGTGACGATCGCGCCGAACAGGCTCGCGGCGGAATTTTCGATAAGGAACGCATTCTGCGCCTGCGCGAAGAGCACGAAGCCGAACTCGCCGCCCTGGCTCAGCAACAGTCCCACCGCGAACGCCTGTCGCCATGGCAGCGAGGAAAGGCGGGCAAGCAGCGTGATGACCGCCGTCTTGGAGATGATCAGCGCGGTCGCCATGCCGATGACGAACAAGGGTCGCTCGGCAATCGCGTGCAGGTCCAGCGTCATGCCGACCGCCACAAAGAACAGGCCGATCAGGATCGATCGGAACGGCTCGACATCGGCTTCAAGCTCATGGCGATAGGGTGTGTCGGCAAGCATCACGCCCGCGATGAAGGCGCCCAGTGCGATCGACAGGCCCAGCGCCTGCATTACCGCCGCCGCTGCGATCACGGTGAACAGCCCGGCAAAGACGAACATTTCCCGCTCGCCCAGATTGCCGATCAGGCGGAACATCGGGCGGAGCAGATAGCGCCCGGCCAGCACCAGCCCCACTACCGCCCCGACTGTGTAGAGAGCGAGCAACCAGCCCGGAGGGCCCGCGGCATCGGCCGGATTGCGCGAAAGCGCGGCGATGATCGTGATCAGCGGGACGATCGAAATGTCCTGAAACAACAGGATCGAAAAGGCGCGCTCCCCCACCGGCGTACGCAACCGCCCGGCCGATTGGAGCATCGGCAACACCTGCGCCGTCGAAGACAGCGCCAGCGGCAGACCCAATGCAATCGCCGCCGCCCAGCTGAACTGCGTCCCGAACCCGACGATCGCCGTCAGCACGAGTCCGCAGAGCACCACCTGTGCCAGCCCGAAGCCGAAAATATCGTTGCGCATCCGCCAGAGGCGTCCCGGGCTCAGCTCCAGCCCGACGAGGAACAGCAGCAGCGCGATACCGAGTTCGGCGATGCCCATCTTGTCCTCGGCATCGCCGACGATGCCCAGGACCTGAGGCCCCACCACCGCGCCGGCGACCAGATAGCCCAGCGTCGCACCCAGCCCGAACTTGCGGAACAACAGTACGAACAGCAGCGCAAAGCCCAGGATCGGCGCGGCATCGGTGAGCAGCGCGGTGCCGGCATGCCCCTCCATCAGCCGGTGACCTTTGCAGCGGCCAGTGCGGCAGCTTCGGCCACTGCCTCGAAACCGAGCCGGATCGACGGGTGGCGCGCGCTATGCGGCAATGCCGGAGTGAATATCTCCAGCCCGGGCCAGTCCGGGACCGCGCTGCGTTCGCCGCCCAGCCATTGCGCCAACTGGTCGCGCGCCAGCGCGAGTTCGCCGGCCGTCTTGCCCAGCGCCTCGGCCGCCATCAGCGAAGCCGATGCCTGACCCAGCGCACAGGCGCGTACCAACATGCCGATCGCGCTGACGCGCCCGCTGTCATCGACATCGACGTCCACCGTCACCCGGCTGCCGCAGACAGGCGATCGTTTCTCGACCGAGGCCATCGGCGCCGAGAGCCGCTGCTGGTACGGGACCGACGCGGCAAGCCGCAGGATTTCGGTGTTATAGAGAGGCGCATTCACCCGCCGGTATTTAGGCCATTCTCTTCGCGATGCGAGCCCCCAAAACATCGGGCGGGCGATCTGCATCGATCCGGCGCGCCATGGCCCGCGCACGCCGATGCGCGCTTTCCCTATCCTTTGCCCGATCCGCCTCTATAAAAGGAAACATGGTAAATATATTTTAGCGAGTTCCATCGATGAAAGCGGTCGTTCGCGAACAGATGAAGTTGCTCAGACAAGCCATTGCGGACACCCGGTCTTTCCGGGATTCCGAGCATTATTCGATCCCCCGATGCGCCGAGCTGCGCAGGATCCTGGACGACGCCGCCATGGAAACACCGATGGGCGAGGATCAGCGCCGGAAACTCGATCAATCGCTTGCCGATGCGCTTGCATGTCCGCACACGCATTGTGTGCGTAGCGCTCGGCAATAGAATTCCCGCCCTTTTCGGAAGTCCCGCGCGCTGTTGCGGCGTTCAGGAGATCATGTTTCCGTTTTCGTCGAGGCGGATGATATTTTCGTCATCGGTCGGCGATCCGAATACCGGCTCTCCCCGGCGGCGCTTGTCGACGAAATCTGCGATTGCCGCGCTGCTGGCGTTGAGTAGCGGATAGACCGTCGATGCCGTCACCCATTCGGGGCGTTTGGCGGGACCGCCGCGCACCGTATCGATCACCAGCATCAGCAACAAAAAGGCGAGGCTGACCAGAATCAGCCCCTTTAGCGCCCCGAACCCCAGCCCCAGCACCCGATCGATCGGGCCCAGAAAACTGTCGCGGGTGCGTGCGCCCACGGCATTGGCGATGATCCGCCCGCCGAAATAGGTGACACCCGCGATGATCGCGAACGACAGGACCGCCGCGCCCTGAACGGTGCCCACCGTCGGCGTCAGCGTTTCGGCAAGCGGCGTATGGAACATGCGGATCGCGATCACGATCAGTACCCAGGCGAGCAACGCGAGCACTTCGGTCACGAACCCGCGCATAAAACCAAGGATCGCCGAAGCGCCGATCGCGAGCAGCACGAGAATGTCGAGCGCAGTCAAACTCATCGAGTCCCTCCCCCGGCCTCCCGCACCGGAAATCGGCACGAGTTTACGCGCTGTGGCCGGGAGAGGCTAGCGGGAAGCTGAACGATGGATGGGAAAGCCCAGTGTCAGGCAGCGAGCGGCGCCTCTATCTGCGGTTCGGGTTCGACCGTATCGACCACGCGGTGCAGGGCCCCTTCGGCAATCGCGTCCACTGTATCGACCACTGCGTCGATCGTGGTGCGATCGGTGGGATAGGTCATGTGTGCGCACTGAACGCGAATACATCCGTCGACGTGCGGCGATTCGCCACGCGCCGCCACGCTGGGGATCAGACCGTCGCAGGGGGACCAGAGCGCGATCGTCGGAACGGGGGGCTTTTCCGCAAGCTGCTCGGGCTCGAACGGTCGAACCTCGCGATTGCGCGTCATCCAGTTGTAGAAGCGCCAGATGAACGTCGTGCGGATATCCGCGCCGAACGGACTTCCCATGGTGATTACCGCCGCAACCCGATCCGGCGCCTGCTTGGCATATTCGCGCGCGATCAGCCCGCCGAGCGACCAGCCGATCAGCACCAGCCGCTCATCGCTGCGTGACAGGGCGCGAACACGACGATCGACCCGTTCCATAAGATCGGGCCCGACCCCTTCGTTGCGGCCGAGACCCCAGCCATGGGCGCGATACCCTGCACGACGCAGATGAAAGCGCAACCGGCGCATCGAATGATCTGTCGCGAGAAAGCCCGGCAGCAGCAGCAGGCGAACGCCGCGCTTGCTGGTCCCGCGCCGTTCGCGCCATCGCCTGCGCACGTCCGAAAGGCGCACCGGGCGATGCGGCAAGGGAATGACGCCGACGAAGAACAGGGCAAGTTCGCGGAGGAACTGAGCCGTGGGGCGGATATCCCAGTTCGGTATCGATAAATGGTGCGCGACACGTGTGTTCATGTCGGGGCTAACGATCCGCACGGGATTGAGTTTCCTTAACCTTCAACTCACTTCAGCACGGCCATCGCATCCGCTACCGAAACGTCGCGCATCATGCCGAGATAGCGGTCGAGATACCCCTTGTGCGACGCGCCGACGATCACCAGCATCCGGCTGCCGGGCATTGCGCCGAACGCTTCGCGGATATTCGCCGCCATGCGCAGATTCCGCGTTTCCCAATAGGTCACGTACATCCGGCCATATTGCCCCGCGGAAGGCTCTGCGAGCGTCGCCCCGAAATCGCTGGCATAGACCTTCGCCGGATAGTCGGGCGCGTTGTAGAGGCGGTAGGCCTCCAGCACCCCCTCCGCGCTGTAGAGCCCCGGCCCGCGCGCGGCCACCTCTTCTGCCGTAGGTTCGACGCGCGCCGCCGCCCAGGCTGCGCTTATCGCCGCGCCATATGCGTCCCCGTCATCGATCGGCAGCGACACGCCCTGATCGTCCATCTGGACAACCTCCTGCAGGCCCAGCCGAACCGCGAGCCGCGCCGACAGCGCGTAATTTTCATTCCGGCGCAGCATCAGCCGGTCGAGCCGATCGGCCAGCACGGAATCGATCCCGTCCCCTGCATGCCGTTCGGATTCGGGAAGATAAAGCCATTGCACCACTGCCGAAGTCGGATCGCCCGACGCGAGCATCACCGCCGCCAGATGCCGACGTTCCGCCGCGCTCGGCGTTTCGGGCAGTGCAGCCAGCAGCCGCGCCCGCTCGGCAATCGCCTGCGGCACGTCCAGACCCGTGGCGGCAAACGCAGCTTCGGTGTCAGGGCAAAAGTCCTTCGCCGTGTCCGCGAATTCGGGCTGGCGCCGCATCAGATAGCATTGGTCGCCGGGAATCGATTCGATCGCGATCATGCGCGGCTGCCACGCCGCGAGCCGATCGATCAGCGGGTCGAGATTCGCCAGCGGCACATCGTCGGGCCAGCCGGACAGATGCGACGTGCCCAGCACCAGCACTTCATTGGGTGCCCGCCCGGTACCGGCCGATTGTTCCTGAGCATGCGCGCCACCCACGCAGGCAATCAAGCCCGCAATTGCCAGCATCATCGTCCGCATTGCCTGCCTTCCATTCCATTGAAGGCCCGCGTGTATTATATCTGCAATACACTGGCAAGCAGAACGGGAGTTACTTTGCGTGACGCGTTCTCCGCAGCGCCCAACGGTCATAGCCCAGTGCATCGACGCGCTGCAGAAGCAATTCGGCGGTTTGCGCATCGGGCGCCGGATCGCGTGCCAGGACCCAGAGATACCGCCCGCTCGGTTCGCCGACGATCGCCCAATCATAATCATCGCCATGATCGAGCACCCAATAATCGCCGGTGTAGAGCGGACCGAAGAATGCGACCTTCAGCTTGGCATTGCTCGTTTCATCAACGATCACCGCGCGGGCTTGCGCCTCCTGCATATCGCCGTCGGGCCAGTTCCGCATGCCGCGATTGACCACCGACAGCTTGCCGTCGCCGAGCAGGCCATATTCGGCGGTTACCGCGTCCATCCCCTTCTGGAACCGGTTCTCGTGGCGTGCGAGTTCATACCATTTGCCCAGATAGCGGTCGATCTCCACTGGTTTGGTCGGTTCGGGGACGTCGGGATTGATTACCGGCGGACGCGTGGCGCGTGAATAGACGATCGCCCCGCCGATGGCGGCAGCCGCGGCCCCGGTCGCGATTTTCAGGAAAGTCGATTGCTTCATGCCGCGATTGTGACTTGGCCATCGCGATAAGGGAAGCGTCAGGCGAAATATCGAACCCGAAATCGAAAAATTCACGGATATTCCGGGTTATTCCGCTTGTATTCCCGCCATTCCTGCACGTGAATAGGGGCATCGAACAGGAAGGCCCCGCCCCATGAAATTCGGCGATTACCTGAAGAACAAGCGCAGCGAGCGTGGCTGGACACAGCCCGAAGCCGCGGCGCGAGCAAAGATAGAGCAATCCTATCTTTCCAAGCTGGAGAACGGGAAATCGATCCCTTCGGGCGAAATCTACGATCGGCTGGTCGCGGCCTATGGGATCGATCCAGACGACATGATCGGCGTGCTGTTCCCTGCCGAACTTGATCGGTTGCGGGAGATCGACGCGCTGCGCGACGTGTTGCTTGAGCGGTCGCGCGCTGCCGTGGAGACGCCGCGTCGCCTGTTGCTCGCGGGGCTGGCCGCGCTGGTGATCGGCGGCGGCTTCGTGGGCTTCTCGAATGTCGATCAGGCAAGCACCGTGCTGCAATATACCTATCAATCGCGGGGCGTGATCGCGGCCAACGCGCCGGAGGATAGCGAGATCGCTCCGGGTGCTGCCGGAGCCGAGGAGCAGACCAAGTTTCTCACGCAGATGCGCGGCCCGATGTTTACCGAGCAGGTGCCGAATGGTCGGCGCGTCTGGATGCTGGTCGGCAGCAACGAAATCCACCGTCCGGCGCGGTATCGCTGGGCACTGATCCCCGGCATCGCACTGATCATCGGCGGACTAGGCTGTTTCTTCGTCGCCTGGCGATGGCGATGATCACCTGACCCACTGACCTTGCCCGACACCCGAACCCCACCGCGCGACGCCCGTTCGCGCCACCGGATCGAACGTGTGTTTCTACCGATCCGAACCAGGAGAAATCCGATGAAAAAGCTCAGAATGATCGCCGCCGCGCTGCTTGTCGCATGTGCCCACGCCACGATCATCACGCCGGTCGCCGACGCACAGACCGGCGCGCAGGTCGAAGACCCGGCGGAAGACTTTGACGCGCTCGACGCGCGGATCGCCGCCCTGATGGCACAGAATGACGTCAAGGGCATGGCGGTCGCGATCATCGACGGCGATGAGATTCGTCACGTCCGCGCCTTCGGCCACGCCAATGTCGAAAATCAGGTGCCGCTCGAAACCGACAGCATCATGTATGCCGCGTCGATCACCAAGGCAGCGTTCGCCTATATGGTGCTGCAGCTGGTCGATGAGGGGAAGATCGATCTCGATCGCCCGATCAGTGAATATTTGGCGAAACCGCTGCCCGAATATAATGAAGGCGATCGCGACTGGTCCTCGCTCAAGGGCGATGAGGACTGGCGGCTGCTCACCCCGCGCATGCTGCTCAACCACAGCTCGGGCCTAGCCAATCTGCGCTGGCTGGAGCCCGACATGGACATGTCTTTCCATTTCACGCCGGGCACGGCCTATGCCTATTCGGGCGAAGGCTTCTATCTGCTTCAGTTCGTGCTCGAGCAAGGGCTGGGCCTGAATGTAAAGAACGAGATGCAGCGCCGCATCTATGATCGCTTCGGCATGCCCAACACCAGCATGCAGTGGCGCGAGGATTTCGCCGATCATGTGGCCGATGGGTACAAGTTCGACGGCAGTTTCGTGCCGCACGACCAGCGCGACAATGTCAGCGCATCGGGTTCGATGGACACCACCATCGCCGATCAGGCGCGGATGTGGCGCGGCATGCTGATGGGCGAAGGGCTGTCGCCGGAAATGCGCGCCGAATGGACCCGGGGCCAGGTGCCGATCAGCACCAAGTCCAAATTCCCCACCATCGACGTGCTCGGCACCTATGATCCGCGCGGCCCGCAGGTGCATCTGGCCGGCGGGCTGGGCGTCGATACCTGGGAAGGGCCCTCGGGACGGTTCTTCGCCAAGGGCGGGCATAATGAATGGACCGGCAATATCGCCCAGTGCGACGAAGCCAACAAACGCTGCGTGGTCCTGCTCGGCAACGATGTTCGCGCCGAGCTGATCTACCCCGCGATCACAGCCATGGTGCTGGGCGACACGCGCTATCCGTGGTGGTGGACCTATCCGGAACTGTTCGGCGACGAGTGATCCGGGCACGCCGCGCTTCTACCGTGAGCGCGGCGCGCTATCGCCCGAGCAGATGATCGACGAACGCGGCGAGCGTCCTGAAGCCCGATACCCGCAGCTCGGATTTCTCGGGCATCTTCGTGCCCGGCGCCAATGCCTTGGCAAATCCGAGTTTCGAAGCCTCGCGGCACCGCAAATTGCCATGCGCCACCGGCCGGACTTCGCCCGACAGCGCGATTTCGCCGAACGCCACGGCGTCGCTGGGAAGCGGCCGTTCGGACAATGCGGAGATCAATGCCGCAGCGACCGCCAGATCCGCCGCCGGATCCTGCACGCGATAGCCGCCGGCGATGTTGAGATAGACTTCGCAGGTAGAAAAACTGAGCCCGCACCGCGCCTCAAGCACCGCGAGGATCATCGAAAGCCGCGCCGAATCCCAGCCGACTACTGCGCGACGCGGGGTCGCTCCGCTCGCCAGCCGCACGGTCAGCGCCTGCACCTCGACCAGCACCGGCCGCGTGCCTTCCAGAGCGGGAAACACAATCGTGCCGGTCACGCTCTCATCGCGATCGGAAAGGAACAGTGAGGACGGATTGCCGACTTCCGAAAGCCCCTCGGCCTCCATCGAAAACACGCCGATCTCGTCGGTCCCGCCAAAGCGGTTCTTCACCGCGCGCAGAATGCGATATTGGTGGCTGCGCTCCCCTTCGAAGCTCAGCACCGTATCGACCATATGCTCCATCACCCGTGGCCCGGCGATGCTGCCGTCCTTGGTGACATGCCCGACCAGCACGACCGCAGTGCCGCGTTCCTTGGCAAAGCGGATCAGTTCGCCTGCCGATGCCCGCACCTGACTCACCGTGCCCGGAGCGCCTTCGATCAGGTCCGAATGCATTGTCTGGATCGAATCGATGATCAGCAGCGCGGGCGGCTCCCCCGCCCCCAATGTCGTCAGGATGTCGCGCACGCTGGTCGCCGAGGCGAGTTGGACCGGCGCCTGTCCCAGCCCCAGCCGCTGCGCGCGCAACCGCACCTGATCCGACGCTTCCTCGCCCGAAACATAGGCGACCGCCTTGCCCGCCAGCGCCATTTTCGCCGCCGCCTGAAGCAGCAGCGTCGATTTGCCGATCCCCGGATCGCCGCCGATCAGCGTCGCCGAGCCTTCGACAAAACCGCCGCCCAAGGCACGATCGAGCTCGGCGATACCCGTCGCCATGCGATCGGGCAGCGGTACCTTGGCATCCAGCCCCAGCATCGTGATCGCGCGGCCGCCCGATTGCAGGTTATGCTTCGCCTGAAACGGCGTGAACGACGCGCCCGCATCCTCCACCATCGTGTTCCATTCGCCGCAATCGGTGCATTGCCCCGCCCATTTGGACGCCACGCCGCCGCACGCCTGACAGACAAATCGTTTCTGCATTTTCGCCATGGCGGCGGGTGTATCGCACGCGGAACAAAAAGGGAATAGGCAGCGCTACCAGGGAACGGTTTCGCCGAAACGATCGAGATATTCGATGCCCGGCCGATCGCGCTTGGCGATCAGCACATCGACAATCATCGGAACGGTTTCCTCGATCGTTAAAGGCGCCTTGTCTCCGCCCAGATCGGTCCGTATCCAGCCCGGCGCGATCAGCGCCATCGGCCGCGGATTTTCGCGTTCTCGCGCGGCAAAGCTGCGCAACAACATGTTGAGCGCGGCCTTGCTGGCGCGATATGCCTCACGCATTCCCTGTTCGTTGTTGCCGATGCTGCCCTGCCCCGACGACATCGCACCGATCAGACCGGTATCGGGCACCAGATCCTGCAACGCTTCGATTACCCGCATCGGGCTGAGCGCATTGGTGTGCATCACGTCCAGGAACTCGGCATCGGTGACGGTATCGATCTGCGCCACCGGATCGCGGGTCGTCGTCCCGGCATTGACGAACAAAAGGTCGATCCGCATCCCCGCCAGCCGTGCGCGCAGCGCCGCAATCTGATCCTCCGATTTGATATCGAGCGTTTCGATGGACAGCCGCCCCTCCGCCTCGCTCGCCAGATCGTGAAGCTGCGTCCGCTCATGCCCGCGCACGGTGCCGATGACATGCCAGCCGCGTTTCAGAAATTCCGCTGCGATGGCGCAACCCAGTCCGCGCGAGGCGCCGACGATCAGTGCGGTTTCAGCGGAAGATTCAGCCTCGGGTTTTGACAACAAACTGGTCCTTTCACGCAAAGGGCTATGGTCCCGTCCCGGGACAACGTCAGACGCCCATGGCGTTTCCCTGCGCACCCCGCTATCTGCCGCTCCCGATGCAGCCAACCGACCTCCGCATTGCCATGTTCAGCGGCAATTATAACTATGTCCGCGATGGTGCGAACCAGGCGCTGAATAACCTTGCCGGGTTCCTGCTGGAACGCGGTGTTACGTTGCGGGTCTATTCGCCGACCACGGATACGCCTGCCTTCGAACCGACCGGCGATCTCGTTTCGGTACCGGCATGGCCGCTTCCTGGCGGGCGCGACGAATATAAGCTGGCGCCCGGTCTGCCCAAGAAGGTGCGCGACGACCTGAAGGCGTTTGCGCCGAATGTCGTTCATGTGTCCGCGCCCGACATTCTGGGTCACCGCGCGCTCAGCTGGGCGCGGCGGCACGACATCGGCAGCGTCGCGACCTTGCACACGCGGTTCGAAACCTATCCGCGCTATTACGGCCTCAAATTCCTCGAGCCGCTGGCAATTTCCCTGTCGAAGCGTTTCTACAATCGCGCCGACGCAGTGCTGACACCCGGCCCAATGCTTTCGGACATATTGCGCGAATGGGGCGTGACCAGCCCGATCACGATCTGGTCGCGCGGGGTAAATCACGATCGCTTCAATCCGGCGCGCCGCAATCTGGAATGGCGCCGTGGGCTCGGCATAGCCGACGATGAAGTCGTGGTCGGCTTTCTCGGTCGCCTCGTCCTCGAAAAGGGGCTCGACGTCTTTGCCGAAGTGATCGGCAAGCTCGAAGCGATGGGCGTCAAGCATCGCGTGCTGGTGATCGGCAAGGGCCCGGCGCGCGACTGGTTCGCCCAGCAGGTGCCGAGCGCCGTATTCGGCGGTTTCCTGACCGGCGACGATCTGGGCATGGCGGTTGCCTCGCTCGATATCTTCTTCAATCCGTCGATCACCGAAACCTTCGGCAACGTCACGCTGGAGGCGATGGCAGCCGGCGTTCCCGTCGTTGCCGCACGCGCTACCGGTCCAGTCGGCATGGTCGAGGAAGGCAAGTCGGGCATTCTGGTCGAACCGGGCGATATCGACGGATATGCCGAAGCGATCGCGCGGTTCATCCAGCAACCAGATTTCCGCCGCATCGCCGGTGAGGCCGGGCACGAACGCGCCAAGGGCTATCGCTGGGATCTGATCAATCAGGCGGTGCTCGACGCCTATCTGAGCGTCGCGAAGTAACGCGGACAAGCCTGCCGGTTAACGCGAAGGCGGCCTGTCCCGCTTCGGGTCAGCGCGAATCCACCGGTGGCGCAATGGCCCCGCGCATGCCATTTTACGCATGGAATGATTGCGGAGTTTGGCTGAGCGATGGCGCGCAAGCTGATCGGATTTGTCGGAATATTGCTGTTCGCCGCGGTCATCAGCGGCGGGCTGTTGCTCGCCGGATTCCATGTGACGCGTGCGGTGGCAGGCTCGGTGAAGGAAGCGCGCGGCGACGCGATTACAGAGGCTTCGGCTCCCGCAGAAACGGCTTCGGCGCCCGTCGTCGAAAAGCCTGCTCCCGCCGCCGAAGCGGAGCCGGTTGTACAGGACGCTCCGGCGCCCGCTCCCGTCGATCCCGAAGCGATGGTCGTCCGCCGTGTCCTGCCGATCACCGAACCGATCAAGTTCGGCGACTGGTATTGGGACGAGCGCGGCGCCCCGGCCACCGGCACCATCATCATCACCATCGACCTGAAAGCGCAGGTGCTGTCGGTATGGCGCGACGGATATGAGATCGGGACCACCGCCGTGCTGTACGGCGCCGACGAAAAGCCGACGCCGATCGGCACCTTCCCCATATTGGAGAAGGACGAGGATCATGTGTCGAGCACCTATAACAGCGCGCCGATGCCCTATTCGCTGCGCCTGACGCGCGACTGGGTGGCGATCCACGGCAGCGACATCATCGCCGGCTATGCCACCCATGGCTGCATCGGCGTGCCCGAAGAATTCGCCGCGCAGCTGTTTGCCGCTGCCAAGGTCGGCGATCTGGTCGTGATTACCAACGGCAAGACGCTCGACGCAGGCAACTGACCGGCGCTCAGCCGTCCTGCCAGTTGAATGCCAGCGGCGCTTCGCGAAATGCGAAGCGATCGAGGTGGCGCGCGACGACATCCTTCATCACGTCACGCTGTTCCGCGACGCTCGCGTCGATCCGGACATCCAGCGCTTCATCGCGCGCGTCCATGGTGAGCACTGCGTCGCCCGGAAAGGTGCCCGCACGCCCTTCCGCAGGAAAGCGCACCGTGCCGTGCTCGGGAGTGAATTCGACGTCCAGATTGTGCGACCAGTGTTTGCACAATTGCTGAAGATAGCGGCTGCCGCTGCTGGTCGGCACGACCGCGATGGTGGTTACGCTCATACCAATTTCCTTTCGATCGGCCGACACCAGCCCATGGCGTCGGCGCAGTAGCTCAAGCCGCGTCACATCCGTTCGATCCTGCGCGCGGTTTCGTCGATCATCTCGGCAATGGCGTGCAGCGTTTCGCTGTCCGCATCGTCGGCCAGCCGGGTCTGAAGCACCGTTTTGAGATTGATCATCGCCCGGCGAACCGGCCCGCCGCCCGCACGCGCCTTCAACGACGCAATCTGGGTCAGGCGCGCGAGCAATGCTTCGGCCTGCTGGGCATGTTCGGCCAGATAGGCCTGCCCCTCGGTGGTGATGGCGAACTGTTTCTTCGCCCCTTCCGATCGATGTTCCTCGATCAGGCCCATCTCTTCGAGCATCGTCAATGTGGGATAGATCACGCCCGGGCTGGGCGCATAGGCGCCGTCGGTACGCTCTTCGATCTCGCGAATAAGATCATATCCGTGGCGCGGGGTTTCGGCGATGAGATGCAGCAGGACGAGCTTCAGCTCGCCGCCATCGAACATCTTGCGCCGCCCGCGGCCGCCGCCATGCGGCCCGCCATGGCGGTGATGTCGTGGCCCGTGGCCGTGACCGCCGCCTTCGAATTCCGCTCCGCCGAACCCGCCGGCCCAAGCATCATAGCCTCTTCCAAAACGCATCTGAATATTCCTCGATATATCTTTACAACGAGCGTCAGATATATCGCTGCGAAGTGTGTTTCAAGATATATCGTAGAATATTCTTTTAGCGCGCCATCAACATGCGGCGGACGCTGCTCCGCACCGGCGGCATGCCCTGAGCAAGCCGCAGCGCGACGTGACGCGCGACCCGCGCCGGTGCACGCTCGTCGGTGAACAGGCGCGTCAGCGCGTTGGTGCCGGCATAAAGCGGCCAGGCAGCGCGGCGATGCGCGCTTTCATACGCCCGCAAAACGGCATCGCTGCCGATATCGCCGCCACGCGCGACTGCGGCCTTCACCGCATCGGCCAGCAACTGCTGGCCGCTCAGCCCCAGGTTGAATCCATGGGCCGTCACCGGATGCATTCCCACTGCCGCATCGCCGATCAGTGCCGCGCGACGTGCGGCAAAATGCCGCGACCATGTCGTGACCAGCGGATAGAGGTGGCGCGTCCCCTCCAGCTGCATCGCGCCCAGCCGGTGCTGGTATCGCGCTTGGATATCCGCGGCAAAGGCCGCCGGATCGAGAGTCATCAGCCGCTCCGCTTCGCCGAGCGGGACTGTGATCACTGCCGACGAACAGCCATGGTTGAGCGGCAACATCGCCATCGTCTGATGATGGTCGAACCATTCGGTCGCGATGCCGTGATGCGGCAAGGCATGGCGCATCCGCGCAACCAGCATGCCCTTGCCCAGACGGTTGGTGCTCGCCGCGATGCCCAGCTGATCGCGAACATGCGAGAAGCGCGAATCCGCACCCACCAGCAGCCGCGCCTGCACTTCGGAGCCATCGGCGAGCAAGGCCCGTGCGCGACGCCGATCGGTATAGATCGAAGCGACCGCGGCATTCGCCAGCACGCGGATGCCGGGCAGCGCCTCGACTCCCCGGAACAACGCCTCGCGAATACGATGATTGGGCACCAGATAGCCAAGCACGTCCGCGCCCGTGGCGCCGGTATCGAAGCCCAGCGCGAAACGCGAATGCCCGTTCAGCACGCGCGCTTCGCGAAGCGGCGCGATATCGGCAGCGGGAATCGCCTGCCACACCCTTAGCCGCTGCAGCGTATCGACCGAGCGGTGCGTCAGCGCGATCTCACGCCCGTCATAGGCGGGATCGGCAAGCGCGGCACGCGACTGGCGCTCCGCCAGAACCACCGAAAGCCCGCTTCCCGCAAGCGACCGCGCGAAAGCCAGCCCCGCCGGTCCCGCGCCGATAATCAGCACATCGCATTCCATGGCATCGTCCGATGCGCCCGACGGGCCGGCGCTGCTTTGCGCGCGATCAAATCCGATGGTTCGCAAGCGGATGCAAAATCCGGCGCGTGCGCCTATCTTGTCCGGCGATGGCAGATCTCTTCGCCGACCAGACATCCCCCGAAACGCAGGAAGAGGCCGTTGGCGGGCCGCTCGCCGACCGGTTGCGCCCGCGCGCGCTCGATCAGGTCGTCGGGCAGGAACATCTCACCGGGCCGGAAGGCGCGATCGGACGGATGGTGGCCGCAGGCAAGCTATCCTCGATGATCCTGTGGGGCCCGCCGGGCACGGGCAAGACGACGACCGCGCGGCTGCTCGCCGATGCGGTCGGACTGCGCTTTGTCGCGATCTCGGCGGTTTTCTCGGGCGTCGCGGACCTCAAGAAAGTGTTTGCCGACGCGAAGGAACACGCCCGGATCGGCCAGCGGACCTTGTTGTTCGTCGACGAGATTCACCGTTTCAATCGTGCGCAGCAGGACGGATTCCTGCCCTTTGTCGAGGACGGCACGGTGACGTTGGTCGGCGCGACCACCGAGAACCCGAGCTTCGAACTCAATGCCGCGTTGCTGAGCCGCGCCCAGGTGCTGATCCTCCGCCGCCTCGATGCCGGGGCGCTCGAAAAGCTGCTGGTGCGTGCCGAAGCGCTGGAGGAACGTCCGCTGCCGCTCGACCCCGATGCCCGCGCCGCGCTGATCGCCAGCGCCGATGGCGACGGGCGCTTCCTGCTCAATCAGGCCGAGACGCTTTATTCCGTCAACCTGAAGGAACCGCTCGATCCGACCGACCTGTCCGAACTGCTCCAGCGCCGGGTGGCCGTCTATGACAAGGATCGCGAGGGGCATTACAATCTCATCAGCGCGCTGCATAAGAGCCTGCGCGGCAGCGATCCGCAGGCGTCGCTCTATTACCTCGCGCGGATGCTGACGGCGGGCGAGGAACCGCTGTACGTGCTCCGCCGCATCGTCCGCTTCGCCAGCGAGGATATCGGCCTTGCCGATCCCAATGCTCTCATCCAATGCCTCGCCGCCAAAGACGCCTATGAGTTTCTGGGCAGTCCCGAAGGCGAACTCGCTATCGTCCAGGCATGCCTTTATTGCGCCACCGCGCCCAAATCGAATGCGGCATACAAGGCGCAAAAATCGGCGTGGCGCAGCGCGAAGGAAACCGGCAGCCTGATGCCGCCGCAAAACATCCTCAATGCCCCGACAAAGCTGATGAAGGACATCGGCTATGGCAAGGGATACAGCTACGATCATGATGCCGATGGCGGCTTTTCGGGCGACAATTACTGGCCCGAGGAAATGGCGCCGCAGACATTCTATACACCCGTCGATCGCGGCTTCGAAAAACGTGTCGCCGAACGTATGGCATGGTGGGACGAACGCCGCCGGGCCGCGGCGGCACAACGGACAAATCCCTAACCGCGCCCTTGCGTTGCCCGCTCTATAGTGAAATCAGGCGCAACTTTGTGCCGACACGGGCCTTTTACTCCGCAATGACGTTCGAAGTTCCCAGTTTCGAGCCTGAAGGCTCCGGCCTTGCCGCTCGGGCTTTGCGCTGGTGTGCGCGCCGCCGCGAATGGATCTTCACGATTGTCGGCGTCGCAATCCTGATCCTGGCCTTTGTCGCGCTCAGCTCGGTTCTGCGCGATATCCGCCCCGCCGATATCCAACACGCGGTCGCCACCATAGCGGCTCCGCGCTGGTTGATGGCACTCGGCTTCACCGCAGCCAGCTTTGCCTGTCTGATCTATTTCGACTTCGCCGCGTTTCGCACGATCGGGCAGCGCGTTCGCCCCGGTATCGTCGCGCGCGCAGCCGCCACCAGCTACGGCATTTCCAACACGCTCGGCCTGCCGGTGCTGACCGGCGGCACGGTGCGGCTCAATTTCTATTCGAAGGAAGGCGTCAGCGAAGCCGATATTGCGCGTGTCGTCACGATTGCGGGCCTGACTTTCTGGCTCGGAATATTGGTCGTCGTCGGCCTTACTCTGCCGCTGCAGCCCGCCGGCGTGCATCTAGGCCCCGTCCAGCTTCCCGATATCGCGCGCTGGGGAGTCCCTGCCGCGATTGCGGTGGCGTTGGGCACCTATCTGGCATGGACCGCGCAAGCGCCGCGCACGCTCAGCTTTTCGGGGATCAGCATTCCCCTGCCCGGACCGAGCCTGACGCTGGGTCAGCTTGCCGCTGCGACGCTCGACCTCATTTTCTCAGCGGCGGTGGTGTTCGTGCTGTTGCCCGACCTCGGCGTCGAAGCCTTTCCGATGCTGCTCGCCGCCTTCGTCCTTGCGCTGGCCATTGCCGTGCTCACCCATGCCCCGGGCGGACTCGGCGTGTTCGAAGCGACCGTGCTGATCCTGCTCCCTGATGTCCCGCGCGATGCGCTGGCGGGCGCACTGATCGGCTATCGCCTGATCTACTTCCTCCTGCCCTTCGCGCTTGCCCTCATCTATCTGGCCATTCGCGAAGGCGAGGCGCTGCACGCGCGCGCAGCCCCGGTGATGAAGGCAAGCGGCGCTGTCGCGCGATCGCTGGCGCCGCTCACCATGGCGGCGGCAGTGTTCGCGGCCGGGGCATTGCTGATCCTTTCCGGCGCATTCCCGCTATATCCCGAGCGGATCGAGATCATCACCGCGCTGGTGCCCGACACGCTGCTCGAATTGTCGCATTTCACCAGCAGTATCGTCGGCGCTGTGCTGCTGTTCACGGCCTATGGCCTCTATCGCCGGCTCGACATCGCCTGGCTGACCAGCATGGCGTTGATCGGTGCGGGTATCCTGCTTGCCGTGCTGCGCGCGCTCGATTGGATGGAGGCGGGCATATTGGGCGGCGTCTTCGCGTTGCTGGCATGGACCCGACCGGCCTTTTACCGCCAGTCGGCGCTGACCAGCGAACGGCCGGGCGCGGGATGGCTGGTGTCGATCGTCGCGGTGATCGCGGGCAGCATGTTCATCGGCTTCTTCAGCTATAAGCATATCGCCTATGACCGCTCGCTCTGGTGGTCGACTCAGCCCTTTGCCGATGCACCGCGTTTCCTGCGCGCGTCGCTGGGTGTTGCCATCGTCGCGATCTTCCTTGCGGTGCGACGCCTCACTGGTCCGGCGCGGGCGAGCTACGACACGCTGCCGCGCGAAATGCCCGCATCGGTCTGGCGCAATGCGCTGGCGGCAGCCACTTCGGGCGAAGCGCATCTCGCCCGGACCGGCGACAAGAATTTCCTGATCAGCGAAGCGGGAGACGCATTCCTGATGTACCGCGTGCGCGGGCGCAGCTTCATCGCCATGGGCGGCCCGATCGGCGAACCGGCGCGCGCGCAGGAACTGGCGTGGAAATTCCGTGAGCTGGCTGACCGGCACGGTGCACGCACGGTATTTTATCGCTGCGACGCGTCGATGCTGCCCCACCTGATCGACTTGGGGCTGGGCGTGATGAAGATCGGCGAGGAAGCCCGCATCCCGCTGACCGATTTCTCGATGGAAGGCAGCGCCCGCGCCAAGCTGCGTACCGCCGTGCGACGCGCGGAAAAGGAAGGCGTCACGTTCCGCACGGTCGAAGGAACCGAACTCGCCGAGCTGATGCCTCAGCTACGTGCGGTTTCCGACGAATGGCTGGCCGCCAAGGGCCAGCGCGAGAAACAGTTCAGCCTGGGCGGCTTTACGCCCGAATATCTGCTCGGCGGACCGGTGGCCGTGGCAGAACAGCATGGCGAGGTGCTGGCGTTCCTGAACCTCTGGACCTTGCCGAGCCGCGAGGAGGTGTCGTTCGATCTGATGCGTCACCGCAGCGATATTCCGCACGGCACGATGGACTATCTGATCGTCAGCCTGGCCCATTGGGCAAAGGCGCAGGGATATCGCCACCTGACTTTGGGCGTCGCGCCGCTATCGGGAATCGAAAACCGCAGGCTGGCCCCGTTATGGGCGCGGATCGCGGGCCTGTTGTTTCAGCATGGCGAGCGGCTCTATGGCTATGCCGGGCTGCGCCGGTGGAAGGCGAAGTTCCTGCCCGAATGGCAAGGACGCTATTTCGCAGCGCCGCGTGGGCCGGGCCTGACGATTGCGCTTGCCGATACCGCCTTGCTGGTATCGGCGCCGTCGGGCGTAAATCTTGAACGGCCGATCCGCGGTCCGCAACTGCTGCTCGCGTTGCATCGTGAAGGGGGTGCGGGTCCCTTCGCCGCGCTGCGCAATCGGGGGTAGAAGCAATGACCGGATGGGAAGATGTCGTAGCATTCTGCCGCACGCTCCCCGATGTGAAAATGGAAAGCTATTACGGCCCCCCCTGCCCCAAGCTCAACGGCAAGCCGCTTTGCGCGCCTAGCCGAGAAGCGGATAGTTTCTGCCTGATGGTGACGAAAGCGGAAAAGGAAATCCTGCTGGAGACCGATCCCGATCATTTCTGGCAGACCGATCATTATCGTAATTATCCCGCAATTCTCGTCCGCTATGGCGCGCCCTTCGACCGGGTCGAACTTTATCTGTGGCGGCGCTGGTGGGATCTGGCCAAGAAAGCGCAGCGCTGCGCTGCAAGCCAAACCGAGCGACCGTGAACCCTTTCACCGATTTCGTCGCAATTGACTGGTCGGGGCAGGCCGTCGCCCATCCTCGAGGTCTGGCCGTCGCCCATGCGCGTGCGGGAACCGCTGCGCCCGAACTGGTAACCCCGGAGGGCGGATGGTCGCGCGGCGGCATCCTGAGCCGGTTGACCGAACTGGCCGATGCAGGCACGCGCGCGCTGATCGGGCTCGACCTTTCCCCGGCTTTCCCCTTTGTCGATCATGGCGCCTATTTCCCCGGCTGGAGCGAAAGCCCGGCAGATGCCAAAGCCCTTTGGGCGCTGGTCGAGCATATTAGTCAGAACGATCCGCACCTTGCCGCCGGCAGCTTCGTCGCGCATCCCGAAGCGAAGCGACATTTTCGCCAGCGTTTCGATTGCGGGGACCTGTTTCCCGCCGGGCGCGGACGGTTCCGGGTCGTCGAACATGGGCAGGCGGCGATGCGACTTTCGCCCTATAGCTGCTTCAATCTGGTCGGCGCGAGCCAGGTCGGCAAATCGAGCCTGACCGGCATGCGCGTGTTCCACCGTCTTGCCGGACGCATCCCCTTCTGGCCGTTCGATCCGGTGCCCGAAAAGGGGCCGGTGCTCGTCGAAATCTATACCGCGCTCGCCGCGCGTCTGGCCGGTATGCGCAAGGGCGTGTCGAAGATTCGCGACCGCGAAACGCTCGATGCGATGCTTTCGACATTCGGGTCGGCGCAGCACCGGCCGCTGCTGCGATATGACGACCACGCAACCGACGCGATCCTGTCGGCGGCGTGGCTGCGCCATGCAGCGGGACGTGCGGAATTATGGGCGCCGACCGGAATGACCCCGCACATCGCCCGGACCGAAGGCTGGACCTTCGGCGTGGAATGACCGGTTATTTGTACAGCGGAACGCAGATTTCCGAGAATTCGATCTTGAACCGGTCGCCATCATAGGAAGCCGGATCGAGCGGCGTGATCGCGGTTCGGCGCTTGTCGACTTCGCCCGGCGCCAGATCGCGACGTCCCGCTTCGGCGCGCGCGGCATTCATGGCGCGCACTTCGATCCGCATCGCGTCTTCCTTTGACAGTGCGCCGCGAACGGCATCGTCCTTTTGCGCGACCGATGCGATCCGCGCGCATTGTATCGCCTGTTCCAGGCTCGGCTGCGGCGACGGCCCGGGTCCGGGAATCGCGCTGGGCGTCGGTACCGCCGCCATTGTGTTCGAGGGTGCGGACGCATTCTCCGGCGGCGCGAACGTATCGGCAGGAAGCGGCGAAGGCGAACTGGTCGGCATTGCCGGCGGGGTCGCCGCTTCGCGCGCATCATTGCCATTGGCATCGCCGTCGACAAACTGACATCCCGCGAGCAGCAGCGGCGCGGCCATTGCCGCCATCAAACCTGTTTTCTGGATCAATTCTGACTCCTCCCAGTGCGTCGGTCCACGATCCCGGTGCAATATGCAAACGCCGAACCACGACTTCGGCTCCACAGGGGCTGGACGCGAAGGCCGCGTTATCGCAAGGGGGAGCCACATGCCGCGTTAGCTCAGCTGGTAGAGCAACCGCCTTGTAAGCGGTAGGTCGTCCGTTCGAGTCGGACACGCGGCACCATTTTTCCCTGCTCGCAACACTTAGCAAGTCGCTCTGCGGAACCGATCTATTGATCGGGGAACGGCGCTGTTTTCCGAGTCAGGAAACTTAATTATCGAAGATATCCCTACTTTTGATACATAGTATCTTCAAATAAACACTGGCGTATTTTAAATTCGCTATAAAGCCGCGACATAATGTGTAGTATAGACTAGCATATATGGTAACCCTGACTTCACAGCGCCTACTCATTGTTAATGGCGATACCAGCGAGACACGCCGGATCGCAGAAATGCTGCATCATAACGAAGTGCTTTCGGCAGGATCGCTTCGTGATGGCCGTGCGCTGATACGCGAATGGGATCCGGCCGCCGTTATTCTCGATCTTGCGCTTCCGGACTGCAGCGGCGTCGAATGCGTCCTGCAAATCCGGGAGACGTTAAAGGATGTCGCGATCATCGCACTGGGTGAGCGCGCGGATGACCGGCTGGCGCTCGAATGTATATCGGCGGGCGCTCAGACCTATCTCGCCTATGATGAGCTGCAGCAGGCGCTGCTGCGCCGCGCGGTCGAATACAGCATCTATCGCATTCGCGAAGCATCGGCGCAGCGCCGGGCAGATTCCCTGCTTGAACAACTCGAGCACTCGCAACGGCTGGAAAGCCTGGGACTCATGTCTTCGGGCATTGCGCATGACCTCAACAATACGCTGCAGCCGATATTGACCGTGATGCCGTTGTTGCGCGCGCGGATCACCGATCCCGAATCCGACGAAGCACTGGCAATGATCCATGAAGCAGCGATCCGTTCGCGTGCGCTGGTGCGCGAAATCGTGGATGTGGGGCGCAGCCAGGCGACCGAACCGCTCCACGCACTCGCGCTCGATCAGTTCATCGCCGATGTCAGCAAGCTGCTGAAGGCGGGCTTGCCGCCCTATATTCAGCTGAAGCTGGAACTGGAGCAGGCTCCGCTGATCGACGCCTATCGCAACCAGCTCTACCAGATCGTCCTCAATCTGGTGACCAACGCGGCGCAGGCGATCGGCGACAGCAATGGCGAAATCGTGATTTCGGTGACGGGCGACTTCGATTCCCGCGTCGCGCGTCTGAGCGTGGACGATGATGGCCCCGGCATGGATACCGAAACGCTGGACAAGATTTTCGAGCCGTTTTTCACGACCCGGCACGATAGCGGCGGAAGCGGCCTGGGATTGTCTGTGGTCCGCAAGGCGGTCGAAAAGATCGGAGCCGAAATTACCGTCGAAAGCAGTCCCGGAAAGGGAACACGATTCGAGCTCAAATTCCATGCTCGACAGGGAGGGGCGTAACGTGTCGCACAAAATTCTGGTGGTCGACGATGAGGAGCCGGTGCGCAAATCGCTCACCATGCTCCTGTCCGCCTATGGCTATGAGGTGGCAACAGCCGCCGATGGCGAAGAAGCGCTGGAAACCTTCGCCCGTTTCCGGCCCGCGCTGGTATTGTCCGACATGGTGATGGTACGCGGGCAGGGAATCGAAGTGATCCTCGCGCTTCGCGAACGGAATGTCGACTTGCCGATCGTGGCCATGTCGGGCGGTGCGCGCATGCAGGGGGATGATGCGCTGGTCGTCGCGCGGCGCGCCGGCGCCACCGCCAGCATCGAAAAGCCGTTCGAGCCCGATGACCTTTTGGAATTGCTGCGCCAATTACTGGATTGAAGCCGGTGTATATTTCCCGCTCCGACCGGTAGCGCAAAAGCTCCGTCCGCCCGCCTCACGCGTCGGGAAGATCGGGATCGGGATGCGCTTTCCCCGTTTCGACAAACCGGTCGCGCAGCCAACAGGCAGCCGGCCCCGGCGGCGCGGCACGCCGATGAATCGCGTGAAACCGATATAATCCGCCCGGATCGTCTGGCAGGTGCAGCCGGACAAGGGCCCCGGTCATCAGATCGCCCTCGACCATCGGCAGGGGCATATTGCCCCACCCCACCCCTTCGCGCAGTAGTGCATGCTTCGCGCCCAGATCCGCCAACCGCCAGGTGCGCGGGCTGCGCACTGCGAAATCCTGTCCGGCAGTCAAGGGCGAGCGATCGGTCAGCACCAGCTGGATATGTTCGCGCGCGGCCCCCGGAACGGGTTCGGCCAGCCGCGCCAGCGGATGATCGGGCGCGGCGACGGGAATCAGCTTGACGCTTCCTGCCGATATCCGTTCGAGCCCGTCGAACCCGGTGACCAGCGGGCCACTGATCGCGATGTCCGCCTGTTCGTCAAGCACCAGTGCGGTCACCGCGCCCAGCGCCTCGACATGCAGTCGCAGCGAGACAGTGGGGAATGCCGTGTTGAAGCTGCGCAGCACTTCACCCAGCCGATCGGAAGGCAGCATGACATCGACCGCCAGACTGACCTCTGCTTCCAGCCCTTCCAGCAACCCCTTTGCCGTGGCGCGCAGCCCGTCCATTCCCTGGGCAATGGTGAGCGCTTCGGCGAGGATCGCCTGTCCGGCATCGGTCAGCCGCGGGCGCCGGGTTCCTTCCCGCTCGAACAATTGCAGCCCCAGCTGCGCTTCCAGATTGGCGATGCCATAGCTGACCACCGACACCGCGCGATTGAGCTTGCGACCGGCGCTCGCAAAACTGCCCGTTTCCACGACGGCAAGGAACAGCCGGATCTGGTCATAGGTCGGCGTGCCGGGGCTTACCATTTCAACTTTCCTGAACAGTTTATCCGATTTTATCCCACTGAACAGAATGGTTCACAAGAACTAATTAGGGCGGGCAACGGCGATGGAGATGAGAATGCAGCCCGGAGACCCGATCCTGACCAAGACCGAATGGATGGCCGTGGCAGTCGCGTTGCACGATGTTTCGAACTGCGGTTGCGGCAGCGCGTCCGATCGCACCGGCGTTGCACGGCGGCTTGTCGCGCCGCTTCAGCGGTGGCTGGGCGCTGGCCCCGCACTGCCGCTTGCCGATCCACGGCTGGAGGCAGTCCGCCGTTTCATCTGCGCCAGCAGCACAACGGGCCAGGCGTCGCCGGAAGAAACCGAGCGGCTGGAGCAGTTTGGCTTCAACGCCGCCCAGATCCAAGCGCTGAGCCTTTTGGTGCATTGATTTCAATCTGTTACGGGAGAATGACGATGATCGAACTGAGACCCTATACGAGCCTGGGTGGCGCCAATCATGGCTGGTTGGATGCCAAGCACCATTTCTCGTTCGCCAATTATCACGATCCGCAGCGGATGCACTGGGGCAATCTGCGTGTCTGGAACGACGATACGATCCAGCCGCAAAGCGGTTTCCCGCCGCATCCGCACCGCGACATGGAAATCATCACCTATGTCCGCAAAGGCGCGATCACCCACAAGGACAATCTGGGCAATCACGGTCGTACCGAAGCGGGCGATGTTCAGGTGATGAGCGCCGGGACCGGCATCGCGCACAGCGAATATAATATGGAGGACGAAGTCACACAGATCTTCCAGATCTGGATCCTGCCCACCCGGCAGGGCGAAGCACCGAGCTGGGGCGCCAAGCCCTTTCCCAAGGGGGACCGCGCGGGCCAGTTCGTGACGCTCGCTTCGGGCTTTGCCGAAGACGGCGATGCGCTGCCCATCCGAACCGACGCCAGAGTGATCGGCGCTACGTTGCGCGCCGGCGAAAGCGCCGAATACAAGCTGGGCGACGACCGGCGCGGCTATCTGGTCCCGGCCACCGGCGCTGTCGAAGTCAACGGCGTCCGCGTGCACGCGCGCGACGGCGCCGCGATCGAGAATGTCGCGGTGTTGAACGTCACTGCGATCGAGGACAGCGAGATCGTTCTGGTCGACGCAGCCTGATGCAACAACCCTCCGCCGATGCATTCATCGGCGGAGGGTTTCCCTTGAGTCAGACAGGAACCGGCTCGCGACTCGCGCTGCCGGATTCGGCTTTGCGCGACGTATTGCCGCCTCCCGACGCCGCGTCGGCGGTCTCGGCATGTCCGGTCGCGATGACGCGGCGCGCGAGTGCCTCCGCTGCCGCGCTCGGCACGACCCCGGCCTCGTCCGCCTCGCGAAACACGCGAAGCAGGCGCGCGCCCGTACCGTCGACGCGGCGCTGAACCTCGCTTGCGTCCCAGCGCAGATATTCCGCCGCGACGCTGATTATCCCGCCGGCATTGACCACATAATCGGGCGCATAGAGAATATCGCGCGCCGCGAGCATTGCCGCTGCCCGGTCGTCTGCGAGCTGATTATTCGCAGCGCCGCAGACCACCCGCGCATTGAGCCGCATCGCGGTTTCCACGTTGAGCACCCCGCCCAATGCGCATGGCGCGAAAATGTCGGCGCGGGCATCGACGATCGCGTCTTTCGACATGATCTCTGCGTCGCATTCGACCGCAAGCCTGGCGGCGACGCCCGGCTTGGGATCGGCGACGATCAATCGCGCTCCGGCAGCGTGGAGCAGGCGCACAAGATGCGCGCCGACATGACCCAGCCCCTGTACGGCAACCGTGCATTCGGACAGATCGCGCCCCAGACGCAGCTCGGCGGCAATCCGCATCCCTTCGAGCACGCCACGCGCGGTCCATGGCGAAGGATCGCCTCCGGGGCGACCGGGCAAGGACGGCAGCCCCGCAACATGCCGCGTCTCGCGCGCCACCACTTCCATATCGCTTACGCTGGTGCCGACATCCTCGGCGGTGACATAGCTGCCGTCGAGCGCTTTCACCGCGCGACCGAACGCCGCGAACAGCTGCGTCCGGCTGAAGGGCGGTTCGGGCATGCGCAGCACGGCCTTGCCGCCGCCCAGCGGCAGCTCTGCCACGGCGTTCTTGTACGCCATGCCCTCCGCCAGACGCAGCGCATCGTCGACGGCCGCGGCCGGATTTTCATAGTGCCAGAAGCGGCAACCGCCAGCGGCTGGGCCGAGCGCGGTCGAGTGAATCACGATCACGCCGCTCAGGCCGGATACAGGGTCTTCCACCGGGCAGACCCGCTCGGGCGGGAGCGCCCGGTCGCTGTGCGTCATTACCATCGCTCAACTCCATTTTGTGATGACGGTTTTGTCGCGCATCGCAGCAGGAAAAGCTGACCCGAATTGACGAGCAATCGGCATTTTGAGACAGAGATATCCTGTGTACCCTTATATATGGGATAATCATGCCGGATAATCTCGATAGATACGAACGATCTATCCTGAGGCTACTTCAGGAGGATTGCTCACGATCGACCGCCGAAATTGCCGAAGCGGTCGGCCTGTCGGCTTCGCCCTGCTGGCGGCGCATCGACCGGATGGAACGCGAAGGGATCATCACACGCCGCGTCGCGCTGGTCGATCGCCAGAAGATCGGAATGAACGCCCAAATATTCGCGCAGGTGAAGCTGAACGCGCATGGCCGCGCGCATCTCGACGAGTTCAGCGCCGCGATCCGCGGCTTTCCCGAGGTGCTCGAATGCTATGTGCTGATGGGACCGGTCGATTTCATGTTGCGCATCGTGACGCGCGACATCGAAGCCTATGAACGCTTCTTCTTCGACAAATTGTCGAAGCTGCCCGGGGTGCAGGAAATCAATTCGACCATGGCGCTGTCGGAAATCAAGGCCACGACGGCAGTGCAGGTTTGAGCAGGAACCACAAACCTTCCTCCCCCCGTCAGGGGGAGGAGACTATTGTTCCGCGTTCGCCTGAGCCGCTTCCACTATGCGCAGGATGTTGCCGCCCCACATCTTGGCGAGGTCGGTTTCGGTGTAGCCGGCTTCGAGCAGCCGCTGCGTCACCACCGGCAACATGGAGATGTCCTGAAAGCCCGGAAAGCCGCCGCCGCCGTCCCAATCGCCGCCGAAACAGGTGTGATCCACTCCGGCGACTTCGATCACATGCAGCACCTGCTCCATATAGCGGTCGAAATCGACGCTCCACATCGGCTCGGTCCGGTCGAGTTCGCGCCATTTGCGAGCGAGATCGGCCTGCTGCTCGGGCGTCATGCTGTCCATATGCTCATAGTCGGTGAACAGCTTTTCGCGCTCCGGCCCCATATGCATTTCGGACAGATAGATGGTGCTGACGCAGATCGCGCCGCCCTTCGCCGCCAGCGCGCGAATGCGCCCGTCGTCCAGATTGCGCGGCTGATCGCTCGCCCAGCGTGCGCTGGAATGCGACAGGAGGATCGGCGCAGTGGACAGCGAAAGCAGCTGATCAAAACTTTCGTCCGACGCGTGGCTGGCATCGATGACGATGCCCAGCCGGTTCGCTTCGGCCACCCATTGCCGGCCCAGCGGACTCAGGCCGTGCCAGCGCGGTTCGTCGGTCGCGCTGTCGGCAAATTCGTTGTTCTTGCCGTGCACCGGCCCCATCAGCCGCACGCCACGGTCATAGAATTCCCGCATCAGCGACAGATCCTCGCCGATCGGATAGCTGTTCTCCATGCTTTTGAACGCGATCAGCTTGCCCGCCGCCGCCGCAGCGCGTGCCTGCGCCGCTGTCGTCACCGGAACGATGCGATCGGGATAGCGCGCCAGCGTGCGATCGATCAGGTCCGACCGCCCGCGCGCAAAGGCGAGCGCATCGGCATAGCCCTGCGCTGTCAGCGGACCCTGCTCCGTGTAGATCGCGAAGAATCCGCCATCGAGGTCGCCATCCTCCATCCGCTCCATATCGACCTGCACCAGATCGGTCGCCGGATCGTGATGGCCGGCGAAATCCCATCCCGGTCGCTGAAAATGCAGCGGCGTATCGAGATGCGTGTCGAGTACGATCAGCCGGTCATGCAGCGATTTTGCCTGTTGGAGCGTCGGATGCGGCGTCGTTGCGCAACCAGCGAGCAGCAACGCAGTCAGCGAGATCAGGCGTTTCATCGGGCATTCTCCACAGGGCGCAGATCCAGGTCGCGATAATCATAGCTGAAATCGGCGATCGGGCTTTCGACGCGCATCTTCACGCGATCGACCGAGCCATCATCGTTGAGCTGAAACGTCACGATCGCATTTTCGATATCGGTGTCGGTAAAGCGGGTGACGAAGCTGTCATATTGATACTGTTCCAGCCGCCCCTTCATGTTCGGGGTCGTCGTGAAATCGATCGTAAGCCCGTCGCCGTCGCGCCCGACCACAACATCGCCATACCAGGGGTCGCGATAGGTGCCGACATAGCGATCCAGCGGCAGCGAGGGGCCACCCGGCGCCGCTTCGGTGTGCGAGGCAGCCAGCGCCGCTTTTCCGCCATCGACCATCGCGTTCATGAACTGGTCGAACCGCCCGAACCAGTCTTCGGGCGGTCGCCCGGTATAATGGTCGAGCAATTCGTACATCAGCCCGCGTCGCAGCTCTGATTCCTCCGAATTGACGACGATGGCAAAGCCGACATCCTGATCGGGCAGCAGCACGACCATGGTGATCGATCCATAAACGCCGCCGCCATGTTCGATCACCTTGACGCCGTGATAATCCTCGACGGTCCAGCCGAGCGCGTAGCTGTTGTAGCTGGGCAGCGCCGCATCGATCGGAGCGGGCCATGCCGGAACCGGCATCGGCGTTACCGGCGTCCACATTTCAAACGCCGAAGCCTCGCTGTACAGCCGCCCTCCTTCGGGCAGCGCGCCGTGACCGAGCTGGATCTGCAACCAGCGCGCGAGTTCGCCGGCGCTCAGCGCGAGCCCACCTGCGGGCGCGGCATTGGCGCTGATATATACCTCGCGTTCGTTGAGCGCAGTGATCGGCCCGTCGCCGCGGATCACGCCGCTCACCCGCGCATGCGGATGTGCGCGATTGGCATCGGCGAGCCGGGCTTCGTTGGTCGCGGTGGCGCGCGCCATACCTGCGGGGCGCAGCAATTCATCGGTGATGAAGTCTTCCCAGCTTTTGCTGCTCACTTCCTCGATCAGCTGCCCCGCGGCAGTGTAGAGAATATTGTCGTAGGCATAGGCCGAGCGGAAACTCGTCGCGGGCTTCATATAGCGCAACCGTTCGACCGTTTCCCTGCGGCTGAGCGATCCGCGCGGGACGAACAACAGGTCCCCCTGCCCCAGCCCGAGCCCGCTGCGATGCGTCAGAAGGTCGCGCACCGTCATTTCGTTCGTCACCCAGGGATCGTACATCCGGAACCACGGCATGTGATCGATCACCTTGTCGTCCCAGCCGAGCTGCCCGCGATCGACCAGCAACGCGAGCGCAGCGACAGTGAATGCCTTGCCCGACGATCCGATCTGGAACAGCGTATCGGCGTCGACCGGCGAGGGCTTGCCGATCTCGCGGACGCCCCAGCCGCGAACCAGCGTCGGCTGACCATGTTCGACGATCGCGATAGCGATGCCGGGCGAGCCGCTGCGCTGCCGCAACTCCTCGACATGCGCAACGAAACCGGCGGGCGGATCGGCGAGCGCTGCGCCGGGCAACAGGCCAAGCAATAGCGCGGACAGCGCAGCGGCGGGACGGAACATGCGGATCATGCAGATACCCTTTCCGATGGAGGCGCCGGTGTTCGCAACAGGCGAGCGACGCCCAGAGTGAGCACCGGCAGAACGAAGACGAAGAGGAACAGGATGGCGAGCAGCCTATAGCCGCTGGCGATCAGTTCCACGAGGCCGACCCGGTCGGCGACGAACATGCACCCGATCAACAACAGCGCACCGAACAAGGCGCGAGCGCCGGGGCCGAAGCTGCTCCCGCGCGCATCGGCAACCCCGGCGATGCGTTCATTGATCGAATGGACCGCCCCCACCCCGCTTTCGAGCAGCGCGATGAAGATCATCCCCTGAAACAGCCAGTGAAAAGCCGGGACGTTGAGGCGGCTGAGCAGGAAATCGCTCGGCAGCGTCTCGTCGCCGATGCCCGGATAGAAACCCACCATGCAGATGAAGAAAAGGATCGCCGGCAGCATCGCCAGAGGACCGGCGAGTGCGCCGGCGATCAGCGCGTCACGCCTGCCGGTGAGGTGGCGCAGCACCGGCAGGATGACGACGGCACCCACGATATTATAGCTGGCATAGGTGATCCCCCCGGTCAGCCAGCCGTCGCTCGGCGCCGACGTCTCGAACCCGGCAAGGATGCGGTCGCCGAAACGCGACAGGCTGAGGATCAGGAAAGCGGCATAGACCCCGTACAGCGCGATCGAGGCGAATTTGAACAGGCGCTCGACCATCGTTTCGCCGAACGACGTCACCAGCAGGATCGCGACGGCGAGCAATCCAGCCCCGACAAAGCCCGGCCAGCCGAACATCGCTTCGCCGATCGCGCCTGCGGTCGCGCCGAACACCGCCAGCACCAGCACGATGAAGATCAGATAGGCCATTTCGAACAGCCGCCATCCCGGCCCCAGCAACCGGGTAAAAAAGGCACGATATTCATAGGCGCCGGTCATCTGGGCAAAGGCGAAGGTGACCGCCGCGATCAGGCTCCACAGCGCCATTGCCAGCACCATCCCGGCAAGACCGCCGACCGGCCCGCTGGCGAGGAAATATTCGGCGAGTTCGCGGCCCGTGGCATAGCCACCGCCGATAATGAACGCCTTGAGCGCGAAGCCCGGCAGCAGGAAACGCTGAAACCAGCTCGCTCCTGCCGCCGGGCCGCTCATGCTGCGTCCAGACAGGCGTCGACCAGCGCGTCGAACGCTGCGCCGCCGCGGATCGGATCGGCAACGGGCAGGCCCAGCCGGTCGGCTTCGCGTGCGATATGCGCTTCCGCCTCGGCCTGAGTCATGTCGCTGGTGTTGAGCGCGATGCCGCCGCAGCGGATCGCCGGATTGGTGCGTTTGCCCAGCAGGATAGTGAGGTCGATCACTTCCTCGATGCTCGGCAGCATATAGTCATCTAGCCCCAGAATATGGGTGCGCGCCGGGCTGTGGCACACGACGAACATGTCGGGCTGGCTGCCGTGCAGCAGCCCCAGCGAGACCGGCGCATAGGCGGGGTGAAACAGCGACCCCTGCCCCTCGACCACGTCCCAGTGCGCCGGGTCGGCGTCGGGCGACAGAATCTCGGCGGCACCGGCTTCGAAATCGGCGACCACGGCGTCCATCGGAATGCCCGATCCCGAAATCATGATTCCGGTCTGTCCGGTCGCGCGGAAATCAGCATCGACACCGCGTTGCTGCATCGCCCGCCAGAGTGACAGCGCAGTATATTTCTTGCCCAGCGCGCAATCGGTGCCGACCGTCAGCAGCCGCTTGCCGGTACGCTTTCGCCCGGTTGCCACCGGAATACCCGGCGGCGGCGTGCGGATGTCGATCAGCTGGCGGCCATATTTTTCCGCCGCCTCGACCAGCACCGGCATATCCGCGAGACGGGCATGGAGGCCGCTCACCAGATCGAGCCCGACTTTCAGCGCCTCGAGCAGCGCGGGCATCCAGCCGGGATTGATGACGCCGCCCTGATTTGCGACACCGATCACCAGCGCGCGGGCACCGGCATCATGCGCCTGCGCCGGCGTCATTTCGGACAGGCCGGTCGACACCGTGCATCCGGCGACCCGATATTCGCCGATGCACAGATCCCTGGCCCAGTCGCGCAGCCCGAACGCCGTCTTGGCGAATTCGGGATCGCGGACGTCGCCGAGGAAGAGAAGATAGGGCTGCGGCAAGGTAAGCGGCTCCGCAGCCCGGCTCTGAAATGGTGCGTTCATTGCCACCAACGTTTAAAAGGCAAGATCGGCGGCGAGGCCGATGGTGCGCGGCTGAAGCGGCGTGATTGCCAGATAGGACGGGATGTTGAGCCCGTCGGTGAACAGGGTGCGGCTGCGCTCGCCCTTGTCGTTGAACAGGTTGCGGCCATAGAGCCGCAGCGTCCAATGTTCGTCGAACCTATAGCCGATATTGGCATCGACCGTGGTATAGGGTTTGGCGGAAACCGTCAGCGGATCGCTTTCGACCAGCGACAGGCGGCTGCTGGCATGGCGGACGCCGATGCCGAAATCGACCCGGTCATTGTCGCCGACCGGCATCGTATAATCGATCCGGGCCGAGCCGCTGAACTTGGGGACTTCGGGAAGCCGGTCGCCCTTGATCCCGCTGATTTCGGGAACGTCCTCGCTCAACGTCGCGTCGGTATAGGCAGCCGTGAAACCCAGCGTCAGGCCGCTGGTCGGCGTGATGGTAAGCGCGGCTTCCACGCCCTTGCTTTCTGCGGCGGCGCCATTGGCCAGCCCGCCGATGCCACCGAACGACGTCGCGACCTGAATATCCTGCCAGTCCATGTAGAAACCGGCGAGTTCGACGACGACGAGACCGTTCGCCAGTGCGCCCTTATAGCCGATTTCATAGTTGGTCAGCGTATCCGATTTGACCATCGGCGGAACCCCGGGAACGATCACGTTCGGCCCGCCCGGGCGATAGCCGCTGGCTACCCGCGCATAGAACATCGAATTCTCGCCGAGGAACAGCTGCGGGCTTACACTATAGGTGACGACATCCTCACTCGACGTGCCGGGATCGTCTGCCGGCGGCACGATGGCGCCATAGCTGACCTGACGGAAATCCTGCTCGTTACGCGCCCAGCGCACCCCGCCGGTAATCGCGAACATGTCGCCCAGATGCAGCGTCGCATTCCCGAACACCGCATATTCCCGATAAGTCGCCGGCAATTGCACAATCGCAAGCGGATCGAGCGCGGGGATGACATTGCCGGCCATGTCATAGGAACGGATCGTCTGATCCTGCGTGCTGTCCTCATGCGTATAGAAGCCGCCGATCAGCCATTCGAACGCTCCATTGCCGTTCGATGCCAGCCGGACTTCCTCAGTCCATTTCTTGAGCGAGACCGTATTGTCGTACGGCGTGATACCCGCCGGGATCAGGCCTCCGGTGAGCAGCGGAAACAGCGTGCCATACACCAGGCTGGTGTCGCGCACCTGCTGGATATGCCGCTCGCTATAGGTCGTGGTCGATGTGAGCGAAGCACCGCCGAAATCATAATCGAGGCTCGCAGCATAATAGTCGAAGCTCGCATTGAACGGCTCGGCGACAAAATTGTTCGACGAATGGCCGTTGCCCAGGCGATTGCCGGAAAGATCGGCGGCATAGCGGCCCGCGCTGTCGGCATTGGTAGCCTGCCAGATGCCGCTGAGCGAAATCGAGAAATTGTCGGTCGGGCGGTACAGCAGGCTGACGCGCCCGCCGCGCTGTTCGACGTCATTCTGGTCGGCCAGATCGGCATTGTTGACGCTATCGACATAGCCCGGCGTCTTGCGCCACGCGAAGCTGCCGGTGATACCCAGCTTGCCGGTCGCCAGCGGGGCATTGACCATCACCTGCCCGGCCCAGCCGGGATCGGCCGCGGTATCGATCATGAAGAGCTCGCCGCCGCCGCGCACGCCGAACTGCTCCAGATCGGGCTGGACGGTGACATATTTCACCAGCCCGCCGATCGAACTAGCGCCGTACAGCGTTCCCTGCGGACCGCGCAGCACTTCGAGCCGTTCGATGTCATAGGGCAGCAGGTCGAGCGACATTTCGCTCCCGCGCCCGTAAAGGCTGCTCGATCCGATCGGTGCATCATCGACGTAAAAGCCGACTGCAGCCGCACTGGTCGTCGCTGAAATGCCGCGCAGCGAAACCGAAGCCAGCCCCGGCGTGCCGCCGCTGCTCACTTCCATGCCGGCGACATAATTGGAATAATCGACCAGCGACGTCGCGCCCTGCTGCTGCAGCGTTTCGCCATCGACCACGCTGATCGACAGCGGCACTTCGAGCAGATTCTCTTCGCGCTTCTGCGCGGTGACGACGATTTCCTGCGCGCCCGCGCGCTGCCCGGTTTCGGCCTGCTGGGCCATGGCCGGCATCGCGGTGCCGATCAGCGGCAGCGCGGTCCAGGCGAGTAGCTGATGCTTCTTCATTGCGAATGTCCCCATATCGGCCGCCCGATTCCGGCGCGCCCTGTGCGCCGGTGCGGTGGCACCCCTTTGCCGTTGCGAAATTCCGTCGTTCGATCCGGCGCACGGCGGGCCGGAGTTGCGGGCAGGCTGCTCCGGACGCGGAAAGCCAAAACTTCCCGCGTGCCAGAAAACCGATTTCCTGACGCCGACTCTCGAATAACGATTATTTCAAATTGGAGACTATTGTCCTGATTAGAGAACTGTCAACCCCAATAGAAAATCAGTTGCCGAAGCCCGGATATCCCCAGATTTCCGCCGGACAATGCACATTGCCCTCGCGATAAAAGACGCCGGGCTCGCGATCGCGCGCCAGAAATGTCGGCCCGTCGAGGTCGACGACATTGCACAATTGCCCCAGCAGAAACGACGGCGCCATCGACAGGCTAGATCCCATCATGTTGCCGACCATCACGCCAAGGCCGAGTTGGCGGGCGCGGCGGGCAATTGCGATGCCTTCGGTAAGGCCGCCGCACTTGTCGAGCTTGATGTTGACCATGTCGAACCGCCCGACCAGCCCGTCGACATCGGCGAGCGACAATGCGCTTTCGTCGGCAGCCACGGGTATCGTGCGTTTCACGCCCTCCATTCCGGCCTCGTCGCCCCGCGCCAGCGGCTGTTCGAGCAACGCGATATCATGCCGTTCGAGCATGGCGAACAACGCCGGCAGCGCGTCGGCACGATAGCCCTGATTGGCGTCCACGCCGATCCAGCAATCGGGCCGCGCCGATCGCACCGCCGCCACGCGCGCAGCGTCGAGCGCGGCGTCGCCGGTCAGTTTCAGCTTGAGCGTGGTCGCATCGGCCAGCGCCGTTGCCGCATCTGCCATGGCGCGCGGTTCCTCCGCGCCCAGCGTGATCGTCGTGCGCAGCGGTTTTGGTTCGGGCAGCCCGGCCAATTGCCATACCGGTTCGCCACGTTGCTGCGCCTCAAGCTCCCACAAGGCGCAATCGAGCGCGTTGCGTCCCCCGCAGGGCGGCAGCAACTGCTGCAACCCCGCGCGGTCGGCCCCCGCCTCGATCGCGTCGCGGACGCGTTCGATCGCGGCGGTCATCGTCGCGATGTCGTCCTGCAGATAATAGGCGCCCGCCGCCTCGCCGCGCCCCCGATGCGGCCCTTCCGCAATCTCGACCACCACCAATGCGGTTTCGGTGAAGACATGGCCGGTAATGCGGAAGGGCTTCACATAGGGGAAGCGTTCGACACGGACGTCGAGGCTGCGGCGCGTGCGCATCATGTCCCTCAATAGCGCGTGCCAAAGCCGATCAGATGATAGGCAAGGCCGACATAGAGGAAAAGGAACGCCGACAGGACGAGCAGCACGCTCCACAGCTTGGCGCCCCATTTCCGGCCGCCGGTCCACACCGTCCAGCCATACCAGAGCGACAGACCGAACAGCCCGAAAAATGCGATCGGCGTCAGGAACTGGAGCAGATAAAGCGCCCAGTCGAGCGCGCCGCCCAGCGCGTTGAGATCGCTGATCATGGTGGTGACCAGCAGCATCCAGCCGAGCATCACGCCAAGCGCCAGCCAGGCAAAACCACGGCTGAGCCGATAGGCACGCCGAGCATGCCCGGTGAGCGCCAGCGTCGCGCCATAACGACGCCGGGCGATCGCGGCCCAGGGCCAGGCCAGTGCCGTAACCGCGACAATGCCGAGCGCGAGCAACAGCGCGGGCAGCAGCCATGCGGCGTTATATTGCCAGGGCGTGCGGGAGAGCACCATGAAGGGCGAGAACATATCCGAACTGAAGCGCGTAACCTTGCCATCCTTCACTTCGGCGGCGAGCCTTTCGCCGGTAACGGTATCGACCCACACAAAGGGCTCGACTTCCTTCCAGTGGCGCGGTTGATCGGCCATGCTCGGCACGCCGGGGACCAGCAGCCCGCCATCTTCATCAAGGCCGACCGTCGTTTGCCCGATCAGATCGAGAATGCTGAGGAAATTGCGATAGGCGCCGCGGCTGTTGGTGTAATTGCCGACCATCATCGCGGCATGTTCGCGCGCAGTGGCCTCGTCGACCTGCCCCTTCGGCGCCGGGCCGGGAAGATAGCGATCGGCGAACTGGTGGAATAACTGCCCCCGCACTGCCAGCGAACTGCCCGGCGTGCCCTGGCTGTTCATCGAAAAGAAAATGCCGATTTTCTGATCGGGAAACAGCCACAGATAGGAATGGAAGAAATCGGTATCGCCGCCATGGGCGATCGCGCGATGCCCGTTCACCTGCTGCTCGTAGAAACCAAGCGCCATGTGGTTGAGGCCATGGATGCCCGGCGCCTGAAAATCATGCATCATCGCCGTGGTTTGCGGAGACAGCAAAGGCCCGCCGCCATTGAGATGCGCGATCATGAACTTCGCCATGTCGTTGCCGCTGGCCGAAAGGCTACCGGCAGGCGCCGGATAGATGATCTCGAACGGCTTGGGCTTTTGGGTCGAGAGCACATAGCCCTTGGACATCATCGGTGCGAGCGCAGGCGGCAGCGGCTGGCGGAACGAGGAATGCCGCATGCCGAGCGGCGCGAAAATCTTCTGCTCGACATAATCGTCGAACTTCATGCCCGACTGGCGCTGGACGATATAGGCGGCCAGTGCCGTCGCATAGTTGGAGTAGGCCGGGGTGGTGCCCGGTTCGAACACGCGCTGCGTGCGGCCCTCGCGAACATAGTCGCCAAGCGCCATCACCGTGTCGGGATCATTGCCGATCAGGTGGCGCATGCTTTCTTCGAAACCCGCCGTATGCGTCATGATCTGGCGCATGGTGATCGGCTTGCCGTCAAAGGCGGGCATTTCGAAATCGAGATAGCCGTTCACATCAGCGTCGAGATCGATCTTGCCCTGCTCGACCAGCTGCATGACCGCAGTCCAGGTGAACAGTTTCGAAACCGAACCCGGACGGAACAGCGTCCCGTCCGGCGTCACCGGTTTCTGCGCGGCAACATCGGCATAGCCATAACCGCGTTCGAACAGCAGCTGATCGCCGTGCACCACCGTGACGACGGCGCCGGCAATCCCGCCGCGGGCAAGCGCATAGGGCATCATGCCGTCGAGCCATGCCGACAGATCCTGTTCCGTCAGCGGATGTCCGCCCGTGGCTCCGCTATTCGCCGGCGCTGCGACCGGCGCGGGCGCCTGCCCGGCTTGCGGCGCGCTTTCCTGCGCGACCAGTGGCGTCATAGCCAGCAGGGCTCCCAAGCCCAGCAACTTTCCTAAGACTCGCATTGCCAACCCCCTTATCGACGTGTCGCGGTTGCGCTCTTTATCGGATCGGCCTAACCTCAACTCAGAAATATTCGGCCGGATAAGGACATAATGATCCTGATTGGAAAATTGTCAAATCGGCATTCCCAACGGGAGTATCGGTAATGACCGGCGATCAGCCGACCCTTGGTGCCGTGCTGCGCGGAATTCGTGCGAAACGCGGCTGGACTCTCAAGGAAATGAGCGCGCAGAGCGGTATTCCGGTCTCGACTCTGTCGAAGGTCGAACATGACCGGCTGACACTGACCTATGACAAGCTGCAGCAGCTCAGCCGCCGGCTCAACATGCGCATGTCGGATCTTTTCGCCGAGGAGCAACAACCGGCCGACTCGCCCAAAGTCACGGCGCGGCGTTCCATCGGCAGCCTCGAAAACGCGTTCCGGGTCGAAACCGACAATTACGATTATCATTATCTCTGCACTGACCTTCGCCGGAAACGGATGATCCCGATCCTGACGCGGATCCGCGCGCGCAGCACCGAGGAATTCGGCGACCTCGTCCGCCACCATGGCGAAGAGCTGATCTATGTGATCGAGGGTCGGATCGTCGTTCACACCGAATATTATGACAGCGTCGAACTGGGACCGGGCGAATCGATCTATATCGATTCGTCGATGGGCCATGCCTATCTGGTGGCGCCCGGCCATGACGAGGCGCTGGTGCTCGGCGTGTGTTCGAGCGCCGACGAAGGGCTGATGGATTCGCTGATGAGCCTGCACGGCGAAGTCGCCGCCTGATCGCCCGGGCGCCGGCGGACGCCCAAGCATCAGGATCAGCGCTCCCGGCGCTTTCCCGTTATTTTTTGCATGTCGCGGTGGTTGCCGCTGCCGCGGCACGCCGAATGGCGGTCCAGCGCGTATTGACCGGATTGATCACCGCGCCCGCCCGGAAACAGTCGAGTACATGGTCGCCCCACGGCACGCGCACGCACATGACGATCGGCCATTGACGCACTGCGCGACTGACGGCAGAGAACCCGCAGTCAGGGGCAAGGGCGCAAGGCCGCTGTAACCAGCGGCGCTGGAACCAGCCAAGCCCTTGAAATGCGGGTGTAGCTCAATGGTAGAGCAGAAGCTTCCCAAGCTGGTGAATTTCCCAGTTTTCTGTGGCTTTGCGCTGTAAAACGGAAAATTCCGGAGCCAGCAACATCAATAGCTTACAAATTCGGTGTAAAACGCACGCTCGTTCAGTGGGGGCAGTCGCCTAGCGATTT
>PAOI01000045.1 GCA_002707985.1 Sphingomonas sp. | reverse complement strand
GCCTTTCCGATGATGATGACGGCGGCGGGCACGGTTTCGGCCGCCCGTCTGTTCGTCATGGGTGTCGGCGTTGCGGGGCTTCAGGCGATCGCGACGGCGCGCCGCCTGGGTGCGCAGGTTTCGGCGACCGACGTTCGTGCCGCGACCAAGGAACAGATCCAGTCGCTCGGCGCCAAGCCGATTTTCGTCGAGAATGTCAAAGGCATCGAAGGCGAAGGCACCGGCGGTTATGCCACCGAAATGTCCGACGAATACAAGGCCGCGCAGGCCGAGCTGGTGTCGAGCCATATCGCCAAGCAGGACATCGTCATCACCACTGCGTTGATCCCGGGCCGCGCGGCGCCGCGCCTGATCACCGATGCCCAGGTCGCGACGATGAAGCCGGGCAGCGTGATCGTCGATCTGGCGGTCGAGCAGGGCGGCAATGTCGAAGGATCGGTTGCCGGCGAGATCGTCGAAAAACATGGCGTGAAGATCGTCGGGCACAAGAATGTGCCGAGCCGTCTCGCCGCCGACTCCTCGGCGCTGTTCGCGCGTAACCTCTACAACTTCCTGTCGGCCTTCTGGGACAAGGATGCCGGCAAACCGCTATTGCCCGATGGCGACGAGATCGGCGAAGCGATCCGGCTGACCCGTGATGGCAAGGTTGTGAATGCCAGGTTGCTGTGATGCGGCGCGCCGTTGCCTTGACCTGCCGTTCCGGCGGGGCGGCGACGGTGCTGGGCGCGGCAATGTCGTTAGGCGCATGCGGACCGAGCGCAGGCGACACAGCGATGAACGAATGTCGTCAGCTGGTGAGTAATAATCTGGGCTTGGGTTCGCAGTTCGAGGAACGTTCGACCCGTGCTACCGAGCTGGAGGATCTGACGATCCTGCGCATCGATTTCGAAGGTGTGAATACCTTCAATGCGCAGGTGGAAGGGATGGCGCTATGCGTCTTCTCACGCGAGGCAGGCGGCGCGTTGCGGCTGCGGCCGGAAATGTCGTCGGTTTCGGCACGTGGCCGCGATGCGGTGCAGCCGATACCGACAAACGGGGGATAACCGATGGACTTTATTGCGATCCTTTCGATCTTCGTCCTGGCGTGCTTCGTCGGCTATTATGTCGTGTGGTCGGTGACGCCCGCGCTGCACACGCCGCTGATGGCGGTGACCAACGCGATTTCTAGCGTGATCATCGTCGGCGCGCTGATCGCGAGCATGGCAGCGGGGCAGGACGTTGCGAAATGGCTGGGCCTGGTGGCGGTGGCGCTCGCCAGCGTCAATATCTTCGGCGGGTTCGCCGTTACCGAGCGGATGCTCGCCATGTACAAGAAGAAGGAACGCCCGGCGGCTGCGAAGAAATAGGCGCCGGGTATATAATCGTCGCTCCCATATGATCGGGAGCCCATGTCTCTCTCCACAATCGCAGCACAAGATGATGGAGAGATCGGCCCCTGCCTTCGCAGGGGCGACGTTCAGGGGGTAGGAATAGGATGCACGAAGCAGCACCGGTAAATCCTTGGGTCGCGCTGGCCTATCTGGTCGCGGGCATATGCTTCATTCTCGCCTTGCGCGGACTTTCGAGCCCCGAGACGAGCCGCCGCGGCAATCGTCTGGGCATGATCGGCATGGCGATCGCGATCGTGACGACGCTGGTGACGCACGAGATGGCGAGCCCGATCGAGCTTGCCGCCGCTATCGGCATCGGCGGCGCCGTCGGCTGGATGACCGCACGTCGCATCGCGATGACTGCCATGCCCCAGTTGGTCGCGGCGTTTCACTCGCTGGTCGGGCTTGCCGCCGTGCTGGTCGCCTGTGCCGCGTTTCTCAATCCCGGTGCGTTCGGCATTGTCGGTGAAGACGGCGCGATTTTCGCAGTCAGTCGCGTGGAAATGGGGCTGGGCGTCGCGATCGGTGCGATCACTTTCTCCGGCTCGGTGATCGCGTTCTTGAAGCTCAACGGCAACATGTCGGGCAAGCCGATCATGCTGCCCGCGCGGCATCTGATCAATCTGGGCACGCTGGTCGCGATCCTGGGTCTGGTCGGTTATTTCACGCAGGATCAGGCGCCGTGGATTTTCTGGACGGTGACGATCCTAAGCTTCGTCATCGGCTTCCTGCTGATCATTCCGATCGGCGGGGCGGACATGCCGGTGGTGGTCTCGATGCTCAACAGCTATTCGGGCTGGGCTGCCGCGGCGATGGGCTTCACGCTGCACAACAGCGCGATGATCATTACCGGCGCGCTGGTCGGATCGTCGGGCGCGATCCTGTCCTACATCATGTGCAAGGCAATGAACCGCAGCTTCATCAGCGTGATCGCGGGGGGCTTCGGCGCCGACAGCGGCGGCGGTGGCGGCGGCGGCGAGAAGATCGACCGCCCGTGGAAGCGAGGCAGCGCCGAGGATGCGGCGTTCCTGATGAAACAGGCCGAACAGGTGATCATCGTTCCCGGATACGGCATGGCGGTGGCACAGGCCCAGCATGCGCTGCGCGAAATGTGCGACAAGCTGAAGGAAGAGGGCGTTTCGGTGAAATACGCCATCCATCCGGTGGCGGGGCGTATGCCGGGGCATATGAACGTGCTGCTGGCCGAAGCGAACGTGCCCTATGACGAAGTGTTCGAGCTGGAGGACATCAACAGCGAGTTCAGCCAGACCGATGTCGCATTCGTGATCGGCGCCAACGACGTGACCAATCCCGCGGCCAAGACCGACAAATCCTCGCCCATTTACGGCATGCCGGTTCTCGACGTCGAGAAGGCCAAGACCGTGTTGTTCATCAAGCGATCGATGGGCGGCGTCGGCTATGCGGGTGTGGACAATGAGGTTTTCTACCGCGACAACACGATGATGCTGCTCGCCGACGCGAAGAAGATGGTCGAGGAAATCGTCAAGGCTCTGGACTGACCCGGAGCGGCGATTTTCCCGGACCATTTCGACGTGCCGGCGCAGTACACTTCGCGGGGGGAAGTTGCATGGCACTTGTCGGAAAGATCGTAAGCGGCGCGACCAGACTGATTTTCGAGCGGCCGGGCTCGATATTGATGTGGGGCCTGTTGCTGCTGGTGGGCATGATCGGGATCGGATTGATCCTGTTCGCGATGCAGAGCGTGCTGGTGGGCCGCGATCCCACGCAGCCGGTTTCGCCCGGTGCCGGAATCATCGTGCAGCTGGTCCTGCAACTTTTGTACATGGCGCTGACGGCAGTGATCGGATCGGCGGTTTTCCGCGCCGTGCTCGATCGAGAAAACGGCCGGGGATTCTCGATCCGGTTCAGCGCCGACGAACTGCGCGTTTTCGCCCTGCTCGTCATCATGTTCCTGCTCTATTGGCTCGCCGCGATCTTTCTGGGGCTGATCATCGGCTTTCTGAGCAGCTTCCTGAACTTTGCCAGTCAGGGAAATACGGCCATGCTCGGCTGGCTGACGATCGGACTATGGTTGCTTCTTGCCGGATTCATGACCTGGGTCTGGGTGCGGTTGTCGACCGCGCTGCCGCTGGTCCTGATCCGCAAGCGTATTTCGATCGACAATGCCTGGGATCTGACGCGCGGTCATTTCTGGCCGTTGCTTGCCGGATACCTGATCGTCGGCGTGATTGCGGCCGCGATCGCGCTGGCGCTGCTATATCCCTTCTTCGGCGACTTGTTTCACGCATTCGTCCTGGCTTTCGTCGATCCCGAAGCGGCGCGCTATTCCACGTCCCGGTTTCTGGGACGTCAGATCAATGCGTCCGGGGCGGTAAAGATCGGGCAGGCGCTGGCGATGTGGCTGGCGGTCACGATCGTCTATGCCCTCAACTTCGCATCGGTTGCCACGGCGACTCGCTGGCTGCTGATCGAGGATGGCGAGCTCGAGGAAGACGAACTCTATTGAGCCGGGCGCGCGGCTATTGATCCGAAATGGACCGAATGTCGCGCGACCGCTTATTCCCTCGCCAAATCACCTCCAGAATGGATATTTTTGAACTAACCATTTCGGAGGAACCCGGCAAATCTGGAACAGATGATGAACTCACGGGGGCGACCATGACCGCAACGACATCCCATATCGTCTCGGATAGCTATGACCTGCGCGGCTCCGCGATCCTGATCGCCGACGGGGGATGCGACGATGCAGCGTTGCGCGCGGCAATCGACGCGGCGGGATTGCGCGAGATCGCCGGAGGCGACTGGAACGCTGCGGTCACGCGGATCGATACGAGTGCCGACGTCATCCTGATCGAAACAAGCGGGCGCGATGTCGCACAGGCCGAGCGGGTGTTCGACAATGCGATTGCCGCCGCGCGCGCGGGCGGCGCCGCGGTGCTGGCGACCGTGCCGCAATCGATGCTCGACGATGTCGCCGACCGCTGGTTCGACGGCGCGCTGGCATTGCTGTGCGAGCCGGGGCCTGCCGACCGCATCCTTGCGCTGAAACAGCTGTTGCAGCGGCGCGCGCTGCGTTTGAACGATGTCACGCGCGATGCGGAGGCGGCGCGGCTGCAGCGGCTGAACGAGGAAGTTGCGCGCATCGCCGACACGCTGGTCCGGCTGACGCGCGGTGCCGAACCCGATGTCGGCGCGATATCGCTCCGCGAACCGCCAAGCGGCTATCGCGGACCCGATCAAGGCAATGGCCATGCCGTCGATATCAAGGCGGAGGAAATCCGCGCCGTCATTCGCGCGCGACGGATGCGCGGGCAGTTTTTTGGTGACGAGCTCTTCGCCGATCCCGCCTGGGATATGCTGCTCGACCTGTTCGCCGCCGAACTGGAGGGGCGGCGCGTGTCGGTATCGAGCTTGTGCATCGCGGCGGCGGTGCCGCCCACCACCGCGCTGCGCTGGATCGGCGGCATGCATGATGCTGGGCTGTTCGAGCGGCATGCCGATCCGGACGATCGTCGCCGCGCCTATATCGCGCTGAGCGGCAAGGGACGTGACCAGATGCGCGCCTATGTCGCGACGCTCCGCAAACAGGGGCTGACGCTCGTCTGAGCGCGAGGCACTTGTCCCGCTCGCATTAGGCTGTATTAGGCCCAACACGCGATCGGGCGGTTAGCTCAGTTGGTAGAGCATCTCGTTTACACCGAGAGGGTCGGCGGTTCGAGCCCGTCACCGCCCACCATTTGATGATTTCGCGAGCTGCAAAAAAGTCTCGGTGTCTTGCAAAGCTGCGCATCGGCTTTGTCTCGGTCTCCTCAGCACTCGCCGGAAATGTCGTGCGCGATTCGGCAGTGGCGTTGGCAGGGGATGGATTTGCCCGACAGCGGCGGCGCCCGCCATCGAAGCTCTGCCCGGGGGAGGCGTGCCGTCCATGATCGGCGGACAGGCCGCCGATCATGGGTTCTCGACCTAGGCGCGCTCGCCGTCGACCCAGCGCGGCAGGCCGAGCGGGTTGTCTGACTTCAGCGCATCGGGCAGCAGCGCGTCGGGAAGGTCCTGATAGCAGACCGGGCGCAGGAAGCGCGTGATTGCCAGCGTGCCCACAGAGGTGCTGCGGCCGTCCGACGTGGCGGGATAGGGGCCGCCATGCACCATGGCATGAGTCACCTCGACGCCGGTCGGCCAGCCATTGGCGAGCACGCGCCCCGCCTTGCGTGCGAGCAGCGGGACGAGGTTGGCGGCAAGCGGATGGTCTGCCTCTTCGATATGCAGCGTTGCGGTAAGCTGGCCTTCGAGAGCCTGGAGGACAGATGCCATTTCGCCGGTATCGCGGCAGCGGACCAGTAGCGAGGCTGCGCCGAATACTTCCGCCCCCAGTGCGGCGTCGCCAAGGAATGCTTCGGCGCTCGTTTCGAAAAGCGCGCCTTGACCGCAGGCGCCTTCACCCGGCACCCCGCGCGCCAGCAGCGTGGTTTCGGAATGCGCGTCCAGCGTGGCTACGCCGCGTGCATAGGCGTCGTGAATGCCGGCGGTGAGCATCTGTCCGGGGGCGGATTGAGTCATCGCTTCGCTCGCCGCCGTCTTGAAGCGATCGAGATCCGGCCCGTCGAGGGCAAGCACCAGCCCGGGATTGGTACAGAATTGCCCCGCGCCCATGCTGAGCGACTGGACGAACGCCTGGCCGAGCGTTTCGGCACGGGCGGCGAGCGCAGCGGGGAACAGCAGCACCGGGTTGATGCTGCTCATTTCGGCATAGACCGGGATGGGCTCGGCGCGCTGCGCTGCGATCTGCATCAGCGCCAGTCCGCCGGCACGCGAGCCGGTAAAGCCGACAGCCTTGATTCGCGGGTCTGCCACCAGCGCGGCGCCGAGTGCGGTACCGCGTCCGGGCAGATAGGAGAAGACGCCCTCTGGCAGGCCGCTCTCGGCAACGGCGCTGCGGATGGCGCGCGCGACCAGTTCACCGGTGCCCGGATGCGCCGGATGTCCCTTGACCACCACCGGGCAGCCAGCGGCGAAGGCCGCCGCCGTATCGCCGCCTGCTACCGAGAAGGCGAGCGGAAAGTTGCTGGCGCCGAACACAGCAACCGGGCCGAGCGCGACATTGCGGCGGCGCAGATCGGCGCGCGGCATCGGGCTGCGATCGGGCAACGCCGGGTCGATCGTCGCATCCACCCAGTCGCCACGCCGCAGATAGGCGGCAAACATGCGCAACTGCCCCATTGTGCGCCCCCGCTCGCCCTCCAGACGGGCGCGCGGCAGTCCGGTCTCCGACATGGCGCGGATGATCAGCGGGTCGCCGATCGCGTCGATGGCGTCAGCGACGCGTTCGAGAAATGCCGCGCGCGCATCGGGTGCGAGTTCGGAAAAAATCGGAAAGGCTTGTTCTGCAAGGCCACAGGCGCTGGTGACATCGGCTGCGCCGGCTTCGGCGAATCGCGGTTCCAGCGACCTTCCGGTGGCCGGGTCGACGGCTTCAAATCCCTCGCTCGCCTGGTGTTCGCTGTTTCCGATCAAGATTGCGCCGGTGATCATGTCTCGCTCTCCGATGTTGCGCGGAGCCGAATCGCGCACAGAATCATGGCGCGCTCCGCAGGGTGAATGCCTCGCTGGCCGGCAGCCTCATCGCTCGCCTGACCATGGCCGCCGCTATAACGATCCTAAGGCATAACGTATACTGTCATACATATAGCTATTTTTTGCAGGTGCGTTCCCTGGCCGGGCGCGCAGCGTCTCGATGGAGGGGACATTTGAACGCGAGCGTATTGTGCCGCGCAGCATTTTTGCGTCGCGGGGGATAACGACGGGCCAGAACGAACTACAAAGGGCTAATGTCGGACATAATCCAGTATACTATCTGCAATCTCGGTGTTATATGACGGTTGGGTGACCGTTCTGAATCGACATAAAGGGGGAATGGAATGAACAGAAAGATGCTGTTGGCAGCGACTGTGGCGCCCGGCGCCATGTTGATCGCTACGCAGGCGCATGCGCAGACGTCGCGCACCTATGCCACCGCGGCGGAATGCCAGGCGGATCTGCAGCAGCAGGCGACTGCCGCCGGCCAGGCGGTGGATCGTCAGGCAATTGCGCAGCGTTGCGAAGCGCTGGTAACGCAGGAAATCGTCGTAAACGGTATCCGCGGCAGTGTTGAATCGGCGGCGAATCGCAAGCGCAACGCACGCCAGATCGTCGATTCGGTCGTCGCGGAAGATGTCGGCAAGCTGCCGGATAACAACGTGCCCGAAGCGCTGTCGCGCGTCACCGGCGTACAGATCACGCGCGAACGCGGTCAGGGCCAGAGCGTCACGATCCGCGGCATGGGCGAGATTCAGACCACGATCAACGGCAACTCAACCAATCTGGGCGATGGCCGTGCGGTCAATCTGGCGGACATCCCGGCCGAACTGCTCAAGCGCGTCGACGTCTACAAGACGCGTTCGGCCGATCAGGTCGAAGGCGGCATCGCCGGCACCGTCAATGTCGAGTTGCGCCGTCCGCTCGATCTGGAGCGCGGCCTGACCGTCGCTGGCAGCATTCGGGGTGCCTATGACGATCAGTCGGACAAGGTAAGCCCCTATGGCAGCCTTCTGGTCGCCAATCGCTGGGATACCGGAATCGGCGAGATGGGCTTGCTGGTCAACGCTTCCTGGACGCGCAACTACTACCACGAAACCTATATCGAGAGCGAATCGCCCGACACGCCCTGGGGCAGTGATGCGGATGTGAACTCGCCCTATGCCGGCCTTCCCGCCGACGCCAAGAATGCCGTGATCCCGTATCGCGCGCAGTATGGCATGGAAGTGGGTGAAGTGACTCGCCCGTCGGTCAACGCAGTCTATCAGTGGCGCCCGAGCGACCAGCTCGAATTCGTCCTGGAAGGCGGCTATATCGGTTCGCGCGAAAAGCGTACCTATAACCGGCTCTATGCGCTTGTCCGCGAAGCCGGTGCCAAGTTCAGCGATATCTCATTCATGCCCGATGGCCAGACGGTGAGTTCGCTGACCGTGACCAACGCCAATGGCGTTCCGGCCGGTATCGACTCGGTCTACAACACCTTCCACTCGGATCTCTACACCAGCAACTTCGAAGTGCACTGGCACAATGACGATGTCCAGGTGAACGCGTCGGCCCAGTATAACAAGAGCAACGAAGGAAATTACTTCGTCGAACAGATCGTCCGCCCGACGGGTTTGACGTCGATGACGATCGATTTCAATTCGCCGCAATATGGCGGCGGCGTGCCCTCGATCGTCTTCAACGGCATCGACATGACCGACGTCAACAATTACGGCGTCGAGCGCTTTCAGGACAATCGCGGCGGCTCCGACAACGAGGAATTCGCTGCCCAGGCCGATGTCACGGTCAACCTGATGGACGACGGGCTGCGCAATTTCCAGATGGGCGCCCGCTATAATCAGCGCAACACCGCGCGCTGGTATGGCTATCGCGACGGCTTTCCGCGCGTGAATGGCGCCTATGCCCCGCTCAGCGCGTTCCCGGGCGGCGATCAGGCAGCGCTCAACACCGTAGACATGGGCGGTTCGACCGTTCAATGGTACAGCATCCCGGGATCGGTGCTGCTCGACAATATTGATGCCATCCGGGCCTATGTTCAGGCGACGGATCCAGGCAACGCGGCGCGTTTCGCCAGCGAATTCCCGCCGCTCGACCGTGGCCAGAACTTCAGCTCAAAGGAATATAGCTTCGCGGCATATGGCCAGTTCAACTATGGCTTCGACGTGGGCATTCCTATCGACGGCCTGTTCGGTGTGCGCTTCGTCAACACTTGGGGCGAATCGACCAGCACCAATTACCGGCTGGTGACTGATCCGGTGACGAACATCACGCAGGAAGTGACCGAAACGGGCACGGGCCGCGGTAATTATACCGATCTCCTGCCGACCGCGACCGCGATCCTGCACTTTACGCCGAAGTTCCAGCTGCGCCTGTCGTACAGCACGAACGTCTTCCGTCCGAGCTTCTATGACATGCGTCCTTTCTTCTGGGTCAACACGCTCGACGCCAACCCGGTGGTTTACGCCGGCAATCCGAACCTGAAAGCGCAGCGCGAATATTCTTATGACGTCAGCGCCGAATATTATTTCGGTCGCGGTGGCGCCATCACGCTGGCCGGATATTACAAGCACGCTTCGAACTATTTCTATTATGACCGTGTCGAAGCAGACGACCTGTCGACCTATGGCCTTCCTGGCCGCAGCGGGTACGTTGAGCAACTCCGCAACGCGGGCGACGGCACCTTCATCGGTATCGAAGGTTCGGCGCAGAGCTTCTTCGACTTCCTGCCGGGTGAACTCGCCAATTTCGGCGCGAGCGTGAATGCCAGCCATATCTTCAAGGCTCGGGTCGAATGGCCTTATCCGGAAGACTTCCCTGGAGCGTTCGATGCCGTGGGTGCGTCGAAATGGACGGTCAACGCGGCACTCTTCTACGATACGCCGAAGTTCAGCGCGCGCGTGGCCTATAATTATCGCTCGCCCTATCGCCTGTTCATCTGGACCGCGCGTCCGGAATACAGCTTCTACAATGATGCCACCTCGCGGCTCGACGTGGCCCTGAACTACACCCCGGTAAAGTTCATGACCCTGTCGGTCGAAGGCACCAACCTGCTGGGGAACGACAATTATCGCTACTTCGGCAAGGATGCGCTGTTGCCCCTTGGCGTTCGTCTCCAGGCGCGGACGGTGCAAACCAGCATCCGGTTCCGCTTCTGATAATGCGGTGGTGATACGGAACGGCCGGCCCCCCTCGGGTCCGGCCGTTTCCTTTTGGAGGCGACACAATGAAGAAAATGCTCGATTTTGCATGCGCCCTGCTGCTCGCAGGCGCCGCAACTCCCGCAGCGGCGACCGATGTCACCGTAACGGTTGCCGGCAACACCATGCCCTGGTCGCAGGAGGCCAATCCCCAATTGCCGTTTGGCAGGAATGACGGTGCACCTCCCGTTATCGTGCCGCTTACCGATGTGCAGCCCGGCGAAAAAGTGGTGATCATGGCCGAAGGCTGGACGACCACCGTGCCCGGCGGTCCGCACTTTGGGCCCTCCGGCCAGGCGGATTTCGTCACCGACGACCATCCCGGCAATTCGGGTGCTTTCTTTCCGAGCCGGCTCGTTGCTCCCAACCAGTTTCCTGTACACCTCAATGCGCTGATCGCCTGTTTCATCGATGCCGAGGGCAAGCTGGTTGCGCGCCCCTTTGCGGTCGGTGAACAGTTTGCGGTGAACATGCCGGCCAATGCCGTCGCGATCGCGTTCGGCATCAACGACGATATCTACGCCGAAAATGAAGGGGCGCTTCAGGTGCGGGTGGTCACGGCCGCCGGCTAAGCGCCGCTGCCGAGGAGGGTAGCGTATCCGCTCTCCTCAGGTACCGTATGGGCCCGTGGTCACTGCGATCCATAAGGAAAAGCCCCCGCCACTCGGGTAGCGCGGGGGCATTTTTATTGCCGAAAGCCGTGGCCTGTCAGGGCCGCCAAGTGTAATTCGGCTTGGCGGTGACTTCCTGAACCGGCGCTGTAAGCGCGGATCCGGCGGCCGGCGTGTTGGGCGAGTTGGCATCGACAAAGCCGTAATAGACGCCATGATCTGTCGAAACACCACGCTGTTCCACATCGCCATACATCTGGGCAGTCCCGGACAGGGTGATGCCACGCTCAAACGCGCCGATCGGCATAAACACGGTCCCGAGCCGCGCCTGATCGCGTAGCTGGGTGTCCGCCCACAGGATCGTCAGCGCATTGATCACGGCGGAGCCGGACAGGCTGCCGCTTTCGACCACCGCATGATCCTCGACACGGGCATTTCCGGTCACGCTGCCGCCCAGCACCCTGGCATAGGGCCCGACATAGGCACTGGCATCGACGGTCGCGCCCGCGGCGACCCAGCCGCCGCCATTGGGATGTGCGTGGCCGTTGGTCGTGGGATCGGGGGCTCCGGCCTGGAATCCATCGGGCTTCGCGCCGGTGAACTGCACCATCCAGGGATAGCGATAGATCGAGTAATAGGGCTGATCCCACCGGATATGATGAAAGACCGTGGCCGCTCCAAGCACCACTAGCCAATAGGACTGCGCGCCCTGCTGAACCGGAATGTCGAGGCTGCCGTCGGCGCCACGCTGGATGGTGCTGTAGGTCGGCTTGCCATCGGCGGCGACAGTTACAACGCCCCAGCGCCAGCCCGATCCTGGCTGGGGTATTGCGCTCGGCTCGTTCTGCAGTCCCGGGAGCGAGGAGGTCGCCGGAGCGTTCTGCACAACGCCGCGGAACATGACGTGGATGGTGTCCGCGCCGCTATCCGGGTGGAGGCGAACAAGGTTATAGCCCCAGCGCTGCGGCGCCCAGGCGAAGGGTACCGCGTACCGCCCCTGGCTGGCGTCGATGGGATCGAGGCGCGTGGTGCGCAGGCTGCGCTGGCCGGTCGCCGGCGCGTAGCTGCCATAGGCTGAGCGGTACACCGCACCCTGATCGCTGCCGTCGGGATTGGTATAATCCCATGTGACGTTGTGCATCGCCCATTCGCCGAAAAAGTCGTTCAGCTGTTCCAGATCCCAGCCGCGGCTATCCATCAGAACCTGGAACACATCCGCTTGCTGATATCCGGCCGTCCCCTGTTTGGGGGCCTGATCCCAGATCGCGTTCACTGCGGCATAGCCATAGCGATCCTTGAGATATTCCAGCGGCTGCCAGTTGCAGTAGCGATCGCGCGTCGAGCCGTAATAGATGTGTGGAAAATTGACGAGCATTTCGGAACAGTGAACATCGTTCCGGAATTCGGGCAGCTGCGTCGCCATCCAGTTGGCATGGCTTTCGTAAAGCCAGCCAGTATAGGGCGAATCGCGCAGGCCCCCCGTGCCGACCTGGAGCGAATGGGTGAACTCATGCGCCAGTCCGAACTTGTCGCCCAGCCCGCCAGGGCCGATCCACATGCCAAGCTGCCCCAAGGAATCCGCGCCTCCGGACAGGCCGTAATCGGCGCCGACGAAGACGTTCACCTTGCGTTTTGCCGTGCGTTCGCAGTCCGGCTCGTGAAACCCGATTGTCCCGATGAAATAGTCGAACACATGTTCGAGTTGATCGGTCGCCGAGCGGGCCTGATCCTCGGTTGCGACACCATCGAGGTAATGGACTGCGAAGTGAGCGGTCTCAAGCTGCAACGGCATCCGGGCGTTGAGCGTGTCATTCGGGTCGGTTGCCACTGCCTGCCAGGTGCCCGCGACACAGCCATTCGCCTGAGTGGGCGTGGGTGTCGGTGTCGGCGTTTCACTCTGCGTCGGACTTGGGGCCGGCGTGATGACGCTCCCCTGGCTGGCGTCACCGCTGCAACTTACCAATGCGATTGCGGAGCCGAGCATGAGCATCGGCCGTACGGATAATAAGCGCATAATGATCCTCCCCCTCAGTCAACAAGCCTAGCGCGTGACGAGCGTCACTCGCGTCGGGCCCTCTCCCAGCGGCAATGTGTAGCCACCGCGCTCCAGCGTCGCGTCGGGCACCGCCAGGCTCGCCGCATCGGGTGTCGTCCCCGAAACGAATATCTGCGCGACGGGCGTATGGGCGTCCGCGGGATCGAGCGTGACCGTGATCGTGCCGGTAGCCGGTGCGTAATCGGCGCTGGCGATCTTGCCTGCCTCCAGCGTGATCCACTGACCTGCCGGGGCGACGAACAGCCGCGTCCGTGCACCGTCGCGCGGTTCGATATGGATGGTGTCGCCCCGGTCGCTCACCAAGCCACCAAAGCCGAGCCAGCCGAAGCTGGGATGCTTTACCAGATAGGTTGCAGCGGCATAGCTATGGCCGAAATAACCCATGCCGTAATCGCCGGTATAGGGATCCCACTTCATCATATCGGTGCCGCTGTGGAATGCGGCAGAGGCAAAGCCCTGCTGATCGATATTGGTGATCCCGCCCATCAGCCCGCCATAGGCGACGCGCAGCAGGTAAAACTCGTTCTGCGGATCTCGGCGGAAGCTGTCGAACAGCGGAACTGCGTTCAGCGCCGAACCATAATGGTGAATCTGCCGCTCGATGCGCGGATATTTGCCGCCATAGAGAAAGTCCCAGTACCGGCGCGCATTGCCGTTATAGCCCCAGTTGGGGACCGTGGGATCATAGGCGAGGATCACCTCGCGGGTGCTTTCCGCCTGCGGGCCGTAGCCGAAATAGCGCATCCATGCATAGACTTCGGCCTGACCGGTCGAATCCCACGCCATCTCGCTGCCGAACGGATAGGGAAGGCTGGCCCAGTGATCGGCGCGCGCCTTCATCAGCGCTTCCATTGCCGCGGCTTCTTGCGACATCCCTTCGCGCTTCAGGTCCTGGAGAATGTCGACGAAGACATCGCCCTCCATCTGACCGAACTGCGCGTAATAGGGCGCGTCGCGCATCATCGCGACGGCGGTCAGATAGGCGTGTTCGAGATACCAGCGCCAATCCTGCTGCTTCACCAGCCCGTCATGGTTGCGGGCGAGGCGATACAGCACCCAATGGCCGATCGCGACATGTGGATAATTGTACGAGCGACCAAGATCGGCGGCATGCTCCTTTGACCAGCTGGTCCAGCTGCGCCAATCGATATTGGGGTCATAATAGCCTGCGGGCAGTTCGTCGGGCTGGTAATAGAAGAGACTCTTCTTCACTGCGCCGATATGCTCGCCGTCGGCGACCTGAAGATTGCCGACCACGGTTTCGTTGACCAGCCGTTCTAGCCTCGCGACCTGTTCGGCATCGGGGTTGTCGAGTTGCTTCATCATCGCGGACACCCAGGCGCCGGCGCCGCCCTCATCGCTCATGCCCGCGATCCAGACGCGCGGGTCCTGAGTGACGATCGCATTCTCCTCGCGATCATAGGTCAGGATGGCAGGCGACCGGCCAAAGGGATCACCTTCGCCTTCGAACCACTGGTCGTGCGTAGTGAAGCGGCCGATATCGGCATTCACCTGTTCCAGCGGCTTGGTGACGTAATAGCTGACCGTCTGTGCCGTACCGTCCGCATAGTTGATGGTCAGCCGCGCGCGCCCCCATTTGGTGCCGCGTACCGAATAGCGCGCCCAGCCATCGGCGCTGCTCTCTTCGGTGGCGACCAGCGCATCAGCGGGATAGCTCTCGATCGACCGAACCGCGCTCGGACTGTTAAGGAACAGCGAAGCGGGCAGGTCCATCGGTACGACATAGCCGGGAATGCCCATCGCAACCGGGCGATGATTGGCGATCAGTGTATCCTCGATACCCCGGATTGACGGCGCTTCGACCAGCTTTACGCCGATGGTGCGGCTTTCGCCGGCGGCCAGCGTAAAGCTGGTCGGCTCGTTCCACTGGCGATCGGCGTCTTTCCATTCTCGATCGGCAAAGCCCTTGCTGGCGACGGTCCAGTCGTAAAAGCCTTCGAACGTCTGGCCACGCTGGGTGCGATCGGTGAAGATGTTCGCGTCCCTTGAGGGATCGCGCGGGTTGGCCTGGCTGATCAGGCGATAGGATTCGAGCGGGGATCCCGGTTCGGGGAGCACCAGCAGCACCGGACCTTCGCCATTGAGGCGCGTGACCTGAAGATAACCCGCATCGCGGCCGATATAGGGATCGACAAAGCTCGCCTGCGCATGCGCTTCCTCCAGCGATCGATCGGTGATGATGTTGTCGAACACCATCGGCATGCCCATCGCCCCGATCTCCACCGGCGTATTGCCGGTGTTGATCAGGGTGAAGCGCAGGGCGAGCGCGCCGTTTTCGTTCACCCATTGGCGGATCACGCGGATCGGGATGCCCGCGCCCATCGTCTGGGTAATGTCGTGCGCGGCGATCACATTGCCCGGCGTCGAGAGCATCTGGATCGGCTGGCGGACATGCGAAGACGCGAAATCGCGCCACTCGCCGCCCGGCGTCCGCAGCCGCAGATTGACGTCGCCGATATGGACGAAGCCGTCATATTGGCGCTCTGCGAGGCGGCCGGACGGGGTGAAGTCGAATCCCGGGTTTGCCTTGGGCGACAGGCGCGCGAGCGTGCCCGTGTCATTGCGCAGGCCCATGCGGAAGGGGCCCACGTCATATTCGGTGGTCGCAACTGGCGGATAGCTTGGCTTTTCCTTCGGCGCTTCCTGCGCGGAAAGCGGCGCAACCGCGGGCAGGGCGATCGAGCCCGCGGTCGTCACCAACAAGGCGAGTGTCGAGAGTTTGCGGCCAAGGGTCATGGAATTCCTCACTCGTCTGTCGTTTTTGTTGTGTCGGTATCGGGGTCGGCTTCCGGATCATTTTCCGGAGCGGGCGCGCCAGGCAGCGGGCCGGATGCGGCGGCTGCCGAAAGCGGCAGCGCGGGCGGCGTGTCGCCGATCAGGTTTCGCGTGAAATAATCGCGGAACTTGCGCCAGAAAAAGGGCTGGTAGACCGCATGCCGGGTGTTTGGCAGGATCACCAGATCGACGTCGCGCTTCGCTTCGATCAGCGCCTGGGCAAGGCGATAGCTTTCGGTGACCGGAACATTGTCATCGATATCGCCATGGATCAGCAGCAAATGTCCCTGAAGATTGGCGGCCACCGACATGTTCGAATTGGCCTCCCAGATCGGTTGGGGGGCGTATCCCATCGAGACTTCCGGCCACCACGCCTTGTCGAGCCGAAGATCGTGGTTGCCCGAAGAGGCGACGGCCACCTTGAAGAAATTGGGCCGGCGCAGGATGAAGCGCGCGGCGTCATATCCCCCCGCCGATCCGCCGAACACGCCGACGCGATCGGTGTCGAGATAGGGATAGCGCGCCGCCATCTGGCGAATCATCGCGATATGATCGTCGAGGCCGACTTCCCCCAGATTGCGATAGGCAGGCAACCGGAACGCCTGGCCGCGCCGTGACGTGCCGGTGCCATCGATCATTACCACGACGGCGCCAAGCTGGGCCACGCTGCTGGACGCGGAGAAAATCGTGCCGCCCCAGCTCGTCGGCACCTGGGTGGTGGTGGGACCGGTATAGACATGGTCGATCACCGGATAGCTGCGGCTCGGGTCGAAGTTCGCCGGGCGATAGATCATCGCGTAAAGCGGCGTGTGACCGTCGGCCGCGACGCCACGAAACGGTTCGGGCAGAGTATAGCCGGTGGCGAGCAGCTTGGACGCGTCCGCCCGGCCCAGCTCGGAAAGGATTGCACCGGTTTCCGCGTCGCGGATTACCGTGCGCGTCGCCTGGGTGGGGCTCGACATGGCGTCGATGAAATACTTGCCGTCGGGCGATACGCTGACGTCATGGTCGAGCGGCTCGGGGGTGAGCAGCGTCGTTGTTCCCTCGCTGCGCGACACGCGGTACAGCTGGCGCCAATAGGGGTTGCGATCCGGCTCGCGGCCGACGCCGGTGATGAGTATCCGATTGCCATCCTCGGAAACATGATCGACGCCGATCACTTCCCATTCGCCGTGGGTCAGCGCGATGCCGCCACTGGGATCTTCGGGTTTGACCAGATAGAGCTGTGCCCAGCCGGTCCGCTCCGATAGGCTGAGTTCGCCGCCCATCACCTTCGGCGCGGGCATGATGTAGCTCGAGGTGACCGTTACGAGCGGCTTCACCTGCTCGACAGCTACCTCGCGCGCGGCGCCGGTTTCCGGGTCGACGCGATAGACGACCAGTTTCCCATAGCCGCGCTCGGTCCACTGGACGCGCGCATCGCCATTTTCATACCAGCCCATGTCGGGCGAGGCGGGATAGAGCAGCGACTCGCTGGGGACATCGACCGGCACGATGCGGGCGCGGCCGCGCCGCAGTGCGGCTTCGACGTCGATGATCACGCGCGTCGCCTGCGGCAGTTTCTCTGCGCCGGCGAGTGGATAGACATAGCTGAAGCTGCGCGGGTAAAATTCTCCCGGCGGGTTTTCCTGTGTCACCGACAGGCGGCGAACCTCGCGCACATCGTCGCGCCAGGTGATGATTTTCCTGCTGTCCGGCGACCAGCGCAGCGATACCGGCATGTCGGGCTCTTCGGTTCCCGCCGCCAGAATCTGGGGCAGCATCGGAATGTCGCGACCATAGGGTTGTTCGCGCGTGCCGTCGGTCGTGAGCGCGACTTCGCGCCCGTTTTGCACGTCGATCGCGACCAGGTTGAAATTGCGCGCGACGATGCGGAAGCGGCCGTCGGGCGAAAGTCCTTCCTGCGCCTTGGGATTCTGGCTTTCGATCGCGCGCATGGTATGGTCGCGAGCTATGCGCCAGCGCCGGTTGAAGGCGTTGAAATCGAGGTTGCCGGTCGCCGGATCATAGGCCGCATCGCGCAGCGGCACCGCCCATGGTTCGACTTTCTCGCCCGTCGCCTGCGACAACAGATCGGCGATCACGCTTTCGGCAATGACCGGCGTCGTCCTCTGGTCGTTCAGGTCGTGAAAAAGAATTTCGCGGGCGTTGCCGGGGCCCTTGCGGAAAAGCACGCCCCTGGCGCCCTGGGTGAATTGCGCACCCATATTGGCGTCGATGACCAGGTCGCGCATGCCGTCATAGAGATAGTCGTCCGCGCGGGCATAGCGTTGGGTCACGCTCGGCTGCGCGGCCTGCGTCTCTGCCGCCTGGGCGATCGGCGCCGTCTGCGCGAAGCCGGGCTGCGGAGCCAGCAGGAGCGCGCTGACGCCACACGCCAGCGCCGCCATTTTCGAAGCGCGTCGTGTCACTGCGTCGGCGGCGGAGAATATCGTCATGCAAACCTCATCACTGGCGCCGCCATGTGTAGCCATTCGATCAAGCACGGGTCAAATATATTATACGGTATATGCTCATACCTTGCGCTTCGTCTCACGATGGTTTGTGATAGGGAGTATGGTGCCGTCGCGATGAAACGGCGTTCTGGAAGCAACTAAAAGGATCGCCATGCGGCTTGGTCGGCCCCTTCACAACGCACGATGGAACCGCAGACTTCATGGTTCGGTAGCGCAGCAACTGGGGGTTCGCATCCTGCGTGGCGAATTGCCCGAGGGGCATCACTTTCCCGGCGAAATAGAATTTGCCGAACAACTTGGCATTTCGCGTTCGGCGCTTCGCGAGGCCTTTCGCATATTGTCGGCCAAGGGGCTGGTGGAAAGCAGGCCGAAGGCCGGCACGCACGTTACCCCGCGTTCCGAATGGAGCCTGCTCGATCCCGAATTGCTCGCCTGGCAGTTCGAAACCGAGCCGAGCGAGAAGTTCATCCATGATCTGTTCGAACTGCGCATGGTGGTCGAGCCGTATGCCGCCGAACTCGCCGCGCTCCGCCGTACCGATGCCGAAGCGACGGCGATGGGAGCGGCGCTCGACGAAATGGAACGGTTCGGCCTGCAGACCGAGCAGGGGCGCCACGCCGATCAGCGCTTTCACGAGCTCGTCCTCGCGGCGACGCATAATGACACGATCCTGGCGCTTTCCAGTTCGATCAAGGCGGCCGTCGCCTGGACGACGCTGTACAAGCAGCGCAACCGTGCGCTGGCGCGCGATCCGATGCCAGAGCACCGGGCGCTCGAACGCGCCATCGCCGCGCGCGACACGCGGGATGCGCGTCGCGCCATGGAACATCTGATCTCGCTGGCGCTCGCCGATACCGAAGCCGCGCTCGACGACGCCTGAAGCCGGTTGCGGTGCGCATATCGCGCTACCCACCAGCTTCGGCGCATGCGGCGGCACATGACCTAGTGATTGTCGCGCGGCAGCCCCCTGGTCTGGGCAATGCGCTGATACGTCTCCGCACCCTCTAGGATCATGCCGCTGTCCATCTGACCCACGCGTTCGCGCTGGATTTCCTGCCAGGGCGTTTGCGATGCCGGATAGGCAAAGCCGCCCTGCGCGGCGAGCGCTTCGCGACGCGCGGCCAGTTCGGTTTCGTCGACCAGCATGTCGGCTGTGCCTTTGCGCAGGTCGATGCGGATGCGGTCGCCGGTCCGGACGATCGCGAGCCCGCCATTCGCGGCGGCTTCCGGAGAGGCGTTGAGGATCGACGGAGATCCCGATGTGCCCGATTGGCGGCCATCGCCGACACAGGGAAGCGCGTCGATCCCCGCACGGATCAGATAGGCGGGTGGGCGCATGTTCACGACTTCCGCAGCGCCCGGATAGCCGATCGGCCCGGCGCCGCGCATGAACAGAACCGTATCGGGCGTTATTTCGAGCGCCGGATCGTCGATCCGCGCGTGATAATCCTCCGGCCCGTCGAACACCGCCGCGACACCTTCAAAGGCATCGGGGTCGTCGGGATCGGACAGATAGCGTTTGCGGAAATCGTCGCTGATGACGCTGGTCTTCATGATCGCGGCGTCGAACAGATTGCCCTTGAGCACGATGAATCCTGCTGCCTTACGCAGCGGCGCATCGAAGCTGCGGATCACGCGATCATCCTCGATCGTCGCGTCGCGGTTATTCTCGCCGATCGTCCTGCCATTGGCGGTTATGGCGTCTTCGTGGATCAGGCCGTTGGCGATCAGCTGCGCCATCACCGCGGGCACGCCGCCCGCATGATAATAATCCTCGCCCAGAAATTCGCCGGCCGGTTGAAGATTGACGAGCAGCGGGACCTGGTGGCCGAACTCCTGCCAGTCCTCGAGCTTCAGGTCGACGCCCATATGGCGCGCGATCGCAGCAAGGTGGATAGGCGCATTGGTCGATCCGCCGATCGCCGAATTGGTGACGATGGCGTTTAGGAACGCCTCGCGCGTCAGGATGTCCGACGGCTTCAGGTCCTCGCGCACCATGTCGACGATGCGCAGCCCGGTTTCATAGGCCGATTGCTGGCGATCGCGATACGGTGCCGGGATTGCCGCCGATCCGGGAAGCGACATGCCCAGCGCCTCGGTGAGGCTGTTCATCGTCGTCGCGGTACCCATTGTGTTGCAATAGCCGGTCGATGGGGCGGAGGAGGCGACGAGCTTGATGAACTCGCCATCGTCGATTTCTCCGGCGGCGAGCATTTCGCGCGCTTTCCACACGATGGTGCCGGAGCCCGTGCGCTGCCCCTTGTGCCAGCCGTTGAGCATCGGCCCGACCGACAGCGCGATCGCCGGGATGTTCACCGTCGCCGCTGCCATCAGGCAGGCCGGTGTCGTCTTGTCGCACCCGACCGTCAGCACGACGCCGTCGAGCGGATAGCCATAAAGTATCTCGACCAGCCCCAGATAGGCGAGGTTGCGGTCGAGCGCGGCGGTGGGCCGCTTGCCGGTTTCCTGAATCGGATGAACCGGGAATTCGAGCGGCACGCCGCCCGCCTCGCGAATACCCTCGCGTACGCGCTCGGCGAGAACCAGGTGATGCCGGTTGCAAGGGCTGAGGTCGGATCCGGTCTGGGCGATGCCGATGATCGGCTTGCCCGATCGCAGCTCCTCTAGGCTCAGTCCGAAATTGAGATAGCGCTCAAGATAGAGCGCGGTCATGTCGATATTGGCGGGATTGTCGAACCACGCCTGCGAGCGCAGCCGGCCGGGAACTGTGTCGTTCATTTCGTCGGGTAACTCCGTTGCCTCAGCGTGCGACGCTGAGGCGGTAGATCATGCGGTGGTGGTAGGGCTTGCCCGGCGCGACACGCGCAGAGCCGAAGGCCGGCTGATTGGGCGTATCCGGGAATTTCTGGGGCTCGAGCGCGATGCCGTCGCCCATGCGATAGAGATGGCCCGATTTGCCGACCAGCGTGCCGTCGAGGAAATTGCCGGTATAGATCTGCACGCCCGGTTCGGTGCTCAGCACTTCCAGCACGCGACCGCTGGCCGGATCCTCGAGCCGCGCCATCAGCTTGGGCGTGTCGGTAAGCCCGGCGTCGACTGCGAAATTATGGTCATAGCCGCGTCCGGCGACGATCTGTTCGTCGCTGCCGTCGCGAATGCCGTCGGCGATCACGCGGCCCTGCGTGAAATCGAATACGGTGCCCGCCACGGGGCGCAGTTCGCCGGTGGGGATCAGCTTGGCGTTGACCGGCGTGTAGCGGCTCGCCGGAATTGTGAGGCGATGATCGAGAATGCCCTGCGCCGCGCCTTCGCCGCCCAGATTGAAGATCGCGTGGTTGGTCATGTTGACGACGGTCGGCGCATCGCTGGTCGCATCGAAATCGATCGTCAGATCGCCGGCTTCGTCGAGTGCGTAGGTGACTCGCACCGTAAGTGTGCCCGGAAAGCCCTGATCGCCGTCGGGGCTGACCAGTTCGAACGTCACGCTGCCGATGGCGCCGTCATGTGTGTCCACCAGTTTCCAGTTGCGCTTGTCGAATCCCTCGACACCGCCGTGCAGCATGTTGCCGTGGTCGTTCTGCGTCAGCTGGTAGGTCGTACCGTCGAGCGTGAATCGTCCGTCGGCGATGCGGTTGGCGTAGCGGCCGACAGTGACCCCGAAATAATTGGGCTTCTCGGCATATTCCTGCGCGCTGTCATAGCCGAGCAGGAGGTCGGCGACATGCCCGTCGCGATCGGGCGCGCTGAGCGATTGCAGCGTCGCGCCATAGGAGAGAATGCGCGCCGAAACGCCCGAGTCGTTGGTAAGCGTAACCGCAAGCACGGGACTGTTGCCCGAAACCATGTCGGTGTGTTCGACGGTCACGTCGGTTGCCTGCGCTGCGCTCGCCGTGATCAGCGCGCCGACCCCCAATGCGATGCTCAAAAAGCGCCCGTTTCTGCCGTTCATCGTCCCCCTCCGTTCAAGTTTTGCGCGTTGTGAGACTCGATCCGATTGACCGAGATTTAATCTGTATATACTCAGACAATACAGAAAAACAGTCGAACCTGAAGGTTCTTCGAGAGGGGTGGCTATGCCAGCAATACCGGAATCAGCAGAAAATAGGCGCGTCGGCGGTGGGTCGGACACCGGCAGCGTTGGAGGTTATGCGAAGGCGCTGACGCTGCTTGCGAGCCTTTTCTTCATGTGGGGCTTCATCACGGTGATCAACAACACGCTGCTGCCGCATCTGCGCAGCGTGTTCGATCTCAACTACACGCAGACGACGCTGATCGAG
>PAOI01000044.1 GCA_002707985.1 Sphingomonas sp. | reverse complement strand
GCCGATCGCCATCGGCTCGCTTTCCGGGTGGTTGATATTGCTGGGGATGATCGCGCGGCCCCGCGCAACCTCGTCGCGGACGAATTCGGGGGTAACGAAATCGGGGATGGCGGCGCCGAAGCTTTCGCCGTCGCGCGTCGCATCGCGGTGCATCGCTTCGCGGCCGAGATTTTCGCGGGCGGCGACATATTCCATTTCAGGGGTGATGATGCCTTTGCGGGCATAGTGCATCTGGCTGACGTTCATGCCCGGCTTTGCGCGCAGCACCTTTTTGCGCACGTTCGGGAAGGGCTGGACGCCGCCCGAGCGATCGGGGCCGGAAAGGCCGTTATCTTCGGGCTTCACTTCGCGCTGGGCGACTTCTTCCACATCGCGGCGCCCGCGGATCCAGTCGCGGCGTAGCTCGGGCAGGCCCGCCATGATGTCGATCCGCGCTTCGGGATCGGTATAGGGACCCGAGGGATCATAGACGCGCAGCGGCGGCTCGCCCGAGCTTGGTTCGAGGTCGATTTCGCGCATGGCGACGCGGAGCGGGCCGACATGCACCTTGCGGCTGCCGCGGATCGGGCCGGTGGTGACCTTGAGTTCGGGGATCGTCGGGTTGTCGGCCATCGGTTCAGTCTCCTCGCTTCGCAAGGAGACTGGCTGCAGGCGCACGCCGGTCCCCCGGACCGGCTCTCAGGCGCCTTCGCCCCTCCCTACGCCGGTCTCAACCGGATCAGGTTCAGCGGGTCGCAGGCTCCAGCCTGCCTCTCAAGCGCGGGTCAGCGCTCCCCCGGGGATATGGCCGCGAGTCTAGAGGTTATGCGGGCCCGTGCAAGGGGGCGCGTTCAAAAGCTGTAGGCGAGCCCCGCGACGCCGAGCCACTGGTCGCGGCTGCCGACACCGACCACCGGACTGTCGGCAAAGTCGCCGAGCAGGCGGCGATAGCCGACGCCGCCGACGAGCAGCAGGCCGCCGGTCAGATCGCCGGTCAACGCATAGGCGCCGCCAAGACCCGCGCCCCAGTTCTTCCATCCGCCCTCGGCGTCGTAAACGGGCAGGCCGCTCGCCACCGCACCGGCGGGAGTGACCGAGAAATAGGTATCGGCATAGCCGTCCCCCGCGCGATCGGCGGAAACGAAGATCGATACGAGCGCCTTGCGGCTGAGCGGCGTCAGATAGGAGACGGTCGGCGTCCACACGCCGCTGTCATGCACGCCGGAAACATCGTGGCGATAGCTGAGCGTCACCGAGAGCCGGTCATAATCGCTGGTGACCACGCCGCTCTTGGCAATGCCGATATAGCCGCCGACTTCGACTGCCGTATCGATCTTGCCGAGCGCCGCCACCTGCGCATTGTCGATGCTCTTGACGCTCGACCGGTTGAAATTGACTGCCGCCATCGGCCCGGCCTGGATCTTCCAGCCCGATCCGAGGATATCGGGCATCAGATCGAGGCTGAGGCGATTGGCCGCGAGCTGAAACCCGATCCCGCCAACCTGACCCACTGCGCCGGGGGCGGGCGCGATGCGATAATCGCTCGACCCTTCATAATCGGGGACCAGCGACGCCGCGAGCCCGACGATCACCAAATCCTCGTTCCGATCATCGCCTTCCGACTGGGCACAGGCAGGAAGCGCGAACGCAGTGCAGGCAATCGCGCCGGCGAGGATCAGGATACGCATCAGCAGAATTCTCCGAACGGGATCGCGAATACGGGCCCGATAGGAGGTAAAACGACGCGCTGCTACTTTCGCTCCGGAATGTGAGGCGATTTTTGCAGCGCAACATCGCCACCGAAGCCGCCGACACCGGCATCGGTCCCGCACAGGCGATCCCAGAAGCGGAAATACAAGCCGTAGTTGCAGCGATAGCGTTCATGATGGCGCTGATGATGGCTGGCGGTGATCAGCCATTCACCGACCGGTCCGCGCCAGAGGAAACGGGGGAAAACTTCCCATCCCATATGGTTGGTGACACCCATCACGGTCATGATCGCCAGCACCATGCCCAGCGCAGCGACGTGGATCGGGATCAGGAACACCAGCGCCGGGATGACTACGGCGCCGGTAATTGCCTCGACCGGATGGAACGCCATCGCAGCCCATGCGGTCGGCGGTCGGCTGGCGTGATGCACGGCATGCGCGATGCGGAACCAGCGTGGACGGTGCATCCACCGATGTGTCCAGTAAAACCATGTGTCGTGCGCAAGCAGATAGAGCAGCACCGACAGCGGCAGATACCAGAGCGGAAAGGCGTGCACATCTTCGTAGATCCGCGTCCAGCCATGCGTGCGCCACCCCCATGCGACCACGCCCGCCGGGATGCCGTAAATCGCCGCACTGGCGAGCGACCAGTAAATCTCCCGCCGAATCTGAGGCTCCAGACCGCGATAGAGGCCGGGGTGACGCAGCCGCGTCGCCAGCGCAAAGCCGCCGCTGGAAAGCAGATAGCGCACCCCGACGATCAGCGTCATGGCAAGCGCGGACGCAATAATGGCAAGGGCAATATCCACGAGCCGACCGATATCGTGAAACAGCGGCTCGTCCTAGTGGCGAGGGCGCCATCCGCTTTACGACGCGAACCGACGCGCTAAACAAATGATCGATATCATCGGCAAGGGGGGCCGCCATGTTCGTCGCACTGATCCGACTGATTCTGTCCTATGCACGCTCGCTGGCGTTCATCCTCGCCTGCGCCGCGGCGTATTTCGTCTTTCTGAGCCTGGGCGATTCAGAAGCTCGCGACTGGCCGATGATGGCGGCGGTGATGGCCGGTGCAGTCGCGGTGATCGCGTTCCTGTTGTTCATGCCGGTGCTGGTCGGGGGGCGACGCGTGTTCAAGCTGCGCGACAAGCGCGTCGGCGATCTTGTGGTCCCGCCGCCGCCCGGTGCAGCGCAGCTGATATTCTATGCCGATCACCGCGTCCATCGAAGCTCACCGGCGCTGGTCGAGCTGGGCGGCATCGGCGAAGTCGCGCTGCCGCAATGGTCCGGCACAGCGGTAACCGTTCCCCCCGGCCGTTATGGCGGACAGGTGACGATCAGCGGCGGCGGGGGCGGAGCGCATTTCTTCGGCTTCGAACTGCTTGCCGGCGAAACCCGCTATTTCCTCGTTCGCGAACAGATCGGCGCGCTCGGCCTCAACGCCCGCCTCTTTCCGGTCGACGACGAACGGTCGATCGCTCGCGCGCGCAATGCGCAGGCGATGCTGTGGCGCAATCTGGCACCCCAAGCGACCGGCCCGGTTCGGGAGGCCCTGACCTGATCCCGCTGCATCCGATCAATCCCCGTCCTAAATGAAGGCGGCATCGGTGCCGCCTTGTGCCGGCAGGTCGCGCAAGGCTGTCTCCGCCGGGCTGACACCCGAGGCAGCCAACGGGACGCGCGACGATACGCCTGCGTTGACTTCTGCTCCGTTTCGCCATCAGCCTGGTCGCCCGTCCGATAGAGTCGCGCACCATGATATTTCCTATCCGCAACCGGGCGACTGGCGTCGCCTGCGCCATCGCCGCTACGATGCTGGGTCTCGCCTATCTTGCCATGGCGGGGGCGCCGGACCGCTATCTGATCGTCAATGGGACAGCGTTGCTGATCGGGCTGGCGATGATGGGGGCTGTCGCGCGCGGATGGCGCGGCCTGACGCCGATGGTCGTGGTCGCGATCGGCGGGATCATCGCCGCGCTGTTGCTCGCAACCAGCGTGGCGGGGGTGCATGTAGATGGCGCGACGCGCTGGGTCGCCATCGGACCGTTGATCCTGCAACCCGCGCTGATCCTGTTGCCGCTGCTGATTCTGGCATTTGCGCACCTGCCCGGAAGAGCGATGCTCGCCATCATCGTGATCGCAGCTGCTGCAATCGCGCTGCAGCCCGACCGGCAATGCGCAGGCGCGCTGTGCGCCGCAACTGTCGTGCTGGCGCTGATAACCCGCGATCAGACGCACAGGCTTGCCGCGATCGGCACCGGATTGGCCTTTGCCGTGACGCTGTGGCGCCCCGACTCGGTTCCTCCGGTACCGATGGTCGAGCGCGTCTTGTACGACGCGTTCGATATCGGCCCGGCGGCGGGGCTGGCGGTATGGATCGGCGTTGCGCTGCTCCCGCTGCCGGCGCTGGCCGTGCATTCGGAAAGCCAGGCGCGCGGTGCGGCTGCGGCCTTTGCCGCTTTCTGGATCGGGGTCGTCCTTGCCGCCCTGCTGGGCAATTATCCGACGCCGCTGGTCGGCTATGGCGCCAGCGCGATCCTGGGGTATCTGATCGGGCTGCCCTGGCTGAACCGCTCGCCGCTGGAACGGTAAGAGCGCGAAGCAACCGTTGCGTTACCGGCATGAATTGGGCCGACACCGCCCGCCATGCTAGGCTCCCTCCGAATATTCCGGGGGAAGGGACATGCGGCGAGCGATAGCGATACTGGTGGCGTTGGGGATGAGCTGCATCGTGCAAGCGAGCACGCCCGATCGCGCGATCGACGCGTTCATTGCCCGCGAAATGCCCGCCTCGGGCGCGCCGGGGCTGGCATATGCTGTTGTCGATGACGGCGATATCCGCGCCGATGCGCGCGGAGAAACGCTGAAGGGCAGCGGCGAGCCCGTCATTCCCGACACGCCGTTCCTGCTCGGTTCGGTTTCGAAAAGTTTCACGGCAATGGCCGTGATGCAGCTGGTGGAGGCGGGCACGGTCGATCTGGATACCGGCATCGGCCGATACCTGCCCATATTCGCCCAGGCCCCGGCGCGCGATGTGACGCTGCGCCAGTTGCTGAGCCACACCAGCGGCTTTTCCACGCTGCAGGGCAATCAGGCGCATGTCGATAGTCCGCGCAGCGGCGACGCACTCACCCGGCAGGTCGCGCGGATCGCGACATGGACGCCACCGCACGCTCCGGGCACGCACTGGGCATATTCCAACGCCAATTACCTGATCCTGGGCGCGCTGATCGAGCGGATCAGCGGGCAGGATTATGCGTCCTATATCACCGCGCACATCCTGAAGCCGCTGGGGATGACGCACAGCTTCGTTTCCGATGGCGCGCATCATCCGGGGATGGCGCGCGGCCATGTGCCGTGGTTCGGCGGCAAGCGGGCGATGGCCGACGCGCCGACGGGCCGCATCATGGCGCCCGCCGGGGGCGTAATCGCCAGCGCGCGGGACGTTGCCCGCTATCTGGGCGTGATGATGAACGGACGCGACGATGTGATCCGCGCGCCGAGCAAGGCGATGATGATGCGACCCGCCAGCGACGTCTCGCCCTATTATGGGTTCGGCTGGAACCTCGATCCCGAAAGCGGCGCCGTTTATCACAGCGGCAACAGCCCCGGTGTGGAGACTTTGGTGTCGATGAAGCCCGATGCCGGGAAGGGCGCGGTCGTGCTGGTCAACGCCGCTGGCGGCATGGGGTTCGGCGATACCGTGGGCCTGCGCGTCGGCATCGCGACGCTGGCGCTGGGCGAGAAATATGACGGCCCGGGCGGCAATTGGGGGCCGAAATCGCTGTATCTGGCGATAGCGATCGTGGCGCCGCTGTTCCTGATCGGCATGGTGGTAGCGTGGCGGGGCCGCAATGCGCTGCGCGCCAAATCGGGCGCGTTCGGACGGTTCAGCCTGTGGTTCCCGCTGGCCGCGACGCTGGCGATGGCATGGGTGTTCGTGATCCTGATCCCGCATCTTTTCGGCACGCCGATTGCGAACCTCTACCGCTATCAGCCGGACATGACGCTGATGCTGATCGCGGGCGCAGTGACGGGCGTTGCATGGGCGGTGCTTCGGCTTGGCATCGCCTATAGCGGAAAGCGCTGAGGCGGGTCGCCCGGCGCCCAGGGGGCGTGGCGAACCATGATCGTTGCGAATAGCGGCGACGCGAGATGGGCGACCAGCCAGCGCTGAAGATGTGGCAATGGCTGGGCGTCGAACCAGTCGCGATCGACCGAGGCGAATTGGCGAACAAAGGGAAAGATCGCCATGTCGGCGATGCCGCGCGCCGCGCCACATAGCTGATCGGATGTGGCAAGGCGGGCATCAAGCTGCGCCAGAAAATCCATCCCCGCCGCGCGATGCGCCAGCGGGTCCGATCCGTAGCGGTCTGGATATTTATAGCGATCGAGGTCGCGTTTGAACGCGCCGTCATTGGTGGCGATCACATCGCGGTCATCGCGTTCCAGCCACCGTTCGGGATCTTTCCGCGCCAATGCCCAGCGCATGATATCGATACTTTCATCGATCACCGTGCCATCGGGCAGGACCAGCACCGGCACCGTGCCCTTGGGCGAGGCATCGAGCATGGCCTGCGGCTTGTTCGCCAGCTTCACCTCGCGCAGCTCGCACATGGTCTCGCTGACCGCCAGCGCCAGCCGCGCGCGCATCGCATAGGGGCAGCGGCGAAAGCTGTAGAGGACCGGATCAGCCAGCGTCGTCTTCACTCGCCGCGCCGCGGCCCGGCGCCCGAGCAGAGTTCGGATTGCAGATAGTGGCGATGGCGCATCCGCAATGCCGCGCGTTCGGCATCGGTGCGACCGGCATTGCAATCGGGGCAGCTGACCCCGGCTTCATAATCGGGCGATTGCTGCCCCTCGGAACTGACCGGATGGCCGCATGCCATGCACTGGACATGGCTGCCCTCGACCAGCCCGTGGCCGACCGACACGCGGCGATCGAACACGAAACATTCGCCGCGCCACATGCTGTCGGCCTGTGGCATGGTTTCGAGATAGCGGAGAATCCCGCCCTTCAGGTGGAACACATCCTCGACGCCTTCCTGTTTCAGAAACGCAGTCGATTTTTCGCAGCGTATGCCGCCGGTGCAGAACATCGCCACCTTTGGCTGGCGCCCGGTGCCGAGCAAACGTTCACGCTCTGCGCGAAACCATGCGGGGAAATCGCGGAAGCTTTCGGTTTCCGGGTCGATCGCGCCTTCGAACGTGCCGATCGCGACTTCATAATCGTTGCGGGTATCGATCAGGATCGTGTCGGGATCGGAAATCAGCGCGTTCCAGTCCTGCGGCTCGACATAGGTGCCGACCACGGCGCGCGGATCGATATCGGGTTCGCCCATCGTCACAATCTCGCGCTTCAACCGTACCTTCATCCGCTGAAACGGCTTTTCGCCGGCGGTCGAATATTTGACGTCGAGATCGGCGCAATCGGGCAAAGCGCGCAGATGATCGATCACGCGGGCAATCCCCGCCGCCGACCCGGCAATCGTGCCGTTAATCCCCTCGCGCGCGACCAGCAACGTGCCGCAAATCCCCTGATCGCGGCAGAGCGCGAGCAAGGGTTCGCGATATTCCTGCCACGCGTCGAGCCGCGCAAAGCGATAGAGCGCAGCGACGCACCAGTGCGTTTCCGGGATGGCTTCAGCGGGCTGCATGAGCGGCGCTTTAGCGGCTTCGCACGCTTTCGTCAGCCGCGATGATGCGTCGCCGCCATTGACCCGTCGTCCCGCTGTGGCATGCAGGGTCGCGAAAACCGGGGAGCATCATCGTGACAGACGCCAGCCGCAGCGGAAGCCCGCTCGAACTTACCTTTCGCGGCATTGTGCTGGGCGGGATCATCACGCTGTTGTTCACGGCGGCCAATGTCTATCTGGGCCTCAAGGTCGGCCTCACCTTTGCCACGTCGATCCCGGCAGCCGTGATTTCGATGGCAGTGCTGCGCGGGTTCCGCGATTCCACGATCTACGAAAACAATATCGTCCAGACGGTGGCGTCGGCGGCGGGAACGCTGGCCGCGATCATCTTCGTCTTGCCGGGGCTGGTGATGATCGGCTGGTGGCAGGGCTTTCCCTATTGGACGACTGCGCTGATCACCGGCACCGGTGGCATATTGGGGGTGCTGTTCTCCGTCCCGCTGCGCCGCGCGCTGGTGGTCGATACGCCGCTTCCCTATCCCGAAGGCACTGCCGCCGCCGAAGTGCTGCGGGTCGGATCGCAATCGCGCGAGGGTGCGGAGGAAAGCGCCAAGGGGCTGCAGGTGCTGGTCTGGAACGCCATCGCTTCGGCGGGATTCGCGATCCTGACGCAAACGAAGCTGGTGGTTGCCGAAGCTTCGACCTGGTTCCGCGCAGGCGCGGGCGCGACGGGCATTTCGGGCGGGCTGAGCTTTGCCCTGCTTGGCGTCGGGCATCTGGTGGGCATTTCGGTCGGCATGGCGATGCTGCTGGGGCTGGTGGTCGGATGGTGGCTGTTGCTGCCGATGCTGACCGCCGTCACGCCGGTTGCGGGCGGCGTCGAAACCTGGGCGCTCACGGTATTCCGCGACGATATCCGCTTTTTCGGCGCCGGAGTGATCGGCGTTGCGGCGGTATGGACCCTGCTCAAGATCGCCGGGCCGGTGATCGGCGGCATCCGATCGGCGATGGCGGCAAGCGCGAAACGCCATGCCGGGCAGGATCTGGTGCTTGAAGAGCGCGACTTGCCGGTGGCCCTCGTGTTCGGCGGATCGCTGGCGATGCTGATCCCGATCGGCATGCTGCTCTACAGCGTGCTGGCGGGCGGTCCGCTCGACGCATGGGCGATGGTGCTGATTTCAGGCGCGCTCGTCTTCGTGATCGTGATCGGCCTGCTGATCGCGGCGGTGTGCGGCTATATGGCCGGGCTGATCGGCGCGTCCAATTCGCCGGTTTCGGGCATCGGCATTCTCTCTATCGTCGGTGCCTCGCTGATGCTGGTGGCGATGTTCGGGCGCGATCATTCGCCCGAAACGACCGACGCGCTGGTCGCCTATGCGCTGATCGTAACTGGCATCGTGTTCGGCGTGGCGACGATTTCGAACGACAATCTTCAGGACCTGAAGACCGGCCAGCTGGTCGGCGCGACGCCATGGAAGCAGCAGGTGGCGCTGGTGATCGGCGTCGTCTTCGGGTCGCTGGTCGTGCCGCCGGTGCTCGAAGTGCTCAATCAGGCGATGGGCTTTGCCGGTGCGCCCAATGCCGGACCCAATGCGCTGCCCGCGCCACAGGCTGCGCTGATTTCCGCGCTCGCCAAGGGCGTGCTGGGCGGCGATCTCAACTGGGCGATGATCGGCTATGGCGCCGCGGCAGGCGTCGGTTTCGTGGTACTCGACGAGCTGCTGGGCATGACGGGCAAGCTGCGGCTGCCGCCGCTCGCGGTCGGGATCGGCATCTATCTGCCGATGAGCGTGATCCTGCCGACCGTGATCGGCGCGGGCATCGGGTTCTTCTACGAACGTTGGGCGGACAAGCGCGCCGACGCCGAATTCGCGCGCAGGATGGGCGTGCTGACCGCGACCGGGCTGATCGTGGGCGAGAGCCTGTGGGGCGTGGCATTTGCCGGGATCGTCTACGGCACCGGCAGCGACACGCCGCTCGCGCTGGTCGGCGACGGTTTCGCGACCCCGGCGCTGATCGGCGGCGTGGTGTTGTTCGCCGCGCTGACGATGTTTCTCTATCGTCGGACAAGGAAACTGGCGGTCTAGGCCCGGCGAATTCAGCCGGGGCTTCCCCCCACACCCCCGATTCGCTAACCGAAGACGATGCCGGCCACCCACACATGCGACGTCGCGATCGTAGGCGGTGGACTTGCGGGCGGGCTGATCGCGCTCGCGCTGGCCAAAAAGAAGCCCGATTGCACCATCCGTCTGATCGAAGGATCGCGGCGCATCGGCGGCAATCACATCTGGTCGTTTTTCGGCAGCGATGTCGCGGCGGAGCATCGCTGGCTGATCGCGCCGCTGATCAGCTATGGCTGGACCGGCTATGACGTCGCTTTTCCCGGCCATGCGCGGACGCTGAAGAACCCCTATTATTCGATCGAGTCCGAACGGCTCGACCAGTTGGTCCGCGACACGCTGCCCGACGAAGCGCTGATGCTGAAGCGCAAGGTGCTGGCCGCGAGCAGCAAGGCAGTGGTGCTGGTCGATGGCGACCGGGTGGAAGCCCGGGGCGTGATCGATTGTCGCGGTCCGGCGGATTTTTCGGCGCTCGACCTCGGGTGGCAAAAGTTTCTCGGTCGCGAATTCCGCCTCGCCGAGGGGCATGACGCGCCCCGGCCGACCGTGATGGACGCGACGGTCGAGCAGGTCGACGGCTATCGTTTCGTCTATACGCTGCCCTTCGCCGCGACGCGGGTGTTCGTCGAGGATACCTATTACAGCGACACGCCCGATATCGATGCCGAAGTTCTTGGCGAACGGATCGACGCCTATGTCGCTGCGAACGGATGGAGCGTCGAGCGCGTCGCGCGCGAGGAAGGCGGCGTGCTGCCCGTCGCGATGGGTGGCAATTTCGAGGAATATTGGCGTGCGGGCGGCAATCGCGTCGCCAAGGCGGGGATGCGCGCCGGGCTGTTCCACCCGATGACCGGATATTCGCTGCCCGACGCAGTGCGCACCGCCGCGATGGTTGCTGATACCGGCGATTACAGCGGTACGGCGCTGCACGATCTGCTCCACGGATTTGCACGAAAGACGTGGAAGAAGCGCGGTTTCTATCGCGCGCTTGCCGCCATGTTGTTCCGCGCCGCGGAACCGGCCGAGCGCTGGCGCATTCTCGAACGCTTCTATCGGCTGGACGCGGGGCTGATCGCGCGCTTCTATGCCGGACAATCGACAACAGGCGACCGGTTGCGGGTATTGAGCGGGAAGCCGCCGGTTCCGATCGGCAAGGCAGTCAGTGCAATGCGAGGGAAACAGCGATGACGCAGGTGGCGGTGATCGGCGCCGGGTTCGGCGGCCTTGCGCTGGCGATCCGGCTGCAGTCGGCGGGGATCGATACGACATTGATCGAAGCGCGCGACAAGCCGGGCGGGCGCGCCTATTTCTGGGAGCGAGACGGATTTACCTTTGACGCCGGACCCACTGTCATCACTGCGCCCGACGCGCTGGCGGAACTGTGGCAGCTGACCGGGCGCGACATCTCCGAGGATGTGAAGCTTCAGCCGGTGATGCCCTTTTACCGGCTGAACTGGCCCGACGGGACCGAGTTCGATTATTCGAACGACGAAACCCGGCTGCGCGGCGAGATCGCCAAGCTGAGCCCCGAGGATGTCGACGGATATCGCCGCTTCCTTGCCTATTCCGAAGGTGTCTATCAGGAAGGCTATGTGAAGCTCGGCCATGTGCCGTTCCTCGATTTCGGGTCGATGCTGAAGGCCGCGCCCGCGCTGGCCCGGCATCAGGCGTGGCGATCAGTCTATTCGATGGTCTCCAGCTTCGTGAAGAACGAGAAGCTGCGCGAGGCGCTGTCGTTCCACACCTTGCTGGTCGGCGGCGATCCGATGAAGACAAGCGCCATTTATGCGTTGATCCACAAGCTGGAGATCGACGGCGGCGTATGGTGGGCAAAGGGCGGCACCAACCGGCTGGCGGCGGGGATGGTCGCGCTGTTCGAGCGGCTGGGCGGCAATGTGCGGCTCAACGACCCGGTGACGCATATCGCGACATTGGGCGACCGCGTGACCGGCATCACCACGGCATCGGGCTTTACGGTGGAAGTCGATGCGGTGGCGAGCAATGCCGATATCGTCCACAGCTATCGCGACCTGATGCCCGACAATCGTTCGGCTCAGCGCAGCGCCGACCGGCTGGAGCGCAAGCGCTTCTCGCCCTCGCTGTTCCTCGTCCATTTCGGGCTGCGCGGTAATTTCCCCGATATTCCGCACCACATGATTCTGTTCGGGCCGCGCTATAAAGGGCTGCTCGAGGATATTTACGATCACGGCGTGCTGTCAGAGGATTTCTCGCTCTATCTCCACCATCCCAGCGCAAGCGATCCCGATGTGGCGCCCGAGGGGCATGCGACTTTCTATGCGCTGATGCCGGTGCCGCATCAGGGCAAGTTTCCGGCCGATTGGGAAACGCTCGCGCCGATTCTGGAGGCACGAGTGCTCGCCGAAGTGAAAAAGCGGCTGATCCCCGATCTGGACGACCGGATCGTCACCAAATTCAGCTATGCCCCGCCCGATTTCTCGCGCGACCTGGCGGCATATCAGGGCTCTGCCTTCTCGCTGGAACCGCTGTTGACGCAAAGCGCCTGGTTCCGCGTGCATAATCGCGACGACACCATCGCCAATCTCTATTTCACCGGTGCCGGAACGCACCCGGGCGCGGGCATTCCCGGCGTCGTGGGAAGCGCGAAAGCGACCGCAGGCCTGATGCTGGAAGATCTTACATGAAGCGTATCGCAGTCTATTGCGGGTCGGCGACCCCCGCCGACCCCGTTTATATCGAAACCGCCCGGATGGCGGGCCGCACGCTGGCCGAGCGCGGCATCGGCGTCGTCTATGGCGGCGGCAGGCTGGGGCTGATGGGGGCGATCGCCGACAGCGCATTGGAAGCGGGCGGTGAAGTGATCGGGGTGATCCCGCAATTGCTGGTCAATGCCGAAGTCGCGCATCGCGGCCTCACCGAATTGCACGTCGTCGAAACGATGCACGAGCGCAAGGCGCATTTCACCGAACTCGCCGATGGATTCCTTACCCTGCCCGGCGGCACCGGGACGATGGACGAATTATGGGAAGCGATGAGCTGGGCGCAGCTGGGCTATCACAGCGATCCGGTCGGCCTGCTCAATACCGCCGGCTTCTATGACGGGCTGATCGAATTTGTCGGCCATATGGGCAAGGTCGGCTTCCTGCGGCCGCAGCATCAGGGCATATTGCTGATCGACAGCGAACTCGACGGGTTGCTCGACAAGATGGCGAAATTCGAACCGACCGTGCCGATCGTCAAAATGACGCGCGAGCAATTGTGAGCAGTCACGGCGCGCTTCCCAGCCGCGCGGCGATCGTCGCGACTGCGCAGGAGAGCATTGCGGGCGGGTCGCTGAGCTTTGCCGCGGCAAGCCGGCTGTTCAGGCTGGACATGCGCGAGCGGGCGTGGCTGCTCTATGCCTGGTGCCGGCGCTGCGACGATCTGGCCGATGCGCAATATCTGGGTCATGCCGCCACATCGGAGGCCGATGCCGCCGAACGGCTCGCGCTGATCCGCGAGGGGGCCGAAGCCGTGCTTTCGGGCAAGCGGATCGGCGATCCGGGTTTCGACGCGCTGGGCGTACTCAACGCCGAACTGCCCTTGCCGCGCCAGCTGATCGACGATGTCATCGCGGGCTTTGCGCTCGATGCCGAAGACTGGCGTCCGCGCAGCGAAGCTGATCTGCTGCGCTATTGCTATCATGTCGCGGGGGCCGTCGGATGCCTGATGGCGCTGGTAATGGGCGTGGACGCGCGGGACGAAGCGACGCTCGACCGGGCATGCGATCTCGGCATCGGATTTCAGCTGGCGAATATCGCCCGCGATGTCGAAGCGGACGATCGCGTCGGGCGGTGCTATCTGCCTCTCGAATGGCTTTGCGAAATGGATATTCCGCCCGGCCAGCATATGAAGCCGCCCTTTCGCAGCCGCCTGGCGGTGCTGGTTCGCCGTCTGGCCGAACAAGCGCAGGCCTATGAAGCGAGCGGACGGGCCGGAACCCCCAAATTGCCGTTCCGTGCGGCATGGGCGGTGCTGGCCGCGGCAGGCATTTACGGCGCAATCGGACGCAAGGTGGCGGCGGCGGGCGAACATGCCTGGGACCATCGCGTCCGCACCGGCACGCTGGAAAAGATCGGCTGGATATTGCGTGCAGGCGGCGAAGCGGGCGTGCGCCAGCGCCTGTATGGCCAGCAACTGCGCGATGCCGATTTATGGACGCGCCCGCGTCAGCCGGCGGCGAGACCCGTGACGCGATAGGGACGACACGGAGTCGCTGAAAATAAAGGCCGGACTCAGGCGTCTGAATCGGTCGTGGCGACGCTTTCCGCGCTGCGGATGCCACCGCGCTGCTGACAGGCGGCGGCGATGACCGGATAGGACACATCAGTATTGCGCATCAGCGCGTCGGGCACCGCAGCTTCACAGGCCGCCGCGCTTTCATACCGGATCGGCTCGACACGCTGCTGGCTGCACGCGGAGCCGTTGTCCGCGCATCCGAGAATTGCCATGATGTAGAAAACCGGGTCCATTTTTCCTTCCTTCCGCCGATTTCAACGAGCGGACCGGAGCGCCGTTCCGATGCTTTTTTATCGGGACAGGGCGGATCGAATCCGCATGCAGGGAGTTGCAAGCGGGCGATCGGGTCTCCAGATGGACGCGATGCCACCTGATCAGCCGACAGCTTCCGCAGTCGAGCGGCCGATGCTTGGAACGCTGCGACGCTTCCTTCCCTATCTCTGGCCCAAGGAAGCGGTCGGCCTGCGCGTGCGTATCGTCATCGCGCTGACTCTGGTCGTCGTTTCGAAGGTCATTCAGGTCTATGGCGCGCCGTTCGCGCTGCAGGGCGCGATCGACCGGATGGCGGGCGGATCGCGCGAAGCCGTGTGGCTCGTCGCCGCGCTCGCCATCGGCTATGCAGCCGCGCGACTGGGCACGGTGTTGTTCGACAATCTGCGCAACGCGGTGTTCGAGCGGGTGGGTCAGGACGCGACGCGGCGGCTGGCGTCCAACGTGTTCCGCCACCTTCACAAATTGTCGCTGCGCTTTCACCTCGAACGGCGCACCGGCGCGGTGACCAAGGTGGTCGAGCGCGGGACCAAGAGCATCGATTCGATGCTCTATTTCCTGTTGTTCAACATCGCGCCGACGATCCTGGAGCTGGCGCTGGTGATCGGCATTTTCTGGACGCGGTTCGGCATCTGGCTGGTCGCCGGCACAGTGACGATGGTGGTCGTCTATATCGGCTTTACCCGGATCGTCACTGACTGGCGCTCGAAGCTGCGCGAGCAGATGAACGAGCTCGACACCGGCGCAGTGGCGCATGCAGTGGATTCGCTGCTCAATTTCGAAACGGTGAAATATTTCAACGCCGAACGGCGCGAGGCGGAACGCTATGACAAGGCGATCCACGCCTATGCGACCGCCGCAACGACTTCGGAAAACTCGCTTGCCTGGCTCAATATCGGCCAGAGCCTGATTACCAATGCGATGCTGGCGGCGGGGATGGCGCTGGTGGTGTTCGGATGGGCGCGAGGCGAGTTCACGCCGGGCGACGTCGTACTCGTGTCGACCTTGCTCAGCCAGTTGTTCCGTCCGCTCGACATGCTCGGCACCGTCTATCGTATTGTCCGGCAGGGCGTGATCGACATGGGCGCGATGTTCGACCTGATCGATACCGACACCGAAGTGCGCGACGCCGCCGATGCCGCGCCGCTGGCGATCGACAAGGGCCATGTCCGGTTCGAGGATGTGCGGTTCGGCTATGATGCCGATCGCGCGATCCTGAAGGGCATCGACCTTGACGTGCCGGCGGGATCGACGCTGGCCGTGGTGGGGCCATCGGGCGCGGGCAAGTCGACTCTGGCGCGGCTGATGTTCCGTTTTTACGACGTCACCGGCGGGCGGATCACGATCGACGGTCAGGATATCCGCAGCGTGACGCAGGAAAGTCTGCGCGCGGCGATCGGCATCGTTCCGCAGGATACGGTGCTGTTCAACGACACGATCGGGTACAACATCGCCTATGGCCGCGCCGATGCCGGCCCCGACGATGTGGCAGCCGCCGCGCGGGGCGCCGCTATCGCCGGGTTCATTCAGGCGCTGCCCCAGGGATTTGATACGCGCGTCGGCGAACGCGGCCTCAAGCTGTCGGGCGGGGAAAAGCAACGCGTGGCGATCGCCCGCACGCTGCTGAAGGATCCGCCGATCCTGATCCTCGACGAAGCGACCAGCGCGCTCGACAGCCGCACCGAAGCCGATATTCAGGCGACGCTGCAGGCGATCGAGCGCGGGCGCACCACCATCGTGATCGCCCATCGCCTCTCCACCGTGGTGCATGCCGACCGGATCGTCGTGCTGGAATCGGGGCGCGTTGTCGAATCGGGGACGCATGGCGAATTGCTGGCGGCGAATGGCGTCTATGCCGAAATGTGGAACAGGCAGGCCGCCGAACGCGAAGACGAAGACCGCTCCGGCGACGGAGCGATGGCAGCGGAATAATGACAGGAGACACCATGAACCGCACGGGCAAATGGCTGACCGGGATCGGCGCAGCGACGGCAGCACTGGGCGGAGGTCTGGCGCTGTGGAGCGCGCTCGGCGCACGCGGCGCAGAGGCGGCCGTGCCGCAGGATGGCGCGATGCTCGATGTGCCGGGCGGCCGGCTTCATTATGTCGATCGCGGCAGCGGCATGCCGATCGTGATGCTGCACGGGTTGCTGGGGCAGCTGCGCCATTTTTCCTATGCGCTCGCCGACCGGCTGGTTTCCGATTACCGCGTCATCCTGATCGACCGGCCCGGCTGGGGCTATTCGACCGTCGAAGGCGCGCATCCCGGCATAGCGCAGCAGGCCGATATGGTCGCGGCGCTGATGCAGCGGCTGGCGCTCGAGCAACCGGTGGTGGTGGGCCATTCGATGGGCGGCGCGCTGGCGCTCGCTCTGGCGATCGAACATCCGCAGCTGGTGGGCGCGCTGGGCCTGATCGCGCCGCTGACTCAGGTTGTCGATACCGCGCCCGATGCGTTTCGCGGGCTGCAGATCGAATCGCCCGCGCTGCGCGCGCTGATGTCGTGGACGGTCGCCGTGCCGATGGGGACGGTGACTGCGGTCGAAACGCTGCGCAAGATCTTCGCGCCTGACGCCGTGCCCGCCGATTTCGCGGGACGGGGCGGCGGGGCACTGTCGCTGCGTCCGCAAAGCTTCCGTGCGGGCAGCAACGAATTGCTGGCGGCACCAGAAGCGGTGGGTGCGCTGGTGCCGCGCTATGGCGAGATCGCAGTGCCGACATCGATCCTCTATGGCCGGCAGGACGCGATCCTCGATCCCGAACTTCATGGACGGGTCACCGCGAACGCCATTCCCGATGCGACTCTGGAGATCATCACTGGCGGCCATATGCTGCCGCTCGCCCATCCGCGCGCGACCGAGGCGTGGTTGCGCCGCCTGATCGCGCGGCGGGGGTGAGTGAGCGCGAAGAGGCCGGCGCGTTTGGGCTGAGCCTGTCGAAACCTGTGCTTCTTCGCTACCATAGCAAAGAAGAAGTGCGGCCCTTCGACAAGCTCAGGGCAAACGGCGCTACGTGCTTCGATACGGGTCTTCGACTTTGCTCAGCCCCTACTCAGCACGAACGGATTCACGGGATCAGGCGGTTTCCGCTGCCGCCGTCGTCCAGCCCAATTGCGGGATTGTGATCGATCGCTTGCCCGCCAGATCGACACGCGTGACGAACAGGTCGCGGCTTTCGATATAGGCGATCAGGCGACGGACACGCCCCGGCGAGCTGGTGCCATAGCTCGCCGCAAGTTCGCTGTCGCTGGGGCAGGGTTCGCCCTGACGCGCCGCCCGCGCCACCATCAGAAACGGCCCGAGCATATCATCAGGCAGCGCCGACGCGGCATCCATCGCCGCCTGCCAGCCATCATCGGCAAGATCGAATATCCCGGCCCGTGCCGCCGACAGCCGCCGGACGAACCCGGCAAGATCGAGCGGCGGGCGCGGCACGCCGGCCATGCGGCAGCGGACCTGATAATCCTGATAGAGCACGGCGGGCGAACGAAACGCCGAATCCGAGTCGCCCACGATCGCGCGCAACACATCGACGGTCACTGCCTCCAGTTCCTCGGGCGGCTTTTCCGGAACGTCCGAGGGCGGGGCAGGGACCGACGCGGCCAGCGCCTCGATCATCCGCTCGCTCGTCATTTTGGGCGGCGGCGGCGGGGCAGGCGGGGGCGTGAAGACCGGTGCCTCGGCAACCGGCGCGAACAGCAGATCCTTGATATCCTCGGGCGGTGCGTCGGGCAGCGGGGCGAGTTTGGGACTGCCGCTGCGCGCCGACGTCACGACGTCGCCGATGCGGATCGCCACGGGACGGCGCGACACGGCGGGGCCAAGCGCGAGGAAGGTGCCGCGCGCCAGATCGCGAATCTGCTCCGCCTGGCGCCGCTCCATGCCGAGCAGATCGGCGGCGCGGGCCATATCGATGTCGAGGAACGTGCGGCCCATCAGGAAGTTGGACGCTTCCGCCGCGACATTCTTGGCCAGCTTGGCCAGACGCTGCGTCGCGATGACGCCGGCCAGCCCG
>PAOI01000043.1 GCA_002707985.1 Sphingomonas sp. | reverse complement strand
GGCATGAGCGCTGCCGAGCTTGCGGCGTCGATTGCGGTCCCTCCCGAACGCGTCGAACGGCTGCTTGATGGCCGCCAGCCGATCGATGGTGAACTCGACCTGCGGCTGGCTCGCTATTTCGGCATGTCGGAGGGATTCTTCCTTGGCCTCCAGAACGACTATGAGCTTCTGGAAGCCAAGCGCGCCCTCAACGGCGAACTGGATCGCATTACGCCGCACGCAGCCTGAAAGCCGGTTGAGCCGCCCCCGCTTATCGCGCATAAGCTCCCCCATGCGACGACCCACGCCCGCCGCCGCGCTTGCCGCTGCTGTTCTTGCTCTGGCCATCGGCAGTCTGGCCGCATGTTCGGGGCCGCGTATCATTCCTGCGCCTGCCGAACCGATTCCGGTGCCGACGCCGGTTCCCACGCCGACGCCGACTCCGGTGGTTCAGATGCCGACGGGCGACTGGCGCGACTGGGCGGTGACGCCGGGCGACTGGGTCTATCGCCAGGATGGGCGGGGCAGCATCGCGCTGTTCGGTCAGCCGGGGCTCGATGCCGATGTCACGCTGCGCTGCGATCGTTCGGCGGGTCAGATATTCCTGTCGCGCAAGATGGCGGTGGCGCCTGCGGGGCCGCTGGCGCTGACGGTGCGCGCCTCCACCATGTTGCGCCAGCTTTCGATGCAGCCGGTTGGCGGGGGCCAGCCCTATATCGCCGCCGCGCTCGATCCGCGCGATCCGTTGCTCGATGCGATGGGCTTCAGCCGCGGGCGCTTCATCCTGGAAGGGGGCGGGATGCAGCCGCTGGTGATCCCCGCCTGGCCCGAAACGCTTCGCGTGATCGAGGATTGCCGCAAATGACGCGCGGCGCCCCTGCCGCCCTTGCGGGCTTGCTGGCGGGGGCGTTGTTGAGCGGGTGCGGCGGATCGCCCCCCGCGACCGGCAATGACAGCGGACCAGCTGACGGATCGGTCGGCGGCGGCGCTCCCGCGCGCACGGCAAGCGCGCCCGAATTCCGCGGCGCGCCGCTCGGCCTTGGCAGCTGGCAATATCAGGAAATGGGCGGCGAGGCCGCTGCCGCCTTCGGCCCGCCGGCAAGCGAGGCGCGCTTCATCATCCATTGCGACCGGCAAACCGGACAGGTCCGCTTCGTCCGCGCCGGATCGATATCGTCGGGCGCGGGCACGATGCGGCTGGTGTCCGATCGCGGATCGATCACGCTGGCCGCGCGCGATACCGATAGTGCCGTGCCGGAAGTGGAGGCGACGCTCCCTGCCGGGGCCGATTTCATTCGTGAGGTGGGTGACGATCACGGATCGCGCTTCGGCGTTGCGATTGATGACGGCAAATTGCTGGTGATGCCCGACGATCCGGCGATCCAGCGCGCGCTGAGCGGCTGTCGCGCACGCTGAAACCTTCGAAAAAGCCCGGAAAAGCGCCAATTTCTGGAAGGGTGCACCCGCGATATCGCAGCGCAGAACTCCAGATTCGTTCAAATTCCGGGAAAATACAAGACTTGTTCTGCGACTCGCGTTGATTCAATCCTTTGCATGTGCCCACGGGTACGCAGTGTTCCAACTAGCGAAAGGAGGTGATCCGATGTCTCATGGTTCAGCAGTGAGGTCGGTTCCGTTCGTTCGGGAGACGCGCCGCTAACTGCCTGATGGCAAAATCCGATGGGTCGAAATCCATCGGGTTCGAAGCGGGGGGTATTCTCCCCCAACCAACGCTTCGATGCCGCAGGCGCGCGGCCCGCATGGTCTCCCGGGCTGGAGCTTCCGGCCGCTGACCATGTCGGAGGTTGCCGGGCCCCAATGGGGGCTCGGCAGCCTCTTTCATTTTGGGGCTATGGATTTTTGTGAAGGAACATTCCTCCTCCCTGGCGGGGAGGAGATTTGCTCAAAACACCCTTGGATCGAAGATCGACCAGCCGGTGCGCTGCACCAGTCGTTCAAGCGCCAGCGTGCCCAGTTGCGAATTGCCGCGCTCGTTGAGACCCGGTGACCAGACGGCGATGCTCGCCACCCCCGGCACCACTGCCAATATGCCGCCGCCCACGCCCGATTTGCCGGGCATGCCGACGCGGAACGCGAATTCGCCCGATCCGTCATAATGGCCGCACGTCAGCATCAGCGCGTTGATGCGCCGTGCGCGCCGCGCCGATACGATGTTGTGCCCGGTATCGGGATTGCGCCCGCCCGCCATCAGGAACCGGCCCGCGCGCGCCAGCTGACGACAGCTCATCGCCAGCGCGCAATGGTGGAAATAGACGCCCAGCACGCGCTCGGCGGCCTGATCCAGATTGCCGAAGCTGCGCATGTAATTGGCAAGCGCCATGTTGCGAAAACCGGTCTCGATCTCGGCCCGTGCCACATCCTCGTCGATGAAGATCGCGTCATCGCCCGCCAGCATCCGCACGAAGCGCAGCATCTCGCCGATCGCCTCGCGCGGTTCGTGATGGCCCAGCAATATGTCGGTGACGACGATCGCGCCTGCGTTGATGAATGGATTGCGCGGAATGCCATGCTCGCTTTCCAGCTGCACGACCGAGTTGAACGCACTGCCAGATGGTTCGACGCCGACGCGCTTCCACAACTGGTCGCCGACCGCGCCCAGCGCGAGGGTCAGCGCAAACACTTTCGAAACCGACTGGATCGAAAACGCCATGTCGCCGTCGCCCGCAACATATTCGCGCCCGTCGGCGGTCACGACGGCGATGCCGAACCGCCCCGGATCGACTGCGGCCAGCGGCGCGATATAATGCGCCACGGTGCCCCGGTCGGGCGCATCCGCCATTTCGGCGGCGATATCCTCTATGATCGCGGCAAGATCGGCCATGGCAGCATGATAGGACGCGGGTGGCCCCGATCCTAATCGTACATCATCACGGCGAGCGACCAGACGAGCCAGATCAGCAACGCCCAGAGCAGCAGCACGACAAGGATGCCGCCCCATGCGATCGGCAGCCGCGATTCCTTTTCCGCCTTGGCGCGATATTCGGCGAGCAGTGCGGCAGGCACCATCTTTTCGAACAGCCACACGCCCAGCGGGATCAGGATCGCGTCGTCCACCAGACCCAGGATCGGGATGAAATCGGGCACCAGATCGATCGGCGACAGCGCATAGGCCGCGATCACCAACCCGAACAGCTTGGCGGTCAGCGGCGTGCGCGGATCGCGCACCGCCAGCCAGACGGCATGCGCCTCGACGCGGATACGATGAACGAGCGACGGCCCCATGGCGCGGGCATCGCGCGCGCCGGCGCGGGGGTCAAGCGGGTAATAGCGTGGACGCGATTTCCCGCCCGGAGGGGGCAGGGGCGACCCAGCCCGCGCAAGGCCAATGGCCCGCAAGGCGCCCCTGCGGGCCATATCGTCGCCGGAGCGCGATCAAAGCGCGGTTTCGACGTGGCGTCCCGCTTCCTCGGGCTGGATCGTCTTGCCGGTCAGCATCTTGAAATAGCCGCTGATCGTCTGATCGCCTTCCCAGATTTCGGCATCGTCCAGCTCGAACCGCAGCATCATCAGGCTGGGGTCGTTGCGGCCGCCCTCGAACCAGGCCTCGACCATGTTGGACCAATATTTGTCCTTCACCGCTTCGTCGGTTTCCTCGACGATCCGGCCCTTGATGCAGGCGAAAAGTTTGTGGTCTTCGGACACATATTGCACCATCGCCGGGCCACCGGGGGCAAGGCGATTGGTTTTGGAGGTATAGAACCAGAATTCGCTGTCGGCGTCCTTGTCGACGATCGCAGTCATCGGCTCGCTATGTTCGCTGCTGCCGGTCAGGCCGGCCATCACGAACCGGTCGCTCGCCAGCTTTTTCCACATATGCTTGCGGATCTCGTCGGCGCTCTTCTTGTCGGACATCACGTACTCCTCAACTGGTGTGCAGGGAGTTCAACGAAGCGGAGCGCGACTCTTTCCATCGATTCTACAAGGGATTGCGGCTCAACCGGGGAATGGCGGTTCAATCGGTGCGATAGCGCGCCAGCGTGACCAGCCCCGCGCCCACTGCCAGCGCCGCGCCCACCATCAGCGGAACCGCGCCCAGCCCCAGTCCGGCGGCGAGCAGGATGCCGACCAGCGATGCCCCCATCGTCTGGCCCAGCAGGCGGGCAGTCGCGATCATGCTGCTCGCCGCCGCCGTGCGCGCCATCGGCGCCGAATTGAAGATCATTCGCGCGTTCGGGGAATAGAACATGCCGAAGCCGACCGCAGTCAGGCTGAGCCGCCAGGCGAAATCCATCGGCGCAGCGTCAGCCGGAGCCAGCATCATCAGGATCATGCCGCTCGCCGCGAAAACCATGCCGATCATGCCCAGGATCGAGGATTTGACCCGGTCCGACAGCCATCCTGCGGTGGGCGAAACGATCAGCATGGTCAGCGGAAAGGGCAGGATCAGCAGCCCCACTTCATCGGGCGCATATCCCATGCCGCGCTGAAGGCGGAACGGCAGCAGCACCAGCATCGCCGCCGACGCCATGAACGCGAATATCGCGCCGATCGTCGCCAGCCCGATCGTCCGGTTGCGCAACAGATCGACGGGAAAGATCGGTCGTTCGCGCGCCGATTGGCTGCGCACGAACAACAACCCCGAAATCAGCCCGGCAACGCCCAGCGGAGCGCCCAGCGCGACCGACCCGTGGATCGCGATATCGAGCCCGCCGATGATCCCGCCGAACGTTGCGGCGCTCCACAGCCCGCTCTTCCAGTCATATCGGCCGCTGGCCTGTTCGGGATGCGGCAACGCCCGGCCGATCGCGAGCGAGATCAGCGCAAAGGGTACGGGCGCGACGAACACCCAGCGCCAGTCGAAATGCTCGACCAGAAACCCGCCCAGCGTCGGTGCAAGCGCGGCGGAGGATGCGGCGACGACGCTGTTGATGCCCAGGCCTCCGCCCAGCGACTTCGACGGATAGATGAAGCGCAGCATCGCCGTCGCGACGCTCAGCGCCATCGCCGCGCCCAGCGCCTGAAAACCGCGCACGATCAGCAGCATCGGAAAGCTGTCGACCAGAAAGGTCGCGGCGGATGCCAGCGCGAACACCGCCTGTCCGGTCTGATAGACGCGGCGAAGTCCGAATTGCTCGCCCAGTCCGCCGAACGGCAGCAGGCACATTACCAGCACCAGCTGATACAAAGTCACCACCGACACCACCGCGCCTTCGCCGATCCTCAGCTCGTCGGCGATGGTGGGCAGCGCCACATTGGCGATGGTGCCGTCGATCATGAACAGCGCGGTGCCGAACGAAATGGCAAGGATGGCCCAGATCCGCCGGGGAAGCGGCAGGCCGTCTGTGGAGGGAGCGGGGGATGACATTCGCGCGCTCGCTGCATCGCAGCACGAGCGGAGTCAATGGCTCGCGCCGCGGTATGCCCGGCGGTGGAGAAGGGAAAATGCGATCAGCCGAGTCGCTTTCAGGGCCGCCTGCGTCACGCGGGCGCTCGGCCGGTGGTCGCTCGAATCGCCATGCGATACGCCTCGTCTGCCGCACAAACGCGGCTTGTTCGGGAGTATGGAATGAAACGGGTTCTGGCCATCGGTCTTGCAACGCTGGCGATGGGGATCGCCGTGCCGGCTGCGGCGCAGGTCGCAGCGGAAGGCAATGTCGCGAAAATGGATGGCGACTGGGGCGGCGAAATCGGTCTCGCCTATGATGCGCCGCTGGTGCCGGGCCTTCTGAATTTCAGTCTGGGTGGCGGCGCGTTCGTCCATGACGGCGCCGATGATGTCGATATCGACCTTTATGCCCGCGCCGAGGCGAAGGCGACGGTCGCGGACACGTTCGCGCTGGGCGCCGGCGCGCGGCTAGGCTCGGACCTCGATTTCTACGGCACGGTCGAAGTGCCGCTCGCGCCGCTCCTCAAGCTCAAGGGCAATATCGGCGAGGATTATTTCGCAGCGGGGCTGCGCTTCGGTTTCTGAAGTGGCGCGGCGCGCTGATCGTGCCGGTGATGCGGTCAGCTCGCCGCGCCCTCGGGGACAAGGCGCGGGTCGGGCCCATAGCGGTTTTCGCCCGGTGCGGGCGGCCAGAAAATGATGGCGAAAAGGGCGATCAGGCTCAGCCACCGTGTCGCCTCTGCCGCGACAGGCACTTGCAAGGGGCTGTCGTAGCTGATGCGCAGGATCATGACCGTTGCCGCAATCAGCGGGCCGGGCCAGCCGGGCAATCCGATATCGTGAAGGCGGCGCGCGGCAAGCGTCATGATCGGCAGCGTCGCGAGCATCTGGGCATCGGTCAAACCGACTGTCAGGCCAAGCCGGGCCGCCAGCATCGCGATCGCCGAACCGATCGTTCCCGCGAGCATCAGGAAAAGAAACGTCTCGCTTCGCGTCGCACGGCCGCGAAACAGCAACACGTCCCGATAGGGGCGCAGGCCAAGGGCCAGGCCCTCGCCAAGGATACGTAATCCCTTCACCATGAAGCGGGAGGCTGCCTTGCCGACAGCCTCCCGTCAACAATCGGGTCGATTACAGGACTTCGAACAGGCCCGCTGCGCCCATGCCGCCGCCGATGCACATCGTCACGACGACATATTTCGCGCCGCGACGCTTGCCTTCGATCAGCGCGTGGCCGGTGCAGCGCGCGCCGGTCATGCCATAGGGATGGCCGATCGAGATCGAGCCGCCATTGACGTTGAGCAGCTCATCGGGAATGCCCAGCTTGTCCTGGCAATAGAGCACCTGCACCGCGAACGCTTCGTTCAGTTCCCAAAGGCCGATATCGTCCATCTTGAGGTTGAACTTTTCGAGCAGCTTCGGGATCGCGAAGACGGGGCCGATGCCCATTTCGTCCGGCTTGGTGCCGGCGACCGCCATGCCGACATAGCGGCCGAGCGGGGTCAGGCCGCGCTTTTCGGCGACCTTTTCTTCCATGATGACGCTGGCCGACGAACCGTCGGACAACTGGCTGGCATTGCCCGCCGTGATCGTGCCCTGCGGCCCGACCACCGGCTGCAGCGACTGCAGGCCTTCCAGCGTGGTTTCGGGACGATTGCCTTCGTCCTTGGTCAGCGTCACTTCCTTCTGCGTGACTTCCTTCGTCTCCTTATTGGTGACGTTCATCACGGCAGTGACGGGGACGATTTCGTCGTCAAACTTGCCCGCGGCCTGCGCGGCGGCGGTGCGCTGTTGCGACTGGAGGCTGTAGGCGTCCATCCGCTCGCGGCTGATGCCATAGCGCGCGGCGACCACTTCGGCGGTCTGCAGCATCGGCATGTAGGTGTCGTCATGCATCGCGATCAGATCGGGATCGACCTGAACGCGCATCTGCGGCGTCTGCACCGTGCTGATCGATTCCTGACCGCCGCCGATGGCGATGTCCATATTGTCGGTCATCACCTGCTTGGCGGCCGTGGCGATTGCCATCAGGCCCGATGCGCACTGGCGGTCCATCGACATGCCCGGCACCGTGATCGGCAGGCCCGCACGCAGCAGCGCAAGCCGCGCGATGTTCGGGCTCTGGCTGCCCTGCTGCAGCGCCGAACCCCAGACGAGATCCTCGACTTCGCCCGGTTCGATCCCGGCGCGCTCGACAGCGGCCTTGATCGAGTGCGCGCCCAGCGACGGGCCAAGCAGTGCGTTGAACGCGCCGCGATAGGCGCGGCCGATCGGAGTACGGGCGGTAGAAACGATGACTGCGGAACGCATGGTCCTATTTCCTTCTTTCATCTCCCCCGCCGCATGCGGAAGGGGCTGCTGGGCTCGCAAATTCTGCAAGCGATTTAAGTTGCGGAGCCTGGCTTACCAGCCCCGGACCCTCCGCCACCGATGGCAGAGGGTGTCACGATCAGACGTAGAGCAGCGCGATCCATTCGGCGATCAGCGCCGGTTTTTCCTCGCCTTCGATTTCGAGCACATATTCGGTGACGCGTTCCCACACGCCCGGCTTGCGCTCGGTCAGCTTGATGTTGGTAAAGCGGCCGCGCACGCGCTTGCCCGAACGCACCGGCGTCAGGAAACGGACTTTGTTGCCGCCGTAATTGACGCCCATCTTCAGGCCTTCGACTGCCGGCTCATTCGCCATCTGAGCCAGCATCGGCATCAGCGACAGGCTCAGAAATCCATGCGCGATCGTGCCGCCGAACGGCGTCATCGCGGCGGCATCGGGATTGACGTGGATGAACTGATGATCGCCGGTGGCATCGGCGAACTTGTCGATCATTTCCTGAGTAACTGTAATCCAGTCGGAAACACTGGGCGTGCCCACGCGTTGGGCCAATTCATCGATCGTTACGGTCTCCACTGGCCCTTTCCCCTCCATTGCCTTTCGCCTAGGCGCGGATGCCAGATAGAGGTCCGGGTCCGAGTCCCGCAAGCCCGCAACCAACTCAATGATGGAAAAACACTATGGACGCTACGTCGGCCGCCCGGAAATCCATGACATCCCTGCATCGCGCCGCCGAACCCGATGTTCTAAAGCCGCTTGTCGCACGTGCGCGACTCGATTCGGAAGAGCGATCGCGCGCGCTGGGATATGCCGCCGGACTGCTCGCCGACCTGCGTGAGGCCCAGCATCGCGGATGGGTCAATCAGTTTCTTCAGCAATATCGCCTCAATACTTCCGAAGGCATCGCGCTGCTCAGTCTTGCCGAGGCATTTCTGCGCGTGCCCGATCCCGAAACCGCCGATCTGCTCATTTCGGACAAGCTTGGCGAGGCCGACTGGCGCTCGCATAGCGGCAAATCGAGCTCGAAAATGGTCAATTCCGCTACATGGGGGCTCGTAATGGGCCGCGCGCTGGTGGGGGAAGGCGATGGCGGTCCGCTGCGCCGGCTGTTGTCGCGCGCAGGCGAACCCTTTGTGCGTCAGGCGGTCGGCGCGGCGATGCGGCTGATGGGCGAGGTGTTCGTCATGGGCCGGACGATCGACGAAGCGATCAAGCGGATGAAGAAGCCCGAGAATAAGGGTTTCGTCGCCAGCTTCGACATGCTCGGCGAAGCTGCTCGGACGCAAAAGGATGCCGAACGCTATTACGCCGCCTATCGCAAGGCGATCGACGCGGTGGGCAAGGACGCCAAGGCCGGGCATTCGATCTCGGTAAAGCTGTCCGCGCTGCACCCGCGCTACGAAGTGCCGCAGTACGAACGCTGCGTCCCAGAACTCACTGACATGCTCGCCCAGCTGTGCCAGCAGGCCGCCGATCGCGGCATTTCGCTGACCGTCGACGCCGAAGAGGACGAACGCCTCGATATGAGCCTCGACATTATCGAGGCAGTGGCGAAGCGTTCGGAACTGCGCGACTGGGAAGGTTTCGGCATGGCGGTGCAGGCCTATGGCAAGCGCGCGCCGGCGGTAATCAAATGGGCGGATTCGCTCGGCCGTCCGATCAATGTCCGGCTGGTGAAGGGCGCCTATTGGGATACCGAGATCAAGAAGGCCCAGATCGAGGGGCTGAGCGGCTATCCGGTCTATACCCGCAAGGCGGCGACCGATGTCTGCTATCTCGCCTGTGTGCGCGAAATGCTGGAGGCGAACCATATTCGCCCCGCCTTCGCCAGCCATAATGCGCTGACCGTCGCAACCATCCTCGAATGGGCGGGCGACCGCCGCGATTTCGAATTCCAGCGGCTCCATGGCATGGGCGAGGGACTGTATGAGCGGCTGGTGCGCGAACGCGGCTATTCCTGCCGCATCTATGCGCCGGTCGGCGGGCACAAGGATCTGCTCGCCTATCTTGTCCGCCGCCTGCTCGAAAACGGCGCGAATACCAGCTTCGTGCACCAGCTGGGCGACGAAAGCCTGTCGGAAGAGGAACTGCTCGCCGATCCGGTCGACCATATCGAATCGGTCGGGCGGACGCGCCATCCCGGCATTCCACTGCCGGTCGACATGATGGTCCATTGGCGCAACAGCCAGGGCATCGACCTGAAGGATCGCCCGATCCTGCTCAAGACCGCTGCGGATATCGAAGCGGTGCCGTTCGAACCCGAAGGGACCGATGCCGTCCATGCCGATCCGCTTCACCCCAGCGGTCGCGCACGCAAGGCAATCGAAGCGGCACGCACTCCCGATGACGATGTTCATGCGGCGATCACGCGCGCGCAGGGCGCCTATCGCGACTGGGAACGCACGCCGATCCACGATCGCGCGGCGGTGCTCGAACGCTTTGCCGATCTGCTGGAGGAAAACCGGATCGAGCTGATGGCGCTGTGCGTCAAGGAAGCGTTCAAATCGATCCCCGACGCGCTCGCCGAAGTGCGTGAGGCAGCCGATTTCTGCCGCTATTACGCCTATCAGGCGCGTACCGATCTGGTCCCGCGCACGCTGCCCGGACCGACCGGCGAACGCAACGAGCTCAAGATGGAAGGGCGCGGCACCTGGGCCACCGTGGCGCCGTGGAACTTCCCGCTCGCGATTTTCGTGGGTCAGAATGCCGCCGCGCTGGTGACCGGCAACACCGTGGTCGCCAAGCCCGCGCCGCAGACACCGGGCATTGCCCGCCGCGTTGTCGAACTCGCGCATCAGGCGGGTGTGCCGCAGGATGCGATGATCCTCGTCACCGGCGGCGCCGATGTCGGTGCCGAACTCGTATCGGACAGCCGCATCGCGGGGGTCGCCTTCACCGGATCGACTGCCACGGCAAAGCGGATCGCGCACACATTGCTGGTCGATGAGGACCGCCCGATCATTCCGTTCATTGCCGAAACCGGCGGCATCAATGCGATGATCGTCGATTCGACGGCATTGCCGGAGCAGGTCGTGGCCGATGTCATCACCTCCGCCTTCAAATCCGCCGGTCAGCGTTGTTCGGCGCTCCGCCTGCTGCTCATTCAGGAGGATGTCGCAGAAGGGATCGAGGAAATGATCGCGGGCGCCATGGCGACGCTGATCATCGGCGATCCGGGCGATCCGGCGACCGATGTCGGCCCGGTGATCGATCGCGCCGCCTATGACCGGCTGATGGCTTATCGCGAAACCATGCGCCCGCGCTGGCTGGCGACGACGCATGTCCCCGATGAGGGACTGTTCGTGCCGCCGACGATGATCGGGCTCGATTCGGTCGACGATCTCGACAAGGAATGGTTCGGCCCGATCCTGCACGTCGCGACGTGGAAGGCGGGCAAGCTCGCCGAGACGATCGAGCGGGTGAATGCCAAGAAATACGGCCTCACCATGGGGCTCCACAGCCGCATCGCGCGTTCGGCGGAGATTGCCGAGGATCTGGCACGGATCGGCAATCTCTATGTCAATCGCAACATGGTGGGCGCGATCGTCGGGTCGCAGCCTTTCGGGGGCGAGGGACTGTCGGGGACCGGACCCAAGGCGGGCGGCCCCAATTATCTGCCTCGCTTTTGTGCCGAGCGCGCCATCTCCGTCGATACGACCAGCGCGGGCGGCAATGCCTCGCTGCTCAACATGGACGAGGGCGCGTAACGCCACAGGAGTTGCCGTCACGGCCGCGCCCGGCTACAGGCGCGGCCGTGACGGGTTCCCGAGAGGGATCAAAAGGGAAGTCCGGTGCGTGGGGAAAGCCCACCATGCCGACGCTGCCCCCGCAACTGTAACCGGCCAGCCCGGCGCCATGTGCCACTGAAGGAAACTTCGGGAAGGCGGCGCCGCCAGCGATGACCCGGGAGCCAGGAGACCTGCCCGCCACAGTCGAATTCCTTTGCGCGGGCGGGGTGTACCGGGCGAACGAGGCGGAAACCCTCGTGTGAGCGACGCCAGACTGGAGTCGCCGATGCCGTGAGGGTGCAAGGCGACTCGATATTCGAGGTGTCTTGTTGATGAAGAAATTTCCCCTGTTGCTGTCCGCATCGCTGGCACTGCTGCCCGCGACGCAGGCCTTTGCGCAGAGCGCCGACGATGACGATGTGATCGTCGTCGCGACCGGCGTCGAACAGCTGGCGAGCGAAGCCGGGCGTTCGGTGACCGTGCTCGACCGCGAAACGATCGAAACGCGGCAGAGCGTCTCGCTCTCCGATCTGCTCGCGACCACCACCGGCGTCAGCGTAACGCGCAATGGCGGGCCGGGCGCAGTCACTGCGGTCCGGATTCGCGGCGCCGAAGATGCGCAGACGCTGGTCCTGATCGACGGCGTGCGCGTCAACGATCCGTCTTCGCCGGGCGGCGCCTATGATTTCGGCAATCTGCTGACCGGCCCGATCGAGCGTGTCGAAGTGTTGCGCGGCCCGAACAGCGTCGCCTGGGGCAGTGCGGCGATCGGCGGCGTCGTCAATGTCGTCACCGAAAGCCCGGAATCGGGCATCCATGCGCGCGCCAATGCCGAATATGGCTATGCCGATCAGGTGTCGACCAACGCCACGCTGATGGGCGGTAGCGACGCAGTACAGGCGGCGCTGACCGGCAGCTATTTCCGCACCGACGGCATTTCGCAGGCGGCAAGCGGCACCGAAGCCGACGGATACCGCCAATATGGCGCCAGCGGCCGGATCAAGGCGCGGATCACCGAACAGCTGCGCGCCGAACTGCGCGGCTATTGGGCGGACAGCAAGCTGGATCTGGATGGCTATCCCGCGCCGACCTATGCCTTTGCCGATACCGATGAATATTCGACCGCGCAGGAGCTCTATGGCTATGCCGGGCTGGCGGGCGATTTCGGGCCGACCACGCATCGCATCGGCTTCTCGATCGCGGATATCAACCGCGACAATTACGATCCCGATGTCAGCAGCGCGCCGCTCTATCTCTATCGCGGACGCAACGAGCATTACAGCTATCAGGGCCAGATCGGCGCGCCGATGGCTCGGCTGGTGATCGGTGCCGATCAGGACAATCAGCGCTTCTACGACGGCAGCACGGTGTTCCGCGCGAACATCACCAGCGTCTATGGCGAAGCGATCGTCACCCCGCTTTGGGGGCTCGCGGTTACTGCCGGTGTGCGGAACGACGATCACAGCCAGTTCGGCAGCCATGTGACCTGGGGCGTCAATGCCGCCTATGCCCTGCCGACCGGGACGCGGATCCACGCCAGCTATGGCGAGGGGTTCAAGGCGCCGACCCTCTATCAGCTCTATGCGCCTTATTACGGCACGGCGACCCTTGCGCCCGAAACCGCCGACAGCTGGGAAGTCGGCGCGCGTCAGCAGCTGGTCGACGGGCAATTCGTGCTCGGCGCGACCTGGTTCGACCGCACGACGAAGAACCAGATCGATTTCGACACGGCGACCTATACCTACGCCAATATCGCGCGGACCCATGCCAAAGGTGTCGAGGTCGAGCTCGCCTTCCGTCCGAACGACACTCTGACCTTCACCGGCAACTATACCTACACCGACGCCGAAAACCGGTCGCCCGGATATGTCGGGAATCAGCTCGCCAGACGTCCTCAGGATGTGGCGAGCGTCTCGGCCGACTGGACGAGCCCCTTCGGCCTGAAACTCGGGGGAACGGTGACGTTGGTCGGCGACAGCTTCAACGATGCGGGCAATTTGACGCGGCTCGACGGCTATGCGCTCGCCGGCATCCGTGCGGAGATGCCGATCACCGATCGTATCGCCGTCTATGGCCGGGTCGATAATCTGACCGACGCGCAATATGAAGTGGTCAGCGGATACGGCACCTATGGCCGCGCCGCCTATGCCGGCGTCCGGTTGCGGCTCGATTGATGCGGCTTGCCGCCCTGTTGGCGTTGGGCGCGGCGCTGCTGCTTGCGGGCTGCGGCACCGCGCCTGTGCCGCGGGGCGGCGGTATCGTTTCCACCAATCCCTGCGCCGATGCGATGCTCGTTCAGCTCGTGCCGGCGCAGCGGATCGCCGCGATCAGCCATTATTCCGCCGATCCGATGGCGAGTTCGATCCCGGCGAAGGTCGCGGCCCGGTTTCGCACGACGCGCGGCGATGCCGAGGATGTGATCGCGATGCAGCCCGATCTGGTCATCGCGAGCAGCTTTACCTCGGCGTCCACTCGCGCCGCCTATGCCCGCGCCGGGCTCAACGTCCTCTATCTCGATTCCCCGACCAGCATCGCCGCCAGCGAGGCGCAGGTGCGCGAACTCGCGCGCGCGGTGGGCGCCCCCCGCGCGGGCGAGGCGATGGTGCAGCGGATCGACCGCGCGGTGGCGCTGTCCTCGACGTCGGCGCCGCCGGTCCCCGCGCTGCTGTGGATTGGCGGCAATCTGGTTTCGGGGGACGGCACGCTGCTGCACGAAATGCTCGGCCGCGCCGGTTTTCGTGACGCTGCCGCTGATTATGGGCTCCACTATACCGGCTATCTGCCCGCCGAACATGTCATCGCCGATCCGCCGCGTGTGATGCTGGTGCCCGATCCGCAGGGGCGCTCCGCCGCCTCGCGCGCGGCATCTGTGCGGGCGCGCGTTCTGTCGCATATGGGCGGGCGCGTGGTGCAGGCGCATTTCCCGCGCCGCCTCGTCAATTGCGGCGGTCCGGTGATCGCCGATGCGATGGCGCGACTGGCAGAGGTGCGGAGGACCCTGCAGTGAAGCGCTCCACATTGATCGCGGGGCTTTCCGCGCTCGTCCTCCTGTTGTTCCTCCTCTCGCTGATGGCTGGCAAGGTCTGGGTGCCGCTCGGCGCCTGGTGGCTGCACGGCGATCCGCGCTGGCTGATCGTCACCGAACTGCGCCTGCCGCGTGCGCTGCTCGGCATCGGCATCGGCGCGGCGCTCGGCCTGTCGGGTGCGGTGCTGCAAGGCTATCTGCGCAATCCGCTCGCCGATCCGGCGGTGGTCGGCATTTCCTCGAGCGGTGCGCTTGGCGCAGTCGCGGCGATCCTGCTGCTTTCGGCGACGTCGCCGATCGTCATCTTCGCCTGCGCGATGGCGGCGGCATGCGGCGCGATGCTGGTGCTCGCCGGGCTGGCATGGCGGACGCGCAGCGCCGTGGCATTCATCCTCGCCGGCACCGTGCTGGCAAGTCTTGCCGGAGCCGTCACTGCCTTCCTCATCTCGATCGCTCCAAACCCCTGGGCGACGGCGGAGATCATCGACTGGATCATGGGATCGCTCACCGATCGCAGTTTCGACGAAGCGACGCTGGCGCTGCCGTTCATCGCGATCGGCTGCGCGCTGCTGCTCTGCACCGGGCCGGCGCTCGACGCGCTGACGCTGGGCGAGGATGCGGCGCGCACGATGGGGCTCCGGCTCGAACGGACGCAATTGCTTGTCGTCCTCGGCACCGGCTTGTCGGTCGGCGCCAGCGTCGCGGTAACCGGCGTGGTCGGCTTTGTCGGGCTGATCGTGCCGCACCTGCTGCGGCCGCTGGTCGGCGCGCGTCCTTCGGCGTTGCTGCTGCCCAGCGCGCTCGGCGGCGCGGCACTGGTGCTGGCGGCGGACAGCCTCGTGCGCATTGCGCCGGGCGCGAGTGAAATCCGGCTCGGCATCGCGATGGCGCTGATCGGAACGCCGTTCTTCTTCGCGCTGCTGCTGCGCATGCGGAGGACCGCATGGATCTGATCGTTTCCGACCTCGATGTCAGCCTTGGCGGGCGACAGGTGCTGCATGGCCTAGATGCAGTCTTCCGCCCCGGTGAGATTACCGCCGTGCTGGGTGCCAATGGTGCGGGCAAGACAACGTTGCTGCGCACGCTCGCCGGGCTGCTGACGCCTGATGACGGCGCGGTGATGCTGGGCGAGCGCGCCCTCGGCGCGATCGACCCGCGCGAGCGGGCGCGTGCGATCGGCTATCTGCCGCAGGACGGGGCGATCCACTGGAACGTCACGGCCGGCAATCTGGTGATGCTTGGCCGCACGCCGCACCGTTCCCCCTTTGCCGGGCCATCGCCTGCCGATTGGGATGCGACGATGCGGGCGATGACGGTCACCGGTACGCTCGATTTCGCCGATCGTCCGGCAACCGAACTGTCGGGCGGTGAACGCGCGCGCGTTCTGCTTGGCCGCGTGCTGGCCGGGGAGCCGCAATGGCTGCTCGCCGACGAACCGCTCGCCAGCCTTGATCCCGCGCATCAGCTCGATCTGCTTGCCCAGTTCCGGCGGCTGGCGGGGGAGGGGATGGGCGTGGTGATGGTGCTCCACGATCTGATGCAGGCCGCGCGCATCGCCGATCGGGTGCTGTTGTTGCGCGAAGGGCGATGCGTCGCGTTCGGTCCCGCCGCCGAAGTGCTGACACCCGAACCGCTCGCGCGTGCCTATGGCGTGCGCGTGGCGATGGTGCCCGATGGCTCGGGTATCGCGCTACCGGTAGCGATCGACCGGACTTAACCAACCGAAGTCACGTCGCTCAGCCAGTCGCACACTGCCTGAATGCGGCGTGCATTATGCGTGTCGGGATGCGTCACCAGCCAGAAGGTCCGCCAGACCGCCACGTCCCCGTCCAGAACCGGGCGCAGCTCGGGCTGCGAGGCTGCCATGAAATCGGGCAGGATGCCGATCCCCGCGCCGGCCGCGATCATCGTCCGCTGAACGTTGATGCTCGTGCTGCGCAGGCGCGGGGCAAGATCGGGATGCACTTCGGTGATGTAATCGAGTTCCGGTGCATAGATATGTTCGGGGACATAGCTCACCAGCCGATGCTCGCGCAGCGCTTCGCGCGATTGCGGCGCGCCGTGCCGGGCCAGATAGCTCTCGGCGGCATAGAGCCGCAGCCGGTATCGGCTTAGCTCGCTTGCGCGTAGCTGCGCGCCGCGTGGCCGGGCCAGCATGACGGCGATATCGGCTTCGCGCTTCGACGGGCTGAGGAAACCGGACGCCGTGATCAGATCGAGCCGGATCGCCGGATGGCGCGCGGCGAACGCCGGAACTGCCGGCGCCAGCACCGATGTCGCCAGTCCTTCGGCGACGCTCAGCCGGACATGCCCGGCCAGTGCCGCCGCCTGGCCCGGCCCCTCGGTCGCGGCCAGCACCGCCGCCTCGATCGCTTCGGCATGCGTCAGCAGCGCGCGGCCCGCCTCGCTCAGATGCCGTTCGCTGCCGACGCTTTCGAACAGCGGCGCGCCGACTTGCTCGGACAATCGCGACAGACGGCGGCTTACTGTCGTCGGATCGACTCCCAGCAGCCGCGCCGCCGTGGCAAAACGCTGCGCGCGCGCCACGGCCAGGAATATGCGAAGATCGTCCCAGTTCATGTGCCCAACCTGCAAATTTGCACGTCCATGCGGCATATAAACAGTGTTGCATGCAGAATTGCATAGTGAAATACCGCGAGCGAATTCGGGCGGAGTCCCGGGAAAATATCGAGGAGAGTGACATGCGCACGATCGACCATCTGATTGCGGGCCATTCCGGCGGCGCGGGCGGACGACAATCGGACGTGTTCGATCCGAACACCGGACAGGTTCAGGCGAAAGTCAATCTCGGCAGCCAGGCCGAACTCGACGCCGCAGTGGCCAAGGCGCTCGAGGTGCAGCCCGGCTGGGCCGCGACCAATCCCCAGCGTCGCGCGCGGGTGATGTTCCGGTTCAAGGAACTGATCGAAGCGAACATGCAATCGCTCGCCGAACTGCTGTCGAGCGAACATGGCAAGGTGATCGAGGATGCCAAGGGCGACGTACAGCGCGGGCTCGAAGTCATCGAATTCGCGTGCGGCATCCCGCATGTCCTGAAGGGCGAATATACGCAGGGCGCAGGTCCCGGCATCGACGTCTATTCGATGCGTCAGCCGCTCGGCATCGGCGCGGGCATCACGCCGTTCAACTTCCCCGCGATGATCCCGATGTGGATGTTCGGCATGGCGATCGCCTGCGGCAACGCCTTTATCCTGAAACCCTCCGAACGCGATCCCAGCGTCCCCGTGCGTCTCGCCGAGCTGTTCCTTGAGGCCGGCGCGCCCGAAGGGCTGCTCCAGGTCGTCCATGGCGATAAGGAAATGGTCGACGCGATCCTCGATCACCCGGCGATCGGCGCGGTCAGCTTCGTCGGATCGTCGGACATCGCCCACTATGTCTATCAGCGCGGCGTTGCCGCCGGAAAGCGCGTGCAGGCGATGGGCGGCGCGAAGAATCACGGCATCATCATGCCCGACGCCGACATGGATCAGGCGGTCAACGATCTGATCGGGGCAGCTTACGGCTCGGCGGGCGAACGCTGCATGGCGCTGCCGGTCGTGGTGCCGGTGGGCGAAAAGACTGCCGAGGAACTGCGCGAGCGGCTGGTCAAGGCGGTCAGTGGCCTGCGTCCCGGCGTTTCGACCGATCCCGACGCGCAATATGGTCCGGTCGTCACCGCCGCGCACAAGGCAAAGGTCGAAGGCTGGATCCAGAAGGGTGTCGATGAAGGCGCCGAACTGGTGATCGACGGTCGCGGCTTTTCGCTGCAGGGGCATGAGGAAGGGTTCTTCGTCGGCCCCAGCCTGTTCGATCACGTGACGCCGGACATGGAATCCTATCAGCAGGAAATCTTCGGCCCGGTGCTCCAGATCGTTCGCGCGCAGAATTTCGAGGAAGCGCTCGCGCTGCCCAGCAAGCATCAGTACGGCAACGGCGTCGCGATCTTCACGCGCAACGGCCACGCCGCGCGCGAATTCGCGCATCGCGTCAATGTCGGCATGGTCGGCATCAACGTGCCGATCCCGGTGCCGGTCAGCTATCACAGCTTCGGCGGGTGGAAACGCTCGGGCTTTGGCGACATCGATCAATACGGCATGGAAGGCCTGCGTTTCTGGACCAAGGTCAAGAAAGTCACGCAGCGCTGGCCCGATGGTGGCGCCAGCGGCGACAGCGCCTTCATCATCCCGACGATGGGGTGATCCGATGAGCGGGGGGCGTCAGCGAGTCTTTTCGGGTTCTCCTCTCGAAGCGCCCTTTGCCTATTGCCGCGCGGTGCGCACCGGTGACACGATTACCGTCGCCGGAACTGCCCCGATCGAGGACGATGGCAGCAACACGCCGGGGGATGCCGGGGTGCAGGCCGATCGCTGCTTTGCTATCATCCTGCGCGCCATCGAACAGCTTGGCGGCACGGGGGCAGATATTGTGCGCACGCGGATGTTCATCACCGATCCCGCTTATGCGGAGGCTGTCGGCGCGGCGCATGGCCGCTGGATGACGATCGCTCAGCCTGCCGCGACGATGGTTGTGGTTTCCGCGCTGCTCCATCCCGACTGGAAGGTTGAGATAGAGGCCGATGCCGTGATCGGATCGGCGGGCTGATGCTGCGCGCGCTGATCCTTGCGCTTGCCATGCTGGTCGCCGCTATTCCGGCGGCGGCACAGGACAAAAGGATCGCGCTCAGCTTCGACGATGTGCCGCGCGGGGCGGGCGCATTTCTGACGCCCGATCAGCGCACCGTGCGGTTGATCGCCGCGCTGCATCGCGCGGGCGTCCGTCAGGCGGTGTTCTTCGTCAATCCCGGCAATATCGAAAAATCGGATGGCGGCGCGGATCGGATCGATGCCTATGTGGCGGCGGGCCATGTCATTGCCGATCACAGCTGGTCGCATCCGCATCTCAGCGCGATGACCGCCGAGGACTATCTTGCCGATATCGACCGGGCGGAGGCATGGCTGAAGGGCCGCGAAGGCTATCGCCCCTGGTTCCGCTATCCGTTTCTGGACGAAGGGCAGGACGATGCGGCGAAGCGCGACGCCCTACGCGCGGGACTGGCCGAACGCGGGCTTGCCAATGGCTATGTCACTGCCGAAAGCTCCGACTGGTTCATCGAACAGCTGACCAAGGAAGCGGTTGCCGATGGCAAGGCGATCGACATGGCGGCGCTGCGTGACCTTTATGTCGAAAGCCATGTCGAGGCCGCCGAATATTACGACGCACTCGCGCGCAGGGCGCTGGGCCGCTCGCCCGCGCATGTGATGCTGCTCCACGAAACCGACATCGCCGCGCTGTTCATCGACGATCTGGTCGCGGCGCTGCGGGCAAGGGGATGGACGATCATCACCGCCGACCAGGCCTATGCCGATCCGATCGCGGTCGAGGCAAGGCGGTACGCCACGCCGTCGGCGCAGGGGACGCTGACCGAAATGCTCGCCTGGCAGGCCGGGTTGCCCGCGCCGCGCTGGTATGCGCGCAACAATACCCACCTTGCCCGCCGCCTGTTCAACGAACGTGTGCTGCATGAGGCGCCCGAACAGTGACGGTCCGTGCGCTGTTCCTGCTGCTGGCGCTGATTGCGCTGCTGTTGCCGGAACAGGTGACGCGGCGGCTGACCGTCGATCAGGTGATGCCGCCCGCCGCCGCCAGCGAAGTGCCGAAGAAGCGGATCGCGATCAGCTTCGACGATGCGCCGCGCGGCCCCGGTGCCTTCCTCAACGCCGACGAACGCCCGGCGATGCTGATCGCGGCGCTGAAAGGCGCGGGCGTCGATCAGGCGGCGTTTTTCGTCAATCCGGGCCGGATCGCATCGGGCGACCGGCACGAGCGGGCGATCGACGCCTATGTCGCTGCCGGCCATGTCATCGCCGATCACAGCTTCACCCATCCGCGCCTGTCGGGCAGTTCGGCGGAAACCTATCTCGCCAATATCGACCGTGCAGAGGCGTGGCTGAAGGATCGCCCCGGCTATCGCCCCTGGTTCCGCTACCCCTATCTCGACGAAGGCGGTCGCAACAAAGGCAAGCGCGACGCCGTGCGCGCGGGGCTGGCCGAACGGGGCCTCAGCGATGCTTATGTCACGGTCGACGGGTCCGACTGGCATATCGAACAGCTCGCGATCGATGCCAGCCGCGCGGGGCGCCTGATCGACATGGGCGCGCTGCGCGACCTCTATGTCGAAACCCACGTCCTGTCGGCGGAATTCACCTATGATCTGACGCAGCGGACGCTCGGTCGCCCGATCCCGCAGGTGATGCTGCTCCACGAAACCGATCTGGCGGCGCTGTTCATCGGCGATCTGGTGCAGGCGCTGCGCGACAAGGGCTGGGACATTGTCACGATGGACGCCGCCTATGCCGACCCGGTCTATGCGGAAAAACCCGACACGCCGATGGCCGCCGGCACGCTCGTCGAAATGCTCGCCTGGGAACATAAAGTCACCGGTATGCGCTGGTTCGACCGGAACGAACAGGCAGTGGGCGCGCGGCTGTTCCGCACGCGCGTGCTGCATGAGGGCGAGGGACAAGAGTGACGCAGCGACTTTGGCTTCCGCTACTGGCGACGGTGCTGCTCGCGGGATGCGGCGACGACAGCAAAACCGGCCCGGCGCCGATGCCGACGCAAAGCCCGGTCGAAGCCACGCCGACGCCCGCAGCGCCTTCGCCCGAGCCCAGCCCTACGCCCGCCGTCACGCCCGCTCCGGCAAATCCCGCCGGAACCATGCCCGCCGCCTATCGCGGCGTGTGGGCAGCAACGACCGGGGATTGCGGCCCCGCCGGGCTCAGCCGCCTGCGCATCGAGGCGACGAAGCTTGTCTTCTACGAAACCGTCGGCGAGCTGCGGGGGATCGAACCCGTCGGCGCCGACCGCTATCGCGTCACGCTCGATTTCACCGGTGAAGGCGATAGCTGGACCGACACGATGGAGCTTGCGCTCGACGGCGACAACCGGCTGCGGCGCGAGCAGCAGGGGCTCGACCCGATTGCCTATATTCGCTGCAAATAAAGAGAAACGAGGATGACCGGACAATTTGACCTGACCGAAGACCAGCGCGCGATTCAGGAAATGGCGCGGCGGTTCACGGCCGATGCGATCACCCCGCACGCCGCCGAATGGGACGAGAAGCATATCTTCCCCCGCGACACGCTGAAGGCGGCGGCGGAGCTGGGCTTCGCCTCCATCTATGTGTCGGAGGAATCGGGCGGCATCGGCCTGGGCAGGCTCGAATCCGCGCTGATCATGGAGGCGATGGCCTATGGCTGCCCGTCGACCAGTGCGTTCATCAGCATCCACAATATGGCGAGTTGGATGATCGACCGGTTCGGGTCGCAGACGGTGAAGGACAAATATCTCCCTTCGCTGATCGGCATGGACCGGATTGCCAGCTATTGCCTGACCGAGCCGAGCTCCGGTTCCGACGCGGCGGCGCTCAAGACCCGCGCGGTGCGCGATGGCGATCATTATGTCGTCACCGGCACCAAGCAGTTCATCTCGGGCGGCGGCCAGAATGAAATCTATGTCGTCATGGTTCGTACCGGCGAGGAAGGTCCGAAGGGGATCAGCTGCCTGATCATCGAAAAGGACATGCCCGGCGTCAGCTTCGGCGCCAATGAGCGCAAGCTTGGCTGGCACTCGCAGCCCACCGCCCAGGTGATCCTCGAGGAAGTGCGCGTGCCGGTCGAAAACCTTGTCGGCAGCGAAGGCGAGGGCTTTCGCATCGCGATGATGGGGCTCGACGGCGGGCGGCTCAATATCGGCGCCTGCTCGCTCGGCGGCGCGCAGCGCTGCCTCGACGAGGCGATCGCGTACACGAAGGATCGCAACCAGTTCGGCAAGACGATCGCCGATTTCCAGAATACGCAGTTCACGCTGGCCGACATGGATACCGAGCTTCAGGCCGCGCGCGCGTTGCTCTATCTCGCCGCAGCCAAGGTGACCGAAAACGCACCCGACAAGACGCGCTTTGCGGCGATGGCGAAACGCTTCGCCACCGACACCGGCTCGTCGGTGGTCGATCGCGCACTGCAGCTTCATGGCGGCTATGGCTATCTGATGGACTATCCGATCGAACGTTTCTGGCGCGACCTGCGCGTCCATTCGATCCTGGAGGGCACCAATCAGGTGATGCGCATGATCGTCGGCCGTGAACTGACGCGGCAGTGACAGCCGGCGCGGGCCCTTCGATACGGGCCTTCGCCATGCTCAGTCCCTACTCAGGGCGAACGGGAGTAGGGTTCTGAATTTCCTTTTTCCCGTTCGTCCTGAGTAGCCGCTGAGCCTGTCGAAGCGGCGTATCGAAGGACTGTGATGACTCAAGACGTTCTTATCGAAACTACCGGCAAAGTCGGCCGTATCCGGCTCAACCGACCCAAGGCACTCCACGCGCTCAACACCGATATGTGCGTGGCGATGGCGCAGGCGCTGCGCCAATGGCATGACGAAACCGCGATCGAGGCAGTTCTGATCGATCATGCCGAAGGTCGTGGTTTCTGCGCGGGCGGCGACATCCGCATGATTGCCGAAAGCGGCGCAACTGACGGCGCCAGCGCACGCGAATTCTTCTTTCAGGAATATCGCATGAACCACGCGCTGTTCACCTATGTGAAGCCGGTCGTGGCGTTCATGGACGGGATCACCATGGGCGGCGGTGTCGGGATTTCGATGCCCGCCAGATATCGCGTCGCGACCGAGAACACGAAATTCGCCATGCCCGAAACCGGGATCGGCCTGTTCCCCGATGTCGGCGGCGGCTGGTATCTCTCGCGGCTGCCGGGCCGGATGGGGCAATATGTCGCGCTCACCGGCGCGCGGCTCGACGGAGCCGAGTGCCTCGCGCTCGGCCTTGCGACACATTTTGTGCCATCGGAAAAGCTCGAAGAGCTCAAGCGCCGCATCGCCGACACGCCGGGCGAAATCGACGCGATCCTGACCGAATTCGCCGGGCCTGCGCCCGATGCCGCGATTGCGGCGCATGCCGGGGATATTGCCCGGCTGTTCGCTTCGGACACGCTCGAAGACATCTTCGCCGCGCTCGAAGCCGATGGCGGCGAATGGGCCACCAAGCAGCTCGAAACGCTGCGCACCAAATCGCCGCAGGCGATGAAAGTCAGCCTTAAGCTGCTGGCCGACGGCGCGCATATGCCGACGTTCGAGGACGAGATGCGCCAGGAATATGCCGTCGCCACGCGCGTCTGTCAGCGCGCCGATTTCATCGAGGGCGTCCGCGCGGTGATCATCGACAAGGACAATGCGCCGCGCTGGAACCCCGATACGCCGGAGGGGGTGACCGATCACCGGATCGACACGATCTTCGCGCCGTTGCCCGAGGATCAGGCATGGTCGCCGGCATGATCGCGGGGCTGTCCTACACGGTGTTTTTGTGCAAGGCCGGGAGCGGTTGAACGGCTTCGAGCGTGCAGGGGCGCATGCGCGCGTATTGGCGCGAACCCGTGCGAACTTTGCACGCAAAACTGCCGTTTTTCTGTGATGCGTGTGGATGTTGGTATTGACGGAATCGTCGCCCCTGCGAAGGCCGGGGCCTATGTCTCTCTCCATGCATGAGAGCGTGACGGCTAAAGAAATAGGCTCCTGCCTGCGCAGGAGCGACGGAGGACAAAATGGCTGATTACGAAACCATCCAGGTCGAACAGCGCGGCGCGGTAACGCTCGTAACGCTTAACCGGCCCAAGGCGCTGAATGCACTGAACAGCCAGATATTGAGCGAATTGCTCGACGCAATGCGCGCCTTCGATGCCGATGCGACGCAAGGCTGCGCGGTGATCACCGGCAGTGAAAAGGCATTCGCCGCCGGCGCCGATATCAAGGAAATGCAGAGCCAGGGCTTTGCCGACATGTACGGCCATGATTTCTTTGCCGGATGGGACGCCTTCACCCGCACGCGCAAGCCGATCATCGCCGCGGTGGCGGGCTATGCGCTCGGCGGCGGTTGCGAACTGGCGATGATGTGCGACTTCATTCTGGCGGCGGACAGCGCGAAATTCGGCCAGCCCGAAATCAAGCTTGCGGTGTCGCCCGGCATGGGCGGGTCGCAACGGCTGACCCGCGCGGTGGGCAAGGCCAAGGCAATGGAAATGTGCCTGACCGGCCGGATGATGGACGTGCATGAGGCGGAGCGCGCGGGCCTTGTCAGCCGCATCCTCCCCGCCGATGAGCTGGTCGACGAAGCGGTGAAAACCGCCGCGCTGATCGCATCGATGGCCCCGCTGGCGGTCAAGGCGAACAAGGAAATGGTCAACGCCGCCTATGAAACCACGCTGGCCCAGGGGGTCCAGTTCGAACGCCGCCTGTTCCACGCGCTGTTCGGCACGCAGGACCAGAGCGAAGGCATGGCGGCATTTGTCGAGAAACGTCCGGGCGAGTGGACGGGGAAGTGAACTGTTTCCCTCGCCCCGCTTGCGGGGAGAGGGATGCGAAGGCTTGGCAGCGTGCTGCCTAGCCGTAGCTGGGTGAGGGGAAATGCGTTCGCGATGCGAGCGCGCGGAGTAAGGCTCCACATGGCCCCTCTCCAATCTTCGCTAGCCGGCAAAGCCGGCAAGCTACGATATCCTCTCCCCGTGCCGGGGCGAGGAAAGAGGAGTTTGAAATGGCACGCGTAGCATTTATCGGTCTGGGCAATATGGGCGGCGGCATGGCGGCGAACCTCGCAAAGGCGGGGCATGACGTCCATGCGTTCGACCTGTCGGCAGACGCGCTGGACGCCGCGAAAAAGGCGGGGTGCCTTCCGGTCTCCAGCGCCGCCGAAGCCGTGCAGGGCGCCGAAGCCGTCATCACGATGCTGCCTGCGGGCAAGCATGTCGAAGCGGTCTATACCGATGCGGTATTCGATCACGCCGATGGCGGCGCGATCCTGATCGATTGTTCGACGATCGACGTCGAAACCGCGCGGCGGATCAGCGACGCGGCGGCGGCCAAAGGGCTGAGCGCAGTCGATGCGCCGGTATCCGGCGGCATCGCGGCGGCGTCGGGCGGTACGCTCACCTTCATGGTCGGCGGCAGCAAATCGGGCTTCGACCGCGCCGAACCCTTTTTGTCGGATATGGGCAAGGCAGTAATCCATGCTGGCGGCGCCGGCGCAGGTCAGGCAGCAAAGGCGTGCAACAACATGCTGCTCGGCGCGACGATGATCGCGACGTGCGAGGCGTTTCTGCTGGCGAAGAAGCTCGGGCTCGATCCGCAGAAATTCTATGACATCGCCTCGGTATCCTCGGGGCAGAGCTGGTCGATGACCAGCTATTGCCCGATGCCCGG
>PAOI01000042.1 GCA_002707985.1 Sphingomonas sp. | reverse complement strand
CCGACAGCTGGAGCGCCCGGATGGTTACGCCGCGCTATGATCAGCTCAACGTCGTTCCGATCACCTGGACCCCCGGCACCGATGGCGTTGTGCGCGGCCCGGTTATTCTTGCCCAGATCGACAGCGACGCCGATCTGGCGCAGTGGAAGGGCAAGCTTGCCGGCAAGATCGTCCTGCTGAGCGAAGCCAAGCCCGCCGAAGATCCGACCAGCGTGCCGCTGCGCCGCTGGACCGCTGAGGATCTGGCCGGGTTCAACGACTATTCGCTGCCCACCTATCAGGATCGCGGCGGCAACCGGTCCGCGCGGATGTCGTTCGGCGAACGCCGCGATGCATTCCTGAAGGAAGAAGGCGTCATCGCCACGGTGACCATGTCGGGCCGCGACGGCGATATCGTGCATGGCAGCGGCTATAGCTTTCGCCTGGAAAATGCGCCGCAGGTGCCGGGATTTGAAATGTCGGCGGAGGATTATCGCCGCCTCGCCCGGCTGCTCACCATGGGCGCCGCGCCCGAAATCGAACTGGAAAGCACCGTCCATTTCGATGACAGCGACACCCAGGCCTATAACATCATCGCCGATATCCCCGGCACCGATCGCAACGCCGGTTATGTGATGGCGGGCGCGCATCTCGACAGCTGGGCGGCCGGAGACGGCGCGGCGGACAATGCTGCGGGTTCGGCGATGGTGATGGAGGCCGCGCGGATCATCAAGGCGCTCGGCATCCCCACCAAACGCACCATCCGATTCGCGCTGTGGAGCGGCGAGGAACAGGGGCTGCTCGGTTCGATGGCCTATGTCGAACAGCATGTCGCCAGCCGCCCGGTCGATCCTTCGGCCAGCGGCATCGCCCGCTATATGGGCTGGACGCGCGCCTGGCCGATCACGCCGGAGGCCGATCACGGCAAGCTCGCCGCATATTTCAACATCGACAATGGCTCGGGCAAAATCCGCGGCATCTATACGCAGGGCAACGCGGCGGTCGTTCCGATCTTCCAGCAATGGCTCGAACCCTTCGCGCCGATGGGTGCGACGACCGTGTCGATGCGCAGCACCGGCGGCACCGACCATGTGTTCTTCGACGCGGTCGGCATCCCGGCATTCCAGTTCATTCAGGACCCGCTGGATTATGGCAGCCGCCTGCACCACACCAATCTGGATACGTTCGACCATCTGCAGGCCGCCGACATGCGGCAGGGCGCGATCATTCTGGCTGCGTTCCTGATTCAGGCGGCCAATGCCGATCAGCCGCTGCCGCGCGTCCCCTTCCCCACCGAACCAAAGTCCAGCGACGGCTTTTATGCCTTCCCGGGCGAGGCAGCGGGCGAATAATGGCACGACGCGGTCACAGGCCAAGCCAGGCGCCGGCATCGCGGCCCCGTTTCTACGGGCGTCACGCGGTGCTGGCGGCGCTGGCCAATCCCAATCGTACCGTGCGCAAGATCTGGGGCACGCGCGAGGCGCTTTCCGCGCTCGACCTGCCCCCGGTCCTGCCGATCGTCTACGCCGATGTCGCCGATCTGGGCCGGATGGTGCCCAGTGACGCGCCGCATCAGGGTCTGGTGGCGGAGGTCGAGCCACTGGAGGATGTCTGGCTGGGCGACCTTCTGGAAAGCGGTGCCGATAATCGGCGCCCGCTGATGATACTCGATCAGGTGACCGATCCGCACAATGTCGGCGCGATTCTGCGCTCGGCGGCGGCGTTCGATGCGTTGGGAATCGTGACGCAGGACCGGCACGCGCCGCCCGAATCGGGTGCGCTTGCCCGGGCGGCGTCGGGCACGCTCGAAACCGTCCCCTGGGTGCGCGTGGTCAATCTGGCGCGCGCGCTCGAGGAAATCGCCGAGGCCGGATTCTGGCGCGTGGGCCTGACCGGCCATGTCGAAACGACGCTGGCAGAGGCGATCGGCGCGCCGAAGGTCGCGCTGGTCATGGGCGCCGAAGGCGAAGGCATGCGCGCCAATACCGAAGCGCATTGCGATGAGCTGGCCAAACTGCCGATCAGCGCCAAGGTGGAGAGCCTGAACGTATCCAACGCTGCGGCGATCGCACTCTACGCCGTCGCAACCCGGCCGGACGCATAGCGCCCGGCCGAAGGGCTCAATCCTCTTCGGCGATCGTGACTTTCAGTCCGTCGAGCTCGTCGGTGAAGGGAAGCTGGCATGACAGCCGCGACCGCTCGTCGCGAAACGAGCTGCTGTCGAGCAGATCATCCTCGTCCTCGCTCATCGCCGGCAGTTTGGAAGCAAATTCCGGATCGACATGCACATGGCAGGTCGCGCACGAGCAGCAACCGCCGCAAAGCGCCAGCAGTTCGTCGAATCCGTTGTCGCGAATGACTTCCATCACCGAAAGCCCCGCGTCCCCGATGACTTGCTTTTCTTCCCCATCACGCGTCACGACGATAAGCTTCGGCATTCTGTTCTCCTCTGTCGAAGTTCGCCATGCCGCGCCGCGCGGCACCTTTCAAGGATTTGCCGCATGGGGCTGACCGCCGAACAATTGCGAACATCGCTCGATGCCTTAGCCGGGATCGAACCGGCTTTCGCCTCAGGACTTGCTCGCGTCGGCTATCCCGAGCCGCGAATTCGCGACCGGGGCTATGCCACCTTGCTGCGCACGATCGTCGGCCAGCAGGTAAGCGTGCAGGCGGCCGCATCGATCTGGAACAAGGTAGCAGCAGCAGTCGGCGATCTGGAAAACCCGGCAAGCATCGCAGAAGCAACCGACGAAACGCTGCGCGGCGCCGGACTTTCGCGACAGAAAATCGGCTATGCGCGAAGCCTTGCCGACGAAGTGCTGAGCGGCAGGCTCGACCTTGCAAGCCTGCCCGCCGACGATGAAGAAGCGATTGCGCAGCTCATCCGGATCAAGGGGATCGGGCGGTGGTCGGCAGAAATCTATCTGTTGTTTGCGGAAGGGCGCCCCGATGTCTGGCCGGCGGGCGACCTGGCCGTGCAGATAGAGATCGGGCGGTTGCTTGGCCTCGATACGCGACCCGGCGAAAAGCAGACCCGCGAGCTTGCCGAACGGTGGCGACCGCACCGGGGCGCTGCAGCCATTTTCGCCTGGCATCATTATAAGACCGACATGCAAGTCATCTGAAGCCATCAGCGGGAGACATTATGGCCGACAGGATATTGGTGCTTTACGGTTCCTATCGCCGCGACCGGCTGGGCATCCGGCTGGCGAACTATCTGGTCCGCAATTTCGCCGATCGGGGCGCGGCACCCGAACTGATCGACGCGAAGGCGGTCGGGCTGCCGATGCTCGACCGGATGTACAAGGAATATCCCGACGGCGAAGCGCCTGCGGCGATGGCGGAACTTGCCGGCAAGATCCGCGATGCGGACGGATTCGTGTTCGTAACCGGCGAATATAATTGGGGCATGCAGCCGGGGCTCAAGAACCTGACCGATCATTTCCTTGAGGAATGGTTCTGGCGCCCCGCCGCGATCGCCAGCTATTCCGCCGGGCGGCTGGGCGGTGCGCGTTCCAATTCGGCATGGCACGGGACGCTTTCGGAAATGGGCATGGTGGTGGTTTCGAGCACACTCACCGTGGGGCAGATCGGCAAATCGCTCGATGCGGATGCCCAGCCCACCGGGGAGGGGGGCGACGCGCTGGAAAACAGTTTCGGGCGCTTCGCCGACGATCTTGGCTGGTGGATCGAAGCCGCGCGCGAACAACGCGCCCGCCGCAAGCCGCCCTATTGATCCGCCGTTACTCCGGCCGTGTCGCTCAGCGCATTCTGCCCGACGGCGATTGCGCCCAGCGGCCCGGCCATATCGCCCAGTCCCGGCGGGATCAGACGCCGGTCGAGCCCCGCCGCCCAGGCCGATAGCGATCCATACCCCCCAAGACTTTCCGACAAACGCTTGCGCAGCATGGGAAACAGGAACGGGCGGTCCTGCACCACGCCGCCGCCGATCGCGATCTGCTGCGGTACCAGCGTAACGACCAGATTGTGCAGCAGCGCCGCCAGATCATGGACGAACAGGCACCAGCGATCATCGGTATCGGAAACATCGGCGGGCGAACAGCCGAACCGCTCGGCCAGCGCCGGACCGGAGACCAATCCTTCCACGCAGTCGCGGTGAAAGCGGCAGCAACCGGGGAAATCATCGCCGGGCACGCGCGGAACACGCATATGCCCCGCCTCGCCATGCGCGACGCCCATCAGCGGCCTGCCGCCCGACATCACCCCCACCCCGACGCCGGTGCCGATCGTGATGTAACAATGGTCGCGCAATCCGTCCGCCGCGCCCCATCGCGCTTCGGCAATCGCCGCGCCGTTGACATCGGTCTGAAATCCCGTCGGCTTGCCGAAACGCCGTTCGATACGGCGCAACAGGTCGGTGCCTTCCCAGCCCTTTTTTGTCGTGGCGGTGATCCGGCCATAATCGGCCTGTGACGGATCGAGTTCGAGCGGCCCGAACGAAGCGATCCCGACCGCATCGAAATCCCATCCGTCGAGCAGCGATTCGAGCGCGCTCAGCGTTTCTTCGGGCGAGGTGGTGGGAACGGCCTGTCGCGCCACCACGCGTTCCGGCCTGCTGGCGAGAATAGCGACACATTTTGTGCCACCCAGTTCGAGCCCCGCGATCAGCGGCGCGTCCTTGGCCGAAGCGTTCATGGTGCAAGGGCTAGCGGGTTCCGTGCCCGCTGCAAAGCGCCGCCATTGCAATCGCGCCGGGGGATCACATCTGAGTTGCCTCCCCCCAGCTTCGCGCGCCCTTCCCCCTTGTCGCGCGCCTCAGACATCGGAGCGGCTCAATGCGCTACAACAATCTCGGCAAAAGCGGCCTTATCGTTTCGGAACTCTGCCTTGGCACGATGACCTTCGGCGGCGAAGATGCAATGTGGAGCCAGATCGGCCAGCTCCAGCAAAGCGATGCTGACACGCTCGTAAAGACCGCGATCGACGGCGGCATCAATTTCTTCGACACTGCCAATATCTATGCGGAGGGCAGGTCCGAACAGATACTCGGCCAGTCGATTCGCAATCTGGGCATCCGGCGCGAGGAAGTGGTGATCGCGACCAAGGTGGTCGGTCGCATGCAGCCCGGCCCCAACGGCGTCGGCGCATCGCGCGGGCATATCCTCGATCAGGTCAAGGCCAGCCTCGATCGGCTGCAAACCGACCATATCGACTTGTATCAGATCCATGGCTGGGATCCGACGACGCCGATCGAGGAAACGCTGGCAGCGCTCGATATCCTCGTCCGACAGGGGATGGTCCGCTATATCGGCCTTTCCAACTGGCCGGCCTGGGCCATTGCCAAGGCATCGACGCATAATGCCGATCACGGGCTGGCGCCGATCACCTCGCTTCAGGCCTATTACACCATCGCCAGCCGCGACATCGAGCGTGAGATCGCGCCGCTGCTGCACCATGACGGGATCGGCATGATGGTGTGGAGCCCGCTCGCCGGCGGCTTCCTTTCCGGCAAATATACGCGTCAGAGCGAAGGCGAAGGCCGCCGTACCACGTTCGATTTCCCGCCGATCGACAAGGAGCGCGGATACGACATCATCGAAATCCTGCACGAGCTGGCCGCCGCCAAGGGGCGGAGTGTCGCCCAGCTCGCGCTGTCCTGGCTGCTGCATCGCCCGGTCGTGTCGAGCGTGATCATCGGCGCCAAGCGCAAGGAACAGCTCGACGACAATCTGGGTGCCGTCGATGTCGAATTCACTGCCGACGAACTCGCGCGGCTGGACGAAGCGAGCAAGCTGACGCCCGAATATCCCGGCTGGATGCTCGAGCGGCAGAATGCGCGCCGCGATGCCCCCAGCCCCCGTCGGGTCGCGGTCTGATCTACCGGCCGTCGGCGCGATAATGCCATCGCGCCGACGGCGATCTGCCGCGTTTTCAGTTTAACAGAGTATGTAATCGTGTAAGCCAGTTGTCTTGCCGTCCCGATTTGTGCAATCGTCGGGATATCGGCGATTCAGGAATTTCTTGTGCAAGACGACCCGCACTCGGGCATGGCCGGCTCTCCGCCGCGCATCGGTATGCCGCTCCCCAATTTCCGGGCGCGCACCACGATGGGCATGAAATCGCTGACGGATTATCGCGGCGGCTGGCTGATCCTGTTTTCGCATCCGTCCGATTTCACACCGGTGTGCACCAGCGAGTTCGTGGCAATCGCGCGCGCGGCGGATCGTTTTGCGGCGCTGGACTGTGCGCTGATGGCGCTGTCGGTCGACAGCCTCTATTCGCATTTCGCCTGGATCCGGATGATCCATGAGCGGTTCGGCGCGAAGATCGCATTTCCGATTATCGAGGACCCCACGCTCGAAATAGCGCGGGCCTATGCAATGGTGCCGCCCGATGCGCGCGACGCCTCAACGGTGCGCTACAGCTATTTCATCGATCCCCGGGGCATATTGCGCGCCTCCACCTGTTACCCGGTCGAAATCGGGCGATCGGTGGAGGAAATGCTGCGGATGGTAACTGCGCTTCAGCATGCCGACCGGCGCGGCCTGCTCGCACCGGCCGAATGGCATCCGGGCCAGCCGATGCTCCGTCCGCCCAGCCAGGAAATCGACACCGTGTTCGACGCCGAACAGGCGAGCGACTGGTTCTACGCCCCTGTCGGGGACGACGCAGCATGAGCGACACCGACGCCCTGCCCGACATCGAAGCGACTGCCGAATTGCTCCGCGCGCTGGGCCATGCGACCCGGCTGGAACTGATCCGCGCCTTGCAGGGCGAAGAACGCAGCGTCAGCGATATCGAAGCCGCAACCGGCGTCGGACAACCCGCGCTTTCGCAACAGCTGGCGGTGTTGCGAAAGGCCGATCTGGTGACCACGCGCCGCGCCGCCAAACAGGTCTTCTATCGGCTCAACACCGCCCGGTTCGCGATGCTGACGGCGCTGCTGAGCCAGATCGGTAATGCTCCGGCGCCATCCGATCCGTCCTCCGACGACATCCCCGCAACATCGGGCGCCGCAGTGTTCGCCCGGATCGGTTAGGCCGCCGGGTCAAAGCGTGGCGATCGTCGCCACATCGACATGCTCCTGCGCCAGGGCAAGCGGCGCGGGGCGATGCGACACCAGCATCAATCCCGCTCCGGTGGCGTCGAGCCATCCCCCCAGCCGCCGCACCAGCTCCGCCTCGGTCGCCGCGTCCAGCCCCTCGGTCGGCTCGTCGAGCAACAGCCAGGGGCGCCCCGCCAGCAGCGCCCGCGCGAGCGACAGCCGCTTGCGCTCGCCACCGGACAGGATGCCGCCCGCTTCGGACAGTGGCGTATCCAGCCCCTCAGGCATCGCCGCGATACGCTGATCGAGGCACGCAACTTCCAGCGCCGCATGCATTTCGGGCTCGCTCAGTCCCGGACGGGCAAGCCGCAGATTGTCGGCAATGCTCCCGGCGATCAGCACCGCATCCTGCGGCGCCAGCGCGAATTGCCCACACAGCATGTCGGACGAACAGGCGTCGAGCGTTACGCCATCGACTGCCAGCCGATGATGCGCAGGCCGCATCCCGGCGAGCGCCTCCAATATGCGCGTCTTTCCCGATCCCGAACGCCCGGTGATGGCGATCCGCCCGCCCGGCGCCACCGATAGCGCGCCCAGCATGATCGAAACCGCCGCAACCTTTGCGCCCGATTGCGGCTTTGGCTCGCCCTCCAGCGCGCGCAAGGTCGCCAGACGCGCAATCCCCTGCTCGACGCTCGCCTGACGCATGGCCGTGCGCGCGAATGCCGCCATCGATTCAACCGACGCCGTCGCCGCCAGCAGGCCGAGCGCGACCTGCGCTGCCGGGCTGGTCGCGAGCGCGAGCACCAGCGCCGCCGAGACGCAGCCATAGGCGATCAGCAATCCGGCGATCACGCCTTCGCCGCGAAACAGCGCCGCCCGCGCCCGATCCATCGATGCCGCGATGTCGAGCAGATGCGCCGTCACGCGGTCGCCCAGGCCATAGGCAATCACTTCGGGGCGGGCCGCGGCATAATCGATGAACGCCGTCCGCAGTTCGCCCAACGCCAAAGCCGCCACCGCAGCCGGCTCCCGCGTCAGCCGCCGCGCCGCAGCGGCAAGCAGCAGGGGAAGCGCGCCGAGCAGAATTGCGAGCGCGAGCGCCGCCTGCCACCCCGCAAAAAGGGTGAGCCCCACGGCAAAGACCGCCGCGATGAGGCTGGCCGGCCGCGTCGGGCGGCGCACCACCAGATCCTCCAGCGCTTCGATATCGCCGATCAGCCGGGCGCTGGCATCGCCCCCCGAAAGGTCGGGCGCGGTGCGGCTGTCCTGCGCGGCGAGCTTGCCGAACAAGCGCCCGCGCAGCGACGCCATCGCTCCCAGCGCAGCGCGATGCGACACCAGCCGCTCGCCATAGCGGGCCGCCGTGCGACTGATCGCCAGCCCACGGATCGCCGCGCTGGGGATCAGATAGTTGAAGCCCATTGCGGCAGCCGGGCCGGCAGCACCCGCGATCGCGGCGGCAGTCAGGAACCAGCCCGACAGCGCAAGCAACAGGATCGAGGAAATCGCCGCCAGCAACGCACACAGGAACGCCCAGCGAAGCAGCTTGCGGTCTGCACCCTGCAGGAATTCGGTTTCGTCATGCCGATTCACAGCGTCACCTCCGCATCGGCTGCGGCAATCAGCCGGGCGTCATGCGTGGCGACGATCAGCGCGCGACTGCGGGCCAGTTCGGTCAGCAGCGCAACGACTGCCTCGGCGGCTTCCGCGTCCAGATCGGCGGTCGGCTCGTCGCAAAGCAGCAGCGGCCGTTCGGACAGGATCGCGCGGGCAAGGCCGACGCGCCGCCGCTCGCCGCCCGACAGCCCCGATCCGCGATGATCGAGCGGCAGATCGAGCCCGCGCTCGCCGACCAGCGAGTCGAGCCCCACCGCGCGCACCGCATCGGCCACCGCCTCCGGCGACGCTTCGGGGCAAGCGAGGATCAGATTGTCGCGCAGCGTTCCCGGGAGGATCAGCGGCTGTTGCGCCGCCCAGGCGATGTCGCCCGGGTCGACCGGCGTGACCCCGCCCGATGCCGGCGCAACTTGCCCCGCAATCGCGGAAAGCACGCTCGTCTTGCCGCTGCCGGTCGGTCCGGTCAGCACAATCATTCCGGTCCGGCGGATCGCGAAATCGAGCGGCCCGATGCTGTGCCCGGGCCATGCGATCGCCAGTCCTTCCGCTTGCAGCCCGCTCCACGGCGCGGCTGGCGGCGTCGCCATCGGTTCGGGCAACGCGGCGAGTTCCTCGCGTGCCGCCTCGCCCAGTTGCTTTTCATGATAGGCCGCCGCCAGCCGCCGCATCGGCAGATAGAATTCGGGCGCCATGGCGAGCGCGAAAAACGCCTCGCGCAGCGTCAGCTGCTCGGGATCGGGAAAGGGCAGCATGTCGAGCAGGCTGAACCCGCAATAGACCGCGACCAGCGCAACCGCGAGCGCCGAGAAAAATTCGAGCACTGCGCTCGACAGGAACGCCGCGCGCAGCACCGTAACCGTGCGGTCGGCGACTTCGCGCGTCGCGCCCTGCACCTGCCGCGCGATGCGATCCTCGGCCCCGAAATGGCGAATGATCGGCAGCGTGCGGACGCGATCGACGAAAAGGCCGGAAAGCTCGCCCAGCGCCGCCAATTGCCGCTGCGAAGCACGCCGCGCCGCCGTGCCCGCCATGATCATCCCGACAATGAACGGGATCAGCGTCAGCATCAAAATGCCCGCCGCCACCAGACTGGCACAGGCGACGACGGCGATCACCACCAGCGGCGCCAGCGTCGCGCCCACCCGCGCGGGCATGAAGCGTGCGTCATATTCCTCGATCGTGCGGACATGGTCGATTGCCAGCACCGCCGATCCGCCCATCGAAACCGGAGTCGCCATCGGCCTGCCGAGCAGCCGGTCGAACAGGCCGGCGCGGAGCGTGACGCCCGATCGCTGCGCCGTCGCGATTGCAAAGTGCTGAACCGCGAATACCGAAACCGCACGCATCAATCCGCCGCCGATAATCGCGGCATAGGCGTAATAATGTTCGGAAAGCCCCGCAGCAGCGCGACTCACCGCTTCGGCGATACCCCAAGCGAACCAGGAGGCGCCGACCAGATCGAGCAGCCAGAACCACCCTGCATTCCAATGCTTTATCATAATATGATTTTCAATAATTGACCTTGGTCAAGGCGAGTCCTATTCCGCCGCCGCAGATAGCGCGGGCATATCGTTCGAGTCACGGCTTTGCCCGGCTCAATATGAGGAACCTGCCATGGATATGGCCGTCGTCGAGCTTTCGCGGCTGCAGTTTGCGCTGACAGCAATGTACCACTTTCTGTTCGTTCCCCTGACGCTGGGGCTCTCCTTCATTCTGGTGATCATGGAGAGCCTGTATGTGATGACGGGCCGCGAGGTGTGGCGCGATATCACCCGTTTCTGGTCAAAGCTGTTCGGAATCAACTTCGTTCTCGGCGTCGCGACCGGCCTGACGATGGAATTCGAATTCGGAACGAACTGGTCCTATTACTCCCATTATGTCGGCGACATTTTCGGCGCGCCGCTGGCGATCGAGGGGCTGATGGCCTTTTTCCTCGAAGCCACTTTTGTCGGGCTGATGTTCTTCGGCTGGGACCGGATGACCAAGCGCCAGCACCTTTTCACCACCTTCATGGTGGCGCTCGGTTCCAATCTATCGGCGCTATGGATCCTGATCGCCAATGGCTGGATGCAGTTTCCTGCCGGATCGACGTTCAATCCCGATACGATGCGGATGGAAGTGACCAATTTCACCGAAGTGCTGTTCAATCCCGTCGCACAGGCCAAATTCGTCCACACCGTCAGCGCCGGTTATGTCACGGCATCGGTCTTCGTGCTGGGCGTATCGGCCTTCTACCTGCTGCGCGGGCGCCATATGGAGCTTGCCAAGCGCAGCTTCGCGGTTGCCGCCGCCTTCGGTCTGGCGTCCTCGCTCTCGGTCGTCGTGCTGGGCGATGAAAGCGGCTATGCGCTGACCGACAACCAGAAGATGAAGCTCGCCGCGATCGAAGGCGCCTGGGAAACCGAACCGGCGCCGGCGGGTCTGGCGATCTTCGGCCTACCGTCGAACAGCGGGCGCGAAACCACGCATGAGATCAAGATCCCCTATGTGCTCGGCCTGATCGCCACGCGCAGCCTGGACGGCGAAGTGAGCGGGATCAAACCGCTGGTCGAACAGGCAAAGGGCCGGATCGTCAACGGCATCGACGCCTATGATGCCGTCCAGACGCTGCGTGCCGACCCCGAAAATGCCGCCGCGCGCGAGAAATTCGAGCGGAACAAGACCGATCTGGGTTATGCGCTGCTACTCAAACGCTATGTCGAAGATCCGCGTCAAGCGGACGCCGCCGCGATCGACAAGGCGGCGTGGTCCACCGTTCCCAACGTCCCGGCGCTTTTCTGGCTGTTCCGGGGCATGGCGGGGCTCGGCTTCTTCTTCATCGCCTTTTTCGGGCTCGCGCTGATCTTTGCCAACACGCGCCGGTTCGACCGCAAATGGTTCCTGCGCACGGCGGTGGTGATTATTCCGCTGCCCTGGATCGCGGCGGAGGCCGGCTGGCTCGTTGCCGAAATCGGGCGTCAGCCCTGGGCGGTCGACGGCGTGCTGCCGACCTTCCTCGGCGCGTCGAGCCTGACCGTGGCGCAGATCTGGACGACCATTGTCGGATTCACGCTGCTCTATGGCGTGCTCGCGGTAATCGAAGTGCGGCTGATGCTGGCAGCGATCAAGAAAGGACCGGAACGCTATCTTCCGGCGCCCGATCCCGTGCCGTCCGCCCCCTATCACGCCGTTCCGGCCGAATAAGCCCGCGGAACGAGGAGACATATCATGTCCATCCCACTCGATTATGAAACGCTTCGGGTCATCTGGTGGCTGTTGCTGGGGGTGCTGCTGATCGGCTTTGCGCTGACCGACGGCTTCGATCTCGGCGTCGCCGCACTGCTCCCCTTCGTCGCGCGCGACGATGTCGAGCGCCGCATGGTGATCAATACGATCGGCGCCACCTGGGAAGGCAACCAGGTGTGGTTCATCCTGGGCGGCGGCGCGATCTTTGCCGCATGGCCGTTCGTCTATGCGGTCAGCTTCTCCGGCTTTTATCTGGCGATGTTCCTGGTGCTGGCAGCGCTGATATTGCGACCGGTGGGCTTCAAATATCGCTCCAAGCATGACGACAAGGGGTGGCGGACGCGCTGGGACTGGGCGTTGTTCGTCGGCGGCTTCGTCCCCGCACTCGTCTTCGGCGTCGCAGTGGGCAATGTGCTGGTCGGCGCGCCGTTCCGCCTCGATGGCGATCTGCGCAGCTTCTATGAAGGAACGCTGCTCGGCCTGTTCACGCCGTTCACGCTGCTCACCGGCCTGCTTTCGGTCGCGATGCTTGTCCTGCACGGATCGGGCTGGCTCAGCCTCAAGGTGGAAAGCGGCGCGGTACACGATCGCGCACGCCGCTGGGGCCAGATCGCCGCCGTCGTCGCGATCGCCCTGTTCGCGATCGGCGGCGCGTTCATTGCCTTTGGCGATATGGGCTATCGCGTTGCGGAGATGGTCGATCCCAACGGGCCGTCCAATCCGCTGCGCACCGCAACGGTCGCGGCGCCGGGCGCGTGGCTCGACAATTATGGCCGCTATCCGTGGATGCTGATCGCGCCGGTGCTCGGTTTTGCCGGGCCGGTGCTGGCATTCTTCGGCATTCGCGGCGGCAGGGACACGCTGGTCTTCACCGGCTCCTCGCTTGCCAATGTCGGGATCATCTCGACCGTCGGTCTTTCGATGTTCCCGTTCATCCTGCCGAGCTCGATCGATCCGGCGTCCAGCCTTACCGCGTGGAACGCATCGTCCAGCCACGGAACGCTGTTCACGATGCTGATCGTGACGATCATCTTCCTGCCGATCGTCCTTATCTACACCGCCTGGGCGTATAAAATCATGTTCGGACGTGTGACGCGCGAGCAGGTCGACACCAACCCCGATTTTTATTGAGGAGCCCCTTCATGTGGTATTTCACCTGGGTACTGGGTCTCGGTCTCGCCGTGGGCGTCGCGATCCTCAACGGCATCTGGCTCGAATTCCAGACCGATTACGACGCGGACAAGACCGTGCTCGACTGATCCGGCACCAATAATCCAATCCCCCCGGTGCGCCGCGCCTGCCTTCCTCAAAGGGAAAGCAGGGCGGCGCATCCACGTTTCGGCAACGGCCATCGCCACCCGCCAGCCGGCGCGATGCGGCAATACCCGGCGATGAAAATACCGGCGGGTTCGGCGACAGAATCGCGAGCAATCCGTGGTCTATTGCTGTCGGGTCGAAACAATATCGCCGCAGCGTTGCAATGACATCACTGCGCGGTTAGGCTGGATTCGTTACGTACATGCCATATTTTGCGTGCAGGGATATCGCGGCGCGATCGCCACATATTCCTTTGCCATCGGCTGCTATTCGACTTTCGGAGGATCGCCCTATTATCCGCGTTGCACTTGATACGGACGTTACCCGATCGTGAATTCGGATTCCGCTGGCCTCGCTTCCGAACCTGGTTTCAATCCGATCGTATTTTACGGCGCGGTCGCACTGATCGGCGCGCTGATCCTGTTCGCAGTGCTGAATGTCGATCAGGCGTCGGTGATATTCGATGCGATCCAAAGCGGCGCGACCGATAATTTCGGCTGGCTGCTGGTGCTGACGGTCAACATCCTGCTGGTGCTGTGCGCGATATTGGCCTTTGGCAGGTTCGGCAACATCCGGCTGGGCGGCCAGAACGCCAAACCCGAATTCGGCATGCTGGCATGGTTCGCGATGCTGTTTTCGGCGGGCATGGGAATCGGCCTGCTCTTCTATGGCGTTGCCGAACCGGTGACGCATTTCGCCAATCCCCCCGCCACTGCCTTTTCCAACCCTGACGCGCATCTGCCGCGCGGGCTGGCCGGGAATGCGCAGCATGCGATGGGCGTCACATTCCTCCATTGGGGCCTGCACGCCTGGGGCATTTATGCGATCATAGCGCTGGGGCTTGCCTATGCCGCCTTCAACCGTGGCATGCCGCTCAGCATCGGCGGCTTCCTCAACGCGGCGTTCCCCCGGTTGCCCCGACTGCTGGTCGATGCGATCGACGTGCTGGCAATCACTGCGACGGTGTGCGGCGTGGCCGCGTCGCTCGGCTTTGGCGCGTCCCAGATCAACGCCGGACTCAGCATTCTGGTCAGCGCGCCCGACAACGCGCTTACCAAATTCTTCCTGATCATCGTCATCACCGCGATGGCGACGACATCGGTCGCTTTCGGCCTGAACGCCGGGATCAAGCGCCTGTCGGAAATCAACATGGTGCTGGCGCTGCTGCTGATGCTCTTCGTGTTCATCGTCGGGCCGACGGTGTTCCTGCTCAACGGCTTCATCCAGAATGTCGGCTATTATGTGCAGCGGTTCGTCTATCTTTCGACCTGGACCGAAACCTACAGCCCCGGCCATTGGCAGGGCAGCTGGACGATCTTCTATTACGCCTGGTGGATCAGCTGGTCGCCGTTCGTCGGCATCTTCATCGCCCGCATTTCCTATGGCCGCACGGTGCGGGAATTCATCACCGGCGTGTTGTTCGTGCCAACGCTGTTCACTTTCGTCTGGATGACGGTGTTCGGCGACAGCGCGCTGCATATCGAAATGTTTGGCGCCGGCGGGCTTGCAGAGGCGGTGTCGAAAAGCATGCCCGACGCGTTGTTCGCGTTCCTCGCCCATTTCCCGCTGACCACGGTCGCTTCTTGGCTGGCGGTAGTGATCGTCGCGACTTTCTTCGTGACGTCAGCCGATTCGGGCGCGCTGGTGACGGCGATGATTGCGTCGGGCGGGCATCATCATGCCAGTTTTGTTTCGCGCGTGACCTGGGCAGTCGCGATCGGGCTGCTCGCGGCGGCGCTGCTCTGGGCGGGCGGACTTGCCGCGTTGCAGACGGCGGCGATCGTCACCGGCCTTCCCTTCGCACTGGTGCTGCTGATGATGGCTGCGGGCCTTTATCGCATGCTCGATCAGGAACATCGGCGGCTTTCCTTCGGCACCTGACGCTTTCGGTCCAGCAAAACCACACCAGCACGAGATTCCCGCCCTGCGCGACCAAATTCGGTTGCGCGGGGCGCGTCTGCGCATAGCACCCGCTGGCGTCAGCGTCTGAAGACGTAACGTAAACCGTTTCTCCATTGTTATTCACACGCAAGATAGTGAATATTGACTCGCGTGAGAAAAACAGTATCGATCGCCCTACGACAGCGAAACAATCGCTGCGCGGGAGAGGGAGTTATCGAATGAAGGGTAGGATATTTGCGTCCGCTTCGGTCGCCGCGATCGCGCTGGTCGCCCCGCCTGCTTATGCGCAGGACCAGTCCGCCAGCCAGGACAACAACACGCCGTCCGAAGCGCAGAGCGCATCGGAAATCGTCGTTACGGCAACGCGCCGCGCCGAACGGCTTCAGGACGTGCCGCTCAGCGTCACTGCCTTTCAGCAGGAAGAACTGACCGAAAAGGGCATTGTCGGCTATGAAGGGCTGGCGCGCGAAACGCCGGGGGTCGTCGTCAACAAACCCACCGCCAATTTCAACAACTTCACTGCGCGCGGCATCGCGACCAACGGCTATGGCGCGAACCTTCAGGGCACGGTCGCCATTTACATCGACGAACTGCCGATCTCCGCGAACGGCAACTCGACCATTCTCGATCCGACATTGTTCGATGTCGAGCGCGTGGAGTTCCTGCGCGGTCCCCAGGGGACACTGTTCGGGTCCAGCTCGCTTGCAGGCGCGGTCCGAATCCTCACCAAATCGCCCGATCTGGACGAAGTGCAGGCATCGGCGCTGGTGGATATCGGCCTGACCGGCAGCGATTCGCTGCGCCAGCGCTATAACGGCATGGTCAATGTGCCGATCATCACCGATCGGCTCGGCCTGCGTCTCGTCGGCTTCTACCGGCACGAGGATGGCTGGGTCGACAATATCGGCACCGGCGTGAAGAATTCGAACGTGCTCAAGGCCTATGGCGGACGTGCCGAACTCGAATGGCAGCCCAATGACCGGTTCCGCGCCCGCGCAACCTTCATCTATGAGAACAGCCAGCCGGAAGATTCGGCGCTGACCAATCCGGACCTCGGCAAATTCGTGCGCCGCTCGGATCGCCCCGACCTGTTCGAGGGCGAACTCCATAGCTACAATCTCTCATTCGACTGGGATCTCGGCTTCGCCAATTTCACCAGCTCGACCACCTATGCGACCTTCGACCAGTCGTTTGTCGTCGATCTGGCGGGCACCTTCGCCCAGACCATTCCCTTCGCGCTCGACGCCTATGCCTATGACGATGTCTGGGTGCAGGAAATGCGGCTGGCATCGCAGACATCGGGTCCGCTCGAATGGATCGTCGGCAGCTTTTTCTACGGCAAGGAGCGGCAGGTCGATTATAATTACCGCAGCAACGAACAGTTCATCGACGAATATAATATCACCGGGCTGCCCGACGAATATTATTCGCGGTTCACCGGCATCGGCCGCTCGACCGAACTGGCTGCGTTCGGCGAGTTGACCTATCGTTTCGGCGAGAAATTCTGGCTGACCGGCGGGCTCCGCTACACCTCTACCGAAGTGCGGGCGAACACGCGGGCCGGCGGATATACGTCGAACTATCTCGCGGTGGCCCCTGCCCTTGTCGCCGCCAATTACAAGCTCGGCTGGAATTTCGTGCCCACGGCGGTTCCGGCCGCGCTCGGACGACGGGTTACCGACGGGTCGCTGTCCTACAAGGTCAGTGCATCGTTCAAGCCCAGCCCATCGCTGACCACCTATGCCACCATAGCGACCGGCTTCCGTGCGCCGGTTGCCAATGCGCGCGCGGGCCTTGTCAGCGTGGTCGATCCCACCGACATCGTCATTCCCGACGGCGCGGATTCGGATTCGCTCACCAATTATGAAGTCGGGCTCAAGGGCTATTGGCTCGACGGCGCGCTCTCGGCGAACCTGGCATTCTATTATATCGACTGGCGCGACATTCAGGTGCAAGCTAACCGTCTGTCCGACCAGATCCAGTTCGCCACCAATATCGGCGCCGCGACCAGCAAGGGCGTCGAGCTCGAACTGGCGGTGCGCCCCACCCGCGGACTGATCTTCACCTTCAACGGCTCCTACAACGATGCCAAGGTGACCGAGCTTACCGATCAGGAAGCGGCGATGTCCGGCGCAGAAAAGGGCATTCAGCTTGCCTCGCCGCATTTCCAGGGCTCGGCTACGGTCCGCTATGATTTCGCGGTCGGCGACAATGCCGATGTGTTCATGGCCGCCAATGCCGCGCATGTCGGCAAATATCCGGGCCTGTTCCCGAACGTCCCGGGGCGCCCGACGCTGATCAACCCGACCTATGACTATACCGACGCCTATACGACGGTGAATCTCTATGCCGGCGTGACGACGGGCGGCGCGAAGATCACTGCCTATGTCGAAAATCTGCTCGACGATGATTCGATCACCTATGTCCATCCCGAGGCGTTTCTCGACGGGCGCTATGCACGGCTGCGGCCGCGCACAATCGGCGTTCGCGTGGGATATGACTTCTGATGGTCCGGGCATCCGGTCATGAGCGGGGGCGGTCGCGCACGATGGTGCGCGGCCTGCTCGCCCGGCTGGGTCAGGCAGCGCTGCTGACCGGCCTTGTCGCCATGCCGGCCGGCGCGCACGCGCAACGCTCCGGCCCCAGCGTGACGGCTCCGGTAGGAACGATGATCGGCAGCGAGCGGCGCGGCATCCGTTCTTTCAAGGGCATTCCCTATGCCGTCGCGCCGGAGGGCGATCTGCGCTGGAAACCGCCGGTGCCCCAGCCCGACTGGCAGGAGGTGCGCCGCGCCACCGATTTCGGTCCCGCCTGCTATCAACCGGGTGCGCGCTCGGCGAGCGTCTATTCCGAAGATATCGGCCCGATGAGCGAGGATTGCCTGTCGCTCAATGTCTGGGCGCCCGAGCATGCCGAAAATGCGCCTGTGCTGGTATGGATTCACGGCGGCGCACTGACCAACGGCGCGAGCAGCCAGAAGACATATGACGGGTCGAAAATGGCGCGTCAGGGGATCATCGTCGTTTCAGTCAATTATCGCCTCGGGGTGCTGGGCTATCTCGCCCTTCCCGAACTCAGCGCCGAATCCGCCGACGATATTTCCGGCAATTACGGGCTGCTTGACCAGATCGAGGCGCTGAAATGGGTTCAGCGCAATATCGGCGCGTTCGGCGGAGACCCTGCCAACGTCACCATCGCAGGCGAAAGCGCAGGCGCGCTCAGCGTCATGTATCTGATGGCATCGCCGCCGGCACGCGGCCTGTTTGCCAAGGCGATTGCCGAAAGCGCCTATATGCTCAGCACCCCTGCCCTGCGCGAACCGGCGCATGGCATGCCATCGGCCGAAGCGAGCGGCAGCGCGCTGCAGCAGAAACTGGGCGCTGCCGATCTTGCCGCGATGCGCGCGATGTCGCCATCCGATCTGGTACGCGGCGCTGCCGAAGCCGCCTTCGTCCCCTGGGGCACAGTCGATGGAAAGGTGCTTCCGGATCAGCTGGTCGACATCTTCGATCGCGGCGAACAGGCGCCAGTGCCGATCATCGCGGGCTTCAACAGCGGCGAGATTCGTACGCTTCGTATCCTGTTGCCACCCAAGCCCGACAATGCCGAAGCCTATGAGGCGCGTATCCGTGCCGCCTATGGCGAACTCGCCGACCGTTTCCTCACCATCTATCCGTCCGATGATATCGAAGAGAGCATGCTCGCGACCACCCGAGACGCGATGTACGGCTGGACGTCGGAGCGACTGACCGCGAAACAGGCGGCGCTGGGCGTCCCCTCCTATCTCTATCTGTTCGACCACGGCTATCCGGATACCGAAACCTGGAACGTCCATGGCTTCCATGGGTCCGAACTTCCCTATGTGTTCGGTACGATGGACGATCTGCCGCCCTATTGGCCGAAAATTCCCGATACGGTGCGCGAACGCGCCATGTCGGCGGCGATCATGGGCTATTGGGTGTCCTTTGCCCGCACCGGTCAGCCGACTGCCGCCAATGCTCCGGCATGGCCGCGCTACGCCGACAGCCGCTCGGGAATGGTATTCGCCGACAAGCCCGTGCCGGTGCTGCGCCTGAGCGGCGGACGCTATGCCCTGCATGAGGAAGTGGTTTGCCGGCGCCGTGCGGCGGGGGACATTCCCTGGACCTGGAACACCGGCGTGATTTCGCCACCCCTCCCCCCGCAGGATACGCGATGCCGATGATCAGTGGTGCGATGCAGGATTACGCGCTTACCCTCGACAAATTTATCGACCACGCGGCCAAATGGCATCCGACGGGCAAGATCGTCACCGCACGCGAAGACGGTTCGACCGCGCGGGCGAGTTTTGCCGAAATACGGGAACGGGCTCGGCGCTTTTCGGCACTGCTGGCCGGACTGGGCATCGGGGTCGGCGATCATGTCGCCACCCTTGCCTGGAACTGCCAGGTCCATGTCGAGGCATGGTATGGCATCATGGGCATGGGGGCGGTTTGCCACACCCTCAATCCGCGCATCACTGCGGCGCAACTGGCCGCGATGGTGCAGCAGTCGCACGCAAAGCTGATCGTCGCCAGCGCCGCTCTCCTGCCGCTCGCCCGCGACATAGCGGCACGGGCGCCGGGGATCGAAGCGGTGCTGATCGACGGCGACCTGCCCGCGAACGGGAATGGAGCGCTCCGCGTGCTGTCGATCGAGGCAGAACTCGCTGCCGTCACTAACGAAGTCCCGTGGGGCAATTTCGACGAGCGGACCCCGGCGGGCCTCTGCTTCACATCCGGGACCACCGGCGCGCCGAAGGGCGTGACCTATACCCACCGTTCGAACTTCCTTCACGCCAACCGGCTGCTGCAGGCCGATGTGTTCGGCGTCACACGGCGCGATGTCGTGCTTCCCGCCGTGCCGATGTTCCATGCCAACGCCTGGGGCATCCCCTTCGCCGCGCCTTCGGTCGGCGCGGGGCTGGTGATGCCGGGACGCAATGCCGACGGCGCTAGCCTCGCCCGGCTGATCCGCGACGAAGGCGTCACGATCGCAGTGGGCGTGCCCACCGTGTGGGTGGGACTGGTCGATTATGTCGAGCGCGAAGGGATCGAACTGCCCACGCTCGAGCGGATCATGGTCGGCGGCGCACCGATGCCGCCAGCGTTGATGCAGCGGATCGAGACCGGGCTGGGCGTCACGGTTCAGACGAGCTGGGGCATGACCGAACTCTCGCCGCTCGGCACGATTTCCATGGCTGCCGATCCCGAGCGTGAAGCCGGCAATTCGGGCCGCCCGACGCTGGGCATCGATCTGATGCTGTACGACGCGTCGGGCGCACCGCTGCCGCAACAGCGCGGCCATGAGGGGCATCTTTACGTGCGCGGGCCAGCAGTGGTCGAACGCTATTTCGGCCAGCAGGAAAGCGCGACCAACGCCGATGGCTGGTTCGATACCGGCGACCTTGCCATAATCGACGAACGCGGCAACCTGACGATCACCGGACGGTCCAAGGATCTGATCAAGTCGGGCGGCGAATGGATCAATCCGGCGGAAATCGAAGCGCTGGTGACGACGCTGCCTCAGGTTTCGTTCGCCGCCGTGATCGGTCGCAGCGACCCCAAATGGGGCGAACGCCCGCTGTTGCTGGTCGAACTGCGCGGCAATGAGAGCATCGAGGACGAAGCACTGCTGGCGCCGCTCAGCGGACGCATTGCGCCCTGGTGGATGCCCGACGCAGTGATCCGGCTGGACAATATGCCACTGGCATCGACCGGAAAGATCGACAAGATACGCCTTCGAGCAGAGTATAGCGGGTCGTGATGATGGCGAGTACGGCCAGCCTGACCCGCGATGTAACGAGGAAAGGCGTCATTTTGTCAGCAGAACGCAAGCCGCGTCGGAAACCGCAGAGCAAGGCGGAACGGCGGGCCGAAACGACCGAACAGATACTCGATGCGGCGGAATATCTCTTTTCCCGCCATGGATTGTACGGCGTCACGCTGAAGGATGTGGCGAAGCGCGTGGGCGTGCACCACACGCTCCTCAACTATTATTTCGACGACAAGCAGAAGCTGTTCGACGCGGTGTTCGCGCGCCGCGCACAGGTGACCAGCGAACGGCGGATGAAGGCGCTCGACGATTATGAGCGCTCGACCGACGGCAAGCCGACCGTCGAAGGCGCGCTCCACACCTATCTCGACACCGATCTCGATCTCTACATCGAAGGCGGCGAAGGCTGGCGCAACTATGCCGCGCTGGGTGCTCAGGTCGCCAACACCCCCGAATGGGGCGCGGACATGATGGACCAGCATTTCGATCCGGTCGTGCTGCGGCTGATCGATTTGCTGCGCAAGGCGCTGCCCGATTGCGAGGAAGAGGATATTTTCTGGGGCTATCACTTCGTTACCGGCGCGCTGATGCTCACGCTGGCGCGGACGGGACGTATCGACAAGCTGTCCGGCGGGCTGTGCCGTTCGGAGGATTTCGTGGCGGTCAAGAAACGCATGGCGACATTCATGGCCGCCGGATTCAAATCGATCTGCGCCGAGCGCGCTGCGGAACGGCAGGCGGCACAATAATTCGGAAATAGCAGTCAGGAAGGGCATAGCCGCCCCGCGCCATTTAAGTTATTAACTCGCTTGATAGTGAACTACGCTGGGAGGGTTTGAGTGACGGGAACGCGGATATTGCAGGACCGGGTCGCGATCGTGACCGGAGCCGGGGGTGGGCTCGGCCGGTGTCATGCGCTGGAACTGGCACGCCATGGCGCGAAGCTGCTGGTCAATGATCTGAACGGCGAAGCCGCGCAGCGCGTCGCCGACGAAATCATCGCGGCGGGCGGGCAAGCCATGGCAATGCCAGGCTCGGTCACCGACGAAACTGCGGTCGAAGAGATCGTCGCGCGGATCATGGACAGCTGGGGCCGGATCGACATTCTGGTCAACAATGCCGGCATCCTGCGCGACAAGAGCTTCGCCAAGATGTCGATCGACGATTTCCGTCTGGTGATCGAAGTCCATCTGATGGGTGCCGCGATCTTCTCGAAAGCGGTGTGGCCGGTCATGCGCGAACAGCAATATGGCCGCATCGTCATGACGACATCCTCGTCCGGCCTCTACGGCAATTTCGGTCAGGCCAATTATGGCGCCGCCAAGATGGCGCTGGTCGGGCTGATGCAGACGCTCGCGATCGAAGGCGAGAAATATAATATCCGCGTCAACAGCCTCGCGCCGACCGCCGCGACACAGATGACCGACGGCGTGCTGGCCAGCGACGCGCTGACGCAGCTCGATCCGGCGCTGGTCAGCCCCGGGGTGGTGGCGCTGGTTGCCGAGGATGCGCCCAGCAGGGCGATTCTGTGTGCGGGCGCGGGCAATTTCGCTGCCGCCAATATCACCCTCACCCGCGGCCTTTATGTCGGCCGCGCCGACGATGCCGCCGCGCAGGTGATCGACGGATGGGAGGTTGTCACCAACCGCGAGGGCGAAGCCGTTCCGCCCTATGGCTTTTTCCAGGCCGAGCGCGAGCTCGCCGCTTCCGGCGCGGAAATGCCCGCGATGGCAGTCGCACGATAACCCACGATCCGCGGCGTGGCGAAGGATCGCCGCGCCGCGCCGGCCAGACCCGTAACGGGCGGCCCGATGTTCAGGAGAGGAACCGGAAATGACCAGCGCAGGCCAGGAGCTGCCCAAACATCACGCACCCACCGGGACCGAGAAACGAGTCATCCTCGCCTCCTCGCTCGGGACGATGTTCGAATGGTTCGACTTCTATCTCTACGGGCTGCTCGCGACCTATATTTCCGCGCAATTCTTTTCCGGCGTCAACGATACGACCGCGTTCATTCTCGCGCTCGGCGCCTTTGCCGCCGGGTTCGCGGTACGCCCGTTCGGATCGATCCTGTTCGGTCGGATCGGCGATCTGGTGGGGCGCAAGCGCACCTTCCTGATCACCATGGCGCTGATGGGGCTTTCCACCTTCGCAGTCGGCTTCCTGCCCAATTACGCCACGATCGGCACTGCCGCGCCGATCATCCTCGTCCTGCTGCGCCTGATTCAGGGGCTGGCCGTCGGCGGCGAATATGGCGGGGCGGCGACCTATGTCGCCGAACATGCGCCCAACGGAAAACGCGGCTTCTTCACCAGCTTCATTCAGACGACGGCGACGATCGGCCTGTTCACCGCGCTGCTGCTGGTGATCGGCCTGCGATCGGTGTTCGGTGAGGAAGCGTTCGCCAGCTGGGGCTGGCGCGTGCCGTTCCTGCTCTCGATCTTCCTGCTCGGCGTGTCGCTCTGGATCCGGCTCAAGCTCGATGAAAGCCCCGTCTTTCAGAAGATGAAGGACGAAGGGACGATTTCAAAGGCACCGGTGACGGAGGCATTCGGTCGCTGGAGCAACCTCAAGATCGTGCTGATCGCATTGTTCGGCGCCGTCGCCGGTCAGGGTGTGATCGGCTACACCGCGCAATTCTACACGCTGTTTTTTCTTGAGCGGATCGCCGATGTCGACGGCGCGACTGCCAATATCCTGCTCGTCACGGGGCTGGTGATCGCAACGCCCACCTTCGTGTTCTTCGGCTGGCTGAGCGACAAGATCGGGCGAAAGCCGATCATCATGACGTCGTTGCTGCTCTCCACGCTGACGATGTTCCCGCTGTTCAGCATGCTCACCTACGCCGCCAACCCCGCGCTGGCCGAAGCGGTGAAGCGCGCGCCGGTCGTGGTCGTCGCGAACAATGCCGAATGCTCGTTCCAGTTCGATCCGATCGGCAAGAACACGTTCGATCGCACCAGCTGCGACATCGCCAAGGCGTATCTCGCCAAGACCGGCGTCGATTACCGCAATCAGGCCGCGCCGGAAGGCACGATCGCGCAGGTTCGTGTCGGCGACGCGACCGTCACTGCCCCGGATCCGTCAGGTCTGGACGGAACCCAACGCGCCGCGGCCGCGGCACAGTTCAGCCGCCAGATCGAAGCTGCACTCGACGCCGCCGGCTATCCGGACAAGGCCGATCCGGCGCAGATCAACCGGCCGATGGTGGTGCTGGCGATCATCGCAATCATGCTGCTCACGACATCGGCCTATGCCCCGCTTGCCGCGATGCTGGTGGAGCTGTTCCCGGCGCGGGTCCGCTACACGTCGATGTCGCTGCCCTATCATATCGGCAATGGCTGGTTCGGTGGATTCCTGCCCACCACGGCCTTTGCGATGGTCGCGGCCACCGGCAATATCTATTACGGGCTCTGGTATCCGGTGGTGGTGACGGGGATCGGCTTCGTCATCGGGATGCTGTTCCTGCCCGAAACCTTCAAGCGAGATATCGACTGAGCGATCAGGCGAGCGCGTCGCGCACCAGCGCAACGAAGGCGGCGGTCGTTTCGGCGACTGCCGCCGGAGAGACGCAGCGCGCATCGTCCTGCGCGACATGGTGGAAACGGTGCACCCCGAAAATGCCCGCTGCGGGCGAATACCCTGCTTCGAGCACCGCCGTCAGCTCCCCCGCCGAAATCTGATCGCTGGAATAGGCGTCCTCCAGCCCCGAAAGCCCGGCAAAACGCGCGCGTGCGGCGGGGAGCAGATCGCTGGTCACCACCAGATAGCGTTGCGCATCGGTGGCGCTCAGCGGGCGGCGTCCGCCCACCGAATCATGCCATTCGCGCGCGGCCAGATTGGCGCCGAGATGCAGCCAGAACGCCGTTTCCTGCGGCGGCGGGGCGATATGCCGCATCGATTCCGCCGCGCCCAGATACTGATATTCGTGGCCGCTGTTGCACAGGAATGCGAGGTTGTGGTCGTGCAGATCGCGTGCCGCCCACCGCGCGATATGAAGCCATGCGGCGACACCGCCACCCCGCTCTCCCGCACAATCGAACCAGCCCGATCGCGGTGTCGATACAACCAGCCAATTGCCGCGCCCGCGATCGATCCGACCGACAAAGTTGAATGCGGGGCGGCGTCCGCCCTGCCCCGTCACCACCAGCCGCGCGTCGCGGTGTTCCCGCGCGGCAGCCAGAAACGGCCCCGCCTCGCGCGGTGCCAGCAGCGCCACCGGGCCGGGGAACATCGGCTCGCGCCCGTCGGCATTGAGCGCGATCACTTCGTCGGTAGGACCGTTGGTGACGACTACCGCCGCACGCGCACCCTGATCGAACGCGGCCTGAAGCGGCGTGCGCACTTGCGGCCAATATAGGGAGGACCAGCGCCCCCAGGGCAGGTCGACCAGCGCAATCGCCCCCGGGAGCGGCGCATCCGCGCCCCCGTCCGGCCCCACGCGGACCAACGGCGCCGCAATCCCGGCATCCGGTGTCGGCACGACGATCGGCTGCGGCCACAGCGTCACACTTTCGTCGCCGCAGGCGAGTTCGCAGCGTTCGGGCTCGAACCAGGGCGCGTCGAAATTGATCCGCTCGATCGCATAGCCCGCCGCTTCCAGCTCGCCCGCCATCCATTCGCCGCAGCGGGCATCGCCGCTGCCGCCCGATTGCTTGTTCCCGAATGCGATATAGGTCTCGAGATCCCCGGCGATCGAAACCGGTGCGTCCGCAGCCGAGCTCGATGCCCCGATGACCGGCACTGCGGGAAGCATCATCGATCCCGCCAGCATCTGGCGCCGCGTGGTTCGCATCATTCGTCCCTCCACCATCGGTACAGCAATCGAATGTTGCCGCTCACTCTCTTGTGAGTGTATAGAAACAGCCGTGCCGCACAACCTCCACCTCCGGGCGATCCCACGCTGGATCGCTCTTTTTTTCGCCGCGCTGCTGGTCAGCAGTTGCGCCTATCGTCAGGCTGCACAGCCGATTGGAGCGGCGCCTGTCGTCGCGACGAACACGGGGCGGGTTTCGGGCACAGTCGAAGGCGAGCTCAATGTTTTTCGCGGCATTCCCTATGCCGCCCCGCCCGTCGGCGACTTGCGTTGGCAGGCACCCCGCCCGGCGGCGCGTTGGGATGGCGTACGCGATGCGACTGCGTTCGGCGCCGCCTGCAAACAGCCGCCGATTCCCTCAGCCAGCTTTTACTACAGCCAGCTTCCGGCAACGAGCGAGGACTGCCTGACGCTCAATGTCTGGGCGCCAAGGCACGCTGCCGATGCGCCGGTGATCGTTTATATCCATGGCGGGTCGCTGCAAATCGGCAGCAGCGCCGACCCGCTCTATTCGGGCGAGAATTTCGCGGCGCGCGGCGTCGTTTTCGTCTCGATCAACTATCGGCTGGGTGTGCTTGGCTGGCTCGCGCATCCCGCGCTCAGCGCCCGTTCGCCCGAAGGCGTTTCGGGCAATTACGGCCTGCTCGACCAGATCGCGGCGCTGCATTGGGTGCGCGACAATATCGCGTCGTTCGGGGGCGATGCGGGTAATGTCACTGTGATGGGCGAATCCGCCGGTGCATTGAGCGTCAGCTATCTCCTGACCAGCCCGGCTGCGCGCGGGCTGTTCGACAAGGCAATCCTCGAAAGCGCCAATACCCGCGCCGTCCCTGCCCTGCACGAAGCGGCATTCGGCCTGCCCTCGGCTGAGGATATCGGCACCACGCTGATGTCGTCGCTCGGCGCCGACACGCTCGATGACATGCTGTCGATGGATGCCGATACGCTCACTGTTGCAGCAGCGCGCGCGCGCTTCACGCCGCAGGGTACGATCGACGGCGCGGTGCTTCCCAAACAGGTCGTGGAAACATTCGACGCGGGCGAACAGGCGAAAGTCCCGCTGATCGCCGGGTTCAACAGCGGCGAAGTGCGCACCCAGCGCGCCTTCCTGCCCGAAGCGCCGCCTAGTGCCGAAGCCTATGAAGCCGCGATCCGCGCGGGCTATGGCGATCTCGCGCCCGCTTTCCTTGCGATCTACCCCGCAAGCGACATCAAAAATAGCATGGTCGGCACGCTGCGCGACGCAATCTATGGCTGGGCAACCGAGCGGATGGTGCGGCTTCAGTCTGCGGCGGGCATCCCCGCCTATCTCTATCTTTTCGACCATTGCCAGCCCGAAGCGCGCGCACGCGACATCTGCGCCTTTCACGCGTCCGAACTGCCGTTCGTCTTCGGCCACCTCGATGCCGGTCACATGCCGCCAAACTGGCCCGGTGTGGCGGGCGACGCCGATGCACCCGCGCTTTCCGACGCGATGCTTGATTACTGGACCAGCTTCGCCGCCAGCGGCACGCCGCATAGCGCGAGCAACGCCGCCTGGGCGCCCTATGGCGACACCGAAGCCTTCATGACCTTCGCCGGGCGACCGCGCGCGGGGCGCAATCCGATCCCCGGCATGTTCGAACTGCAGGAAACATGGGTCCGCCGCCACTATGCGACGGGCGCGAAATGGTTTCTGGAAGTCGGCGTACGCGCGGCGCCCCAGGCGGACGAACCGCAATAGCGGCTCGCGTCAGGCGGCTTCGGGTTCGGGTATCGGTTCTTCGCCACCATAGGCGCGCCCGCGCGCCATCGCGACGGCTTCGTGCAGGATCGCGCGGGTGAAAAGCGTCAGCCAGCCCAGATAGACAATCGCTCCGATCGCAACGAGGATGACGAGCCGCACCGGATCCATCATCGGCGGCAGCGCGTGATCGACCAGCAGCACCACCACGCCCATCACCATTGCGGCCACCACCGGCGGAAGAATCGCGCGCGCCAGCGTCGCCGCGGAAAGGCCGATGACCGGCAAGGTTCGCACCCCGGTATAGATGAGATAGGCGACATAGGCGAAGGACCAGGAAGCAGCGAGCCCCTGGACGCCCCAGTTCAGACCCACGGCGAATGCGGCGGGCAGCAGGATCGCGCCGACGGCGCCAATCTTTGCCGTCAGCCCCGGACGGCCCATCGCGCTGCACGCCGGCCCCGCCAGCACCTGCAGCGTCATCATCGGCATCGCCAGCGCCAGCAGTTGGACGATCGGCCCCGCTTCCACCCATTTCGGCCCGAGCACCGTCGCGACCAGCGGCTCAGCGGTAACCGCCAGTCCGATATAGAACGGCATCGCGACCAGCATCACCATCCGCGCCGAACGCGCGAAGCCGACCGCTACTGCGTCGCGATTGTCCTGCATCCGCGCATACACTGAAAAGGCGACATCGTTGATCGCGGGCACGAATTTGGAAACCAGGATCTGGGTCAGAAACAACCCGGTCGTATACAGGCCCAGCGTCGCTGGAGATAGCACCCGGCCCGCGATGAACACGTCCGCCTGGCTCTGGATTACCCAGAAAAACTGGCCCGCCGCCATCAGCCCGCCGAACTTGGCAAGCGCCCCCGCACCGCGAAAATCGAACAGGGGGCGGTAATGATGTCCCGATACGCGGGTCATGCCGATCGCGCGCGTCGTAAACAACACTGCCGGAGCGAGGATCAGCGTCCACACGCCCAATCCCGCCAGCGCGCCGCCCAATGCGGCAACCGCTCCGGTGATCGACGAGAGGAAATAGACCTTCGCCTGCGGCTTGAAATCGATCTCGCGCGCCAGCAGCGCATAGGGGAAGGCGACGAACGGCGTAGTGACATAGAGGAACGCCTGAACGCGGAGCAGATCGGCGACGATCGGTTGCTGGAAATAGGCAGCCACCAACGGCGCGGTGGCGAACTGGACGATTCCCAGCCCGAAATTGAGCACGATCAGCATCCCGTACACCTGACGGATCGATCGTTCATCGGCATCCGGCTTCTGGATCAGGCCGCTCGCCAATCCGGCGCCGTTGAGCATGTTGAGCACCGTCAACATCACCTGAGTCATCGCAAACAGCCCGTAATCGTGCGGGCTGAGGATGCGGATCACCAGAAAGGTGGCGCTCCAGGTGATGATCTGTCCGGCGATCTGCGCACCGGCGCGCCAGATCACCGCCTGCCGCGCCAATGCGAACATGCCTGTCGGGCGTTCCTGGGTGCTGTTCAGGCGCTGGTGCAACATTGGACGGCGATAGCCGAAACGCTCTTAATCGCGCGTAAAGGCCAAGCCCGCGCAAACGCGGCGCCAGACCGCCCGACGCCCACCCGAATCCCTTGAGCTCGGCACGCAGATTGCCCTGTGCAGTGAAAAGCGCTCCGTTCACGATGGTGTTACGGCTTTTGGCCGTTCATACGTCGAACCCGGTTATGGTCGATGACAAAGCCCTGCGTGCCTGGTTCGCAACGGAGGTGCTCCCCTTTGAACGGGAGCTGATGCACTTCATCGCGCGCCATAGCCGGCAAAGCGAGGACGTGATCGACGTGCGTCAGGAAAGCTATGAGCGTGCGCTGACCGGCGCGCGCGCCGGCCTGCCGCACTCGGCGCGCCGCTATGTCTTCACCGTGGCGCGCAACGTGTTGATCGATCGCGCCAGACGCGCGCGCGTCGTATCGTTCGAGCAGATCGCGGATCTCGAGAGCATCGTAGCCGAGGAAGCCAGATTCTCGCCCGACCATCAACTTGAGGCTCGCGACGAGTTGCGGCGCGCCATGGCGGGGCTGGAACAACTGCCCCCGCGTTGCCGCGAAGTGGTGCGCCTGCGCCGGGTAGAAGGTCTGAGCATACGGGAAACTGCCGCTCGCCTGGGCGTGGGCGAGCATACCGTGGAGCGCCAGCTTACGCTGGGCCTGCGCGCGCTGGTCGATTATATGCATGGCGGCGAGGGCAGGATCGACCGAACCCGTCGGGACCGTCCAAAGCATCGGAAGGTCGAGCGATGAGCCGCGCACGGGAAATCGAGCAGACCGCCGCTTCCTGGCTGGTCCGGCGTGAACAGCCGGACTGGTCGGCTGAACAGGATGCCGCGCTTCAGCAATGGATCGCCGAGAGCATGGAACACCGGGCTGCGTTCTGGCGCCTCGAGATCGGCTGGGAAGCAACCGAGCGGCTTGCGGCCATGCGCAGCTCGGAACGCCCCGAACCGCGACGGTATCGCTGGCTGGCGCCTGTCGTCGCGATCGCGGCCTCCCTGCTGATTGTTTGTTCGTTCGCCCTGCTGGCGCTGGGCAGCGATGGCGCGAAGCCGCCTAAAATGGTTGAGGTCGCCACCGCAGTCGGCGCGCGCAAGCAAGTCGACTTGACCGATGGCAGCCAGATTACCCTCAACACCGACAGTCTAATGCGCGCAGCCGTGGCAACGGGAGAACGGCGGGTCTGGCTCGATCGGGGTGAAGCGTTCTTCGATGTGGCGCACGACGCAAGTCGACCGTTCACTGTCTTCGCCGGCGACAGCAAGGTGACGGTTCTCGGCACCAAATTCTCGATCCGCCGCGATGGCGACACTACGATCGTAACCGTCGCGCAGGGCCGCGTTCGCGTCGAGGATCTGAGCGCGAATGACGATCAGCGCGCGACCGTCATCACTGCGGGCGACATGATCGCCACGCGCGGCACTTCGATGCTGGTCGCGAAGCAATCGCGCCAATGGGTGGAGGATTCGCTCAGCTGGCGCCAGGGCGTTCTGACGTTCGACCAGGTGACGCTCGAAGATGCAGCTCGCGAGTTCAACCGCTACAACAGGCGTCAGATCCGCATCCGCGATCCGAAGGCTGCTGCGATCCGTATCGGCGGCTCGTTCGACGCGCACGACATCGACGCCTTTGCGCGCCTGCTTCGCACCGCATTCGGCCTTCGCATCACCAGCGACGAGGACACGATCACAATTATTTCGTGAACTTGCGTTGGGGATTTCCCCGCTCCCCTCGTCACTATGAATGAGCAGCCAAAAATGGCGGCCGGGACAGGGGGAAGAGGATGACTGGAAAATTTGCGCTCGCATTCACGATTTCGACGGCGGCGGTTGCCATCGCCACACCGGCGTTCGCACAGGCAGAGCTTCGCACTTTCACGATCGAAGCGGGTAGTATGAAATCCGCGCTCGATGCGTGGTCACGGCAATCGGGTCGGCACATCCTCTATCGCAGCGAAGAAGTGCAGGGGCTGCGCTCTCCGGGCGTGCGCGGCAGGATGGACGAGAGTGCAGCGCTCCGGGTGATCCTCGGCGGTTCGGGTCTCGTGATGCATAGCGATCCGTCGGGGGCTGTGGCGGTATCCCGCGTGCCTGCGTCCGCCCGTGATGACAGTGCTGCGACAGCCGGCACCTCCTCGGTCACCCAGGATGTCCCTTTACCGTCGGATGATTCCGCGCTGGAGGACATTGTCGTTACCGCCCGTCGCACGGACGAGCGCGCGCAGGAAGTGCCGGTGGCGGTGACGGCGTTCACGCAGGATTCGATCCGCGAAAAGGGCATCAACAACGGCACCGATCTTCAGAATTTCACACCGTCCCTCTCCGTCGTGGGCGATGTTGCGCGGAACCAGGAAACCTACACGATCCGCGGGATGGGCGGCACGGGCGGTCCGGGCACCGGGAGCGGCCCGGGCGTTGTCGGCTATTTCGCCGAAGTACCGACATCGGTGAGTGGCCCCGGCAACTTCTATGACCTGGCTTCGCTCCAGGTGTTGAAAGGGCCGCAAGGCACCTTGTTCGGTCGTAACACGACGGGCGGCGCCGTGCTGATGGAGCCGGCGCGACCGGAGATGAATGTCGTCGAGGGCTATGTCGATCTGACGCTCGGCAATCTCCGGCGCAGGAGCGGCCAGGCCGCACTGAATTTGCCGATCGCCGATGACGTGCTGGCGGTGCGCGTCGCCGGGCAGTTCGATAAGCGGGACGGTTATGTCCACGATGTCAACACGGGCCGCGACTATCTCAACCGCAACAATTTCAGCCTGCGCCTGGGCATTCAGTTCAACCCGACCGATTCCGTGAGCAACTATACCGCCATCAGCTATCAGGAGGTTGACGAGCATGGCGGCGGCAATGTCCTGCTCGCGGTGAATCCGTCGCGGACCTATGCGGCGTTGCTCCAGCCCTATCTGGTGGCCCAGCAGGCGCGCGGCGTCCGCGAAACTGCGCTGAGCGTCCCCACGTTCGAGCGGGCCAAGAGCTTCCTCGTCCTCAACAACACCGAGTGGCGCGCATCCCCGACACTGACGATCAAGAACATCTTCAGCTTCGCGCGCACCCGCTCGTCGAGCGCCACCGATCGCGACGCGACGCCACTACCCGTGGCCGACCTGCTCGGCGCCTATCCAGGCAGCTGGAACAACAATCTGCGGACCATCACCGAGGAGCTTCAGGTCCGCTATGATGACGGTACGCTGCGCCTCCAGGCCGGTGGTTTCTACCTCGACCAGATCACGCCGGCTCCGCTGACCTTCCGCACGGTCAATCCGATGCAGGCGGGTGGCATTCTGGGCGGCGGCCCGCTCATCTTTCCAGAGGCGCTGTGGTCCACGCTTGGGCTAAGCGGCCCGCTTGCGCCCGCACTCGGCCTCCAGCCCAGTGCGCATGTCGATGGCCGCAGCAAGGCGCTCTATGCCCAGGCGCAATACGCGCTCACACCCACGCTCACAGCGACCGCCGGATTCCGCTGGACGTGGGACACGTTCGGCGGCGACATCCAGGCCTATCAGGACCCGGACAGCTATCAGATCTTCAACAAAATGGCCGCACTCGGCCTGATTACGCCGGCCCAGGCCGCTCAGGTGATCGGCCTCAACGCCGGGCTCTGCACCTATGACGCGTTCCAGGCGGTCGCCGCTGGCGGCTTCCCGACGCTTAAATATCCGAATTGCACCACGCCCACATTCCGGGGGCAGAGTGACGGCCCGACCTGGCAGGTCGGTCTGGACTGGCGTGCCGATCCGGACACCTTGCTCTACGTCGTGTCGCGGCGCGGCTACAAATCGGGCGCGAGCAATCCGATCGTGTCGCTGTTCCTCGGTGAGCAGCACCCGCTCTTCGCCGTTCGCCCGGAACAGGTGACCGATGCCGAGATCGGCCTGAAACGCGACTGGTCGTTCGGGGATGTCAGGGCGCGGACCAACATCGCCGCCTTCTACACCTGGTATGACGACATACAGGTCATCCAGCGGGCGGCGATCGCGGGCGCCGATATCCTCACCAATGCGCAGCGCGCGCGTGTGATGGGAATCGAGTTCGAGGGCATGCTCAAGCCGACGCGCTGGATCACGTTCGGCGCGACCTATTCGTACAATTCCGCAAAATATCTTGAGTATAACACCATCGCGATTCCCGCGATTCCTCAGGCGCTTACGGCCGCGCAACCCAGCCGCAACCTTGCCGGCACGCCCTTTTCCTTCGTGCCGAAGCACAAATATTCGCTGAGCGGCGAAGTGGCGCTGCCGCTGCCCGAATCGATGGGCGATATGAGCGTGTCCGCCATCTGGACGCACCAATCGAGCCAGCGCGTCACGCCCGAGAACCAACCGTTCGACACGATCGAAGGCTATGGCCTGCTCAACCTGCGGTTCGACTGGCGTGACGTCGGCGGGGCGCCGCTCGACCTCGCCATTTACGGCACCAACGTCCTCGACAAGGAATATCGAGTGACGGCCAATCCCAGCTATAACAACTCCGGGTTCATCGGATCGATCTATGGCGAGCCGGCGCAATATGGCGTTCAGCTCCGGTACCGGTTCTGAGCGCATGATGCGTATCGCTGCTGCCCTTTCATTGACCGTGCTCGCCACGGCAATGACCGGCGCCCAGTCCGCGCCGACGAGCGTATCGTTCCAGGACGCCGCGTTCGTCCCCTCCACGGCTCAGGCGGCATTGCTGGCCAGGGCCCGGGCTGCCGGCGCGACCGAACTCGCGCCGAGCGCCGGCCCGGATGGCGGGATGATCGTCAACGGCAATCTTGCGGGCCGGGCCTTCGTTCTGACGTTGCCGCCCAACTGGACCGGCGAGATGGTGTTGTTCGGGCAGGGATATTCGCTGCCCGGCGGCACCCCGACCGTGCCCCGCGATCCGATCGCGCAAGATCCGGGGGGCGGCCTGTTCAAGCACCTCTACGCCGAGGGGGTCGCCAGCGGCATCGCGGCCTTCGACAAGACAGGCATCGCGACCGAGAGCGGAGCGAGGAACAGCATACGCCTGCGCGCGCTGGCGCAGCAGCTCGGCGCCACGCGGTTCTATGCCGTGGGCGGATCGATGGGCGGCAGCATCGTGATGGCGCTGATCGAACGATATCCCCGCAAATTCTCCGGGGCCGTTTCGATGTGCGGCGTTACCGAGGGCTGGCTGCCGCTGTTCCAGCAGTTGGTGGACATGCGCGGTGCCTATAATCTGCTCACCGAAGGCACGCCCTATGCCCTGCCGGGCGACAAGGACGTGACGCGCTCGGCACTGCCGGTCGTTCCGCCCGCCGGTGACGCCACGCCCGGCGATGCGTTTCGCGAAGCGCAGAAGATGAAGGTGCTGATGCCGATCCTGGCCCTGTTTCAGGCGGCGAAGGCCAACCCGGATGGTGCCGAAGCGCGGATCATTCGCCAGGTCGCCGCAGTGGGCGGCTTCGCGCCCGATCCCGCTGCGCTCGGCGCGCCGCTCTATTCGGCGTTGCTCGGGATGGACGATATCGTCGCGACCATGGGCGGATTGCCGATCGGCAACATCGGCAAGGACTATGCCCCTCCGGAGATGAATGCGGCGGAACAGGCCGATTTCAATCGCCGGATGCAGCGCTATTCCGCGAATCCGAAGGCAGTCGCCTATGCACGGCGCTGGCATCAGGCAACGGGCCGATTCCGCGTGCCGCTCGTTACCGTGCACCAGACGATCGACGCGCTGGTGCCGTTCGCCCAGTCGGAAGGCCTTGGCCGTGTCGTCGCACGCGCAGGCAACGGCGCGCGCCTAGCCCAATATGCCGTGCCCCCTACCCGGTTTCCGCTTCCGGGCGGCCTGGAAGGCTATACGCATTGCGGGTTCTCGCCGGAGCAGAACATCGCCGCGTTCGAAGCAATGCGCAATTGGGTCAATACCGGCCGGAAACCGGGGCCGGAGGCGGTACAATGAGGGTCGATCGGCGCGATGTTCTCGGCCTCGGCATGGCCGCGACCGCCGTGGCGGCACTGCCGGCTCGCGCCAGGGGGGAGAGCTCCTTCCTATGGGGCGCGGCAACCGCCGGGCACCAGGTGGAAGGCAACAACGTCTCGGCCGATATCTGGCTTCTGGAACAGGTGCAGCCCAGCGTCTTTGCCGAACCGTCAGGGGATGCCTGCGACAGCCTTCACCGCTGGCGCGAGGACATTGCCATCGTCAAGGCGCTTGGACTCAACTGCTATCGCTTCTCGGTCGAATGGCCGAGGATCGAGCCCGCCCGGGGGCAGTTCAGCCAGGCCTTTCTCGATCATTACAAAGCGATGGTCGATCATTGCCGGGACCAGGGGCTGGCTCCGGTCGTCACGTTCAATCATTTCACCACGCCGCGCTGGTTCGCGGCAGCAGGCGGATGGGAGCAGCGCGACGCCGCCGACCTGTTCGCGCGCTATTGCGACAAGGTGGCACGCGCCATGGCTGACGGGATCAGCCATGCGGTGACCTTCAACGAGCCGAATCTGGCCCTTGGGGGACGTTGGGCGATCAGCCCGCCGCCGCCCGAGTTCGAAGCAAGAGTGGCAGCGTGCGTCGCGGCAGCGGCGAAAGCGAGCGGATCGGACCGTTTCTCGGTACTGAACGCCGGCGATCCCGCGCCGATGATTCCCGGCATCACCGCCGCGCACGTGGCCGGACGCGAAGCGATCAAGGCGGCGCGCAGCGACCTGCCCGTCGGCCTGAGCCTGGCCATTCCCGACAATGTGCCGGTGGGCCCCGATAGCGGGATCGAACGCAAGCGCGCCGAAATCTATGGCCCGTTCTTCGCAGTGATGGACCGGGACGATTTCGTCGGCGTGCAGACCTATGGCCGCGCCTTTGTCGGCCGTGATCGCGATGTTCCGGCGCCTGCAGATGCCCCGAAGGGGGCCGACGGCAAGCAATGGTATCCCGCGGCAATCGGGAATGTCGTCCGCTATGCGCATGCCGCCACCGGCAAGCCGGTGCTGGTGACGGAGAACGGCATCGACGCCAGCGACGATTCGCTCCGGGTTCGCTTCATTCCGGAGGCGGTCGCCTCCGTCGAGCAGGCCCGCGCGGACGGAGTGCCGGTGCTCGGCTATATCCACTGGTCGTTGCTCGACAATTTCGAATGGCTGTCCGGCTACGGGCCCAAATTCGGGCTCGTCGCGGTCGATCGCACCAGTTTCAGGCGCACCCCCAAGCCGAGCGCGCGGTTGCTCGGCAACGTCGCTCGTGCGGGCGGAACGCAAACGTGATGCGCGACCGATCGGCTTTTCTTTGGGGCGTCGCGACTGCCGGGCATCAGGTCGAGGGTAATAATTTCAACGCCGATATCTGGCTGCTCGAGCAGGTGAGGAACACGCGCTTCACCGAACCTTCGGGAGATGCCTGTGACAGCCTCCACCGCTGGCGCGAGGATGTCGAGATTGCCGCCGCTCTGGGTCTGAACTGTTTTCGCTTCTCGATCGAATGGTCGCGGATCGAGCCCGCCCCCGGTGAATTCAGCGAAGCATGGTTCGACCATTATGCCCGGGTGGCGGCGGCCTGCGGCGACGCTGGGCTCGCGCCGGTTGTCACGCTCAGTCATTTCACCAGCCCACGCTGGTTCGCGGCTTTGGGGGGATGGAGCGCCTCCGAAGCACCCGCGCGGTTCGCTCGCTTTGCCGAACGAGCGGCGCGTCGGCTCGCGCCGCTCGTGTCGCATGTCATCACTTTCAACGAACCCAATCTGCCGCTTATGGGACGCTGGACCGCGACACCGCTCGCGGATGCGACGCGCGCGGGACTGGATGCGATGCTGGCCGAGGCTGCGCGCGAAAGCGGATCGGATCGCTTTGCTGTCTGGGTATATTCGCGCGGAGAGGACGACGCTCTCGCGCACCTCCTCGCGGGCCACCGCGCCGCCCGGCAGGAATGGAAGGCAGCGCGATCCTCGGTTCAGGTCGGGATGAGCCTTGCCATACCCGACGCTCAGGCGGTGGGGAGCGCAAGCGGTCTGGCGGCGTATCGGCAATTCGCCGAAGCGCCGTTCTTCGCTGCCGCGCGCGACGACGATTTCATCGGGGTTCAGACCTATGGCCGCATCCGCTTAGGGGCGACGGCCGTGCTGCCGGTTCCGGAGGACGCCGAACGGACCGAAAGCGGTGAGGAATATTATCCGCAGGCGCTCGGCGCGGCGATCACGCATGCGCATGCGGAAACGGGCCTTCCGGTACTCGTAACCGAGAATGGCATCGCCGCCGACGACGACAGCCAGCGAGCGCGCTATATCCCTGCGGCGCTCGCGTCGCTGGATGCGGCGCGGGACAGCGGTGTGCCTGTACTCGGCTATATCCACTGGTCGTTGCTCGACAATTTCGAATGGCGCCGCGGCTATTCGCAGCATTTCGGGCTGTTCGCCGTCGATCGCGCCGACTTCACCCGGACCGCCAAGCCGAGCGCGCAGCTATATGCCCATGAAGTGAGGATGCGCCGATGATCATGCGTATTGCATTGGCGGCGGCCGCGCTGTTCGCCGCAACGCCCGCAACGGCACAGCTCGTCACCGCGCCCTGGCCCGACGAACTGTCGCCCGAAGCGCGCGCCGGGCTCGCCGCGAACGATGCGCGTCCGCCGGAGCCCGCCTCGATCGAGGGCCGGCGCATCAGGGCCGAGGCGATCCAGCAGGAGATCGGCCAGCCCCGGCTTCGGCGCTACGGCGTGCAAATGGCCGATGCGGAGATCGCCGGAGTCGCTGTCCGGGTTTTCACGCCCGTCGACATGCGCGCGGATGCGCCGGTGCTGCTCAATCTTCACGGCGGCGGCTTCCTCGTCGATTCGGGCTCGATCACGGAGAATGCGGCAGTCGCCGGGCTCACCGGGTATCGCGTCGTCGCGGTCCGCTATCGCCTCGCGCCCGAGCATATATTCCCGGCGGCGGTGGACGATGCGCTCGCGGTCTATCGCGCATTGCTGGCGGAGCGTCCCGCCAGGCGCATCGGGCTTTACGGCACCTCTGCCGGAGCGATTCTGGCTGCCGAACTGGTGGCGAGAGTGCGTTCCGAGAATCTCCCACAGCCCGCCGCGCTCGGGTTCTTCTCGGGCACCGCAGATCTGACCCGACCCGGCGACAGCATGTCGCTGTTCCTCGATCCCGCATCGGTCGCGGCACTGGTCGCGCTGTACGCGGGCACACGCGACCCGGCCGACCCGCTGATCTCGCCGGGAAGGGGCCCGCTCGCGGGATGGCCGCCGACACTGTGCCTCACCAGCGGCCGTGACTTCCTGCTGAGTGCCACCGCCGATTTCTGCCGCGCGCTGGATGCCGCGGACGTGCCCTCGAACCTCACCCTGTTCGACGGCCTGCCCCACGCTTTCTGGAGCTATATCGACGCCCCCGAGACCGACGCCGCCTTCGCCGCGATGGCGCGTTTCTTTCGCGGGCGCCTGGAGGAGACACAATGAGATTCCTGCTCGCCGCCGCGATGCTGATCGCCCTGCTCGGTTCGCCTGCGCTTGCGCAGGAGGTTCAGGTCCCCGCCTTTACCCTGCCCCCCTCCAACCAGCTCAGCGGGGAAGCGCAGCACATTCTCGTGCGGATGAAGGATGAAAGCGCGCCCAGGGAGATTGCAAACGATCTGGCGGGACAGCGCGCCTTTTATCAGGCCTGGAATGACCGCCGTCTTGCGGAGATGCGCAGCCGCTTCGCCACGCATTGGGCGCGTGAGACGATCGGCGGTGTCGCGGTCGATGTCGTCATGCCGGATGAGGGCGTCGCGCCGGCCAATGCCGAACGCGTCCTGATCAATGTCCATGGCGGTGCGTTCATGTGGGGATCGGGAAGCGGCGCGCTGGTCGAGGCAATTCCGATCGCCGCGACGATGCGGGTGAAGGTCGTCACCGTCGACTATCGTCTCGCGCCGGAGAATCGCTATCCGGCCGCTTCGGAAGACGTCACCGCCGTATATCGCGCGCTGCTCAAGCAATATCGCCCGGAGAATATCGGCATCTATGGCTGTTCGGCAGGCGGTGTGATTACGGCTCAGGCGACCGCCTGGATCCGCGGTGAAGGCCTGCCAGCTCCCGGTGCAATCGGCACCTTCTGCGGAACCGGTGCCACCTATTCGGGCGATAGTCCCTTTCTGGCCGGGCCGATCACCGGCGGCGAGCCCCTGGCGGTGCCGGCGCTGCCGCCAACGATCCCCAACCCCTATATGGCGGGCGTGGCGCCCGAGGATGGGCGCGCCTATCCGCTCGGCTCTGAAGCCGAGATCAGAGCGATGCCGCCGACGCTGTTGCTGGCGGGCGGGCGGGATTTCGCCGCAAGTGCGCTCACGCTGGCCCATCGCCGCCTCGCCGCAGCCGGGGTCGCAAGCGAGCTCCAGCTCTTCGATGGCCTGCCCCACGCCTTCTTCATGTGGCCGGACATGCCCGAATCGATCGAGGCCTATCGCCTGATCGCGGCATTCTTTGACCGGCATCTCGGCACCCACCCACTGGAAAGGAATGATCGATGATCCGTCGCCACCTGACCCTCGCCGTTGCGCCGCTGCTGCTCATCGCGACTGTAGCACCGGCTACCGACGCCCGGTTGCCGCAGCAGACACAGGCCCAAACCGATCTGGCGGAACGCGCCACGCGACTGGGCGCAACCGATGTCACGATCAAGGAAGCGCCGAACGGCGGCATCATCCTGGAAGCAAAGCTGGCGGGCAATCAGTTCGCGCTGGCGATACCCGAAGGCTGGAGCGGCGACGCATTGCTGTACGCCCATGGCTATTCCACCCCCGGCACGCCGGTGGCCGTCGCGACCGACCCCGTCGCCAAGGCTCCGGGATCGGGGCTGCTCGGCAATGCCTATGGCCAGGGCTTCGCGGTCGGCCACAGCGCCTATGACAAGGCGGGTCTCGGCGTCGAAACCGGCGTGACGAACACCAAGCGGCTGCGCGACTTCGTCGCGGCGCTGGGCGGCAAGCGCATCTATGTGATGGGCGATTCGATGGGCGGCAGCATCGTCGTCACGCTGCTGGAAATGTATCCCGATGCCTTTGCTGGCGGCTTCGCCCGGTGCGGCGTGGTCGCTGATTGGCAGGAGCTGCTCGGTCGCCTGATCGACATGCGCCTCGTTTATAATGTCCTGACAAAGGGCACGCCCTATGCCCTGCCCGGCGAACAGGATGTTCGTCGCAACGCAATCGCGCCCGAGCCTCCTGCGGGTACGCCCGATGCACTCGCCCAGGCCTATGTCTTCGGGCAGATCGGCAAGGTCGCCCCCCCGCCGCTGGCGCTTTGGGCCGCGGCGCAAAAGGATCCGAACGGGCGCGAGGCAAAAATCGTCCGTGCGGTCACCGGCGTGGGCGGGTTCGCGAATGACGCCGCAGCACTTGCTTTCCCGCTCGTCACCGCCGCGCTCGGCGCAGAGGATATGACAGCGACCACAGGCGGCTGGGTCTATGGCAATATCGGCAAGACCTATGTGGTGCCCGGCCTCTCCGCAGAGGAAGAGGAAGCGGTCAATCGCGACGTTCAGCGGGTCGCAGCCTCCCCGCAGGCGCTGGCCTATCTACAGCGCTGGCACAGCGCGACGGGCCGGATCGCGACGCCGCTGGTGACGATGCACAATCGCATCGATTCCCTGGTTCCCTATGCGCAGGAAGAGGCGCTTGCGGCGGTGGTGGCTAACGCCGGGCGCACCGGTTACCTCGTGCAATATGGAGTGCCCGCCACCCGGGCTCCGTTGCCGATCGGCGGTGTGGAGGGCTACACGCATTGCGGTTTCGACAATGCGCAGACGCTGGAGGCATGGAATGCGCTCCGCCAGTGGGTCGAGACCGGTGCCAAGCCTGAAGCGAGCCCGCAATGAGCCAGGGCTATCGTTTCGCGCAACCGGCAAGCGAGGCTTACGCCTATCCGTTGCTCATCCGGCACCTGTTGCAAAGCGCTGTCGACACCCGAAGCGGCAACGAAATCGTCGGCTCGGATGGCCGCCGTCACGGCTATGACGAACTGGCGCGGCGAGTGGGGCGGCTGGGCGCCGTACTGACGGAGCTGGGCATCGGACCGGGCGACACCGTCGCGGTGATGGACTGGGACAGCCATCGCTATCTCGAAGCCTATTTCGCCGTGCCGATGCTCGGCGCGGTGCTGCAGACCGTGAACGTCCGTCTCTCGCCCGAGCAGATCGCCTATACGCTGCAGGACAGCGGCGCTCGCCTTCTCCTGTTCCACGTCGATTTCGAACCGCTGGTCGAAAAGCTGAAGATCGATGTTACGCAGATCGAGCGCTGGATCTCGACGCATGACGGTGTGGCCGCCTGTCAGATTGCCGCCGACGGCGACTATGAGACGCTGCTGGCGGATGGCGACGATCTCCACAGCTTTGGCGACTTCGACGAGAATGTCATCGCCACGACATTCCACACCACGGGCACGACCGGACTGCCCAAGCCCGTGGCGTTCAGCCATCGCCAGCTGGTTCTGCATACGCTTGCGGTGATGGCGGCATTCGCGACCCGGCCTGAGCATCAGAAGCTGATCCACAGCGATGTCTATATGCCGCTGACGCCGATGTTCCATGTCCACGCCTGGGGCCTGCCCTATGTCGCCACGCTGATGGGGGTGAAGCAGGTCTATCCCGGCCGCTACCTTCCGGACCGGCTGATCGCGCTCCATCAGGCGGAAGGGGTTACCTT
>PAOI01000041.1 GCA_002707985.1 Sphingomonas sp. | reverse complement strand
GGCGATCTTGTCCTCTGCCATCTTGGCGCGGCGACCCATCAATTCGGTCGCGTCGGCTTCGGCCTTGGCCAGCAGCGCGGCGGCTTCCTCCTCGGCGTGCTTGACGATCGCTTCGGCATCGCCTGCGCTCGCGGCGTTGCGCGCCTTGGCTTCGGCGAGCAGCGCTTCGGCTTCCTGGCGGATCGCATAGGCGCGATCGAGTTCCTTGCGCGTATCGGCAATGCGCTCGTCGAGCTTCGACGCGATCACCTTGTGCGCCTTGCCGTACACGAAGGCGAGGACGAGGAAGATCGTGATGCCGACATAGACCCACCCCTCGGCGTCGAGGCCGAGCAGCGTCGGATGATCGCCCTCATGCGGAGCACCGCCGGGGGCTTCGGTCAGCGCGACCACGTCTTCATGTGCGGGCGGAGCGTGCAATGCCATGGTCAGTCCTCAGGCCAGCGCCGAACGCGCAGCTTTGGAAGCCGCTGCAGGTGTCGGGCGCTTGCCGGTCAGCTTTTCGACGATGTCGGAAGCGACATCGGCGGCAACGGTTTCGATTTCGCTCATCGCCGCGGTACGGGCAGCGTTGAGATCGGCCTCTGCCGCATCGGCCCGTGCCGCGATTGCCGCATTCGATTCGGCGAGCTTTGCGTCGAGCGCCTTTGCCGCCGCAGTCCGCGCTTCGGCCAGTCGGGCGCGCGCCGCATCCTGCGCCGACGCGACACCGGCATCGTAATCGGCCTGCAGCTTGTCCGCAGTCGCCTTAGCCTTTTCGGCAGTGTCCAGATCGCCGGACACCTGATCCTCACGCGCCTGCATCACCTTGCCGAGACGCGGCAACGTGGCGAGGACGACGACGTAGAGGATGGCGAAGAACACCGCCAGCCAGACGAGCTGGGGCAGAAATACGTTCGCGAAATCGAACTGAGGCATGGCCGTTCCGAACTATCGGTTTCCACTCATGCCGGCCGGTCGCTTGAGGCCAATGCCTCTCCGACCGGTCCGGCGCGAGCTGGACTTAGGAGAAGGCGAGAGCCAGCGCGACAACGGCCGCGATCAGGCCGAGCGCTTCGGTCACGGCGAAGCCGAAGATCAGGCGGCCGCCCATCTTGGCATCGGCTTCCGGATTGCGCAGCGCGCCCTGGAGATACATGCCGAAGATGGTGCCCACGCCGATGGCGGCGAGGCCGGCACCGATCGCCGCGAGGCCGGCGCCGATCTTGGCAGCAGTTGCGATATCCATGGGTATTCCCTTTCGTTAGCGAAATGCAGGTTTAGTGGAGATTGACGGCGTCGTTCAGATAGATCGACGCAAGCAGGGCGAACACATAGGCCTGAACCACCGCGATCAGAACTTCGAGCGCGGAAAGCGCGATGTTCATCGACAGCGGCAGGATACCGAAGACATAGGGCAGCGCTCCGAACGAACCGAGCGACACGACGAAGGTACCGAACACCTTCAGCAGCACGTGGCCGGCAGTCATGTTGGCGAACAGTCGGATCGCCAGCGTGAACGGACGGCTGAGGAAGCTGACGAATTCGATCAGGGCCACGAACGCTGCGAGCAGGAAGAAGGTGTCCTTCGGCCAGAACAGGCTGAAGAAGTGCAGCCCGTGCCGCGCGAAACCGACGATGCAGACCACGACGAACACCAGAAATGCGAGGCCCAGCGTCACCGAAATATGGCTGGTTGGCGTGAACGCACCGACCCAGGGAATCAGGCCCAGCAGGTTGCAGGCGAGCACGAAGATGAAGATCGCGAAAATCAGCGGCGCATAGCGGCGCCCCTCCGGCCCGACATTTTCGTCGAGCATGTTTCGCACAAAATCGTACACATACTCCACGGCCGCCTGCATCCGGTTCGGCACCAGCTTGGGCGAACGCGTGCCGGCGATCAGGAACACCGAAACGATCGCAAGCGCGATCAGCATCCAGAGCGAGGAGTTGGTGAACGAAAGATCATAGCCGCCGGCCTCGATCGGCTGCAGCGTCTTGATCGCAAACTGTTCCATCGGACCGGCCATGGGGTCTTACTCTCTGTTACCGGTGGCAGGATCGGCGTCGAACTGTGCCGAGGTCTTCATCGCGCGATAAACGCCAGCGACGAAACCCAGGATCAGCAGGGCGATCATCACCCACGGACCGGTTCCGGCCCAGCGGTCGATCATCCAGCCGATGAACGCAGTGACGAGCACGGTGCCGACGAATTCGATACCCACGGCCCAGCCGCGGCTTTCCGCCCGCCCTTCGGCGTTGGAGATGCCATGCTCATGCGCCGCCTTTGCTTCAGCGATGCGGCGGTCGAGGTCGTCGGAGTTTTTGTCGTCGGACAAGGTTCGCGCGATCCAGATATGAAAAAAGCCGCCGCGACTGGGCAGCGACAGGAACATCACAGCCACCCGGCTTGCGACGCGGCGCCCGTTTAGGAAGGCTCTAAAGCCGAGTCAACATCTGTGGTGCGGCGCGTTGCGACTCGGGGAATGCACGAAGCGGCGGGACAGCACCCTCCGCCCCGCCGCTATACCCGGATTTCCTATTGTCCGGCGGAGATGCAGCGCGCGTCGCGAACCGGCGCCGACGAATCGCGCGTCAGCCATCGGCCATCGGGCGTCTTGTATTTCTCGCCCGGTTCGGTCGCCAGGATCAGGCGGCATCCGGTGACGAACGCGAATTGCTCCACCGTCGAACCTTCGTCGGTCGCGCCCTGGGTATAGAGCGTCTTGCGGCGGATATTGATGTTGCTCACCAGCGCGCGGAGCGCTGGCGTCGGCTCGCCGACGATGCCCAGATAGCCGTCGGGCTGCTCGCCCACCTGACCTGCGGCGCGCGCGGCGGCATAGGCCGGGTCGCGATCCTGCGGCAGCATCATCGCCCCCGCCGCGGTGGCGGTTCCTGCCGCGATCAGAGCGGCAATTGCGATCTTGGTGACGAATTTCATCAGAAAACCCCTGGATTTTGCTGGATCACCGACTGGGCCTTGCTGTCCAGACGATAGACCACTTCCTGCGTGATCGAAATATTGAGATCGATAACGATCGGCTTGTCCGGCGCCGTGATGTTGATGCAGCCGCCCAGCAGCAAGGCCGGAGCTGCGATCGCGGCGGCGGGCATCATCTCGCTCCACCTCATTTTCTTCACATTGGCGATCATGGCATTTCTTCGCTTTCTTCAGGCTGAACGGATGGTTGTTCCTGCTCCATCTCGCGGCGCTGTTGCTCCAGCAGGTCGGGCAACTGGGTTTCGATCAATATCGACGGATCGTACCAGCTCTGGATCGACCGGGCGAGTTGGCGGAATTGGGCGCGGATGGTGATGTTAAACACGATGGGGAGATTGCTGAGACGACGGGTAATGAAGTTCGTTTTGGCGCCCTCGCCCTGCCGAACGCCGGCAAAGCGGATGCGCGTGATCATTTCGCCGTCGAGCGGGCCGTCCATCGACAGATCGAGGCTGCGATAGCGCAGCGATTTGAGCGCCTGAAACGCGTAATTGCCCCAAAAGCCGAGATCCTCCTGCGTCAGCTCGCCGACATAGGCGACCGTCCCGCCGTCGCGCGAATGGAGTTCGCCGCCGACGATCTTGCCGCCCTTGGCATCGAATACCATCGGCAGAACGCCATCGAACATCCCGGTCGCATCGACATTGTCGAAGCTCATTTCCTGCAGGAACCGGGCGGCATCGACGCCGACGACGCGGAACGTCATATGCCGCTCCACCTGCTGCCCGAAATCGAGCACCGTTGGTTCTAGGATCAGTTCCCCCCCGGCAAAGGGCCAGCGCCCGTCGTCGATCGCGATTTTCTGCGCACTGAGCAGCCGGTATCGGATGGTGCCGTTTTCCACCGGAATGCCGGGATTGAGCAGCGTCACCGTCGCCGTCTGCACCTTGCCCTCCGGCGTCGTCATGCCGAGCAGGTCGCCAAATTCGATTTCGGTCGAAAGTCCGGTGACGGGGCCGAACGCCGCCGACAGGTCGGTATCCCGCGTGCGGAATTTGCCTTCGCTGGTGACACCATTGCCGTTCCAGCGGATCGTGCCCTGTCCCGACACCGTTCCCTTGACGTCGGCGATCACGCCATAGGTGAGCCGGGTGACGGCATCCGGCTGAAATCCCTGCGGACTGAACGCCAGGCCTTGCACATCGAGCACCGCCTGCCCCGCGCCGGCACTCAGGTCGTGAGTCAGCGTGACTGCCGTCACAATCCGGTCGTCGCCGGGAACATGCAGCGTTCCCCCGGCATCGATCCTGCTGCCGTCGAGCGTCAGCACTACATCGTCGCTCACCAGCGGATTGAACCGCGGCGCTTCGGCGGAATCGGCGACCTGCAACCCGCCCTGGAGAGTCAGCTTGCCGTCGCGCAGCGTCCAGTCGCCCTTGCCATCGCTCAGCAGCAGCGGGACCTGACCGATCTGCCCTGCCGCGCCGGAAAAAGTGCCTCCCACGCGCCCTGCGTCGATCGCCCCGGCAAGATTCGCGACATCCAGCCGCGTGACGCTGTCACCCGTGCCGATCCGCGTTTCGACCCCGGTCAGCGTGAAATCCGCTGCAGCAAGGCCGAACCGCCCGGTTGCGGCGCGCAATTGCAGCGGCGTACCACCGATCTTACCCGACAAAGCGAGGTTGCGCGTCCCTATCCCGCCCGACATATGCCCGCCCGCAAGCCGCAGCATCGCCCCGCCCTCCGGACATAGCTGCAACCGCGCGGGATCGAGCGTCAGTGCCGAAACCGTGAGCTTCTGAAACGACGCCGGGACGCATCGGGCATTCACCGAAAGACCGCCTTTGCCGTCCCATTGCGCGACGATCGGCAGCGTCAGCCGATCGACCGCGCCACCCGATAGCGGCCCGGAAAGCGTTGCACGCGTCGCGATCTGCGTCCCGCCGCCGGGTGCCGCCCGGAAATCGACCGGATCGAGTGCAAGCCGCGCCGAACCGGCGGCATAGGGTGCAAAGCGCGCACGACCGGTCACCGGTGCGCCCGGCGCCGCCTGCGCCACATCGATCCGGCCATCGGGCAAGCCGCCGCCCGTCATCGTGATCGTTCCGTTGAGGCGCATGCCGGTGCCGGTATCGAAGCCGATCGCCGGCCGCCCGTCCATGCGAACGCGTGCACCGCTATCGGCATCGAGCGCGAGCGATGTGACGGCCAGCGCGGCACGCTCCCCCTCCATCGCCAGCGAGAACTGGGCGTTGCCGCGCGAGGAACGCCCCGCCACCACCAGCGCCGCCGAAAGTTTTCTCAGCAGCGGTTCTGCGGGCGTACCGGCACCGCCCTCAGCAAATCCGGCAAGCGTGGCGAGCATTTCCTGCGTCGGTGCGATATGATCCGCCCCCAGCGAACCGGCGACCACGGTGCGATCGCCCAGCCGGAAGCTGCCCTGCAACCGCACATCGCGTGCCTCTCCCGGCCCGCCCGAAAGCGATGCGGCATCCAGATCGAAGCTGCCGCCCGTCAGCGCCGCATCGCCGTCGAACCGCACGCGCCCGCCCAGATCGCGCCCTGCAGCGGTTTCGGTCGCAATCCTGTCGAGCGCAAACCGCGTGTCGCCGCGCCAATGCGCAAACTTTGCATCCAGCCCGAGTTGCAGATCGGCGCGCAGCCCCTCCGCATGGGTGGTTCCGCAATCGAGTGCACCAACCCGCGCCGGCCCTCGGATAGCAGGGGCACCCGATGCGATGCCCAGATCGCCGACGATCCGGACGTTGCGCGCAGTACAGCCGTCGAGCGAGAGCTGCGGCGCCACTGCCGCCAGCCGCCCGCGAAATCCGTCGTCGAGCCGACCCTTGCCGGCCACTTTCATCCCGACAACGCCATATTGCGTGTCGAGCCGCATGCGCAGATCGGCGATATCGACGCGCAGTTCCGGAAGCGAGAAAGGCTTGCCCGATGGCGGCGGCATCAGCCGGTCGATCTGGCCGAACGATACCGCCCCGCCCTGCAACCGCGCGAACAGCCGTGCCGGGCCGACCCGCACCGCCGAAATCGAGGCGCCCGAAAACCCGAGGCCGATATCGACTTCCACCCAGTCGGCGACGAGATCGGGATGCGCCGGATCGCCGATCACGACATTGCTCAGCCGCTGGGTACGAAACCCGATCCGATCGACGGCATAGCTTGCGGCAACGCCGCGCCGTGCCAGCTCGCGCGCCAGAAAATCATCGGCGATATTGCGGCGCTGCGTCCAGACGACGATCACCGCGACCGCAATCACGATCAGCAGCGCGACGAGCGCCTTTACGACGCGCCGTCCGCCCTTGCGCTTCTGCACGTCGTTCGTCGCTTCGTCGGTCACGCGTCCTCAACTCCGGCACAACCCATTCGTTGCGCAAGCGACCATCCTACGCATGGTCCGTTGCGCGGCGCCAGCGGCTTGCCTAACCTCATCACTGCATGAGCGCTTCCGAACCAGACAATAACGGCCACCGCGCCCGTCTGCGCCGACGATTGTTCGAAGGTGGGCCCGATGCGCTGCTCGACCATGAACTGGTCGAATATCTGCTGGCGCTCGCCATTCCGCGCCGCGACACCAAACCGCTCGCCAAGGCATTGCTGACCGAATTCGGCGGGATTGCCGGGCTGCTGACCGCCGATGCCGAAGCGATTGCGCGCGTGCCCGGCATGGGCGAAACCTCTGCCGCCGCGCTCAAGACCGCGCATGCCGCCGCGCTGCGCCTGTTGCGCGCGGAAGTTGCCGAGCGCCCCGTTCTCGCCAATTGGCAGGCATTGCTCGATTATCTGCGCGCCGACATGGCGCATCATGCCATCGAGCGGGTCCGCGTCCTGCACCTCAACACGCGCAACATGCTGATCCGCGACGAGCTGATGCACGAAGGGTCGATCGACGAGGCGCCGGTCTATGTTCGCGAAGTGATCCGCCGCGCGATCGATCTGGGTTCCGCGGCAGTGATTCTGGTGCACAACCATCCCACTACCCCCTCAATGATCACGTTCGATCACGCTCAATACCGCCGAATCATCAATTAAATAGCCGCTTTTCGCGCATTGCGTACAGGAGGCGGTTATGGCAAATTGGGAGCGGTTAGAAGGGTTGAAAGCGGCTTTCCGATCCCAGCAAACGATCCCCGTTTCTCCTCGACCGATCCCAGTTGCGGAACAGGAGAAAACGCCATGCCAAGCCTGACCGACACCGCGATCCGACATGCGTTGAAGCGGGTTGAACTAAGCCAGAAGCAGGAAAATCTCGCCGATGGCGAAGGCCGCGGCACCGGTCGCCTCGTGCTTGTCCTCAAGCCCATGCCGAGGCGCGTCACAGCGGACTGGATGGCGCAGCAGTGGCGTGACGGAAAGCGGACCAAAAAGAAGCTCGGCGCGTGCCCTTCCATGTCGCTCGCCCAGGCGCGCGAGATATTCAAGCGCGACTTCGCCGACGTCATCCAGAAGGGCCGGAGCATCAAGATTGCGACCGATACGCGTCCCGGCACGGTCGCCGATCTGTTCGAAGGCTATGTTGCCGCGCTCAAGGACGCGGGGAAGCCTTCCTGGAAGGAAACGGAAAAGGGCCTCAACAAGATCGCCGATACGCTCGGACGTAACCGCCTTGCCCGCGAGATCGAGGCCGAGGAGATCATCGAGCTGATACGGCCGATTTACGAGCGCGGCGCGAAATCAATGGCCGACCATGTCCGCTCCTATCTCCATGCGGCATTCAGTTGGGGCATGAAGTCCGACAACGACTATCGGCAGCAGTCTTCTCGACGCTTCCGGCTTCCGTTCAACCCGGCAACCGGCATTCCTACCGAGCCGAAGGTCCAAGGCACGCGTTGGCTCGACGAAGACGAGTTTGTGCAGCTCTATCGCTGGCTGGACCACCCCGACACGCCGGTTCACCCCTCCTATCCACGAGCAGTGCAACTCATCATGCTGACCGGCCAACGCGTCGAGGAGATTGCGCGGCTTCATGTCGATCAATGGGACGCCAAGGAGCGGATCATAGACTGGTCGAAAACTAAGAACCTCCAGCCGCACGCCGTCCCTGTACCGTTGCTCGCCGCTGAACTGATCGAATCGATCAAGCCGAACGAGTACGGCTGGTTCTTCCCCTCCGCGAAGGACCCGTCCAAGCCGGTCAGCCACGGCACTCTGTACAGCTTTGTCTGGCGGCAAAGAGATCGCGGCGTGATCCCGTATGCGACAAACCGCGATCTTCGCCGCACGTTCAAGACGCTCGCCGGCAAGGCAGGCGTGCCAAAGGAAATCCGCGATCGCCTGCAGAACCACGCGCTGCAAGATGTCAGTTCCAAGCACTACGACCGCTGGCACTACATGGTCGAGAAACGCGCCGGCATGGCGAAATGGGATAAATTCGTCCGCGCCATGCTGGCGAAGAAGCGCCTGAAGGCGGCCGCATGACTTCTCGGCCGCCGAAACCCGTCCATTCTCGGCGAGCGAAGGCTTCCGCTCCCTCGACCGAGGTCAATGCACACACCTACGCCGCGTTCGTCGGAGACCTGAAGCAGAAGATCGCCGCTGCCCGCCACCGGGCCGGCCTGTCCGTCAATCGCGAGCTGGTAGTGCTCTATTGGACCATCGGTCGCGATATTCTGAGTCGGCAGGAGCGCGAGGGATGGGGCGCCAAGGTCATCGACCGGCTGTCGGAGGACCTCCGCCAAGCCTTTCCCGAGATGACCGGACTTTCAGCCCGAAACCTGAAATATATGCGCACCTTCGCAGACGCCTGGCCCGACGGCGAATTTGTGCAGCAGCTTGCTGCACAATTGCCATGGGGCCACAACATGCTCCTTCTCGATGCCACGAAGGCATCTGAAGAACGCGCTTGGTATGCCCGGCAGACAATCGAGCACGGCTGGAGCCGGAACGTTCTCGCCAACCAAATCGCAAGCAATCTCTTCGCCCGTCAAGGAAGCGCGCTGAGCAACTTCTCGCGGACTCTTCCGGCCGAGCAATCCGAGCTGGCCCAGCAGATTCTCAAAGACCCCTATACGTTCGACTTCCTCTCGCTTGGCCCCGAAATGCTGGAGCGCGATCTCGAACGCGGCCTGATCGAACACCTCCGCTCGCTCATCCTCGAACTCGGCAAGGGCTTCGCCTTCGTCGGCAGCCAGTACCATCTCGAAGTCGGCGGGCAGGATTATTACCTCGACCTGCTGTTCTACCATCTGCGACTGCGCTGCTTCGTGGTGATCGAGCTGAAGATCGAGGATTTCAAACCCGAGTTCGCGGGCAAGATGAATTTCTATCTGTCGGCCGTGGACGAGCAATTGCGCCATCCCGACGACAAGCCGACGATCGGCATCATCCTGTGCAAGGGACGCAACGAGGTGATCGTCGAGTACTCCTTGCGAGATTCGAGCAAGCCGATGGGGGTGGCTCAATATCAACTTTCGCAGGCGCTCCCTCCTCAGCTCCAAGAAGTTCTCCCGACGGTCGAGGAGCTTGGGCGGGAATTCCCGCTCATGTCGGTCGTCAAGCTTCGTATCGAAATCGAGCGCGCACTGCGTGAACTCGTCGTCGCTAAGGGCATCGATCCGCGTCGGATGGGCATCTCGCAGATGCTCGGCAAACTGCAAGGCCTGGGGATTTCTCCGGCCAGCATCAGGCAAATGCAAGGCGTCCTGCAATCCATGCTCGAGGCATCGCACGGCGTGGATGTCGACTCGGACGCGGCCAAGCGGGCCGTGGAAATCGGCACGGCTTTCCTTGCTGATCTCAGGACAATAACCGCCGATGACTGACCACTCCACGAAGAACACCAATATTGATAAGTAGTGTGTAATCGCGTCGTTCGATCGGCGCATACGATCAAGGCGCCGGGGGAAGCAAATGCCAGCAACTGCATTTTCTATAAGGTTCGCGCGCGAACTCGACGTTGACCAGCTCGCGACCCTGATGACCGGCGCACAACCAACGCAGGACCGCGACGGAGCTGAACTTCTAAGCGGGTTTGGCGATGCGATCCGCGCCGATATTCAATGCTCATCGTGCGGCAAATTCGGTGCTGGCGTCGTTCGATCGGCAAGATCGCGGGCCTCTAAGGCGGTTCTCCGACAGACACATTTCAGATTTGTCGATCCCAGCGGCGGCGACGCCCATCATCCGTTCTGTGAATTCTACGGCGACGACGAAACGCGCTCGACTCAGGACAGCCTTCTCGACTTCGGATCAGAAAAAAGCGCGGAAACGCGCGCGATCCGGCTTCTCGTCTGCAAGGGCATAGAGCAGGGTATCTTTGATCAACGTCGCATCCGGGACATGCGGCAGTGGTTTTTCGATCTCAAGTCCGCCACCCGCTTCACGGTGTCCTTGCCGCTAGAGGCGATCCCATGGACACAGGCGCTCCAGCGACATCCCTACCATCAGCGCTGGCCGTTCCACCCCTCCAACGGCGACATGCCGGCCTTCGATTGGAAAGCCGCCGCGAAGAAGCAATTCACCGAAAAGCACCTCGATCTGTTCGATCTGGTGAAAGGCGGCATCCTGCCTTTCGAAGAGGCGACGTGGCGACAGGCGGCCGAGCTCGCCCGGAAAAACCATGGGCGCGAGGTTTTCGACGCCACCAAACTCCAGCCCTACTATGAGGCCGCGATCTCGCTCTGCACCTTCGTCGCTGCGAACGGCGGCATCGATTTCGGCAAGCGACATCCCGAAATTTATCGATGGAAAGGCGCTCCACCCGTTCTGCTTGCCCTTTGCGCGCTGGTGTTGTTCGTCTCCGATTGGAACATGAACGCCGCGACCACAGCCTTCGCGAAGCTGTTGGCCGCGCCGCCGTCCAGCGATCTCGCGCTCGGCAACGTCATTGGACTCAATCCCTTTCACGACTATGGCGCGTGGCGTCTCGTCATTGCGTCCTCCGAGGTCGCCGCCAGAAGCCCGAACGGCCTGGATTACGGGGCCCGGCTAGCGGCCATCGAGGCGGAGCTGCGCGAGCAGCATCGCCTAGGGAAGAGCGAACAGCCCCGCGGCTAGGCCTGCCATCTGAGGAATAGCGTATGACCGTCGAATGGACGCCGGTGTTCGTCCTGCCCAACGTGCCCGTCGACCAGGCCGTCGATTGCGAGATCGCGGCGATCGCGCCGGCTCATGACCCTCGCGTCAAAGCCCTGAAGCGCGCCCATCCGACGTTCAAGCAATTCCTCAATCGCTTCTCGGATAATTTCGGAGAGAAGTTCGAGCCGGCCGTCCTCCTGCTCGATGCCGATGCGCCACCGAGCTTCCGCGACGTCGCCGCCCTGGGAAGTTTCCGAGACACCATCGCACTGTCGGCCATCACCCACGGACGCGCTATGGAGCTTCGCTATCCGCGCGGGCACCGCGTTCTGTTCGGCGAGGCCTTCGCGATCTACCCGTGGATGCTCGACCGGCACTACAAGGACGTCATCGGCAGCACACCGGCCATCCTCGGCACGCATATGGTGTCTAGCTTCCGAGGCCAGTCATCACCGACCATCTTCCGCCCGCCGCTCGCGGCGAGCGACATCGACGAGCCACTGCTCAGGGCGCTGTTGGCACGTTGGCGCCGCCGATATGAGGCCCATGAGCCGGCATGGGAGGACGTGGCGCTGATGCGTTCACTCAACATGGCCTACCAGGCTTCGCTGCTGCCCGCCGGGACCGACACGACGTTCTATGATGTCGGCCGGATCGTCTCGCTCTGGGTCAGCGCTTTTGAAATTCTGGTTCACCCGGGCGGAAGCGGTCAGGCGGATCGTAAAAAGGTGTTCGAGCTGATCGAGCGGACGCGGTGGGCGATTCCGGCCAGCGGCCAGCTCGCACATGACACCGGCGGGAAGACGAAGGTGAAACGGACTCTGGCGTCATGGCTGGTCGAGACGCTCTATGTTTGCCGAAACGATTTCCTTCACGGCAATCCTGTGGACCGGAGCACGCTGCTGCTCGCCACGCCTCAGCGCACCATCTTCGAGTACGCCGCGCCGCTCTACAGGATCGCGCTCACAGCCTTCCTGCCGCTCGCATACGACGAGCCGATTCCGTCAAAGGAGAACCCTGAAGCCTTGGGCGAATACATCGCCGATCGCATGACGTTCATGGACCCGCAGAAAGCGGCCGAAGAGGGATTACTAACCGCGACGCAGCCGCCGCCCATTCCAGGCACGCGCCGCCCCCGGATCACACGACCGGCTGGAAACATCTAGCGGTGCGGCTTCGCCACTGCCCTCCCTTGCTCGCTCTCGGTCTCATCGCCGCCTCGCCCGCGACGCACATCATTGATGGCGACACCTTCACGCTCGGCGGCGAGCGCGTTCGGCTGTGGGGCATAGATGCACCCGAAGCTCTCCAGATCTGCCAAGACGCCGCTGGTCGTGGCTTCATGGCGCGTGAGCGCCGGATCGCCCTGATCGGCGGCCGATCCGTGGATTGCCGGCAGAAAGACCGAGACGGCTATGGCCGGATGGTCGCCCAGTGCAAAGTCGCGGGCCACGCCGAAGGGCAACATCAACGCCAAAGGTCGCAAGATCTTTCACACACCTGGCCAGCGAGACTATGGCGTCACGGTGATCGATACCGCGCACGGCGAGCGCTGGTTCTGCAGCGCGGCGGAAGCGATCGCGGCGGGTTGGACTCCCGCCGCCCGCTGAGGAGCATCGGTGCGTCTCACGCCATTCTCGGCGCTTCCGTCCGCACGCGCTTATTACACTATGAGATCAATTCTATCTCACCGGCTTCGAACCAACCTTGTCTGATCATTGCGTCGCGCGCGAGCGCGGGATCAGTTGCGTAATACACAACGGCAAGGCTCTCTTCAGCGCGGCTGCAGGTCACGTAAAACAGCCGCCGCGTCCTATCGATCGTCGTCTCTTTGCCTGCCGCTTCATTCTCAAGATCCGTCTTGCTCTTCTCCTTGGTCTCGAACAGCTTGTCATAGGCGAACATGAAACCACGAGCCTCATCGTCGATGACGACGACCATCACCCTTGGAAATTCCAGCCCCTTCACCCCCTGGTGCGTGTCGAACTGAGAGACGCCCCGAACGTAGCGATCATATCGCTCGATCTGGTCAAACGGCGCCTCAAGCGCCAACCGCCAACCGCCCAACTCGCTTTTGACATCGACTTCTTCTTCCTGGTCGTCGGCGTCGCCGGCTGCGTCACCCTCGCCTTCCACGACGACGGCATCGGCGGCGGAAAACGGAACGAGCACCTCTGGTATCGTGAAGAGGTTAGCTTCGGCGACATAGCGCAAGACCGAGCGCGCGGTCGGCTTCTCATCCTCGTTCACCAAGGCCAGCAGGCCATCGCAAGCAGCCTTGACCTCGCTGAGAAGGCCAACCTGCTTCTCGCCTGCAGCTTCAAGCGCCTTGCGCTCGAGGAGTGGAGATGTGCGCCGAACGACCGCAGCGACAGCAAACCGATCTCCCGCGCGCAGGGCCGTGACCAGCGGCAGTATCTCGCGCGTGAAAAGCCCGATGCCCGCCCCCGTCCCTTGTAGAAAGCTCGTGCGGATGCGCTCGACCGTATAGAGAGGCTCGAAGAATTGTTCGAAGCCAAACCGGCGTGCGGACATCAGGTGCTCCAGCGCCAGAGTCTTGATCGCTTCGGCCCCCTCCGCCCAACTGGGATCGCCCGTGAGCTCCGCCATTCGTGCCGCTACGGTGGCCTCGGCCGCGCTCTTGTCGGCCATTGCCTGCGAGATGACGAACAGCCGAACAACGCCCTGTTTTGCATCGCTGCGTGGCTGCTGTTCCTCGCCATCCTCGTCTCGTCTAATTTTATTGATGAGCGTGATGACCCGCGTGGGGCAACGATGGTTCATCCGCTTCCTCGGCCTGGCCCAGGCCTGCGGGATCGCCTCCGCTAAACGCTCCTTACCATCGGCGTAGATACGCTGCATCGTGTCGCCAAAGAGTCCCAGGCAAAAAGCCTCGCGGTATCCCGCCTCGACATCGAGCAGCGCGTCCATGAGCCTCCGGCTCGTATCCTGGCTCTCGTCGATCAGCAGAATGGGGAAGCTGGTCACCAACAGCCGGCGCAAACCAGGCTTCGCGCCGAGGAAATCGGCGGTCATGGCGATGACCTCTGCGTGGCTCAGGGAGTCCCTCGTGCGGTTGTCGCCCGTCGGGCTGTAAACGAATCGCGTAATTTCGGCGAGGTTCTCGCGGCGACGCCGCTTGCTTTCTATGGAGCGAGCGCGGTCCGACGCGGCTTTGCTGTTTGCCCGACCCTTCGCCTGTGCTTCTTCCAGCTCTTCGATATCCGCTAGGAGCCGGGTCGACAGCCACCCTCGAATATCACTGTCGTAGCCCGCAATCAGCGACCACGCGAACGCGTGAATGGTGGACACCTCCACGCGAGGATCGAACTCGAGCCGTTGCTTGATCTCGTCGCAGGCGGCATTGGTGTAGGTAATCACCCCGATCTTCTGACCGGATAGCGACAACCGCCGGCCCTGCTCCTTACACACCGTGCGGATCGCCTCGACGAGCGACCGCGTCTTGCCCGATCCGGCGCCAGCATAGAGAAAGAAGCTCCTTGGCTTCTCGACGTTCAGGCAGGCGAGGATCGTTTCATCGGCTTCGGAATCGAATTTGTCGTCGACCGCGCTCATGCGTCGGCCCCCTCGATTTCAGCGACGACATGCTCTTCGACCGGCGAGTCAGCCTCAATCTCCTCCTCGGGCGGTGCCTCCTTGACCAGAGGCAGAATCTCAACCTGCTTTTTCTTGAGCTGCGCGAGTAGCCATTCAAGTCCCTCGGCGATGTAGCGCGGCACGACGATCGTGTCGAAGTTCTCAACCTCCATCACGTCAAGCGCAAACTCAGCTTTCTTGCCGTTCTTGAGAGCGAGGTATATTTTCCCGCCGATCGCGGACGCCCCACCACCATCAGCGATCGCATCGCGAAACTTGCGGACCAGGCCGGTGCCCTCCAGTTCGGCGAAGAAGCTGAGATTCTCGAACGCCAGTGCGTCCTCAAACGTATAAGGATATGCGACCTCCGGTCCGACAATACCCGGGGACGTCAGACCCAACGGGATCTGATACGCGGCCCGCACAGCAAATAGCGGGTCGTCGTCCTCATGTAGCGTCTTCGTCGCGGCATCAGCTCGCATCAGCTCATCGACGTCGTCGAGCTTTGGCACCCATGTCTTCAACGTCGCATTATCGGTTTTCTGACCAGCGCCTTTCGCGGGTGGGACGGAGGCGCCCCCCGTTTTATCCAGCGTATCCAAGTCAGTGATAATCAGGGTCAGCAAGCCGAGATGATCAATCAAAGGCTTGAGACGATGCGCGTGGCTTCCTCCAATCTCAAGCAGGGTGATGTAGCATTGGTTGAGCTCGTCATAGTGCGCCCGGATGAAATTGGGGACGAGCATACGTTCCGCTGGACCCTCCACCAAAATGGCCGCGTCGGCGAAGAACAGATCCGCGTGCTGGGCCCGAAGATATCGGGTCACAAAACGCTCGGTCTCACTGCTGGGACCAAAAACCTCCGACAGATTGATAACAGTGGAGACCGGCACTTTCGCGGCCATACCCGCAGGCAGCCGCCGGAAGTAGCGCAGGCAAGAGAACGACGTCTCATGCGCTACATGGCTCGAATGGGTGCTGACAACCAATTGCGTGCGCAGCTTTTGGCTGTCACCAAGGTCCTCGTGCGCACGCAGCACCGCATAAGCCTTCTTGATGAAGACTTGCTGGACCTGCGCGTGCAAATGCGCTTCCGGTTCCTCGACCAGGACGAGATGGAGAGGCTCGGTCGTGGTCACCGTCGCACCGGTTGATGCCTTCCCGACGCGCATCCAGGCGTCACGGAAGCTCATCAACCGGAATATCATCGAGATCAGGTTTTGATAGCCGAGGCCGTTATTCGCCTCGGGCAACCGCAACACGGGCGTCGCCGCGCCGTCCTCGGCAATGACGTCGACCTCGAAGCTAATCGCCGCATTGTGGTTGAGACCGTCGATAGCCTTCAAGCGCGTCGAGACGCGCGGACGCGGATCGGTCACGCCAGGGTATCCCATACCCTCAACCTCGGTGAACGCCGCCTTGAAACTCTCGGTCAGCCGCTTGTCGAACGCGTCCTGGGCGGCTTCTATCGCCTGTAACGCGCCGAGGTCCTTCGGATCAGGCCCCTTCGTCGGGTCGAGGTGCTTGGCGTAGTAGCTTCTGAGCTGATCGGACAGCCGACTGCCACTCGCTGATACAGGGGCATCGTCCTCCTCCGCGCCTCGCTGCTCCTCACCAAAGCCCCTCTGCGCCGGTATGTCATGGACACGGATCAAGCCGCTCAGCGGGTCGCCGTCGATCGGCCGAGAGCCGCGCGGAAGGACCTGCGGACGCGCCAGAGATTTTGCCGGGGCGACAAGCTGACCCGGATCCAGCGAATAGGCCCGAATGGTGAAGTGCGTGGACAAACGCTTGCTCAGGAAATCGACCAGACTCTCGGGCCAGATCGTCAGCTTAGGCGGAGTAGCGGGTGGATCAGCGTCAGGATTCTCCGCTGCAGCAGCCGCGACGGCTGCTGCCCTCATCGTCTCGGCATCGCTCACCGCACCCATGTACTCCTTGTACAAGAGCGCAAGATCCTTCGGCTCATAGCGCAATCGGACGCCGAGTCGTCCCCCCTCCCAATCCAAGGTCGGGATGAGGTCGCGCACGTGATGCATCTCCCCCGCTTCGACATGCAGCCACAGATCCAGGGTCGGCAACGCGCTCACCCAGGGATCAACGACGAGGTCGACGATTTCCTCAGCGTTTCGGGCAGCGATCCACGCCTCGCCCAAGGCGATAATCGTGGGCCAATGGCACAACGTAAAATCGTGCATCTCGAATGGGCAGCGGCGCGGCGACAGGAAGCGCCGTAGCGCAAGCATCGCCGATGTCTTGCCGCTATTGTTCGCTCCAACGAAGAGTGTGGTCGTGGTCGAAAGATCGACCCGCGTCGACAACAATTTCCTGAAATTGGCGATCTCTAAGAATTCAATATGCACTGCCAGCGTCCCCCAACCCCGGTCTGCGGTTACAACATCCGCATATCGTTTTTCGCGTTATACCTTTCTTCGACGGATAGCGGCAGTCGCTTACCTGAAATCAGAAATCGACGAAGGCCGTTGCTTTCGGTGTCGAAGCAGTCGTGATCAAGCGGATCTCTTGCGTCATCTGGTCCGCTGCCGACAAAATAAGGGCGCGGACATTGCCCGCGCCCCCTCCGTCAAGCCCGGCGAACAGGAGCCGACGACGAGCCCTTGTTGATCTCGATCGAGCGATCACAATCGCCTTCGGCGACATATGCCTCGCTCGACATCGAGATGATGCGGCCGTTGGATGCGACCAGGCGCCAGCGCCAGCCGTCGGTGCGATACTTTTCGTAGTACATTTGTAGTCCTCATGATTCGCGCGGCTTGACCAAGTACGAAGCACGACGCACATAAGGAGTTCGACCACCCATGCGTCAGCGGCCCCAAAGCCGCGGCTGGGGACCAGCGGGCTCGGCGCGTCAACGCCGGGCCCGTTTTCGTTTGCACAGCATGAAGCGGCCGCAACCAGATTGCAATAGACTTTTTTTGTATGAGAAGCCCTCTTACTGGATTTCGCTTGATTTTTTCTCGCGACGGCGTAAGGTTGCTGCCATGGTCGCTCTCTCAAAGTTCGCGTTAATCGCTACCGGTGTTGCTCCGGACAAGTTGCGGGACGACCCCGTCCGTTTCGTTCAGATTCGCGATCTCACTGGCGCTCGGAAAGACCTCACAATTGGGGAGCGGCCGCTCGTCGCCCGTGCGCTACCCATTCAAGCGGGTGACATCTTGGTCGCCGCACGAGGCGAGCGAACGCTTGCCGCCGAGGCTGATGAGGATCTTTTCGGCGCTTATGCGAGCCTCGATCTATACTTGGTTCGGCCGGAAGCGACCCGACTTGACCCTTCATTTCTGCTGGCCTTTCTCCTGTTACCTCAAACGGGCGTCAGACTGCGCGCGTCGACCGCCGGCGCCTCTCTGCCCCGCATCGCCCGTGATGATATTGCCCAACTCGACCTGCCCGACCTTCCGCTCGAACGGCAGCGCGCCATCGGTCAGCTCGCACGCGCGCATCGAACCCATCGCGAGCTGCTGATCCAACTGGCTGAGCGCCATGCGACGGCGGCTGATCTTCAGATCCTGGAAGCGCTACGCGTTTCAACCGAAAGATAAATCTATGCCTACCATTGACGACATTAAGAACTCCGTCTGGTCTGCCTGCGATACCTTCCGTGGAACGATCGATGCGACTCAGTACAAAGACTATATCCTTGCTCTTCTATTCCTGAAGTACATCAGCGACATCTGGAAGAAGCACTATGACGAGTTTTCTGAAGAGTATCGTGACGATCCCGCGGATGTCCGCGAACTGAGGATCCGTCGCAAGCTTGAGCGTGAGCGGTTCAAACTGAAGGAAGTCGAGGTCCGCAACAGCAAGGGCGAGGTGATCGACCGTTTTCTCAGTTCCTTTGACAGCCTCTTCGAGCGGCGCGCGAACGATAACATCGGCGAGCTGATCAACATCGCGCTGGACGGCATTGAACAAGCCAACGATCCCAAGCTGAAGGGCGTTTTTCGCAACATTGATTTCAACTCGGAGGCCAATCTCGGCCAGACCAAAGACCGTAATCGGCGCCTCGAAACGCTGCTGAAAGATTTTGGCAAAGCTGCCCTCGATCTGCGTGACGTCAAAGAAGACATCATCGGTGAGGCCTATATCTATTTGATCGAGCGTTTCGCCTCTGACGCCGGCAAGAAGGCGGGTGAGTTCTTCACGCCACGTCGGGTGTCGGAGTTGGTGGCAAAGCTGGCTGCGCCCAAGGAAGGCGCTCGTATTTGCGACCCCGCTTGTGGCTCCGGCGCACTTTTGCTGCGCGCTGGCGAAGAGGTCGGAAGCAAGAACTTCCGCTTGTATGGTCAGGAATCGAACGGCCAGACGCGAGCGCTTGCGCGGATGAACATGTTCCTGCACGGACAGGACAGCGCACGCGTCGAGTGGGGCGACACGCTCAACAATCCCCTCCTCCTCGAGGGAGACCATCTGATGCGTTTTGACGTCGTCGTCGCAAACCCGCCCTTCAGCCTGGATAAGTGGGTGGGCGACGGCGTGAAGGCCGATGCCCATCGTCGATTTACGCGCGGCTTGCCGCCGCAGACTAAGGCCGACTACGCCTTCATCCTCCACATGATCGCCGTGGCCCGTCCGGGAGAAGGACGCGTCGCGGTCGTTGCGCCGCACGGGGTGCTATTTCGGGGTGGCGCGGAGGGCCGCATCCGAGAGAGTCTCGTGCGGGACAATCTGTTGGATGCCGTAGTTGGATTGCCGGCGCAGTTGTTCCCAACCACAGGCATCCCCGTCTGCATTATGGTGTTTGACCGCTCCCGGGAGACAGGTGGACTGCGCGAGCATGAAAAGGATGTCCTTTTCATCGATGCGAGCCGCGGCTTCACCCCTGGAAAGAAGCAAAACCAACTCGATGAAGGCCATCTGTCGGCGATCGTCGACACTTACCAGACACGCATCGAAGTTACGAAATACTCCCACAAGGCGTCCTTCGCCGAGATTGAGAGCAATGGCTTTAATCTCAACATCCCACGCTATGTTGATACGTTCGAGCCGGAAGCGGAAATCGACCTTGCGACCGTTCAACAGGAGATCCGAGCCATCGAGCAGGACTTGGCGGCAACCCGCGAGGTGATTGATGCGTGCCTCGCAGATCTGGGGGTGCGAGTATGAAGCGCCTCTCCTCCACCAATCCACGCACGTTGGGAGATTATTTCGACAATCGGCAGGAACCGGGTCGCGCCGGGCTGCCTGTGATGTCCGTCACGCAGAACGACGGGCTGGTCCTTCGCAACGCAATCGATCGCCGAACCGAGTCCACGTTGGGACCCGAGGATCATTTGCTCGTCCGAGCCGGCGACATTGCCTATAATATGATGCGCATGTGGCAAGGCGCGTGCGGGCTGGCCGATTGCGACGCCATGGTAAGTCCCGCCTACGTGGTTTTGCGGCCGAAGTCGAACGTTGACCCCGCCTTTGCCTACCAATTGTTCAAGTCCGAGCGTGTCCTTCATCTGCTCTGGGCCTATTCGCATGGCTTGACCGAGGATCGACTACGCCTCTACTTCGACGACTTCAGTTCAATACCCGTGACGCTTCCCGACCTTCCGCTGCAAAGGAGCATCGGGCAGGCCCTGCTTCGGTGGGACGCGGCGATCGCACAGGCGCGGCGATTGGTGGTTCTGAAAGAGCAGCGCCTCTATGGCCTGCTCGCCCGCCTGATTGGTGTCCACCAATCTGGCCCGCTTACCGATGGCTGGAAAAGAGACGAGCTGGGCGCGCTCGCCACCTTCAAGTCTGGCGGGACCCCTGACCGTGGCCGCGCGTCATTCTGGAGCGGCGATGTACCTTGGATCTCGGCGAAGGACCTGAAGAGTTTCGAGCTAGAGAACTCAGTCGAGCGGCTCACAGTTGAAGGCGCAGCGAAGATCACCCGTGTGCAGGCTGGTGCAGTTCTGATCCTGGTCCGCGGTATGGGCCTGTTCAAAGATCTTCCCATTGGGGTCGCCATGCGCGACCTGACCTTCAACCAAGATGTGAAAGCCTTATTGCCCAAACCGGGACTGGATCCGCGCTTTTTGGCCTACGCTCTCAAGGCGAGCCGCAAGGCGTTGATGGATCGAGTCGACAGTGCCGGTCACGGGACGGGCCGGCTAGCAACCGACGTGCTCGAGGCGCTACCGGTCTCATTCCCGGCCATAACGGAGCAGCATTCGATTGTTCAAATTCTCGACGCCGCGACGCGTGAGCAACTGCAGGCGCTCCGCACGGTGGAGTTCCTAGCCAAGGAAAAGCGGGCTGTCCTTCAACGGCTCCTGCCAAATGGCGCCGTCCACGACAAAGCCGAACCGGAGCTGGCGGCCTCAGCATGAGCACCTCCCCCGAGTTTGCGCTTTCAGAGGCCGGCGGAGCCCAGCTCGCGACCCTAGGGACTCTGTCATCGTTAGGATGGCATTATATCAACCGCGCCGACGTCGATAGGATGCGTCAAGGGCGACGTAGCCATGTGCTCCTAGATGACATCTTGCGCAAACAGTTGGCACGACTGAACCACATCAGTTGGCGTGATCGACGCCACCTGTTCTCGGAAGCAAACATCGAAACGGCGATCCGGCGGCTGTCTGGCGTCAGGTATGATGGTGTGCTTCGGACAAACGAGGTGGTGACAGACCTCCTTCAGCTCGGCATCGCTCTGCCGCAGACAATCGACGACACGGCTCGCGAATGGCCTTTCCGCTATATCGACTGGGACGACTGGCGCGCGAACGCCTTCCATATGACGGCCGAGTATCCGGTCGAGTGGCCCGGCGGCGGTTCAATTCGGCCCGACCTCGTCCTTTTCGTAAACGGCATCCCGTTCGCCGTTATCGAGGTCAAATCGTCACGGGAGAAGACCGAACAGGGTATCACGCAGACCATCCGCAACCAAAAGGCCGACGTAGGCTGCCCGAATCTGTTCTTCTCGGTCCAACTCGTCCTTGCGGCGAACCCTCATGAGCCGCGCTACGCAACGGTCGGCACGCCGCTAAAGTTCTGGTCGAGTTGGAGAGAGCGGGAAGACGCTCCCGACTTCACGAGGAAAGTGGTCGCCCGTCCGCTCGACTCCATCGAAGCCAAGCAGATATTCGACGACTTCGCCCCGCACCGTCGGCGTTTCGAAGCCCTAGCTGAACAAGGCCGCGAAGCTACGCGACTGGACGAGACCCTCGTCGCCCTTTTCCGGCCGGAACGCCTGTTGGACATGGCGCGGCGCTTCACCCTGTTCGATGGACCAGTGAAGAAGGTCGCGCGCCACCAGCAGGTGTTTGCGATCAACAGCGTGCTCGGCCGCGTCCAGAAGCTCGAAAACGGGCGCCGGGCCGGCGGCGTCGTCTGGCACACGCAAGGATCGGGCAAGTCGCTGACCATGGTCATGCTTGCCCGCACTCTGACCGCCGCCGTTAACGGCGCGCGCCTCGTGCTCGTAACGGACCGTACTGACCTCGACGACCAAATTGCCCGCACTTTCGCAGCCACCGGACTTGCCCCTCACCGCGCCCGAACCGGCGAGCACCTCATCGAGTTGATTGAGGAGCGCGCCCGAGTGATCACGACAGTCATTCACAAATTCCGTGCGGCGCTCGGCAAGCGGCGGGTTGTCGACCGAAGCAGCGACATATTCGTACTCGTCGACGAGAGCCATCGGAGCCAGTACGGCGACCTTGAAAGCCTCCACGCCCGCATGCGTGAGGTCTTCCCGCAAGCGTGTTTCATCGGCTTCACCGGCACGCCGATCGCCAAGCGCGAGCGGAACACCTTTCGCCAGTTCGGACCGCTCTTCGACCCGGTCTACTCGATGCGCGACGCCGTGGGCGATGGCGCCGTTGTTCCTCTCCTCTATGAAGGCCGACACGTCGAGGAGGACGTCGATGGACAGGCGATCGACATCTGGTTCGACCGCGTTACCCGTGGACTGTCCTCTGCCCAGGCTAATGACCTGAAGCGCAAGATGAGCCGTCCGCGCGCAATAGCCGGCGTCGCGTCGCGGCTAAAATGCATCGCGTTCGATGTCAGCCAGCACTTCACCGAACACTTCAAGGGTTCGGGCCTAAAAGGGCAACTCGTGGCACCCTCCAAACGGGACGCCATCATTTTGAAGCGTCTGATCGACGAATTCGGTGAGATCAGCGCCGAAGTCATCATCTCCGCTCCCGATCAGAGAGAAGGCGACACGGACATTGATGAGGGGGTAGACGATGTTGTCGTCGCATTCTGGCGTCGCATGATGGCGCGTTACAGAGGCGAGGAAACCTACAACAAAGGAATCATCGACGCGTTCAAGGGACCAGGTGACCCTGATCTCCTGATCGTGGTCGACAAGCTGCTGACCGGCTTCGACGCGCCACGCAACACGGTCCTCTACCTCGCCAAGCCTCTGAAAGAGCATGGATTGCTGCAAGCGATCGCCCGCGTGAACCGTATTTTCGACGAAGAGGGCGCACCGCCGAAACCCTTCGGCTACATCATCGACTATTGTGGGGTTCTCAGAAGTCTGGGCGACGCCCTGAGCGCGAACGACGCACTCGCGGCCTTTGACGATGAGGAATTGGCGAAAGCTTTGACCGATGTGGCAGATGAGGCCCGTCGTCTGCCGTCGCTGCACGCAGCGCTCCTCGATTTGTTCAGCGGGATCACGAACCGCTTCGACGAGGAGGCCTACGCCAAGGCGTTGATCGACGAGGCGCTGCGGGAAGAGTTCTACCGCAGGCTTGGCCAGTTCTCGCGCTGTCTCACCGTTGCGCTGTCGTCGCGCACCTTCCAGGAGGAAACTCCGCCCGAGCGTCTCCAACGATGGCGGACTGACGAAAAACGTTTCGTAGCGCTCAGGGAGCATGTCCGGGCCCGTTATGCGGAAAAGGTAGATTGGTCAGACTATGAGCACCGCGTTCGGACGCTGCTTGATCAGCACGTAACTGCGCACGAGGTGATCACGGTCGTCGAGCCGCTGAATGTGTTCGACGAAGGCGCGATCGAGGCGGCACGCGCGGGCAAAACTCGCTCCGACGCTTCCATCGCCGACGAGATTGCCCACCGTGCCCTGCAGGTAATCGAAGAGAAATGGGAGCAGGATCCCGTCTTCTTCGAGAAATTTTCCAAACTGATCCGGGACGCTATCGACGCGTTCCGGAGAGGCCGTCTGGAAGAGAAGGCTTATTTGGCCGAAGTGCGCCGGCTCCGGGATTCCGCCGAACGGCGCGAGGACGCCGACGACCCAACACCGGAAGCGATTCGCGGTAAGAGCCACGAAACCGCCTTCTGGGGTATCGCACGCCGCGAGCTCGCGAAGGCTGGCTTCGATCGCGACGGAGTCGCGGTCGATATCGCGGAAGCGGTCACCCGGATCGTTGCTCAGCACCGCGTGATTGGCTGGCAGAGCGATCGGGACACTGAGAACCGAATTCGGAACGATATCGACGACTTCTTCTTCGATGAGGTGATCGGACGACGGAAACTCGCAGTCGATCCGGCAGTGCTCGACGCGATCATGGACGATGTCATTGCCTCAGCGCGCGTGCGGATGGCGGACGATGGCCGGATCCAGTGACCTTGCGTTTGATTGGGGTGGAGCTTCGATCGCATTCTCGGTGGAACGGTCCGAGCGGCGTACTTTGCGTATTGCGGTGACGCCCGACGGTGAAGTCGTCGTTTCCGCCCCGACACACGCGCAAGACGCCGACATCGTCAGCCGGGTGCGGCGGCGCGGCGCCTGGATCGTTCGTCAGCAAGCCCGGTTCGACCGGTGGCGGCCCCGCACGCCCCTGCGGCAGTACGAAAGCGGCGAGACGCACCTCCTGCTCGGACGACCGTATCGGCTTCTTTGTCAGCCGGGCGCGACGATTGACGTGACTATCGACGGCGACCGGATCATCCTCAGGCTACCACAGGACAAGGGTTTGATATTCCGTCGCACGGTGTTGCGGCACTGGTACGCCCTCCACGCCCATCGCGTGTTCCCCGAGCGGCTGGCCGCCGTGCTGCCACCGTTCGAAAGGCTCGGCATTGAGCGACCTCGGCTGGTCGTTCGCCAAATGACGCACAGATGGGGTAGCTTCACGGCCAAAGGCGCGCTCGTTCTCAATCTTGAGCTGATCCGCGCTTCGCCTTCGTTGATCGATTACGTCATTGCCCATGAGCTTACACATGCCTTGCATCCGGATCACGGCCCGGGATGGCAAGACTTGTTGAGCCGGATAATGCCCGACTGGCGCAGCCGGAAGGATGAGTTGGAGCGCGAGTTGCTCTAAATGGAGACCGATGCCGAATGGTGTTGCGAACCCGAGCGCGGCTTCCGGCTCGCTCCCTCGTCGGTGAGGATAACTACCTGCGCGGACGCCTGCGATAAAGTGACGAGAAATGCGGGGGAAAGCCTTCCCCTGCGGCCGAGCCCGAGGTCTCGACCGACCCCTTCTGCGGGGAGACCCCGCAACGCCCCTTGAGAGTGAGAGTGCGGACCCGTTTCCGTGACGGGTGAAAAGCTGGGAGAGAGGCTCCCGCGCCCGTCGTGGAGATTGGTCCCATGATCATGCAGGTTCTCGATGCGCGCCGTGATACGCGTGGCGGTTATAAGGTGGATGTTAGCCGTGGCGAGCGGATCGGCCGCGTTTCGTCCGAATGGTTCTCGCGTCCGGCCGACGAGCGCTACCTTTCACTGTCAGAACTGGCCAGGTCGGTGCGCGACCGCGCCGATCGCAGCCGGACCCGCGTGGTCGAAAGCGCGCTGATCCATGTCGAGGCAAACCGTAACGATCCGGAGCGGTTGGCCCTGATCCTGCCCGGCACCGATGCGGCTATTGCGCCGACACACTGGTCCTTCGGCCAGCTCGCCGGGCTCGTCGGCGCTCCCGCCGCCTATTTACGCCAACTTCCGGCCCCGCTCGCCGCCATCAATCTCCAATATGGCCTGACCTCCAATCGCGCCGAACAGATCAAGACGCTAGAAACCGACGACGGCCGCACGGAACTGCGCGCCGTCACCGGCCCGGATTACGGGAGGATATTCGACGCGGAGCTAGTGGAAGCCGTGCAGCGCATCGCCGGCAACGGCACGGGCGACACCCGATGGAAAGTCCCCGGCGTGCTCGACTGGTCGACCGGCATTTACAATCCGCGCATCGATATCACCAAGGACACGACGACGCTCTACGCCTCCGATCGTGACGTGTTCCTGTTCCTAGTCGATGACCTGAATCCGATTGAGGCCGGCCGACTGCCGGACGGATCGCCCGACCTCTATTTCCGGGGCTTCTATTGCTGGAATTCCGAGGTCGGCGCCAAGACGCTCGGCATGGCGAGCTTCTATCTCCGGGCCGTCTGCCAGAACCGCAATTTGTGGGGCGTGGAGGATTTCGAGGAAATCACCATCCGCCACTCCAAATATGCTGCCAACCGCTTCGCGCACGAGGCGGCCCCGGCGCTGCTGAACTTCGCGAACTCCTCGCCCCTGCCATTCGTCAACGGCATCAAGGCGGCCCGCGAGCGGATCGTCGCCAGAACGGACGAAGACCGCACTGACTTCTTGCGTCGGCGTGGCTTCTCCAAGGCCGAGACCGGCAAGATCATCGACAGGGTGCTGGCAGAGGAAGGTCGCCCGCCTGAATCCATCTTCGATTTCGTGCAGGGTATTACTGCCGTCGCGCGCGACAAGCCGCATCAGGACGCCCGCCTCGACATGGAGGGCAAGGCCAAGAAGCTACTCGATCGAGCCGCCTGATTTCCGCGAAGCCGGGGATGCGGTTTTCCGTGTCTCCGGCTTTGCGCTTCCGCGTGTCCCAATTCCGTTCCGTGGCGCTGTCCCCTTTAGAGGAAGAGGGCGGCGCTTCGCTTCGTGACGGGTCGGAGGTTGAGAGAGAGTCTCTCGGCCGCCCGTCACGGAGTAAATCCCGATGGCTACTGCCGTTCAGAAGATCATCCTGTCGTCCTCGCGCGACATCCCCTTCAACAAGCTGGTGCTCAGCCAGTCCAACGTCCGGCGCGTGAAGGCCGGCATCTCGATCGAGGACCTGGCAGCCTCGATCGCGCGTCGCGGCCTGATCCAGAGTCTCAGCGTCTTTCCCGTCGTTGACGCCGAGGGCGTGGAGACCGGCATGTTCGAGGTGCCCGCCGGCGGCCGCCGCTTCCGCGCGCTCGAACTGCTGGTGAAGCAGAAGCGTCTCGCCAAGGTCGCGCCCGTGCCGTGTGTGTTACGCGAGCGCGCCGGCGCGATCCTCCCCGAGGAGGTGTCGTTGGCGGAGAACATCGAACGCGCGCCGTTGCACCCGCTCGATCAATTCCGCGCCTTTCAGAACATGCGCAACAAGGGCATGTCCGAGGAAGAGATTGCAGCCGCCTTCTTCGTGCCGGTTCAGGTCGTGAAACAGCGGCTTCGCCTGGCCGCCGCATCGCCGGCGCTGCTGAAAGTCTATGCCGAGGATGGCATGACGCTGGAGCAGCTGATGGCATTCACGGTGTCGTCCGATCACGCCCGTCAGGACCAGGTCTGGGATGCGATCAAGGACGCCTGGTCAAAGGAGCCGTATCAGATCCGGCGCATGCTCACCGAGACTACGGTGCGCGCCTCGGACAAGCGGGCCGTCTTCGTCGGCATCGGGGCGTACGAGGCCGCCGGCGGCGTCACCATGCGCGACCTCTTCCAGTCCGACGATGGCGGCTGGCTGCAGGATCCGCCGCTGCTCGACCGCTTGGCCGCTGAGAAGCTGAAGGCCACGGCCGACGAGGTCGCCGCCGAAGGGTGGAAGTGGATCGAGGTCGCTGTCAGCTTCCCCTATGACGCGACCCGCGGCCTGCGCGAACTGCAGGGCGAGGCCCTCGACCTGACCGCGGAGGAACAGGCAACGATTGAGGCGCTCATCGCCGAGCAACAGAAGCTCGAGGCCGAATATCAGGACGCCGACGAGCTGCCGGACGAGATCGACCAGCGGCTCGGTGAGATCGAGACGGCGCTCGCCGCCCTCGAGGCGCGACCGGTCCGCTACGAGACCGATGATATCGCCCGTGCGGGCGTCTTCATCAGCATCAGCCATGACGGCAGTCTCGACATCGATCGCGGCTATGTCCGTTCGGAGGATGAAGCGCCGATCGTCCCCGAGGGCGAGATTGGCGTGGAAGCGGGCGGCGATGTGGAAGTCGGCGGAGATCCGGCCGAACCGACCGTGCAGCGGACCGTCATCACGATCGGCGGCCAGCCCGCAGAGCCGGAGGAGGACGATGCGATCAAGCCGCTGCCAGATCGCCTCCTCACCGAGCTGACGGCCCATCGCACGCTGGCGCTGCGCAATGCGCTGGCCGACAATCCGCACGTCGCCATGACCGCGCTCCTGCACAAGCTGGTCTCCGACACCTTCCAGCACCGCATGTACAAGGGCGCGATGGAGGCCTCCGTCAGCCACGTCTTCTTCCCGGTGCAGGACAATGCGTTGAACGACAGCCCGTCCGCTCGCGCAGTTCACGGTCGTCACGAGGCCTGGGCGGGCGACATTCCCGCCGAGGACGACGCGCTCTGGGACTGGCTGGCGGCGCTCGATGACGCCAGCCGCATGGCGCTCCTGGCGCATTGCGTGAGCTACGGCGTCAACGCGCTCTACGAGAAGCCGAACCCTTACGGCGGCAACGGCGTCTCGCAGCATGGCCTCGACATGCGGCTTGGCCAGGCGGACCGACTGGCGCGCGCCACCGGCCTCGACATGGTGGACGTGGGCTGGCGTCCAACGGTTGGCAACTATCTGGGCCGCGTCACCAAGCCCCGCATCCTTCAGGCAGTCCGCGAAGGCGCCGGCGAACAGGCTGCGCAGCTCATTGACCATCTGAAGAAGGGCGATATGGCCAAGGAGGCAGAACGACTGCTGGCGGACACCGGCTGGTTGCCGGAGCCGTTGCGTCTGGTCGCTGAGCCCGACGCGGCCACACCGGACACCGACGCCAGCGGCAAGGACGAAGGGGCTGAGCTGCCCGACTTCCTCGCCGACGACGACGAGGAAATCACAGCCGATGGCGAAGACGACGAACGCCACCTCGTAGCGGCCGAGTGAGCTAGGGGCTGGAGCGACGAGTGTCGCTCCAGCCCCTCTTTTTATGCGCTGCGCTTAACGCGCGGCTGCACCCGTACACCGTCAATCCAGACGGCGACCTTCCCAGTTGCGACAAGTCCAGCCGTCTCCGCCACGAACTGCCGCAAGACATGCGTCCCGCTCACCCAGAAACGGTGACGATATCCAGCGGCAACCGCGGCATCCTTGAACCCTTTGAGGGCGTCGTAGCCTCCAGCCTCCTGGATCTCGAACTGCACAATCCAGCGCGTGCGTCTGAGCCGCACGTCGTCAAGAATTTCGACAGCGATGCGATGCTTCAACCGAGACCTGACGGTGACCGGTTCAATTTTCTTAGATGGAAATTTTAGGATCTGAGCCATCAGAACCTCCTTCGCTAGTGAAGCGGTTCGATGGTGTTTAGGGGATCGGTGAACCGCGCAGCCGAGACCCGCCCGCGCAGTCGCGGGACAGATCAGCGGCGGCCCGTTGACCGGGCAGTTCAGCTACTACAGCTCTCGCTGCAGGCGGTTCTTCTCAATGCCGCGTTATTTGCGGTGACCCTGAATCGCCCAGGATATGGAGCTCGCACGTAGACCTTTCAAGGTTCGGCGTCACGCAAACTACCAAACCGCGACCCCATTGGTCGTTGACGCAAGCAAATCCGATCGGCCAACTCTGTGGCATCGCGTTCGGCGTCGTCGAATCCATCACAACTTGCGTCATACAGGTCACGCCCGGGCTGACTCCGCTGGTGAACAGTCGCCGAGCTTCAGCGTCGCATTGGCTAGCGGTCCCGTGAACAGGCGGTGACGCCGAACCGCGCCAGTCGCCTCGTCCTTAGTGGCTGCGCGACCCGGGCTACGACAGCGGGCGAACGGACACCGGCGCAATCAAAGGCCGGAGGACGAATCCTGTGCCGGACCCGACCACTAGGCAACCCGCCGCCACGATGCCGATCACCCTTCCCTTCATCTCGCCCGCCTCCTTCGTACGCGGCACGGTGAACTCCGGTGATCTGAGGCGCCGCGATGAGCCGGCCTGGTCCGCGACAGAGTGAGAGCAAGGCCGGGACGGGTTTGAGCCCGTCCGGTCGAGAGAGAGCGCCGGGGCGGCTCGTCCTGTCTACGCTCTCCGAGGTCTCTATTATGCCCCGCACTCCGCTTCCGGCTGCCGTCCCGGCAGTCTCGCTTCCGCTCGCGCCCGCGATCCCTGCGGCCTCCGCCGTGCTGACCGCCGCCGAGCATCTCCTCCCTCATCTTGAAAAGGGCCGACAAATCGATACCGCAACTCTGCGCGTCGCCATGGAGGCAACCTTCGGCGCATCTGACGCGTCCGGTGCCTGGGACTGGAAGACGGCCTATGACGCCTGCGAGGTCGCGACTGTCCTGTTCTTGCGAAAATACGGAAAGGCGCTTTTCCGCAAAGCCGCATCGCCAGCTTCACGCCTTTCCGCACTCACCAAGGTCGTCGCCCTGCTGCCGGCCCACACGCGCCGGTCCGAGGAAGCCCAAGCTCTTCAGCAGTTCTCGACGCCGACGCCGCTCGGTCTGGCGGCCTTGACCGCCGCATCGCTCACACCGGCCGACCGGGTCCTTGAGCCCTCGGCCGGCACGGGCCTGCTCGCGGTTCTCGCAGAGATCGCCGCGTCCGACCTCATCCTGAACGAGCTGGCCGAGACCCGCGCTGATCTGCTCGCCTCTCTCTTTCCGGCCATTGCCGTCACGCGCTTCGACGCCGCCCAGATCGACGATCATCTCGATCGCGGCGCCATTCCCAGCGTCGTCATCATGAACCCGCCATTCTCGGCAATGGCGAACGTCTCCGGACGCGTCGCCAACGCCGCTTATCGCCACATCGCCTCGGCGCTGGCACGGCTGGCGCCGGGCGGCCGCCTGGTGGCGATCACCGGCGCGAATTTCTCGCCCGAGCTGCCCGCTTGGCGGGACAGCTTCGTCCGGCTGCAGGAGCGCGGCCGCGTCGTGTTCACCGCGGCGATCGCAGGCTCGGTCTATGCTAAGCACGGCACGACCATCGAAACGCGCCTGACCGTCATCGACAAGGCGCTCGCCGAGGACGCTGCGCGCTTCCCTCCCTCCGCCGGCATCGCGCCTGACGTGGCGACGCTGCTTGCCTGGATCGAGCGGGACGTCCCGCCGCGCATGGCCGTCGCGCTCCCGAAGACCGCGCCCGACGCCGCGCCGCGCACCGTTCGCGGCTATATCGCCGGAGCTGCGGCCGCCACGCCCGCCCGGCGAATGGCGGAAATTGAAGGCGTCCCGCTCGACTATGAGACGGTGGACTGGATGCCGCCCGAAGGAGGCCGTCTCTCGGACTCGATCTACGAGCCCTATGCGCTCCAGTCGATCCGCATCCCGGACGGTCAGCCGCATCCCACCAAGCTCGTGCAATCGGCCTCCATGGCCTCGGTCGCGCCTCCCAAGCCGAGCTATCGCCCAATGCTTCCCCACCCCATCGTCGCCGACGGCGTCCTCTCCGACGCCCAGCTCGAGACGCTGATCTATGCTGGCGAGGCCCATGGCGACTATCTCGCCGGCGCCTGGACGGTGGACGAGATCGGCGATCTTGTCAGTGCTGCGCCCGACGACGCACCGAACGCCGTCCGCTTTCGCCGCGGCTTCATGCTTGGCGACGGCACCGGCGCCGGCAAGGGCCGCCAGTCCGCCGGCATCATCCTCGACAACTGGCTCCAGGGTCGGCGCAAGGCCGTCTGGATCTCCAAGTCGGACAAGCTGCTCGAAGACGCGCAGCGTGACTGGTCGGCCCTCGGCATGGAGCGCCTTCTGGTAACCCCGCTGTCGCGCTTTCCGCAAGGGACGCCGATCCGGCTCAGCGAAGGCGTCCTATTCACCACCTACGCTACGCTACGGTCCGACGACCGTGGGGAGAAGCTTTCGCGCGTCAAGCAAATCGTCGAGTGGTTGGGCTCCGATTTCGACGGAGTGATCATTTTCGACGAAAGCCACGCGATGCAGAACGCCGGCGGCGGCAAGGGAGAACGGGGCGATGTTGCCCCCTCGCAGCAGGGTCGTGCGGGGCTCAGGCTCCAGCACGCGCTGCCGAACGCCCGTGTCGTCTACGTCTCGGCGACCGGCGCGACCACCGTCCACAATCTCGCCTATGCCCAGCGGCTCGGCCTGTGGGGCGGCGAGGATTTCCCCTTCGTCAATCGCGCCGAGTTTGTCGAAGCCGTCGACAATGGCGGCGTCGCGGCCATGGAAGTGCTCGCCCGCGACCTGCGCGCGCTCGGCCTCTACACGGCCCGGTCGCTCTCCTATGACGGCGTCGAATACGAACTGGTCGAGCACCAACTCACGACCGAGCAGACCCGCATCTACGACGCCTATGCCGGCGCCTTCGCCATCATCCACAATCATCTCGATGCGGCGATGCAGGCCGCCAACATCACCGGCGACAGCGGCACGCTGAACCGTCGGGCGAAGTCGGCCGCGCGCTCGGCCTTCGAGAGCGCCAAACAGCGTTTCTTCGGCCATCTGCTGACCAGCATGAAGACCCCGACGCTGATCCGCTCGATCGAGCAGGACCTCGCCGACGGGCACAGCGCCGTCATCCAGATCGTCTCGACCGGCGAAGCCCTGATGGAGCGGCGACTGGCCGAAATCCCGACGGAGGAATGGAACGACGTCAGGGCGGACATTACGCCTCGTGAGTACGTCTTGGGGTATCTCCAGCACTCGTTCCCTGTGCAACTCTACGAGCCGTTCTCCGACAGCGAGGGCAATCTCTCCTCGCGGCCGGTATTCCGGGATGGCCAGCCCGTCGAAAGCCGGGAAGCCGTCGCCCGCCGCGACGAGCTGATCGAGCGACTGGCATCGCTTGAGCCGGTTCCCGGCGCCCTCGATCAGATCGTCCAGCGCTTCGGCACCGATATCGTCGCCGAGGTGACCGGCCGGTCGCGCCGCATGGTGCGCAAGGGCGAGCGCCTTGCCGTCGAGAACCGGGCGGCGTCGGCCAATCTCGCCGAAGCAGCCGCCTTCATGGACGACCAGAAGCGCATCCTCGTCTTCTCCGACGCCGGCGGCACGGGACGCAGCTATCACGCCGATCTCGCTGCCCGAAATCAGCGTCTACGCATCCACTATCTGCTGGAGCCGGGCTGGAAGGCCGATGCCGCGATCCAGGGTCTTGGCCGCACCAATCGCACCAATCAGGCGCAGCCGCCGCTGTTCCGGCCGATCGCCACCGATGTGAAGGCGGAAAAGCGCTTCCTCTCGACGATCGCGCGCCGTCTCGACACGCTCGGCGCCATCACGCGCGGGCAGCGCCAGACCGGAGGCCAGGGCCTGTTCCGGCCCGAGGACAATCTGGAAAGTCCATACGCCCGCGATGCGCTGAGCCAGCTCTACCTGCTGCTCATCCGCAATAAGGTCGGGGGTTGCACGCTCGATCGCTTCGAATCCGCCACCGGCCTCAAGCTGACGGACGACAACGGCATCAAGGACGATCTGCCGCCCATCACGACCTTCCTCAACCGCCTCCTGGCGCTCACCATCGAGCTTCAGGGCATTCTCTTCGCGGCGTTCGAGCAGCTCCTGACGGCAAAGGTCGAAGGCGCGATCCGCAGCGGCGTCTATGACGTGGGCCTGGAGACGCTTCAGGCCGAGAGCTTCGCCGTCACCGATAGCCAGGTCATCCATACCCATCCGGGCACCGGCGCCGAGACCCGGCTGCTCACCATCACCCGGCGCGAACGCAATCGGCCGACCGCTCTCGCCGACGCGCTCGACCATCTCTCCGATCCACGCGCACGGCTGCTGGTCAACGGTCGCTCCGGCCGCGCCGCCGTGCAGGTTCCCGCCCCGTCGATCATGCTCGACGATGGCGAGATCGAGCGCCGCATCTGCCTCATCCGTCCGATGGAGCAGCACTATGCCCCGCTGCGCATGATGGGCGAGACCCACTGGGAAGAGACTGACCGGACCGCCTTCGCCGCCGCATGGTCGGCGGAGCTGAACGACGTGCCGGAATTCTCGGACAGCACCATCCATGTCGTCGCCGGCCTGCTGTTGCCGATCTGGAAGCGGCTGCCGAACGAGTCGACGCGCGTCTATCGGCTCCAGACGGATGCCGGTGAGCGCATTATCGGGCGCCGCGTCTCGCCCGCCTGGGCGGCGAACGCCACGACGACGGGGGCCGCGTCGCTGGCACCGGAGCAGGCTTTCACCGCGCTCATGGACGGCAAGACGACGATCGATCTGATCGAAGGGCTTCAGCTTCGCCGGTCTCGCGTCATGAGCGCCCATCGCCTCGAGCTGACCGGCTTCACCGAAGCGATGCGGGACCGGCTGCGTGCCTATGGCCTCTTCAGCGAGATTATCTCGTGGAAGCTGCGCTTCTTCGTTCCAGTCGACGCCAGCGGCCCTGCGGTGCTGGCCAAGCTGCTCGACACCTATCCGGTGGCCCGCATCTCCGATCGGGAGGCCGCGTGATGCCCCGTCAGGACGCTTCCGATCTCGCGCACCGTCTCGGCCGTCAGGCCGAGGCCGTGTGCCGCCACTATCTGTCGAGCGGGCGGCGCGAGGGCCGCTACTGGCTGGTCGGCGATGTGCGCAACACACCGGGCCGCTCCATGTATGTCCGGCTCAAGGATTCGCCCAAAGGCCCCGCGGGGAAGTGGACCGACGCCGCCACGGGCGAGCATGGTGATCTCCTAGACGTCATCCGCGAAAGCTGCGGCCTAGTCGACTTCAAGGACGTCGCCGGCGAGGCGCGGACCTTCCTCAGCATGCCACCGCCCGAGCCGGAGGCCCGCGAGCACCAGCGACAGAGCCCGGCGCCGCAAGGCTCACCGGAGGCCGCCCGTCGCCTGGTCGCCATGTCGCAGATGATCACCGGCACACTCGTGCAATCGTATCTGCGCGAACGCGGCATTACGGATTTACGCGGAACCGGAAGCCTGCATTTCCACCCGCGTTGCTACTACCGGCCCGACGAGCATTCCCCGACCGAGACCTGGCCCGCGATGATCGCGGCCGTGACCGACCTGCGCGACCGGATCACCGGGGCGCATCGCACATGGCTCGATCCCCGACGCAAGGACAAGGCGCCTCTCGACACGCCGAGGCGGGCGATGGGCGATCTTCTCGGCAATGCGGTCCGTTTCGGCCATGGCAGCGAAGTGATGGCGGCCGGCGAAGGCATCGAGACCGTACTATCAATCCGACAGGTCTTGCCCGAAATGCCAATGATGGCGGCGCTCTCGGCAGCCCATCTCGCCGCCATCCTGTTCCCGGACACATTGCGGCGGCTCTACATCCTTCGCGACAACGATCCGGCGGGCGACGGCGCGCGCGACAGTCTCGTCGCACGGGCGAACGCGGCCGGGATCGAGGCGATCGTGATCTCGCCCCAGCTCGGCGACTTCAACGAGGATCTACGCGCTTTCGGGCGCGACACCCTCCGCAGCCAGACACGGGTGCAGATCGGCCCGCAGGACGTCGCACGCTTTATGGCGCTTGCGGCATAGCCGGCAGGAAGGATGGCGGCGCGCTGTCGACGTGCCGCGTCCGGATGCATCGTTCCGTTTGAAAGGACCGCGCCTCGGCCTTCGAGAGGGCGATCGGCCCACAAGCCGGCCAACCGGGCAATGGCGGCGGCCGACTATTTTCCGGCGCGGCCTGAAGGCCGCTTTCCATCGCGAGGCAAAATAGCCGGCCTTAGCCATCGAGCCCTGCGCTTGCGCTCCGGGTGCCCGGCCGTCCGGCCCGTGGGCTTCGTCGCCATGAAGGCCGCGACGGTCGCGGTCCTATCGACGGAGCATCCCATGGACACGCACGACGACTTCGAACCTCATCACGAATCCTCACCCACCGACCATGTCCTCAACGAACTTCAGCTCCACGGCTACCGGCCTTTCGCCGACGAACCGGATCAGCGGCTTCTGCCCGATGGCAACGCAGTGGCGGGCGCCGTTGCCGACATCTTCGACGCCCTGATCGGGACACTGGAAGATACACGCCTCGAACCCGACCTCGACGACCTCCTCTGGTCGACGGTCAATCTCTTCCAACGGGCGACCGAACGGATCGGACGCGAGCTGGACGACAATGAGCAGGCCCAGAAGCGCGGGCAGCGCGAACAGGACGGCAGCGAGGTCAAGTCGGTCGAGCTCGAACGCCTGATCGCCGAGGGCAAGACCCTGATCGAACGCCAGAACGCCTTCGAGTTGATGCGCGACCAGGCCGCCGAACACTATGAACGCCAGATCGGCAAAGTCTGGCTCCCGCGCAGCGGGTCGAAGGTCAACCATCGCAATCTCACCTCGGCGATGATCGACAGCCGCGATTTCCTGATGGCGAAGAAGCGCGCCGAGCAGGAGGTGCTTCTGCCCCCCGGACCGAAGATCGTCGTCACCGGCGGGCTGGACTTCAACGATCACCGCCTGATCTGGGCCAAGCTCGATCAGGTGCATCACAAGCACCCCGACATGGTGCTGGTCCACGGCAAGTCGCCCAAGGGCGCACCGAAGATCGCCTCCCTGTGGGCGACGAACCGCAACGTGCCTCAGATCGGCTTTGCCCCCGACTGGACCAAGCACGGTCGCGCGGCGCCGTTCAAGCGGAACGACCAGATGCTGGAGATCGTCCCCAAGGGTGTGATGCATTTCCCCGGCACCGGCATTGACGACAACCTTGCCGACAAGGCCAGGAAGCTCGGCATCCCGGTCTGGAAGCACGGCGGCGCGTGAGCGCCGCCTTCACCTTCCTGCGCACGCCCATGTTCACGCAAAGGCGCATCGGCGTATTTCCGCAGAATCGCCTTTCAGTCCGGCTCGCCCGTTACGGCGATCCGGGCCGAGCGCGCATAGTGGGCAAGCTCTGTATCGTTCTCAATCAGCGCATCGAGCAACGCTTTCATGTCCGACTGGTCGGAGGAAGACTGAAACGGACCCGGCTGACGTTCGATGGCCAGCACGGCGATCGCGAGCGCTTTCTTCACGAGATGCAAGTCCCTGCCGGTGAATTCCGCCATCTTCGGTCCTTCACGACTCCAAACCTCTGGCCGGCAACATAGCCGAAGTCCCGGCCTAGCAGGACATGGTGAGAATGCGACGGAGCAAGCATCGTGACCAAGGACGCTGGTCTCCTGATGCGAGAACCACCTCCGCCTATCAGCGCTGATCCTTGGTCCAGCCGCGGACTTGTCGCCATCAACCCATAAAGGGTCGGCTATGCGAGCATGCCGCCGCTGCGGCTGCGCCTGCGCGGTGATTGCAGTCCACGGCCGAACACTTCGGGCGCCTGTCGGCGGGGGATGGTCCCCCGCTCCAGCAGGAGCCCAGCAATGTCCCTCAACGACGCTCACGCCTTCGCCTTCAGCCTCGCCACCACCCTGATGGCCGCCATCGTCATCTTCCAGGCCGGCGACGGCACCCTCTCGGTGACGCCCGCCAGCGAATATGACGGCGAGGCCTCGGAGATCATCCATGAGATCGATCCCTTCGCCCCGTAACGGAGCGATCCCACGCCGGGCGGAGATTGCCAGCGATTTCCGCTCCCGGCGCGCGCGCATTTCGGCTATGGTCGCGGTGCGTCGTGGTGGTGGTGGAAGGCGCGATCGTCAGACCTGAACGATTGGAGACCACCGCCATGATCATCCTCGCCATTCTCGCATCCCTCGTCGCCATCGGCCTGCTCTGCTGGCTGTTGTTCACCCTGGCGGTCTTCGCGCTGCCCGCCTTCGTCGGCGTGACCGCCGGCGCATGGGCCCACGACAGCGGCGCCGGCATAGCCGGCGCTATCGTCGTCGGCGCGATCGCGGCCGCGATGACGCTCGTGATCGGGCACCTTCTGATCGCCTTCGTCCGTCCGATGTGGCTGAAGCTCGTCGTGGCGATCGCCTTCGTCGCCCCGGCGGCGATCGCGGGTTTCCACGCCACTCATGGCATCGTGAAGCATCTGATGCCGTCCGAGGCGTGGCAGATCGCCTTCTCGATCATCGGCGCCGTCGCGGTCGGGATCACCGCTTTCGTTCGGGTCGCTGGAATGGCGACGACCCCAGGCCCATCCGGCCGGGATCTTGTTCAAGCCTGACATTCGTCGTCGTCGTGGTTGCGGAGGACAGAGCAACGTGGCGAGCACCGCGTCCCTTCGCCTCCGAGATTGCGGATGAGCAGCGTGCTACGGACCGACAACCGTCCCTGAAAGCGACCCGCGTCAGAGCACTTGGGACAGCGCCGCCAGCGCGTCCGTTCTTGACCCGAAGGCAGAGGCCTTTGCGGTAGCGATGAACGGAGATGCAGGAGCGATGCCCTGTCGACGGGATACGAAGCCGCTGAATCCTGCCGTGGCGCCGTCTTTTCGGTGCGGGAGGCCGCCATCACCTCCGTTGTCTGACCGATCCCGACCGCTCCAAACGGTCTCTCCAATGGCCTGATCTGGCCGAAGACCGGCTTCGCCTCGATCGCCTATGCCGCAACAGCCGCGTCAAACTTTCTTCCCCTGCCGGCTGCGC
>PAOI01000040.1 GCA_002707985.1 Sphingomonas sp. | reverse complement strand
CGCGAGCTCGACTGCAAGCCCGGCGATATCCTCGACTATAGCGCCGAGGACTGAGCCGCCAGGTCGCAGCAATCCCGGACCTGCGGCAGAGATGCCGCAGGTCCGAACGGGATTACGCCGCGTTCTTGGCCCGCGAAGCGCGCTTGCGCTCGTGCGGATCGAGGTGGCGCTTGCGCAAACGGATCGTCTTCGGCGTCACTTCGACCATTTCGTCGTCGTCGACATAGGCGATCGCCTGTTCCAGCGTCATCTTCTTCGGCGGAGTCAGGCGGATCGCATCGTCCTTGCCCGACGAGCGAATGTTGGTGAGCTGCTTCGCCTTCATCGGATTGACTTCCAGGTCATCCGTCTTGGCGTTTTCGCCGATGATCATGCCTTCATACAGCGCTTCGCCATGGCCGACGAACAGGATGCCACGCTCTTCCAGGCTGTTGAGCGAATAGGCATTCGCCTCGCCCGTGCCGTTGGAGATCAGCACGCCGTTCTTGCGGCCCTCGATCTGGCCCTTGTACGGGCCATATTTCTCGAACAACCGGTTCATGATGCCGGTGCCGCGCGTATCCGACAGGAACTCGCCGTGATAGCCGATCAGGCCACGCGAAGGCGCCGAGAAAGTGATGCGCGTCTTGCCGCCACCCGAGGGGCGCATGTCGGTCATTTCCGCCTTGCGCAGGTTCATCTTCTCGACAACCGTACCCGAATGTTCGTCATCGACGTCGATGACGACGGTTTCATACGGTTCCTCACGACCATTTTCGCCTTCGCGGAACAGCACGCGGGGGCGGCTGATGCCGAGTTCAAAGCCTTCGCGGCGCATCGTTTCGATGAGCACGCCAAGCTGAAGCTCGCCGCGACCGGCGACTTCGAAACTGTCCTTGTCTTCCGATTCGGTGATCTTCACCGCGACGTTGGACTCAGCTTCGCGGAACAGGCGGTCGCGGATCAGGCGCGAGGTCACCTTGGTGCCTTCGCGGCCCGCCATCGGGCTGTCATTGACCGCAAAGCGCATCGACAGCGTCGGCGGATCGATCGGCTGCGCCTGGATCGGTTCGCTGACCGTGGTGTCGGCAATCGTGTTCGCCACGGTCGCGACTTCCAGACCCGCCATCGAGATGATGTCGCCGGCGCGCGCTTCGTCAACCGGAACGCGTTCGAGCCCGCGGAAGCTCATCAGCTTCGACGCACGGCCGGTTTCGATGACATTGCCGTCCATGTCGAGCGCGTGGATCGGCTGATTCACCTTGACCACGCCCGACTGGACGCGCCCGGTGAGAATGCGGCCGACGAAATTATCGCGATCGAGCAGCGTCACCAGGAAGGTGAAGGGTGCGTCCTGATCGAGTGCGGGCGGCGGAACATGGCCGACAATCTGTTCGAACAAAGGCTGCAGCGTGCCCTCGCGGATATCGGGATTGTCGCCGGCATAGCCGTTGCGGCCCGATGCGAAGAGCACCGGGAAATCGAGCTGGTCTTCATTCGCGTCGAGCGAGACGAACAGGTCGAACACTTCGTCGAGCACTTCCTGAGCGCGCGCATCCGAACGGTCGATCTTGTTGACGACGACGATCGGCCGCAGGCCCAGTGCCAGCGCCTTGCCGGTGACGAACTTGGTCTGCGGCATCGCGCCTTCGGCAGCGTCGACCAGCAGGATCACGCCGTCGACCATGCTGAGGATACGCTCCACTTCGCCGCCGAAATCGGCGTGTCCGGGCGTATCGACGATGTTGATTCGCGTTTCTTCGCCTTCGGGAGACTTCCACACGATCGAGGTCGGCTTGGCGAGAATCGTGATCCCGCGTTCCTTTTCGAGATCGTTCGAATCCATCGCGCGTTCTTCGATGCGCTGATTGTCGCGGAACGTGCCGGACTGACGGAAAAGCTGGTCGACGAGCGTGGTTTTGCCGTGATCGACGTGGGCGATGATCGCCACGTTGCGAAGGTTCATGCGAATTTCCTGATTGCCGCTTCAATGCGGGATTGCGCGCGCCCATAGCGGAAATGTTGCGGCGCGGGAAGCGCGGAATGCAGCAATTGCTGTGTCACGCCGCCTTCCGACCACCGGAACGCCGGTCAGAAGTCTTTCCATTCCGCACCCGGACCATCGAGCTGCGCCTGGACGGCATCGATCACCAGCGCATCGCCTTCGATACGGAAGCGAATGATCGCAGTGCCGCCGGTGGGACAGCAATTGGCGTCGCGATCCTCACGCCACAGGCTGGTTTCGGCTTCCATGCCGTCGAAATAATAGCGCACGCCCTTCCAGACGGAGAGTTCCGGCGGCAGTCGTTCCTCCAGCGCCGCCTTCCAGCTGGTGATGTCGATATCCACCCATTTCCCCTCGCGACGCTGAAACAACAGGTCGGCATTGCCGCTGCCGGTGCCCCAGAGTGTGCCCGGCACCCAGAGCAGATTATTCTCATCGCTCCAGCCCGGCGCACGGAACATGCCTGCATCGAACGACCATCCGATCAGGCGGGGCGTGCCGCCGCCACTTGCGTCCCACAGCAACACGCCCATGCCGACGCCATCCTCCTCGGAAACGCCGCTTTGCAGCTGCCACAGGATCTCGACACCGCCTTCGCCACGCAAAATGCCGGACATCGGTACACTGCACTGGTGGCGCAGCCAGTCGGCGAGGCATTCGCTGCCGAGCGCCTGTTCGCGAGTTGCCGGATCGCGCACGGTGGCGGCCTGCGCGATCGCGATTTCCAGCCGCGCGATCTGGGCGGTATAGCGATCGGCGATGCGATCGGCGTCCGGAACCGGCGCGCCGTCATAGTCGATATCGGCGATATGCGCCCGGAAATCGACGCCATCGGCAGTCCAGCTCGCGGCGCGGCCCGTGGCTTCGATCACCTGACGCTCACGCGCCTGCAGCTTCTGATCGAGCACGACCAGCGCCGGAGCGTTGCACAGATTGGCGGGGAGATAGGCGACCCGGCATTGCTGCGCCGCCGCCGGAACCGACCAGAGCGCGATCGCCGCCGCACTCGCCATCGCCAATTTATGCCGCATATCCCGGTCCCCCAGCCCATCGCTTCCAGCGCCCTTCATGCGTCAGGCCGAACGCTTTGTCAGCAAGGTGACGGGATTTGTAACGACTGGTTTCGTGGTGCTCCGGGTAGCGTTGCCGGCGTCGCGGATTTGACGCCGCGGCCCTGGGGGAGGAACTGCCATGATGTCGCGCCTGATGCTCACCACCGTTGCGATGATCGCCGGGATCGGATCGGCGCACGCACAGTCACAGCGCAACGTTCAAATGATATCCGGATGGGCATTGAGCGAGGACAGCGAGATGTGCGCGCTGATCCGTACCGACGGCGCGGAAGTGCTGAAGTTCGCGTTCGGCGAAGATACCGATGTCCTGTTTCTCAGCTCCCCCGCCATCAACCGGCTCAACACCGGCGATCAGATCGTCCTCACCTTCCGCTTTCGCGGGACCGAAACGGTGGGCGGAATCGGCTTCGTTCAGGGCAGCGGAAACGACAAGCTGCTCGGCGTGATTGCCAATCCAGATTATTGGCTCGACAGCTTCCGCAAGTCGGATCAGGTGACCGTCGAGAACTATCAGGGCGGCGCCGAATTGCTCGAAATTCCCTATACGGCGAACGCAGACGCGGCCTATGACGCCTATCTCGCCTGCCGCAGCCGCAAGAATGCCTGACGTCCCACGCGACATGCCTTGAAAAGCCTCCCGTCACCGCCTACTGTATTATCAAGTTCATACACTTGATACGGGCACGCTTCCCCGGCAACATCGGGGCGCACGACCCGGAGGGCATAATGGCGACGACTGCGACCGCGACCGAAGAAGAAACGCTGAACCTGACCCCGCCCGATCCGGTGCCGGCGGTGAAGCCGGAAAAGGCCGCGGGGCTGGTCCCGGTCGATGATGCCAAGAAGACCGAGCTGGAAGCCCGCGTCGATGATTTCATCGACCAGCTGGTGGCGCAGGATGTCAACTCGCCCGAATTTGGCAAGCGCGTCGATGCGATCACGGCAATGGGGCAAAAGGAAATCCGCGCAGCCGCAGGTCAGTCGAACCGTTTTCTGGATCGCCCGGTAAAGGCGATGGGCAAGGATGACGGCGTCGGTGCCGACCTGCTCGCGCTGCGCAAGACGGTCGAGGATCTCGACCCCAGCAAGAACGGCAAGCTGATCGGCGGCAAGGGCGGCTTTCTGAGCCGCATGTTCGGCTCGCCCATGAAGGCCTATTTCCGCAAATACCAAAGCTCGCAGACGCACATCAACGGCATCCTGAAGAGCCTGTCCAACGGCAAGGATGAGCTGTTGCAGGACAATGCCGCGATCGGCACCGAGCGCGAGAATCTGTGGAACGCGATGGGGCGGCTTGAGCAGATGATCTATCTGTCCAAGGCGATGGACGAGAAGCTGACGGCCAAGGCCGAGGAGCTCGACGCGACCGATCCGGCCAAGGCCAAGGCGATCCGCGAGACCGCGCTCTTCTATGTCCGCCAGCGCACCCAGGACCTGCTGACGCAGATGGCCGTCACCGTGCAGGGCTATCTCGCGCTCGATCTGGTCAAGAAGAACAATGTCGAGCTGATCAAGGGCGTCGACCGCGCATCAACCACGACGGTGTCGGCGCTGCGCACGGCGGTGACGGTCGCGCAGGCGCTGACCAACCAGCGCCTTGTGCTCGATCAGATCACCGCGCTCAATACGACGACCGCCGGCCTGATCGATTCGACCGGCCAGTTGCTCAAGAGCCAGTCGGCGGAAATCCACGAACAGGCTGCGTCTTCGACCATTCCGGTCGAAACGCTCCAGCGCGCATTCCAGAACATCTATGACACGATGGATGCGATCGACACGTTCAAGCTGAAGGCGCTCGATTCGATGAAGACCACCGTCACCGTGCTGTCGGACGAAGTCGAAAAGTCGAAAGGCTATATCGCGCGTGCCGAAGGCGCGAACCAGAATGCCGTGGCGGGGCCGGACGAGACGTTCAAGCTGGAGGCGCTGTGATCCAACAGCGGCAAACACCCCGTTTGTCCCGAGCCCTTCGGCTGGCTGGCAAGCCAACCGCTCAGGGCAGGCTGCGTCGCAACGCGACGCAGTCGAGGGACGTGATCTACAGGACCCTCCAACGTGTCTCGACTTCGCTCGACACGAACGGTGATGTAAGAGTCTGACCATGCCCACCGACGTCGATCGCCAGCTGGCGCGCAGCAGTGAGTTTCTGGATCGCACCCGCGAACGCTATGGATCGCTGAGCAAGCGCGCCAAGAAGCGGCGCGATGCGGAGATACTGAAGCGGCTCGGCCGGATTGCGGGCGCCGATTTCGCGATCGTGATCGTGGCCATGATCTTCGGCTGGTTCGTGCCGCTGGGGATGGGCGGCGCGCTGTTGGTGATGGCATTGCTGATCGCCACGACTCTGGCGCTCGCAATTTTCCCGCTGGTCGAGGCGCCGAGCGCCGAAAAGCTGGTCCAGGTGCCGTTAAAGGCGCTGCCGCTGCGCACCGAGCAATGGCTGGAAACCCAGCGCCCCGCGCTGCCCGCCCCCGCGCGCACGCTTGCGGATTCGATCGGCGTAAAACTGGAAACGCTGGCGCCGCAACTCGCCGAACTCAGCGAAGAAAGCCCTGCGGCGAACGAAGTCCGCAAGCTGGTGGGCGAACAACTGCCCGAACTGGTCAAGGGATATCAGCGGGTTCCCGAATCGCTCCGCGCCGTCGAGCGCAACGGTCGCACGCCCAATCAGCAGCTGGAGGACGGGCTCAAGCTGATCGACGATGAAATCGCGGAAATGTCGGCGCAGCTTGCCGAAGGCGATCTCGACTTGCTGGCAACCAAGGGCCGCTATCTCCAGATCAAATATCAGGGCGACGAAGGCATCGTCTGATCGCCGCGCCGCCCGAACAGCCGGTTCTGTGCGGGTGCGACAGCGGCTTCGTCGATACGGGCGATCAGATCGGTACAGTTGCGATGCAATTGCTGTAGCGCGAAGATTTCGCCGAACAGCCGCCCGATCATTTCAAAATCGAGCCCCTTTGCAACCTGCGCCGCGCGCAGCTGGGCGATGGCGTCGGCGAATTCGGCATAGTGGCGTTCGCTGTCCAGCGGCACCACCCGTCTGTGTTCGGCAAATGCCTGACGGCACGCCGCAGCGACATCGGCTTCGTGGCGGAGCAAACGGGCTGCGGCGGGGTGAAAATAGGCACCGACCGCGTCCGGCAGCCGCGATTCAAGTCCGCGCGTGACATGCACCAGATCGTTCCGGATGCGCCATAGCGTGCGCGGCACCGCGCGCGGCACGCCATGATCGGCAAGCCGCGACTGGCGCTCGCGCTCGGCGTCCTTCATGGCCGTTTCCACCGCACCCAGCGCCGCGCGAAGCGGCGCCTGTTGCGGCACACCGGGCGGCGAAGCCCCGTTCTCCATGGCATCGGCGGCAGACCGCATCAGCGATTCGAACTGTTCGAGCACGTCGCCGACACGCTGCGCCAGCACGCCACGCGACCGGGCCGGAAAGATGATCAGGCTGATCGCGACACCGATCACGCCACCCAGGGCGATCTCCGCGATCCGATCGACCGCAAATTGTCCGGGCGAATTCCCCGGCAGATTGCCGAGCAAGGCGATGATCGCAGTGACCGGCGCGATCCGCAATTGCGGCCGAACCGCCGCAGCATAGGCGGCAAGCGCGGTTACCAGCGCCAGCCCCACACCCGTCCCGATCAACGTATGTGGCAACAACATCGCCGCGATTGCACCGATGATCGCGCCGACAATCGTCCCGACCAGCCGGTCAAAGGCCGCGCCCATCGTTCCCCCGACCGAGCTTTGCAACACAAGTACAACAGTGATGACCGCCCAGAATCCCTGTTCGAGGTGCAACAGGCGATAGGCAAGATAGGCAATCACTGCGCCGACCATCACGCGCACCGCCTGTCGAAACTCGGTGCCGCGACCGACGAACAGGCCGCGCGGTTCGATCATCTTGCGACGGCCGCCTGCGCCCGATCGGCGAGCCGCGCAACTGCTTCGGCATGAATGCCCGGCGTGGTTGCGAGTATCCCGAATGCCTGAGCCTGCGGCGTGTTGAAGGCAAGCGGCTGGCCTAGCGCGTCGCTGACCGTCGCGCCCGCTTCCTGTGCCACCAGCGTCGCAGCGGCGACATCCCATTCATATCCCCAGCGCAGCGTCGCGACCATATCGGCTTCGGCGGCAGCAACCATCGCGATACGCAGCGCGATCGAATTGGGCTTTGCGACCATGGTGAGGTCGCGGTCGATCTTGGGCAGCGCATCGGCGGGCACGCGTGCTCCCGACAGCATGTTGCGTGTCGCCACCTGAATGCGGTCGCCGCCGCGATAGGCGCCCTTCCCGGCTTCGGCGCGCCAATGTTCGTTTCGGGCGGGCGCATCTAGGATACCGATCACGGGACGGCCATCTTCGATCAACGCGACCGACACCGCCCAGCCCGTTCGTTCGCGCAGGAAATCGCGCGTGCCGTCAATCGGATCGACCACCCATAGCCGCCTGGCGGCAAGCCGCTCATCATTGTCGACCGTCTCTTCGGATAGCCAGCCGGCATCGGGAAGCAATGCGCTTAGCCGCCCGCGAAGCATCGCATCGACTTCCAGATCGACTTCGCATACCGGATTCCCCGGCGATTTCTCCCACCGGCGGAAATCGGTGCCGAAGCGCGCCATCGCCAGTCTGCCGGCATCGGCGGCAACCGCCGCTACTGCGTCGGCAAGCGTATCAGTCACCGGCGATCGTCATCCCGTCCACGCGCAACGAAGGCGCATTGAGGCCATATCGGAAATCGAGATCGCTGGCGGGCGCCATCTGGCGGAACATGTCGGTCAGGTTGCCGGCGATGGTGATCTCCGAAACCGGGCGCGTAATCTCGCCCTTTTCGATCAGGAAGCCCGCCGCCCCGCGACTATAATCGCCGGTGACACCATTGACGCCCTGTCCGATCAGTTCGGTCACCAATATTCCAAGCTCGATCTCTCCGATCAGGGTTTCGCGCGGCACGTGCCCGGCGGCCATGTAGAGATTGCTTGCCGAAGCGCCCGGATTGCCGCCGATCCCACGCGCGGCATGCCCGGTCGGTTCCAGGCCGAGCTGGCGCGCGGCAGCACTGTCGAGCAGCCAGGTTTCGAGCATTCCATTGTCGATGATCGCCATCGGCTGCACGGGCAGCCCTTCGCCATCGAATGCGCGGCTGCGCAGGCCGCGCGGGATATGCGGATCGTCATGGATCGAAATGCCGCTGGCAAACACCTGCGTGCCCAAAGCGTCCTGAAGGAAGCTGGTCTTGCGCGTGATCGCGCCGCCCGAAATCGCCGCCATCAAATGGCCGAGCATGCTTCCCGACACGCGCGGATCGAACACGACCGGCATCGCGCCGCTGGGCACCCGCGCCGGATTGAGGCGCGCAACGGCACGCTGGCCTGCGCGCGTGCCGATGGTTTCGGGCGATTCGAGCATCGATTCGTGCCGCGCGCTGTGATGCGCGTGATCGCGCTCCATCGCGCCGCCGCTGCCCGCAAGCACGCTTGCCGACAGCCCGTGGCTGGTGACGGCATAGGAACCGGCAAATCCATGGCTGGTGGCCAGCGCGATGATCGTGCGGTTCGCTCCCGCGCCGGCACCTTCGCTGTTGGTGACGCCGGGCACGGCGCGCGCCGCTTCCTCGGCGATCAGCGCGCGTTGCTTCAGCGTGTCGGGCTCGACTTCGGCGCCATCGTCCAGATCCAGCAACGGCGGTGCGCCGTGCATCAGCCGCTCCTGCGGTGCCAGCCCGGCCCAGCGATCCTCCGGCGCCTCGCGCGCCATCTTGAGCGCGCGTTCGACTGCCTCGTCGAGCGCATCGGGCATCAGGTCGCTCGTGGAAATCGTCGCCGAACGCTGGCCGACAAAAACCCGCACGCCCATCTCTTCGCTTTCGGAACGCCCGACATCCTCAAGCGCGCCCATGCGCACCGACACCGAAAGCGACCGGTTGCGCACCAGCATCGCATCGGCCGCGTCGGCTCCCGCGCGAACCGCCCGCGCAACTGCATCCTGAACGCGCTCGCGCGCCTTATCGATGGTCAACATCCCAGCGACTTAGGGAGCGTCAGGCCCGACGTCAAAGCAGGCGGCCTATAAGGACAGACCGACCACCGCGCAGGCCGCGAACATCAGCAGCCCCGCATTGCGATTCGAGCGAAAGCGGACAAGCGGATTGGCGCCGTCGCGCGGATCGAGCGTCAGCACCTGCCAGCCGAGATGGCATCCCATCGGCGCGAGTGCGAGCAGCGCAAGCGGATCGGGACGCATCGCCCAGACCGCTCCCGCCCACAGACCCAGCGCGAGCAGATAGCAAAGCGCGACACCCGGCCGCACAAACCGCCCCATCGCGCGCGCCGAGGATCGGACGCCGACCAGCGCATCGTCCTCGACATCCTGCAGCGCATAGATCGTGTCATAGCCGATCACCCAGAAGATGCAGCCGGCATAGAGCAAGAGCATCGGCGCGAGCAGGCCGGTATCCATCTCGACCCATCCGACCAGCGCCGCCCAGGAAAAGACGAGACCCAGCCATGCCTGCGGCCACCAGGTGATGCGCTTCATGAACGGATAGGCGGCGACCAGTGCCAGGCTGGCGAGCGCAACCAGCGCTGCGGCCGGGCGCAACTGAACCAGTACGACCAGCCCGATCAGGCTGAGCATGCCGAGCCATAGCCATGCCTTCCTGAGCGATACCGCGCCGCTTGCGAGCGGTCGGCTGGCCGTGCGCGCCACCTGACGATCCAGGTCCCGATCGACGATGTCGTTATAGACGCATCCCGCCCCCCGCATCGCGATGCTGCCGAGCAGAAACCAGAGCAGCATGTCCCACCGCTCCCGCATCTGCCCCGACAAGGCGATTGCCCAGGCACCGGGCCAGAAAAGCAGCCACCAGCCGATCGGCCGGTCGAACCGCGCCAGCAGCGCATAGGGACGGGCCGCCCTGGGCAGCAGCCCGATCAGGCCGCGATGCTGAGTGTCGGGAAGTGCATTGCTCGTCATATCGACCAGTCCATAGTCGCGCCGGGCGCTTCGGCAACCCTCCCGACCTGAAACGGCGGCTGCAACATTTCAGCCCCGCAATATCCGAACATATGCGCGCGACATGCCGCCGTTACCCGCCGGATGTTTTCCAAACCAGCATCAGGGAGGAACGATGCGCAGGATCATCATTGCGAGCATATTGCTGGCGACCACGGCCTGTTCGGCCGGACCGGGCGGGCGACCGGATTTCGGTCCGGGTGGGCGCAGCGGGCCCGGCGGACCGGGTGGACCGCCCCCGGGAATGCCGCCGGGCGGTGACGCCCAATTGCTGTTCATCAGTCCGATGGGCGAACCGATCCGCACCGGCAAGGATGAACCGGCGCCTCAGGATATCTGGTTCGATCGCGCCGACACCGATCGTGACGGCGCAATCAGCCGCGCCGAAATGCGGTCGGACGCGGCGCGCTTCTTCGCTGTGCTCGACCGGGCGGGCGATGGCGAAATCGATCCGGGCGATATCGCTTTCTACGAACAGGTACTGGCGCCCGAAATTCGCGTCGGCTCCAACGCACAAATGGCCGGGCCTCCTTCGGGGCAGGGACGCGGTGGACCGCCTCCGGGCGGCGGGATGGGCGCCCCTGGCGGCGGAATGGGCAGTCCTGGGGGCGGAATGGGCGGCAATGGCGGCCCTCCGGGCGGTGGCTCTGGTCGCGGGCGCGGCAATGGCGGGCAACGTGAGAATTCCAATCCGCGCGGCGCCGGGGCCTATGGCTATCTCGATATCCCCCAGCCCATCACGCAGGCCGATACGAGCCTCAACGGCGGCGTTTCTCCCGCCGAGTTCCGCGCGGCGGCAGACCGGCGGTTCGCGCTGCTCGACACCAATGGCGACGGCAAGATCACGCGTAGCGAACTTCCCGATTATGCGCCCCGCCCCGGTATCGCTCGCGGTCCCGGCGGCGATGGTCCGCCGCCCGGCCCGCCGCCGCAGGATGCCCGACGCGAGACGGACTAGGCGCCTTCGTCGGTGCGCGCTGCCGATCCGATGAACCGCAGCGCCGCATCCTGCGTGGCGCGATCCTTGAACGCGTCGCGCGGATCGGGCGCTTCGCCCAGCATGTGGAGCAGCACCCACAGGGCAAAGCGTCGTCCCGGATCGCGCTCTAACCCGAACGCGGTCCGCAGCCGCTCGATGCCGTTCGCCAGCATCGCAGGTTCGAGCGTATCGAGATTTTCGGTCCCGAAATAGGTGTGGAGCAGCGCATCGAGTTCCATGGCACTCGCCCTGCGCCCTCGCGGCCTGCGGCACAAGTCCCGCACTGGACAGCGCGGCTCCACCCCGCCACATCCCCGAAATGCCCGCAACCCCCGCCTGGCCGCCCGATTCGACTCCACGGCTGTTCGTCACCGAGCCGATTTCGCCCGGCCAGATGCTGCGTATCGATGCCGCGCAGGCGCATTATCTGATTTCGGTGATGCGCCTGAAACCCGACGATCCGGTGCGCCTGTTCGACAATGTCAGCGGCGAATGGATCGGCATCGCGCGCGAAGTACGCAAGCGCGACCTGACGCTGGAAGTGACCGAACATCTGTCAGAGCGCGAGCCGGTTCCCGATCTCTGGCTATGCGCGGCGCCGATCAAGAAAGGCCGCATCGACTGGCTGATCGAAAAGGCATGCGAGCTGGGCGTCGATCGCGTCGTGCCCGTGTTCACGCGCCGCGCAGTGGTCGATCGACTCAATCTCGATCGCCTCACCGCGCACATGATCGAGGCCGCGGAGCAATGCGGGCGCACTGCCCTGCCCACCCTTGCCGAACCGGTGAAGCTGCCAGCACTGCTGCGCGACTGGCCGGGCGAGCGTGCGCTGTTCTTCGCCGATGAGGCGGGCGGCGTGAATGCGCTTGAAGCAATGCGCGCGCATAAGGGCCCGGCAGCAATCCTGATCGGCCCGGAAGGCGGGTTCGATGATGACGAGCGCGCCGCGATCAAGGCGTTGCCGCAAGCCATCGGCATTGCGCTGGGGCCGCGCATCCTGCGTGCCGACACCGCCGCCGCCGCTGCGATTTCGCTGTGGATGGCGGCCGCGGGGGATTGGTAACGCGCCCCTGCCTCCCCATCTGAGGGCCGAGAGGGGCTGGCGCAGGGGCATGCCTCACCGTAAAGGGCGGCCATGAGCACGAAAACGGTTTCGGAAAGCAACGCACCGATCATCGAGGATCATGCCCAGCTGATCGACTATTTCGCTAGCGGGGAAAAGCCGAAGGACCGCTGGCGGATCGGCACCGAGCACGAGAAATTCGTCTATCGTACCGAGGACTGGCGCGCGCCGAGCTATGACGAGCCGGGCGGCATCCGCGACCTGCTCAACGCGCTGACCGAGTTTGGATGGAAGCCGGTCGAAGAGGGCGGCAAGGTGATCGCGCTTTCCGGCCCGGACGGCACGGTCAGTCTCGAACCGGCGGGCCAGCTCGAACTGTCGGGCGCACCGCTCGACAATATCCATCAGACCTGCGGCGAGGCGGATCGCCATCTGCAGCAAGTGAAGGCAGTCGGCGAGAAGCTGGGCCTTGGTTTCCTCGGGCTCGGCATGTGGCCGGACAAGGCGCGCGAGGATCTGCCGATCATGCCCAAGGGGCGGTACGGCATCATGCTCAATCACATGCCGCGCGTCGGCTCGCTCGGCCTCGACATGATGCTGCGCACCTGCACGATCCAGGTGAATCTCGATTATGCCAGCGAAGCCGATATGGCGAAGAAGTTTCGCGTCGGCCTTGCGCTCCAGCCGCTGGCGACTGCGTTGTTCGCCAATTCGCCGTTCACTGAGAAAAAGCCGAACGGCTATCTCTCCTATCGCAGCCATATCTGGTCGGACACCGATCCGGCGCGCACCGGCATGCTGCCCTTCGTGTTCGAAGACGGGTTCGGATATGAACGCTATGCCGAGTACGCGCTCGATGTGCCGATGTACTTCGTCTATCGCGACGGCAAATATATCGACGCGGCGGGCCTCAGCTTCCGCGATTTCCTGAAAGGACGGCTGCCGGTTCTCGAAGGCGAATTGCCGACGATGGACGATTGGGCCGACCATCTGTCGACTGCGTTCCCTGAAGTTCGGCTCAAGACCTTCCTTGAAATGCGCGGCGCCGATGGCGGACCTTGGAACCGCATCTGCGCACTTCCCGCGCTCTGGGTCGGCCTGCTCTATGATCAGGGCGCACTCGATGCTGCCTGGGATCTGGTCAAGAACTGGTCGATGGACGAGCGCGAGGCACTCCGCAACGCAGTGCCGAAGCTGGCGCTCGATGCGCCGCTTCCCGGCGGCGGCAAGCTTCGCGACATTGCCGGGGAAGTGCTCGACATCGCCAATGCCGGGCTCACTGCACGCGCGCGCCTGAACGCATCGGGCGACAACGAAACCGGCTTCCTCGATCCGCTCCGCGAGATTGTGCGTACCGGCAAGGTGCCCGCCGAACAGCTGCTCGCAAAGTTCGAAGGCGCCTGGGACGGCAATGTCTGCGGTATCTATGGCGAGACGAAATTCTGACGTGATCGTCAGCCGAAACGGCGATTACGCCTGAGGTTTTTCTTCGGGTGAGAGACCGGCGGCATTCCTGCCCGTCAACCATCCGAAGAACAGCGGCACCGCGCCGTTACGCGCCATCCATGCGTCATAGGCCACATAGTCCGGATCGAGCTTCAGATGCTTTTCCTCGGTCTTCGCACGCCAGTAATAAACGCCGCTCACCACGCACATCAGCAGCGTATTGCGCGCGGCATCGGCAAGGCTGCCGGTCGTCGCGAGGAACGGCAAGGTGGCAACCCACCAGAACAGGTTTTTTGACAGATAGGCCGGGTGACGGCTGAGCGCATAGGGGCCGTGAGTCAGGATGCCGCGATTGGTGAGGTTGGAGAAGCGGAAGCCGAACGCCACCGTCGCCCAGGCATAGATGCCGGTAAGCGCCACCAGCACCGCGCCGAACGCCCACATCGCCGGCATGCTGTCGCCGAACCAGCGGAACCAGCCATCCTGTCCATAAGTGCCGATGTGATAGTCGAGCGGTCCTCCGTCTCCCATCATGATGAAGGGCGGATAGCAGATCAGCGCCGCAGCCCAGCCGCCGGCAAAGGGATTGGCCGAGCGGATATGCGAATCGAGCGGGCGGAAGGTGAGGATGTACCCCGCCGTCGCAAAGGCCACGTCGACCACGAACATGAAGCTGATCAGCCAGTTGGCGAGGCTGACCGGATGCGAGAAGATCGCAGTTCTGTCCCAGCGGATGAAGTCGCCGAAATTGGGCGGCACGATCGCCAGCATGAAGGCAAGGAAGAAGCCCTTCACTGCCCAGCTGCGCAGATGATTGGCGATGGCCGCGCGATCGACGCCTTCCTGATGCCCCATCAACCAGGCGCCCAGCGACCAGCATCCGTCCTTCGGCTCCACCATCCGGCGGTCGAGCCACAGGACATAGGGGACAGACAGCGCGAACAGCCAGGGGGCGGCCATTTCGAAACACCACATCGAAAAGGCGAAATTGCCTTCCCAATAAAAGCGTCCGGTGGCGTAGATCACGCCGATCCCGCCCCAGGTGAGCCACAGACCGGCCAGTTTGGTAAGGCTGATGTCAAAGGTTTCGCGCCACGGGCGCTTGATCGACCAGTCGATGCCGGTCGAAGGGCTGCGATGCACCTTGTCGACGAAAATCGACCAGAGCACCATCGGCAGGGCACAGGCCAGGACGTTGGTCAGCGCCGAAAACGGCCCGTCCATCCCATAGATGCGCGCAATCACCACCCAGGTGATCATCCCCGCCATGCCGACGATGCCGACCGCGCCGCTTACTGCCGAACGGGGTCGCGGATCGCTCTTGGCCGAAGCTGCCAGTGCTGCATCGTGATACATGACGGGACGCTGTAACCGCCAATGGTAAGCAAGCCGTGAAGGCTGTTTGGGGAGCGCGAATGGCTGAGATAACCACCGCCCCCTTTACCTTGTGCGGCGCAGCGGCTTAATTGCGCGCCATCTCTCTCCTTCCCCGAAAGGCAATTGCTTCATGCGCTGTTCGTTCGTGCTTGCCGCGCTTCTGCTCACCACCGCCACGCCCGCCTTCGCTCAGAACAGCGCGCCACAGCCGGTGCCGATCGTCGATACGATTCCTGCGGCGAAGGATGTTCCCTATCCCGGCACGATCACGCTCACTGTCGATGCGACCGATGTCGAACAGGGTATTTTCCGCGTGAAGGAAACCGTTCCGGTGGCGCAGGCCGGGCATATGGTGCTGCTCTATCCGTCCTGGCTGCCGGGCAAACACGCCTCGCGCGGCGAGATCGAGAAGCTCACCGGGCTGACCATCACCGCCAACGGCAAGACGATCCCGTGGGTCCGCGATACCGTCGACGTGTTCGCATTTCACATCGACGTGCCCGAAGGCGCCGACAAGCTCGAGCTGTCGTTCCAGTTCACGTCTGCGGTTTCGAGCAATCAGGGCCGCATCGTCGTCGCGCCCAGCATGATGAATCTGCAATTCCCGTCGGTCAGTCTGTATCCGGCGGGCTATTTCACGCGACAAATCCCGATCCGGGCGACCGTCACCTATCCCGAAGGCTGGACCGCGCGTTCGGGCCTGCCCGCCACCAATCAGGGCTCGGTCTATAGCTATCAGCCGACAAATTATCAGGTGCTGGTCGATTCCCCGGTCTTTGCCGGTCGCTATTTCCGCGAATGGCCGTTGAGCGATCGCGTCGACCTCAACGTCTTCGCCGACAGCCAGGAAGACCTGGATGCGGCCAAGCCCGAAATGATCGAGGCACACCGCAATCTGGTCGATCAGGCGGTCAAGCTGTTCGGGACGCAGCAATACGACCATTATGAATTCCTGCTCGCCATGACCGACGAAATGGGCGGCATCGGCCTGGAGCACCATCGCAGCTCCGAAAACGGCGTCGGACCGGACTATTTCAGCAACTGGGACAATGCGCTGGGCGATCGCGATCTGCTCCCGCACGAATATACCCATAGCTGGAACGGGAAATATCGTCGTGGCGCGGACCTGTGGACGCCCGATTTCCGCACGCCGATGCGCGACAGCATGATGTGGGTCTATGAAGGCCAGACGCAGTTCTGGGGCGTGGTGCTGGCGGCGCGTTCGGGCATGCTGCCCAAGGACGATGTGCTGGGCCTGCTCGCTTATTATGGCGCGCTGTACGGCGAAGGCCGGCCGGGCCGCGAATGGCGCCCGCTGGTCGATACCACCAACGATCCGATCATCGCCGCGCGCCGCCCCAAGCCGTGGACCAGCTGGCAGCGTTCGGAAGATTATTATGTCGAAGGGCTGCTGATCTGGCTTGAGGCAGATGCCAAGATACGCGAGCTGAGCGGCGGCGAGAAATCGATGGACGATTTCGCCCGGGCTTTCTTCGGCAGCGGTCGGGACGGCGACTGGGGCGAAGTGACCTATGATTTCGATACGGTCGTCGCGACGCTGAACAGTGTCGTGCCATGGGACTGGGACAAATTCCTCACCGAACGCGTGCTGGACGTGAACCCGCAAGTGCCGCTCGCCGGCTTTACCGACAACGGCTATCGCCTGATCTTCACCAGCAAACCGACTCACTGGATGCAGAATTACGAATCCACGAGCGGGCGCGCGCATCTCGGCTTTTCGCTGGGGTTGGTCATGCGCAACAGCGGCAGCATCGCCGAGGTCGTGTGGGGAAGCCCCGCATTCGAAGCGGGGATCGATGTCGCGGACGAGATCGTTTCGGTGAACGGACAGGCCTATAGCAACGACCTGCTCAAGGAAGCGGTGACTGCAGCCAAGGGCAGCGACGAACCGATCCGGCTCACTATCCGCTCGGGCGAACGCTATCGCGAAGTCACCATCGACTATCATGGCGGCCTGCGCTATCCGCGCCTCGAAAAGACAGCCACGGGAGAGGCTGGCCTGGATCGGCTTCTGCAAGCCAAATAGGAACCAAGAAAAAATGCGAATCGACATGGTGCCGGTGGGCGACAATCCGCCTCACAGCCTGAATGTGATCATCGAAGTTCCCGTCGGCGGCGAGCCGGTGAAATATGAATTCGACAAGAGCTCGGGCGCTCTGTTCGTCGACCGGATTCTGCACACGCCGATGCGCTATCCGGCCAATTACGGCTTTGTGCCGCACACGCTGTCGCCCGATGGCGACCCGCTCGACGCGCTCGTCGTCGCACGGTCGCCGTTCATCGCTGGCTGCGTCGTGCGCGCGCGCCCGATTGCGGTGCTGAACCTGGAAGACGAACATGGCGGCGACGAAAAGCTCGTCTGCGTGCCGGTGGATTCCACCTTCCCCTATTACACCAATGTCGAGGAAAAGGGCGATTTGCCGGACATCGTGTTCCAGCAGATCGAACATTTCTTCACCCACTATAAGGACCTGGAAAAGGAAAAGTGGGTTCGCATCGGCACCTGGGGCGGCGCCGAAGATGCACGCCGCATCGTGATCGAAGCGATCGAGCGCGCCAAGGAAGCCAAGGCAGCCTGACATCGGATCTGTCCGTTGGTGCCGAGCCCGGCGACGCACCAACGGACTTTTCCTCTCGCCAGCGCGCGGGTCAGCGCTTTCGCTTTTTCGCCGGTGCGCGCATTCCTGCCTCCAACCCCAGCGCGGCCCAGCGCCGCATCGCATCGGCATCGTCATAGACATCGTCCGGCGCGCGGCGATAATTCATCGACGTCGGTTTGCCTTTCATATCGACCGTGAAGCGCTCACAGCCTTCTGCATCCCAGATCGCGTCGCTTTCGGCATCCGATTTGAACCACAGCCCGCCATCGCTCGACTGAATCGCAAAGATGGTGCCGTCGCAATAGAGCGTCGCCCCACCCATCATGCGGCGCATCGATACGCGGCCCATCGGCTCCAGCGCCTCGCCGATCCACGCGATCAGTGCTTCATCGACTGCCATTTTTGCCATTTCCTCTCTGGCCGGGAGCTTCCCCGCGCTGCGCCATGCGATGGAGCTTTGCGGGCTTGATCGCCGCGCGCTCGTCCGCGGTCCGCTTTCGCACCCCCGCCTCCAGCGCCAGCCGCGCCCATTTCAGAAATGCGTCGCCATCCCGCAGCGCGTCGTCCGGCGCAGCGCGATATCCCAGCTTCACATCGGTCCCGTCGCTGAACCGGACATGCCACGGATCGCAGCGGGCAGCTTCCCATACAGGCGCGGTTTCCTCGTCCGCGACGAACCACAGCCCCGCTTCGTCGACCAGCGCGAAATGCACGCCGTCGCAATCGATCGCATGCCCGAACCGCCAGCGTTTCGTGATCGTCCCCAGCGGCGCAGCCAGACCCAGAACCCGGTCGACCAGCTGCTCTTCCATCAACGCGTTGAAGCGATAGGAAAGCCGATAGAGCGAATCCCCGCCCAGCCGCCAATGCTCCCATTGGTCGCCCTGCTGCGCCGCCCCCATCTTGCGATAGAATTGTTTGGCAGGCTCGTTCCAACTGAGGACCGACCAGTCGAGCCGGTCCGCACCGCGATCCACTGCGATTTCGGCGAGCCGCGACAGCAGCGCCAAGCCGATATTGCGCCCGCGCATTTCCTGATCGACGAAAAGGTCTTCCAGATAGACGCCCGGCTGTGCCGCAAAGGTGCAAAAGGTCTTGTAGAACAGCGCGAAGCCGGCCGGCTTCCCTTCCCATTCCGCGATAAGCACCTCCGCCGAAGTGCGCTCCCCGAACAGATGCTCACCCAGAGTGGCTTCCTCGAAGCGGATATCCTCTTCCATCCGCTCATAGGTGGCGAGTTTTCGGATGAACTCGGCGATGATCGCAAGATCCTCCGGCACCGCTTCACGTATATGGATCATGGCATCGCCTCCGCTTCCTGAGGCGGTGTTCGCCCCCGTGCGCCCCAGATGCAGCCGCCAATGATCAGCGATGCCCCCGCGAGCGTGAACAGCGAAACCTGCTCGCCGAAGATAATCCAGCCATAGAATGCCGCCCACAGAAAGGAAGTGAATTCCGTAGGCGCCAGATAGCTCGCCTCCGCCCGCGCATAGGCCCAGCTGAGCAGCACCAGCGACAGAGTCGCGAGCCCAGCCCCCAACAGGATCGCCGGCCAGTGTTCCAGCGCCGGAATACCGCCCCAGAAAGGCATGCCCAGCGCCAGAAAGAGCGTTACGAACACGCTTTGGAAGAAAGCGATTTCCAACGGCCCGGCCACCAGCGCCTGTTGCCGCATCAGGATGATGTTCCAGCTGTAGCAGATCGCCGAACCGAGGATCGCGAGCGCTCCCCAGAAAGCATCGTCGCCTAGGTCGGCATGCGCCTGACCCATCAGGATGACGCCGACTCCGGCTGCAGCGACCAGCGACGCTGCGATCGTCCGCCCGCGAACCCGCTCTCCGAGCAGGAGCGCGGCAAGGAACAGCGCGATCAGCGGCGCGACATAAGTCAGCGCGATCGCCTGCGCCATCGGCACGCGCGCCAGTCCCCAGAAGAAGAGCAGCGCCATCACCGTCGACACGGCGCTGCGCACCAGATGCAGCCGCAGCGCCGCCCGGGAAGGACGGGAAGCGCCCGCCATCCACCATGCGGCGCCCCCGAATGCCACGCCGGCCCCCGTCCGCCAGAACAACGCCAGATAGACGCCGAGCGCGATGGTCAGCCCCTTCATCACGGCATCCATCGCGGAAAATACCCCGATGCCCAGCGACGCGATAAGGAAGGCAAAGGCCGGGGAAGCAGGACGCATCGGCTTCAGCCGTTCCGCGAAGCGATCTGGCGGCGCGCCCGCCGCAACAGCGCGGCGAGCGGCGCGTCCGCACACGCAAGCAGCAGCACGACCGCGAGGATCGCCATACCGGCGACGAGCAGGTCCGATTGCATCGCCGGATCGGTCATTCGAGAGGTCACCACCATCCGCAACGCCGGAAGAAGGGCAAACAGCGCGGCAAACCGCCCCGTCCAGCGAAGAACCCAGCGCGGCATGCCGGGCACGAATATCAGCAAATGGCGCAGAAGCAGGAGTATCGCAGCCGTCGCCAGAACATCCCCGGCGGCGGTCACATGCGCCAGTACCGGCATGTTATTCGGCGGCCTGCACCTGTGCCGTTGCGGCTTCGGCTGCTTCGATCTCGGCGGCCTTGGCTTCGACCAGCCCGACGATGTGTTCGATCATGTCGGCGTCCTGCACATGATGATCGGTAACGCCGGACAGATAGACCATATGCTTGCCCGCGCCGCCGCCGGTGATGCCGATATCGGTCTCGCGCGCTTCGCCGGGCCCGTTGACGACGCAGCCGAGCACCGAAAGCGACATCGGCGTGCGGATATGCGCCAGCCGCTCCTCGAGCGCCTGAACCGTGCGGATCACGTCGAACCCCTGCCGCGCGCAGCTGGGACAGCTCACCACCCGGACGCCGCGATTGCGGATGCCGAGCGCCTTCAGAATCTCGAAGCCGACACGGACCTCTTCCTCCGGCTCTGCCGACAGCGAGACGCGCAGCGTGTCGCCGATGCCGTACCAGAGCAGATTGCCGATCCCGATCGCCGACTTGACCGTGCCGCCGACGAACCCGCCCGCTTCGGTGATGCCTAGATGGAGCGGACAATCGACCGCTTCGGCCAGCTGCTGATAGGCGGCGACGGCGAGGAACACGTCGGACGCCTTCACCGCCACCTTATATTCGTGGAAGTCGTTGTCCTGCAGCAGCTTGATATGATCGAGCGCGCTTTCGACCAGCGCCTCGGGACACGGCTCGCCATATTTTTCGAGCAGGTCCTTCTCAAGGCTACCGGCATTGACGCCGATGCGGATCGAACAGCCATTGGCCTTGGCAGCGTCGACCACTTCCTTCACGCGTGCCGCCGAACCGATATTGCCCGGATTGATCCGCAGGCAGGCCGCGCCCGCCTCGGCGGCTTCCAGCGCGCGCTTATAATGGAAATGAATGTCCGCCACGATCGGCACGCGCGACGCGCGGACGATCTGCTTGAGCGCAGTCGTGCTTTCGACGTCGGGGCAGGAGACGCGGATGATGTCCGCCCCCGCCTCTTCGCATCGCCGGATCTGATCGATCGTCGCCTTGGCGTCGGCCGTGACGGTGTTGGTCATGGTCTGCACCGTCACCGGCGCATCGCCGCCGACGGGAACATTGCCGACCATGATCTGGCGGCTCTTGCGGCGCGCGATATCGCGCCAGGGACGGACTGACATGAAAAGTGGCTCGCTAACGCTTCGCTTACATCTGCGCCTTATAGCGACCCGAAGCAGCACGTGAAAGGCGCCAGCGCGCCTTTAGAGAAAGACAATGGATGGACGCCAGTACGGGCACCATCGGAACCAGTTTTCGAAGCCAGCGCCATTACGGGCTCGACTGGCTGCGCATAGCCGCGTTCGGGCTGCTGATCTTCTATCACATCGGCATGGTGTTCGTGCCGGGCAACTGGGTGATCAAGAGCCAGACGACCTATAGCTGGCTGATCGTGCCGATGACGCTGCTCAGCCCCTGGCGGCTGACGCTGTTGTTCGCGGTTTCGGGCTTTGCGTCGGCGATGCTGCTGGGCCGTTCCGCCAGCGTCGGCGCCTTTGCATGGTCGCGTGCGAAGCGGCTGCTGATCCCGCTCGCTTTCGGCATGGCAGTGCTGGTGCCGGTCGAGATGTGGGTGCGGGTACAGGAACATGGCTATGCGCTCGGCTATTTCCATTTCTGGCTCGTCGATTACTGGCGCTGGGGCGACTGGATGGGCTATGAATTCCCCAGCTGGGAGCATTTGTGGTTCGTCGCCTATCTGGCGGCCTATACCTTCATGCTTGCGCTGGTACTGGCCTGGATGCCGGATCGCGCGGCCCGCGCCGGAGATGCGCTGGCCAATTGGCTGGATCACCGATCACGGCTGCTCTGGGCGCCCGCCGCCCTGCTCGCGACGATGAAGCTGAGCCTGCTCTTCATCGTTCCCGAAAAACAGGGGTTGTTCACCGACTGGTCCGGACACGCGCTCTATGTCCCGCCGTTCCTCTTCGGATTTCTGCTCGCACGGCACCCGCAGCTGTGGAAGCCGATGGAGCGGCTGTGGAAGCCGGCGCTGGCCGCGTCGGCCTTGGCGGGAGCGATCCTGGTCACCGTCGAACTGACCTGGCAGGGCGACGCATGGCCGCCGCATGCCGTGATGGCAATCGATCGGATGGCGCGATCGGCGATGGGCTGGATGATGACGATCGCATTGTTCCGCCTCGCCGACCGACTGTGGAACCATGATCATCCCCTCCGCCAGACGCTCGGCGAAGCGGTATTCCCCTTCTACCTGATCCATCACGGCGCGATCATCCTTACCGCCTGGTATCTGTTGCAGCTGGGGCTGCCGGCGCTGGTCGAATTCCTGATCCTGTCGGCGGTTACGCTGGCGGCATGTCTGATCTTCTATCTTGGCGGTCGCGAGATACCGCCGCTGCGCCCCTTGATCGGGCTCGGCCCGCGCAAGCGAAAACCGGGCGCGACTGTGAAGGCCGTCGCACGCCCCACCTGATCGTCTGCCGCGACGAACCGACCGCGCCGGGTGGCCAAAGATACGCAATCTGCTAGGACTGCCCCGGCCCTCTGGCCCGGAGAGCATGATGCGTTTTTTACTTTGGATCGGAGCCCTTTTGATGCCGCTCGCCGCTCAGGCACAGGAAAAGCCGCAATGGACATTGGTAATCCATGGCGGCGCAGGAATCATTCAACGCGACCGGATGACGCCCGAACGGGAGGCCGCGGCTCAAGCAGGCCTTGAAGCGGCTTTGAAAGCAGGATCGGACGTCCTTGCCAGCGGCGGCAGCGCGATGGACGCGGTCGAGGCGGCGATCCGGGTGCTGGAGGACGACCCCAGTTTCAATGCCGGGCGCGGCGCCGTCTTCACCTGGGACGGGCGCAACGAGCTCGATGCTTCGATCATGGACGGCAGCAATCGCGCGGCGGGCGCAGTCGCGGGCCTCACCACCGTCCGCCATCCGATCAGCGCGGCGCGCGCGGTGATGACGGGCAGCCCGCACGTGTTGCTGAGCGGCGAAGGTGCCGAGCAATTCGCGCGTGGCGAGGGTCTTGAGATTGTCGACCCAAGCTGGTTCGCAACGCCCGAGCGGCTGCGCCAGCTGGAGGAATTCAAATCGCGCCGCGCCGACTGGTTCGACGTCGATCTGAAATATGGCACCGTGGGTGCAGTCGCGCTCGACAGCCAGGGCCATGTCGCGGCGGGCACATCGACCGGCGGACTGACCGGCAAACGCTGGGGCCGGATCGGCGAT
>PAOI01000039.1 GCA_002707985.1 Sphingomonas sp. | reverse complement strand
GGCATGATGATGATGTCGCCGACGATCATTTCGCTGCCCTTCAAGCTGCTCCTCTTCGTCCTGGTCGACGGATGGGCGCTGACGATGGGGTCGCTCGCTTCAAGCTTTGTCACATGACCCGCGCTGTGATCGCGACACCGTTTCGCGCTGAGCCTGTCGCAACGCTGCCCCACCCAAAAATGCCGGGAAGACACTGATGGACGCCGATTATTTCCTTTCCGTCGCGCGGCAGGCCGTGTGGGTGCTGGCGCTGGCATCCGCGCCGATCCTGATCCCGGCGCTGCTTTCGGGTCTCGTGCTCGGCATGGTGCAGGCGGCGACGTCGATCAACGAACAGACTTTGTCCTTCGTCCCGAAACTGGCGATCGTCGGTTTCAGCATCGTCATTTTCGGCGGGATGATCCTGGGGCTGATCAGCGATTTCACCATCGATATCTTCGCGCGCATTCCCGAGCTGGTGCGATAGATTGGTGCCGCCAGCCAGCCCATTTCTGCCGAACAACCAACCGTTCGTGTCGAGCGAAGTCGAGACACGCTGGCTGCGCGCCGGCGATACGTCCCTCGACTGCGCTCGGGACGAACGGCGGCAGCGGGGCTTGCTGGTATGACCATGGGCTTCGGCCTTTCCGTCGAGCCGCAGCTCTGGGCGTTGCTGTTCGTGATGGTGCGCGTCGGCGCGGCGTTTCTGGCAGCGCCGGTGTTCAGCGCTGTTTCGGTGCCGCTGCCCGCGCGTATCGCGCTGACTGGAGCGATCGGCGTGCTGACGATGCACGCGGCGCCGGTAGTGCCGCCCGAACAGATTTTCTCGATCACGACGATGCTGATGGTCGCAGCCGAGGCGTTGATCGGCCTTGCCATCGGGTTCGTCCTGCAAATCGCCTTTTCGGCGCCGTTGGTCGCCAGCGAAGTGATGGGCATTTCGATGGGGCTCGGCTTTGCCCAGGCAGTCGATCCGCAAAGCCAGACATCGACTCCGGCGCTCGGCCAGTTTCTGTCGGTGCTGCTGACGCTCCTGTTCCTCTCGGTCGACGGGCATCTCGTGCTCGTCGATCTGGTCGTGCGCAGCTATGAACTGATGCCGCCGGGCGAAGCGTGGCTCAATCCGCAGCGGCTGCTCAACATCGCGCTGTTTGGCGGATATGCGTTTCTGGCCGGGCTGCTGCTTGCACTGCCGGTCGGCTTCCTGCTGCTTTGCGTCAACGTGATCGTCGGCATGCTCTCGCGATCGGCGCCTGCGCTCAATCTGTTCGCAGTCGGCCTTCCCGCCAGCCTGGCGATGGGCGTGATCGCGATCCTGATCGCGCTGCCCGCAATGGGCGATTATCTGCAGGTCATCATCCATGAAGCGCTCGAAGCTTCGCAGACGCTGGTGCTCGGCTGATGGCGGAATCATTCGGCGAAAAGACCGAGGCACCAACCCCGAAGCGCAGGCGCAAGGCGCGCGAAGACGGCAATGTCCTCAAGTCGCGCGATTTCGCTGCGGCGCTGGTGGTGCTGGCGGGCTGCGGCTGGATGGCGCTGATGGGGCCGGCGATGCTGTCGGCATGCCGCGAAGTGATGCGCGCGAGCTTCACCTTTGGTCGCGCCGATATCGAGGATTTCGAACCGTGGCGCGCGCTTGTCGAAGCGGGGTGGAAACTGGCGCCGTCGCTGGCCAGCCTGCTGGTGCTGGTGATGGTCGCCGCCGTGGCGAGTCAGGCCGGGATCGGCGCGCTTACCTGGAACGGCAAGCTGATCGCGCCCAAGGGGTCGCGGATCAATCCCGTTTCGGGGTTCAAGCGTATCTTCGGCGCCAATGGCTGGATCGAACTCGGCAAATCGCTGCTCAAGGTGGTGCTGCTCGTCTCGGTCGGCGCATGGATGCTGAACAGCGCAACGGGATCGATGATGGGGCTCGTCTCATCGGATATCGACAGCGCCATCGGCGCGCTCGGCGGCCAATTTGTCGCGCTGATCTTTGCGATGGCGGGCGGGCTGGTGCTGATCGCTGGCGTCGACTTGCCGGTGCAGATCGTCCGCCACCTGCAGAAGCTGAAAATGACCAAGCAGGAAGTGAAGGACGAGCATAAGGAAAGCGAAGGATCGCCCGAAAACAAGGCGGCGCAGCGCCAGCGCCAGCGCGAAATCGTCAAGGGCGGGCTGCGCAAGAGCGTGCAGACCGCGCATGTCGTGCTTACCAACCCGACGCATTTCTCGGTCGCGCTGCGTTACGATCAGGGCGCCGATCAGGTGCCGGTGGTGGTTGCCAAGGGGCGCGGCCAGACGGCCTTGGCGATTCGCGAACTCGCCGCCGAATTCGCAGTGCCCGTGCTCGAATATCCGGCGCTGGCACGTGCCTGTTACTATACCAGCCGCGAAGGGCAGGAGATCCGCGACGACCTCTATATGGCAGTCGCGACGGTGCTCGCCTTTGTCTTCGGCATCAATCGCAGCGCAGGCGGTGCGGCGCCGTCGATCGACCTGCCCGAAACCGCATTGTTCGACGAAAATGGTCTGCAACCAGGCGCAAAACGCTAAAGGCGGCGCGCGCGCGGCCGTCCATCGGATCAGGAGGACGTAAGTGACGACGGCATCGATCATATCCACGCTGGGCGCCGGGTCGGGCATCGACACCACGCAGCTCGTCAGCGATCTGGTCGACGCGCAATACGCCGCCGAAACCAGCAAGTACGAAACCAACAGCGAAACGCTCGATACCCAGATATCTGCGGTCGGCGACCTGTTGTCGGGCATCACCGGCTTTTCGAGCGCGCTAAAATCGCGTGCCACCGACGGCAGCCTCGCCACCCAGCCGACGAGTTCGGACAGCGCGATCCTGTCGGTATCGGCGCTGTCGGGGGCTGCGATCGGCGATTTCGACGCGCAGATCGAAGTGCGCCAGCTCGCCGCTGCACAAGTCGCCAGCACCAATGTGGTCGCGGGCGCGGATACCCGGATCGGCACCGGCACGCTGACGCTCACCTTCGGGGCGGCAAGCGTTGCCGATGGCGCGATGACCGACTTCACGGCAGGCGACACGACCGTCGATATCGTCATCGGCGAAGATGATGCGACGCTGCAGGGTGTGGCCGATGCGATCAACGCGGCAAAGGCGGGAGTCACGGCATCGATCCTTACCGATGCCGATGGCGCGCGTCTCGTGCTCAAGAGCGCGACGGGCGCGACACAGGCATTCACGCTGACCGCTGCGGAAACCGAAGGCGATGAAGGGCTCGCCGCGATCGACATCGGCGTCGGCGCGACCGGCACGACGATCGGGACTGCCGCAGCCGACGCCATCGTCGCGGTCGACGGCATTGCCGTACGGCGCAGCAGCAACACGATCACCGATCTGGTCGCGGGCGTGAAGATCAACCTTTCGAAGGCGGCACCCGGCACCATTGTGAAGCTGGGATCCGAGCGTCCGACCGAAGCGCTGAGCGCAGTGGTCAGCGACTTCGTCGATACCTATAATGAATTTCTCGGGATGATTGCCGATGCGACCGATGTGTCGACCGGGACGCTGAAGAATGATTCGGCAGTGCGCACACTGTCGCGGTCGCTCAGCGGGCTGACGCTTGCAACGCTGATCCCCGATGCGCCGGCGGGAACGCCGAAGACGCTGGCCGAAATCGGCATCGCCACCAATCGCGACGGCACGCTTTCGATCGATTCGGATCGGCTGGAGGCGGCGCTCGCGCGCTATCCCGATGCCGTCGAACAGATGTTCGCTGCGGCGACCGGGCTTCCGTCGAAAATGGCCGATATCTCCGCCGCAGCGTCGAGCACCAAGACCGGCCTTGCCGCCAGCCAGACGCGCTATACCGACAAGCAGGAGGATCTGGACGAACGGCACGAAGCGGCGCTGACTGCCGCCGAAACGCTGCGCACGCGGCTGACTCAGCAATATGCGGCGATGGAAGCCAAGGTCGCGTCCTACAAATCCACTCAGGATTTCATCCAGCAGCAGGTCGACGCCTGGAACGCGTCGAGCAACTGAACCGATGCACCGCTATGCCTCCCCTCTCGCCCGCAGCCCCGCGGAAACCTATCGGCGGATCGATATCGCCGGACGGACGGGCGAGGCCGATCCGCATCGGCTGGTCGGGCTGCTCTACGAAGAAGGCGTCAGCGCGCTGCGCGCCGCTGCCTTCGCGATCGAGCAAGGGCAGGCGCGCGTCCGCAACGACCGGATATCACGCGCAACCGCGATCCTGTTCGCGCTGGAGGCGGGGCTCGACTTCGATCAGGGCGGCGAAATCGCACGCACGCTGGCGACCTTCTATCACGGGCTGCGACAGCAGGTGCTGGCCGCATCGACCGGTATCGATCCCGCGCCGCTGCGCGATGCGGCCGACAGCCTTCAGGAAATCGCCGGCGCGTGGAGCGCAGTGCGAGCGGGCTGAGGCTATTCCCAGCGCGCGAGGATCGTTTCAACATCCTCCGCTTGTTGCGCCACTGCCTGTGCGGGGGAGCCTGAAAAGCGCGGCGCCGGCATGGGCTGAAGCACTCCCAGCGGCGATCCGAACAGGCCGCGCGCGATATTGTGCGGGTGATGCGGCGCTTCGGCGAGCGAGAGCACCGGCGACACGCATGCGTCCAGATCGGCGAACCGCTCTGCCCAGCCTTCGCGCGGGCGCGCGGAGAAGGCAGTGGCGAACGCGGCTTCCATATCCGGCCAGCAGGCGCGATCGAATTGCTTGAACCGGTCCGGCGCGATCTCCAGCCCCTCGCACAAGGCGCGGAAATGGCCGGGCTCTAGCGCGCCGACCGCGACATGGCGCCCATCGGCACAGGCATAGCAGCGATAGAAGGGGGCACCGCCATCGACCAGATTGGCTGCGCGCCGATCGTTCCAGCGGCCTCCCGCGTGAAGCGCGTAATAGAGCGTCATCATCGATGCCGAGCCATCGACCTGGGCCGCATCGATCACCTGGCCCCGACCGGTCGCCTGTGAAGACAGGATGGCCGCAACCATGCCGAGCGCCAGATAGAGTGCGCTGCCGCATTCGCCGACCAGGTTGAGCGGCGGGACCGGGTTCGATTCGGTCCCGAGCGCATGGAGCGCGCCGCTGAGCGCCAGATGGTTGATGTCGTTGCCGCCGCGTCCCGACAGCGGGCCATCGAGCCCCCAGCCGCCCGCGCGGCCATAGACGAGCCGGGGATTGGCGTTGAGACAGCGCGCCGGATCGAGCTCCAGTTCCTCCATCGATCCCGGGCGAAACCCCTCGATCAGCCCGTCGGCGAGCGTGATCAGCGCAAAGGCCTGTTCGCGTGCCGCCGGATCGGTAAGGTCGAGCGACAGTTCGGAGCGTCCGCGAAACAGCGTTGGCGCGACGGCACTGCCATCGACTGCCCCACGCCGGATGCGGACGACATCGCATCCCATATCGGCGAGCAGCATCGCCGCGAGCGGCACTTGCCCGGTCGATCCGAATTCGACGATCCGTACGCCAGCCAGCGGTCCGTGCGTAAATTCCAATCCCTGTCCCCTCCGAATCGGTCTGGCGAGGGTAATACGCGTCACCGCCGGGACAGACAAAGCGCCTTGGCGGTGGTTTCCGTCCCGCAATTCCGCTAGCGGGACAGGGGATGACCAAACCGCATATCGTCGCGCTGGGTGGCACGCTGCGCCCGCAATCCTCCACTGGCCGGGCGCTTGCCGCTGCGCTCGCCATTGCCGAGGCGCGCGGCGCGCGCACGACGCTGCTTACGGGCGAGGCGATCGACTTTCCCAATTTCGATCCCGAAGCGGCGGAAAACCTGCCGCGCGTCGATGCGTTCATCGAAACGCTGCGCAGCGCCGATGCAGTGTTGATCGGCTCGCCCGGCTATCACGGTACCCTGTCGGGCCTGGTCAAGAATGCGCTCGACCATGTCGAGCTGACCCGCAAGGACGCGCGCGTCTATTTCGACGGCATGCCGGTGGGACTGATCGCCACGGCTGCGGGCTGGCAGGCGGCGGTTTCGACATTGCAGGCGCTGCGCACCGTCGCGCATGCGCTGCGCGGCTGGCCGACGCCGATCGGCATCGCGATCAACACGATGGGCGAAGGCGATGCCGTGGCCGAATGCACGGGGCAGATGGAGATCATGGTCGGCCAGATCTTCGATTTCCTGGAACGACGCTGAGCCGCCGTCGCCGGGCTTAACCATTTTGTGACCGCCGCCGCCTAGCATGCGCCACTCCCTTCACGAGGACTGGCGATGGACGATTCGGCAGGCGAAAAGCGGCAATTGGCGTCGCGCAAACATATGCGGACCATATTGGCCGTCGATGAAAGCCGGACGAACCTCAACGTCATGGCGCGTCGACTCGGCGATCTGGGCTATATGGTCGTCCAGTCGGACAGCGGCGCCGAAGCGCTCGACCTGATATCGGGGCGCGGGTTCGATCTGGTCCTGCTCGACATGCGGATGCCGCATGTCAACGGACTGGCGGTGCTGCGCGAAATCCGCAGCGCGCCCGATACCGCCGATCTGCCGGTCATCATGATTACCGGCGGCGACGATCCGCAAAGCGGCGTCGACGCGCTGGCTTCGGGCGCGGACGATTATGTCGCAAAGCCGTTCGAATTTTCGGTGCTCGCCGCGCGGATCGCCCGCACGCTGGCGCGGTCGCAGCGGATCGAGGAATTGAAGCGCTCCAACCTGGCGCTCGACGCGCGGATTGCGGCGCGCGCGATCGAACTCGGCGAAGCGCGCACCGAACTCGCCACCAATCGTGCCGATCGGACGCGGCTGATCGCGTCGATTCAGGCGCTGCACGACGAGGTCGAGCGGCTCAGCGCCGGAACCAATGCCTTCTGACGAAATAGGCAGTGATGCCGATTGCCATCACGACGCAAACCAGGACAACCCCGTCAAACGCCCAGGGGCGATGGGCAAAGGGTATCCCCGCGACATTCATGCCGAGCAGGCCGGTCAGGAAGGTCAGCGGCAGGAACACCATCGCCACCACCGCGATGATCAGCGAACGCTGGTCGATCTGTTCGGCGCGCAGATCGGTGAGCGTTTCATGCGTCAGCGCCGCGCGTTCGCGAATGCTCTCCAGCTCTTCGGCCATGCGCGCGGCGCGATCGGCGGCGGCGGCAAGATGCAGGCGATCGTCATCGCGTAGCCAGGGTTGCGGCAGCGTGCTGAGCTTTTCGAGCGCGGAGCGTTGCGGCGACAGGAAACGGCGATAGCCGATCGCTCGAATCCGCACATCGTTGACGCTGCGGCGCAATTCGAACGCATTGGCGATGTCGAGGCTTTCCTCGCAATCGTCAAGTCCGTCGCCGAGTTCGGCGCCCATCGGGTCGAGTTCGGCCGTGATCGCATCGCCGATCGCGGCGATCAGATCGCCGGGATCGAGGATGCGGCCCTTCTCAACCTGCGACCGGACCGAATCGACGGCGTTCATCGGCTTGCGCGTTACCGAGAAGACATTGCCTTCGCTGGCATAGAGGCGGATCGACGCCAGCGGATCCGATGCCGTGAGCATGGCCGAGGAAAGCCCGCGCAGATTGATCACCGCGCCATCGCCCACCGGATCGCAGCGCGGCCGGGTTTCCGCTGCCGTCAGCGCATCGACGATGAATGGGGGCAATTGCGCGGCTTCGGTCAGCCAGCGCCGGGCATGATCGTCATTGGTGGTAAGATGGAACCAGCGCAGTTCGCCGTCGCGTTGCAATGCGTCGTGCAGGTCGGGCGATTCGACATGGCCACCGTGCACCACATAGGCAAAGCCGCTCATCGCTTCATCTCCAGATATATCGACAGCCCGCTTTCCGGATCGGAGGGCGGCGCAGTGCAGGGGATGCGAGCGGCATCGGCGCGGGCGCGGTCGAGGATCGCGGCGGGAACGTCCGCGCGATGGAAGACTCTGTCCGCCTGCCCCAGCAGCCGCGCGGTGCGCAGCGTAAGATCATCGGGGTCGACCGAGGTCAGCGTGATGCGGATCAGCCGGGTCGGCGACGCTGCGTCGCTAGCCGCCATCCATTCGGCAACCGCGTCGGGGCCGTGTTCGATCAGCGGGTCGAGTGCGCCGCCGGGCGCCAGCGCGGCGCCGATGGCGCGCCGCCGCTCGCCGCTATCGGGCCATCGGGTCCGCAACGCCGCCCGTGCCTCTTTCAGTCCCGAAGCCAGTGCATCCAGTCCGGCGGGCAGCAGCGTTTCGAAACGCTGGCGCAGCGCCGCAGCCAGTCCCGCCGAAGCGCCGCCGGTCGCGATGGCGATCAGCACCGGATCGCGGTCGACAATCGCGGGCAGCGTGAAATCGCACTGGTCGGGCCGGTCGGTGGCGTTGACCAGTATGCCGCGCGCCTTCAGCCCGGCGATCGCGGCAAGGGCCTCCGCCTCATCCTCGATCGCGACGATTGCTATCTGCGCTTCGCCATCCTCGCCGCAAATCAGCGCACCGGCGCGTTCAAGCAAGCGGCGTTTCGCCTGTGCAGGCTCGCCCTCGCCGAGCAGAATCACCGGCCGTCCGGCGAGCCGCAGCAGCACCGGAAGGCCGGTCAGGCTCATGCGGTCAGCCAGTCCGGGACATTCTCCTCGGACATGATGGTTTCGGCGGCGATGCGTTCGGCGACGATTGCATAGCGGCTGCCTTCGACCAGCACTTCGGGCACCAGCGGACGGCTGTTGTAGGTGCTAGCCATGGTGGCGCCATAGGCGCCTGCGCTGCGCAGTACGATCAGATCGCCGGAGGCGACAGCGTCGATCTCGCGCGCCTTGGCAAAGACGTCGCTCGATTCGCACACCGGTCCGGCGATGTTCGCCAGGATCTTCTGCCCGCTCGGCTTCACCGCCTCGACAGCATGATAGGCGTCGTACATGGCGACACGGATCAGATCGTTCATCGCGCCGTCGACGATTACCCAGGGATGGGTAACGCCCGGCTTCACCCACAGGACCTGGGTGACGAATATACCGGCATTGGCGGCGATCACCCGGCCCGGCTCGAACATCAGTTCGACGTCCCAGTCGCGTGTCACGCGCGCGACCATCGCGCCGAAATCGGCCGGGCTCGGCGGCGCTTCGCCGGGACGATAGGGAACGCCCAGGCCGCCGCCCAGATCGACATGGGTGATGGCGTGGCCGCCCCCGCGCAGCTGGGCCACCAGCGCGCCGACGCGGGTATAGGCGGCCTCCAGCGGATCGAGGCTGGTCAGCTGGCTGCCGATATGCACCGCCACGCCGCGCAGATTCAGGCCGGACAGCTTTGCCAGCCGGTCGAATATGGCCGGCGCCTGATCGATCGGCAGGCCGAACTTGTTCTCCGCCTTGCCGGTCGAAATCTTTTCATGTGTGCCCGCATCGACATCGGGATTGACGCGCAGCACGGCAGGTGCAGTGATTCCGCGTTCCGCCGCCAGCTGCGCCAGCACGACGCCTTCTTCCTCCAGCTCCAGATTGAACTGGCCGATTCCGGCGTCGAGCGCGGCGGCAAGCTCGGCGCGGGATTTGCCGACGCCCGAAAAGACGATGTCCTTCGCGGCCATGCCGCTTGCCAGCGCGCGCTTCATTTCGCCGACCGACACGACGTCGGCGCCGAACCCTTCCTGCGCCAGCACGCGCAGCACGGCGAGGTTGGGGTTGGCCTTGATCGCAAAGGCGCAATGGACGCGCGGCAGCGCCGCCAGCCCTTCGCGAAACACCCGCGCATGGCGGCGCAGCGTCGTGGCCGAATAGATATAGACGGGCGTCCCGACTTCCGCCGCGATGCGCGAAACCGGAATATCCTCGGCGTGAAGCTCGCCGTTCTGAAGCGTGAAATGATCCATGGCGCGCCGTCCATGGGGGAAAGCGAAAGCGCTGGAAAGGGGCTTTTCTGGCTGCGCGGCATTGCAGATATGTCGTTGCGTACCCTAAACGATGCTCTCCCGGAACAGCGGAGACCCATGCGGATGATCTTCACGCATTGCCGAATGTGCCTCGAACCGGTGCCCGCCGATGGCCTTGGGAAGCAGGAACTGATCTGCGGATCCTGTGGGGCACAGTTCGTGTTCGGCGACGGGCCGCTTTATCTGGCGCCGCCGCCCGGCGCCGACCCGGAGACGGCAGTCTATGAGCTGACGATGAAGGACGGCAGCAAGGTGCGATTGCACCCGGAACTGCCGCCGCGCCCGAGCGAAGGGGCGGGACCGGCTTCCGACTATCCGGCAAGGCTGGGCGAGTTGCAAAAGCGCGCAGTCATTGTGGAGATCGCCGACAAGGCGCGCCCGCGCCTGTTGGCGGAAGGTGCGATCGATGGTGATTTTCCCGATTTCATGCTGCTGCTCAACGTCGCGCGCGACGTGCTGGAGGCCGAGGCGCAAGGCGATCTGGCGGCGATGCTGTCGCAATATCAGGTGACTGTGCCACCGACTGCGCCCGATCCGGTGCCGGATCCGGCTGCGCATGCCGACGATATCGCACGGATCGGCAATCCCGAATGGACGCTGGTGGAAACCGACGCGTTCAAGGCGGCGGCGCTGATGCTCTATACCTTCGCAGATGCGGGGCGTCCGGTCGGACCGCGCGATGTCGATCTCGAACGCGCCTATCAGCTTGCCCTGCACGAGCGGCGCGCTGAAGCCGCTGCCGACGGCGAAGCAGAAGTTCCCGATGAGGAACTGCCCCCGGTATCCGATATTTTCGAAGGGCTGTTCCGCGCGACCGGTTCGAAAGACGCAGCGGCCACCGCCGCTCAGGCCCGCGTGCTCGAGGAAATTCAGCGCCGCGCCGCTGCGGGCCAGCACCTGCCGGACGAAGCCCCCGCCGCGCCGATGCCGATGGCTGAAAGCGCGCCGACGGTGCCGCAAAAGGATGCGGGCGGCTGGACGATCTTTGCGGTGGGATTCGTGATTGTCGTGCTCGCATTCCCGATCGCGCATATGTTCGAAAAGGTGCACGAGATGCTTGGCACGCTCGCGATGCTGGCGTTGCTCGTCGCTGGTGCCAGAGGCATGTATTCGGGATTGCGGCAGGCGATCGGCACGGCGCCGATCGTGACCGGAATATTGGTTTTCTTCGCAATTGGTCCGGCGATGGGCGTTGGCCTCGCCGGGATGGGCGCGCTGGGTCTCAATCCCTTTGGTGAGACGAGCGAATCCGCCGGCGCTGCCGCAAACGAGACCGGTGCGGCAAACGCCAGCGACTGAAATCAATTGTTCGGCGGCGGCAGATCGAAATCGTCGCTGCGGCGCTTTTCGGAGCTTTCGATCAGATCGTCGCTACGCGCCGGGCGCGTCTGGACGGGCGCTGCGAGCAAATCGTCGGGCGTCGGGGTCGCCTCTGCGCCATAGGGCGCGACCGGCAGCGGCTGACCCGCAGAAGGTTCGAGCGATTCGCGCGCGCCGCAGCCTGATAGCAAAAGCAGCGCACTGGTGGCGACGACGATCGGGGCGGTCCGCATCACTGATCTTCCTCTTCGAGCGCCTTGCGCGCAGTCGCAACGGCTTCGCGCACGCGCGCTGGTGCAGTGCCGCCGAAGCTCATGCGGCTTGCCACCGACGCATCGACGCTGAGCACGTCATAGACGCGTTCGTCGATCCGCGCATCCACTTCGCGCAGCGCTTCGATCGGCAACTGGTCGAGCCGCACGCCATCGGCTTCGGCGCGCGCGACTGCGCGACCAGTGATGTGATGCGCTTCGCGGAACGGCACGCCGCCTTCGCGGACCAGCCAGTCGGCAAGATCGGTCGCGGTGGCAAAGCCCGATTCGGCGAGCCCGCGCATCCGATCGGTGCGGAAAGACGCGCTTTCCACCATCCCGGTCATCGCCGCGATGCTGAGGCCGAGCAGGTCGTGCGCTTCGAAAACCGGCGGCTTATCATCCTGCATATCCTTGGAATAGGCGAGCGGCAGCCCCTTCATCGTCACCATCAGGCTGGTCATGCAGCCCATGATGCGCCCCGCATGGCCGCGCACCAGCTCGGCGGCATCGGGGTTGCGCTTTTGCGGCATGATCGAGCTGCCGGTCGACCATTGGTCGGACAGTTTGACGAAGCCGAAGGGCTGGCTCGCCCAGATCACGAATTCCTCGGCCAGGCGGCTCAAGTGCAACGACGCCTGCACTGCCGCGGTAAGATATTCGAGCGCGAAATCGCGGTCCGACACCGAATCGAGCGAATTGCGCGTCGGGCCGTCGAAACCCAGCGACGATGCCGTCGCTTCGCGGTCGATCGGGAAGCCAGTGCCGGCCAGCGCCGCTGCGCCCAGCGGGCAGAGGTTGAGCCGCGCCCGTGCGTCGGCCAGGCGTGCGCGGTCGCGTGCGAACATCTCGTAATAGGCCATCAGATGGTGGCCGAGTGTCACCGGCTGGGCCGACTGGAGGTGCGTAAAGCCCGGCATCACGCTGTCGGCATGTTCCTCCGCGCGGGCGAGCAGCGCGGCTTGCAGCGCCTTCAGCCCGGCAGCCGCTTCGTCCATCGCCTCGCGCGTCCAGAGGCGAAAATCGGTCGCCACCTGATCGTTGCGCGAGCGTGCGGTGTGGAGCCGCCCGGCAGTCGGGCCGATTTTCTCGGCAAGCGCGCTTTCGGTGACCATGTGAATGTCTTCGAGCGCGTAATCGACCGGCACGCCGTCGCGTTCGAAATCGGCGGCAACCGCGTCCAGCCCCTGCGAAATCGCCTGCGCGTCCTCTGGCGCGACAATGCCTTGCTTGCCCAGCATCGCGACATGCGCCTGCGATCCGGCGATATCCTGTTTCCACAGTCGCTTGTCGAACGGGATCGAGGCGTTTATCTCGCGCATCACTGCCGAGGGGCCTTCGGCAAACCGCCCGCCCCACATGCTGTTGGAGCCTGTCTTGCGCCCGGTAATCGCGTTTCTCCTTGTCGCTTTCGCAGCTTCGGTCGCCGGCTGCGATAGGCAAAGCGCTCCTGCGGAGCAAGCGAACGACGCGCTTCCTGTCGAAGCCCCGGCGCCATCTGTCGACGGCAATGCCGCGGTGGAGGAAATCGGCAAGCTCGATCGCAGCCATGCGGGCGAAATGGCGCCGCAAATGAAGATCGTCGCGCCCGACGGATCGGAAACCGCGCTCGACGCATTTCGCGGCAAGCCGGTGCTGCTCAACCTGTGGGCGACCTGGTGCGCGCCCTGTGTCGCCGAATTGCCGACGCTCGACGCACTGGCGGGGCGCGAGGCGGGCAAGGTGCAGGTGATCGCGCTCAGCCAGGATTTCGACGGCGCAGAGAAGGTCGCGGCGTTCTTTGCCAGGAACCGCTATGCGCATCTCCAGCCCTATCGCGACGACGAAGCGGCGTTCAGCCTGTCGATGCAGACCAATTTGCCGACCACGATCCTCTATGACGCGCAGGGGCGCGAGGTCTGGCGGATGCTGGGCGGGATGGACTGGACCGGCGACGCCGCTGCCGAACTGATCGCCGAAGCGGGCTAAGCGGTTCCGCGCGCCTTACTTTTCCCGGTTCGCCCCAGGAGCCTTCCCCGCAAAGGGTTGATCGCCCAGGCGATATGGCCCAGTAATACACATGTATTTTCGGGGGCATGATGACGGCACTTTCTCTGGATCACGTCACCAAGCGGTTCGGCAATGTCACTGCGGTCAACGACCTCAGTTTCGCGGTACCGCAGGGTGAGGTGTACGGCTTTCTCGGCGGCAATGGCGCGGGCAAGACGACGTCGCTGCGCATGGTGCTCGACATCATTCGGCCGACCAGCGGCAGCATCCGGGTGCTCGGCAAGGCGCCGGGGCGCGAGAACAGTGCCGATCTGGGCTTCCTTCCCGAAGAGCGCGGCCTCTACAAGACGATGAGCGCGATCGACACGATCGTCTATTTCGGGCGGCTGAAGGGCATGACCGCCGGCGATGCGCGGGCCGAAGGCGAGCAGTTGCTCGAACGGTTCGGGCTGGCCGATTTCGCCAAGACCAATATCGACAAACTGTCCAAGGGCATGGCGCAGAAGGTTCAGCTGGCCACCGCAGTGGTGAACAAACCGCGCCTCCTGATCCTCGACGAACCCTTTTCGGGGCTCGATCCGGTCAATCAGGGGCTGCTGGAGGACGAAATCCGGCGGGCAGCGGATAGCGGCGCGACGGTCGTGTTCTCGACGCATGTCATGCAGCATGCCGAACGCCTGTGCGATCGCCTGTTGCTGCTGGCCAAGGGGGCCAAGCGTTTCGAAGGCACGCTCGATGAGGCGCGTGCCGAACTGCCCGCGCGGCTGACCATCGTGTCGCGGGAAGCGCCCAGCGGCCTGCCGGGCATCGCCAGAACGAGCGAGGCCGGGCCGGCGGAGCCGGGCTGGACGGCCTGGGACGTGGAAATGGAGCAGGGCCGCGATCCGGGCGACCTGCTCGAAGCCTGTACTCAGCGCGGCTTTGCCCTGCGCGGGTTCGAACAGCATAAACCCAGCCTGCATGACGTTTTCATCCATATCGTCGGTGCCGGGGAGGCGCGCGCATGATCCAGCATATCCTCCTCGTCGCCGCGCGCGAATTTCGTCAGATCGCCGCGACGCGCAGCTTCTGGTTCACGCTACTGATCCTGCCGGTCGCGCTTGCGGTCGGGCCGCTTGCCCAGTCGTTGCTGGGCGATTCGGATACACGCAGCGTAATGCTGATCGATGGCGGCAGCGGTGCGGGTCAGGCTGTCGCGCAACGGCTCGACCTTGACGAACAGCAACGGGTGCTCGGCGCAGTGTCGCGCTATGTCGAGCGCTATGACCTCGAATCGGTCGATCCTTCGGCACCCTGGGCGCAGCATGACCGCTGGTACACCGATGCTGAAGCCGCGCAGTTCGCGGCGGACGGCGGCGCCGATGCCGTGGCGAAGAAGCTGGCCGCCGCCGCGCCAGAAGGGACACCCGCGTTCGAAGCGCCCGATCCCTATTATGAAATCGTCGATACGCCTGCGAAGCTCGCGACCGCCGATCCCGGGCAGCTCGATGCGCTGGTTCAGCCCTATCTCGATCCGCCCGAAAAGTCGGAGCTGCGCAAGACCGACTATATCCTCTACGTCCCTGAACGCGTGACGCCCGAAACGCCGGTGCGTGTCTGGTCGAACGGGCGCGTTTCGCCCGGCTTCGTCCAGACGGTTCAGAGCGTGCTGACCGGGACGATGCGCGTCCAGTATCTTCAGGATGCCGGGCTGAACCCGCAACAGGCAGCCGCGGCGAACAGCCTGGTTCCCGCGATCAAGATCCACACGCCTCCGCCCGGCAGCGGGCGCGAAAAGGTGCTGATCCAGTCGATCCTGCCGCTGTTGCTTGCCTATATCCTGCTGATGTCACTGCTGCTCTCGGGATCGTGGATGCTGCAGGGCACGGTCGAGGAACGCTCGAACAAGCTGATCGAAACCGTCCTGGCCTGTATCAGCCCGGACGAGCTGATGTATGGCAAGCTGTTCGGCACGGTCGCGGTCGGGCTGGTAATGGTCGCATTCTGGCTGCTCTGCGCAGTGGCCGCTGCCTTTGCGACGCAAGGGATGATCGCCGATTTCCTGCGCCCCGCGCTCGCCCCGCTGGCATCGCCCGGCACGGCGCTGACGATGATCTATTTCTTCCTCGCCGGCTATGTGATGGTGTCGATGATCTTCCTGGCGATCGGTGCGATGAGCGACAGCTTCCGCGACGCGCAAAGCTATCTGACGCCGGTGATCCTGGTGATCGCCATGCCCTTCGCCTTTATCGCGCAGGCCGTGATGTCGCAGTCCGGCGGACTGGCGGTGCAGGTGATGACGTGGATACCGATCTATACGCCGTTCACGATGCTGGCGCGGCTGGGATCGGGGGTGCCGATGCTCGAAGTGATCGGCGCGGGCGTGCTGCTCGCCGCGTTCATCGTTGTCGAGTTCATCTTCCTCGGCCGCGTCTTCCGCCACAGCCTGCTTGCCTCGGGCGAAAAGGCCAGCTTCCGACAGATCGGCCAGCTCATGCGCCGCAGGGAGGCGTGAGCGGCCCCCGAAAGGGGAATTTTCCGGCGATATGGAAGTTTGGATGCCCCGCGTGGATTCGAACCACGATTGACGGAGTCAGAGTCCGTAGTCTTACCATTAGACGACAGGGCAATGCCGTAATGAGGGGCGCGAAATAGGCGGCGGCCCGGCGCATGTCAACGCCTTGTCGGGACGCCAGCTTGCTCCGCCGCTTCCGCTGCGCTAGCCTCGCACGCAAGCGCCGGTCGGATCGGCTTTTCGATCCGTGACGGGAAGAACATAAGCGAGTGGATTATATGGGGGACGGCTCCGCCAGGATGCCGCGCCCAGGGAGCAACGGCCCAGGCCATGGCTCCTCGCGCGCGACGACCGCATCAACATCTTCGGGCCGGGGGCGATGGCCCCATGCGCGCCATTATGCCGCGCTCGACCTTGGCACCAATAATTGTCGGCTGCTGATTGCCCGGCCGCAGGGTGCGGGCTTTGCCGTCGTCGATGCGTTTTCGCGAATCGTGCGGCTCGGCGAAGGGATCGCCACGCATGGCAAGCTCAGCGATGCCGCGATCGAACGCACGATCGCCGCGCTGCGCGTCTGTGCCGACAAGCTGCGCAAGCGCAATGTGGCGTTGTCGCGATCGGTGGCGACCGAGGCATGCCGCCGCGCGAGCAACGGCACCGCGTTCATCGAACGCGTCTATCGCGAGACCGGGATCGCGCTCGACATCATTACCGCCGAAGAGGAAGCGCGGCTGGCCGTGCTGGGGTGCCATGCGCTGCTCGAACCCGGCGACGGGCCCGCGCTGGTGTTCGATATCGGCGGCGGATCGACCGAGCTGGTGCTGGTCGGCCCGGGCGAGGAAGTGCCGCCGATCCTCGACTGGCACAGCGCGCCCTGGGGCGTGGTGTCGCTGACCGAAGCGACCGCGCGCGGCGATTCGCCCGAGGCGCGCGCCGCTGCCTATGCCGATATGCGCGCGCGGGTGCGCGAGAGTTTCGCGCCCTTTGCCGAGCGGCTGAAAGCGCCGCCGGGGCGGCCGCGCCTGTTGGGTACGAGCGGCACGGTGACGACGCTGGCGAGCGTCCATCTGGGGCTCGCCGCCTATGACCGGGCAGTGATTGACGGGCTGATCGTGCCGGTCGCGGCGATGCGCGGCGTGAGCGCTCAGCTGGCCGGGATGAGCGTCGCGGAACGGTCGCAAGTGCCGTGTATCGGTGGCGAGCGCGCCGATCTGGTCGTCGCGGGGTGCGCGATCCTTGAAACGATCCTCGATTTATGGCCCGCCGAGCGGCTAGGGATCGCCGATCGCGGGATTCGGGAGGGCATATTGCGCCGGTTGATGCAGGGACAGCGGACATGAGCCGGGGCGGCGGGCGCGGCCATACGCGCGTGCGCACCGCGCGAGGGCGGACCGCGCAATCGACGCGCTGGCTCGAACGCCAGCTCAACGACCCCTATGTGAAGCGCGCCAAGGCGGAGGGCTATCGCAGCCGCGCCGCGTACAAGCTGACCGAACTTGACGAGAAGTTCGGATTTCTGAAGGGCGCAAAGCGCGTCGTCGATCTGGGCATCGCGCCGGGCGGCTGGACTCAGGTGGTGCGTCGGCGGCTGCCAAAGGCTGCGGTGGTAGGCATCGATCTGCTGCCGGTCGATCCGATCGACGGGGCGACGATCCTGCAGATGGATTTCATGGACGATGCCGCGCCCGAAAAGCTGATCGAAGCGCTGGGCGGCGCGCCCGACCTCGTCCTGTCGGACATGGCGGCGAACACGGTCGGCCATCCGCAAACCGACGCGCTGCGCACCATGGGGCTTGTCGAAACCGCCTTCGCCTTTGCCTGCGAAACGCTCGAGCCGGGAGGCGCTTTTGTCGCCAAGGTGTTTGCCGGCGGCGCCGATTCGGCGCTGGTCGCCGAGATGAAGCGCAATTTCGCGACCGTGAAGCACGCCAAGCCGCCTGCCAGCCGCAAGGGCTCGGTCGAATGGTATGTCGTCGCGCAGGGGTTCAAGGGGCGGGCGGAAGACGCCGAATAGCCAGCGCCGGCATGACCGACGCGTGCGGCGCGCGGTCCGTGAGGCCGGTATGGAAAAGGGGCCCCGGCGATTGTTTCGCCGGGGCCCCTTTTCAAATCATTTGCCGATGGACCCGATCAGCCCTCGTAATCGCCGCCGACATTGGTGTTGCGCGGCGGTGCGGCTGCGGTGAGGCGCAGCGCTTCGGCCGAGGCCGAGAGCGAACCGATTTCGTCGGGCGCTTCCTCATCGTCGATCTGGACCCGCTGGAGCCCGCCGACAACGGCTTCTTCCAGATGGTCGGGACGAACCGTCTGCTCGGCGATTTCGCGCAGGGCGACGACGGGATTTTTATCGCGATCGCGATCGATGGTCAGATCGGCACCGCCCGAAATCTGCCGTGCGCGCTGCGCGGCGAACAGGACCAGATCGAAACGGTTGGGGACCTTGTCGACACAATCTTCGACAGTGACGCGAGCCATGCGCGGCTTCCTCGAATCTCAGGGTTTCCGGAAAGGCACAGCACCTAGGGATGAGAGGCGCCGCTGTCAAGGAATGCGCCGGGATCGCCGGGCGGATTTGCGGCGGCGACGGCTTGTTCTTTGTCCCGCCCGGCCCCATCAGAAGGCGATGAGCGATCAGGATACGCCCCCGTACAGCCATGTCGTCGACGGCAATCGCCTGACGCTGATCACGCGCGGTCCCGACCGGATGCGCGCGCTGCTAGACCTGATCGCCGGAGCGAAGCGTTCGCTGCGGCTGCTCTATTATATCTATGTCGCCGACGAAGCCGGCGTGGCGGTGCGCGACGCGCTGATCGACGCGGCGCGGCGCGGCGTGGCGGTCTCGCTGATCGTCGACGGGCTGGGCAGCGAGCAGGCGGCGAGCAGGAATTTCTTCGACCCGCTGTGCGAGGCCGGCGCACATGTCTGTCGCTTCGTGCCGCGATGGGGGCGGCGCTATCTGCTGCGCAACCATCAGAAGCTGGCGCTTGCCGATGAGGAGCGCGTCATCATCGGCGGCTTCAATATCGAGGACAGCTATTTCGGAACCGCTGCAGAGGAGGCCTGGCGCGATCTGGGCTTGCTGGTCGAAGGGCCCGCGGCGGCGCGGCTGGTGGGCTATTTCGATGCGCTGTCGCGATGGGCGCGGCACGCGCGCGCGCCGCTTTCGAAACTCACCGAGGCGCTCAAGCAATGGAGCGAGCCGCACGGCAATGCGCGCTGGCTGCTGGGCGGCCCGACGCGGCGCCTCTCCCCCTGGGCGCGGGTGGTGAAGAACGACATGGAGGATTCGCGGCGGATCGATCTGATCGCGGCCTATTTCGCGCCCAACCCGTCGATGTTGCGGCGGCTGGACAAGGTGGGGGTGCGCGGACGGGTGCGCGTGGTGCTGCCTTCGAAAATGGATCATGGCGCAGCGATCTGGGCCGCGCGCTTCACCTATGCCGGGCTGCTGCGCAAACAGGTCGAGGTGTATGAATATCAGCCGACCAAGCTGCATACGAAATTGTTCGTCATCGATAATGTCGTCCACATCGGATCGGCGAATTTCGACATTCGCAGCATGTTCCTCAATCTGGAACTGATGCTGCGGATCGAATGCCCGGACTTTGCCGCGCATGTCCGCGCCTATGTCGAAGGCGAAATAGCAAGTTCGGAAGCGATCACGCCCGCACTCTACAAGCGGCGCACCACCTTATGGGTCCGATTCAAGCAGATGTGCGCCTATTTCGTGATGGCGGTGCTCGATTATAACGTGACGCGGCGCCTCAATTTCGGACGCGATCCCCGCGAACGCTGAGCCGGAGCGTTCTTCCGCTCGCCCATCCATCCCCGTGAATAGCCCTGCCCGGTGCCCCTTTCTCGGATCGAATACGTCTGTAGTGCGTGGAAAGGTCGCCTGAGCGCCGGCTGCCCGTTCCGGGTGCCGGCGTCGATAGTGTTTAGGGGTGCGAATGACCCGCCAGCTTATCCGCTGCGACGACCTGAATTTCCTGCTCCACCACTGGCTGCGGGCGGAGGCGCGGCCATGTCGTGCTGGGCTGGTTCTGGCTCGATCAGGCGCTGGCGGCGGATGCGGCGGGCGCAGCGGGAACCGTGGACGCGGATCTTGTCGCGGGCAAGCGCCACGGCTGTCGCTTCTTCTTCGCGTGCGAGTTGCCGTGCGTTACGCAGCTGCTCGATTTCGTGGCGTCGGGCAGCGATGTCGCATCGGCAGCACCGGTGCGCATCTTCTGATCTCTGCAGCATGCTGACGCTATTCGCATGCGGCGGCATCCCGGAATATCCGAAACGGAGCGTGTTTCCATCGTCTGTCCATGACTGCGACAGAGGTGGAATCCGGCTGCGGGCGTGAAGATTATGCCGCAGAACTCCGATATTCGCTATCTATACTTTGTCGATAGGAAATGAACATCACGCGCTTCTGTCGTCAACCCGCGCGATGACCGGCTCGTGTGGCATCAACATTCCGGTTGATGGTAAATGACGCTTAAGGCATTGCAGTGCCTCCCCGCGTTTTACGGGGCGTGTTGTGGGCTGGATGGGGTAAGCGCGGCGTGCCAAAGCCGAAGAAGGCAGTGAAATTATCCTCTCCTGGTGAAACGACTCTGCGGGATCTTTCGGAAGAACTCGGCGTATCGCTGACCACTATTTCGCGCGCGCTGCGCGGCAAGCAGGGCATGTCCGACGAAACGCGCGAGCGGATCAAGGCCGTGGCGGAGCGCCGGGGATATGTCTCCAACAAGGCGGGGGCGACGCTGTCGACGGGACGGCTGTTCTCGATCGGCTATATCATTCCGGGGAAAGATCGCGGGCCGACCGGCCTGCTCCAGGCCGATGTGATGCGCGGCATGCTCAACGAACTGACGCCGCAGGGTTATTCGCTCCACGTTTATTCCGAATCCTATTTCGGGACCGACCGGAGCTCGCTTCTGGAGGCAGCGCGCAGGCTGCGCGTCGATGCGCTGGCGCTGACGATCGAGCATGACGACCCGATCGCGCCGTCTTCGCATCCGCTGCCGTTCCCGCTGGTACTGATCAACCGGCGCGTGGCGGGGCTGGGCGCCAATTTCGTAGTCGCGGACGAGGAGCGCGGCGGAATGATCGCGACGGCGCATCTGATCGAATCGGGTCACCGGCGGATCGCGCATATCGGCGGCCCAAGCCAGAGCGCGCTCGAACGTCGCCTCCATGGGTATCGGGCGGCGCTCGACGCGGCGGGCATCGCGTTCGATCCCGCGCTGGTGGTCCATGCCGACGATGTTTCCTGGCGCGGAGGCTATCACGCTTGCGCGACGCTTTTCGAACGATCGGGGGATAGGCCCACGGCACTGTTCTGCGGATCGGATATCCTTGCATTCGGCGTGCTCAAATATCTTGAGAACCATGCGATCCGGGTGCCGCAGGATGTGGCGATTTCCAGTTTCGACGACAGCATGTTCGCCGAGATGACCGACCCCGGCCTGACCAGCGTGCGAAAGTCGCGACAGGCGATGGGGCGAGAGGCGGCGCGGATGCTGCTGGCGCTGATCGACGGCAAGGCCGCGCCGGCGCAAGTCGTGTTGCCGGTGGAACTGATCGTCCGGGGCTCGTCGGATCGCCCGGCGGCCGGACGCCGGGCGAAAGCTTTGCCCGGAAAGGTGGATGCGCCCGAACCAGGGTCCGGGCGCATCCGGTCCGACGGAGAAATTGGGGGATCTACCGTCGGATAGGGAGGTTAGAATTGCAGGCCGAAGCTGGCGCGCAGTGACATGCCGACGCGGTCATTCTGCTTTTCCGCGCCGATTTCGCCGCCCACCTGAAACTGTTCCGCGCCGCCCATTGCGCGCACGCGGCCATACCAGCCATTGCTGCGATCCTCGGGCAGCAGCGTGAACGATTCCCCGCCCGCGAAATGCGCGGTGGTCGCGCCGATCGATCCGCCCACCAGCTCGCGCCAGCCGCCTTCGGCTTCCAGCCGGAACCAGTTGCTGTCACGCCGGCGCGTACCCATCAGGTCCATGCCCAGCGTCACGCCGCCTTCCACTGCCATTTCGTCGCTGGTGCGCGATTCGACGATCAGGTCGAGCGCTTCGCCACCGCCGGTTTCGGTATAGCCGTCTTCGCTCAGCCGCAGATAATCGACCGACACGCCCGGCCGGACGAAGAAGCTGCTGCCACCGAATTCGTAGGACACGCCGCCGCTGAACGATGTCAGCGTGCCGCCCCAGCTGCGCTTTACCTGACGCTCGATATCTTCGCCATCGGCCTCACCGCTGAAGAAGCGCGACCCGTTGAAATCGACCGTGCCGATCGAAGCGCGTCCGCGCGCAGCGAACCCACCCCATTCGCCGCGCCAGAAGGCTGCGACCTGATAGGTATCCGACAGGACTTCATTGTCGCTGCCGCCATTGGTCCATTTGTTCCACAAATAGGTGGCCGAAAGGCCGAAATCGCCGACCCCGGTTTCGAGCACGCCTGCCAGCGAAAAGCCCAGGCCGCCCAGATCATAGGCGGCGGTGTCGCCTTCGTCCTTGGTGGTGCCCCAGCCGCCTGCGGCCATCAGCACCTTGAAGCCGCCTCGCTGGATCAGCGGATTCTGCGGCTCGGCGAGCTGGCGCGCCATGGTGCGTTCGCCGAGGCTCAGCCCGTCAAACGCGCCACCGGCGTGATCGGGCAGCATCTGGCGCAGCGTGTGACGGAAGGATTCGCCATCGCGAATGCCCAGAAACACGCCCGCGATGTCGTCATCCTCCGACAGCGCGGCATAGATGGCGTTATAGGCAGTCGCCTGAGACGTATTGAGCCCCAGCTCCTGAACATTGCGGCGCGTGACCTCGACCACCAGCTGGTTGGCGGGCGCGTCTTCGGCCAGCACGCCCTTGTACATGAAGGGCAGGAGATCGGAATCGGTGTCGATCTTCGACGCACCGCTCAGCGAACCGGCCTGCAGCACGACGAAACGCCCTTCGGCATCTTCGACATCGGTCACGTTCAGGCGAAGCGTCGCGCCGTCGCCGAACGATGCTGCTCCGGCGACATTCAGCGCCGTGCCCACCGAAGAATCGGGGCTTAGCGTTACGGCCAGCACGCCGCTCGACCCAACCGTCAATGATCCGATCGACGTGGCGCCCTTCGCGTCGAACACGCCGCCGGAGACGGAAACCGCAAGATTGCCGGCATTGGTGAGCGTGCCCGAGAAATGCGACGTTCCCGAAAGCGACAGCGTGTCCGCGCCGCCGCCGAAATCGACCGACCCGGTGAAGCTGCTCGATCCGGCGAGCGACATGGCATCGGCACCGGCGCCAAAGACCACTGCTCCCGACTGGCGCGCGTCGCCCGAGAGGCTGAGCGCATTATTCCCTGCGCCGAAACTCACCTTGCCGGCGACCGATCCGTCAGCGATTTCGAACACGTCATTGCCCGAACCGAAACGCACATCGCCCGCGATCGACGGGGCAGTGATCCCTGCCGCCACTTCGGTCTGGCGTAGCGTGACGCCGCTGGTGTTCGCCGAAACGTCGATCGCAACATTGCGGTTCGAATCGGCGGCTGCGCCGGTTGCGGAGATGGCGCCGCTGTTTTCGATCTGAGTTACGTTGCCCGAGGCATCGATGATCGCGGTCGCGCTGCCTGCCGAAGATGTCGCCTTGGCGCCAAGCGTGCCGCTGTTGCGGATCGTGTCGACCAAGCTGCCCGCATCGATCCGGATTGCAGTCGCGGTGGCACCCTCGGCGCCGATCGTGCCCGATACGCGGACTTCGGGAATTGTCGCGCCTTCGCCGATGCGCAGCGCGGTTGCCGTGCCGCCGCTCGACGAAGCAGTGATCTTGCCCGCGACGCCCATGCCGTTGGCAATCGTGACATCGCCGCCGCGTCCGCCGATCACCAGCCCATTGCCGTTGACGCCGGTGTAAACGCCGTTACCGGAAATCGTGCCGTCGATGATCAGGCCGAACTTGCTGCCGCTGGCCGCGACTTCGCCGATCGCGATATCGCGATCCGCAGCGCCGATCACCATGGCGGGCGCTGCGCCATAGGAAACCACGGCGGCATTGCCTTCCTTCGAATCGTCGATGCCGTCCTTGTCTTCGTCATTGTCGTTGGGATTGTTGTTGGCGGGCGCAGTGGCGAGGACGATGCCGCCGCTGACATCGCCTTCGACGATCAGCGCCGAACCGCCCTGCAACAGATCGTCGGCGTCGAGCTTGCTCGTGTTCGATGGCGGGGTGGGATAGCGATATCCCGTCGCCGTGATCGATCCCTGCACCACCATCGCGCCGTCGATATCGCCGGCGAAATGGGCGCCGACCGCATTGGCGCCGGTGGCAGTGACGGTGCCCGCCAGCCGCACGTCGCCGACGATATCCCCGGCATGGATCGCGACCGAATTGTCGCCGAGCACGGTCGTCTTGCCGTTGTGCGTGAAAGCACCGGTCTGGGTGCCGCCCAGCCAGATGCCGGCGGAATCATTGCCTTCGACCGTGATCGTGCCGTCATTGACGATCTTGCCGCTGTGTGCGCCATAGGTGCGGATGCCGTACCGGTCCGATCCGACCGCGAACGGGCCGTCGAGATCGCCGTCATTGTCGATATCGGTCGGCGCATAGGTCTCGTCGATCGTGATCGTGCCGGTGTTGACGATGTCGCCGCTGGTCCCTGCCGATGCGCCGATGCCGACTGCGCCGTTGGCGTTGCTGATCGCGATGGTGCCTTCGTTGGTGACGCCGTTGTTGCTGTCCATCGTCACGGCGGTGCCGCTGGTCGGCTTGACCGATCCGTCGCTGGAGATGCGGATCGCATCGGGCCCGCCGTCCTTGACCGTGGAGGTCCGCATCGGCTCGGTGCGCGCATTGCCGATAACGGTTTGTGCGGCGGCCGGCGTCGTGAAGACGACCAGTGCGGAAGTGGCAAGCAGATAGCGGCGCATGAAAATCCCCTTCGGATCGGTACTCGAACCAAAGGACGGAGACGTCGCGGCGCAGCCTTGGCGGCGGCGGCAAAAAATCAGAAGCTGGCGTCGATCCCCAGCCGCAAGCTGCGCGGACGCAGCGGCGTCACCTGATCGCGACCGATCGAAAAGGGCGTACCGAGCGCGAAGCGATTGCCGATGGTGTCGGTCAGGTTGGTGATGCTCGCCGACACGCCCAGCCGCGGGCTTCCGACGCGTACCGTTACGCCGCTGTCGAGATAATCGCCCTGCCGCGCGCCGAGTTCGGGACCGATGCCCAGCCGCGAGGGGCCGACATAGCGCGCCCATCCCTTGGCTTCGAGAGTCAGCCGGCCGTTCAGCGGACGGCGATAATCGAACCCGATCCGGCCGACGATGCGCGCGATATTGGGCACCTCGTCGATGCGCAGCAGCATCGGCATCACCGGCTGATCGACGCGGCTGTGATTGTAGATGAAGCTCGCATCCAGGCGGAAGCGGTCGGTCAATGCGACGCCCCCGGTCAGCGTTCCGGTCCAGATATGGCCGTCACCGACATTGGCGGTACTGGGAAAGCCCTGCCCATCGACGAAATCGGCCTGAATATCGCGCCAGTCGGTATAGGAAACGCTGGCCGAAACATCGAACGGTCCGGCGCCGGCGCGGCCATTGCGCATGCCGAATTCGAGCGTCGCGATCCGATCGTTGCGATAGCGACGGACGAAGTCGCCTTCGACCGTCAGGCCGCCCGGACGGAATCCCTGCTGATACCGGATATAGACCGAAACCTCCGCGCCGAGCCGCGCGAGCAGCGATGCCGAAGGCAGAAACGCCGTTTCGACACGCTCGGCAGTAATGTCGGCACGGGCGAGGGCGATGGCGGGCAGCACGTCCTCGCCCGATCCGCCCAGCACCGATCGCGTCCAGCGCCCGCCTACCGTTGCCACGACAGCAGGGTTGAGCCGCACGCTCGCCTCGCCATAGGCGGTAAGTTCGTCGATGATATTCTCGACGCCGGTCGTCGGCGTCTGGAGGAATATCGATCCGAGCTTGCGCGTCAGGCGCGATTCATTGTGCGTATAGCTGACGCCTGCCAGCCATCCGAAACGCGTGTCGAGCGGCTGCCAGATGCGCGTTTCGTTGGCGATCATGTGCGTCTGGCGATTCTGTTGAAACAGCCGCGGCTCTCCGTCGAGCAGCGAGGCATCATAGCGTTCCTCGAGCGTCTGGCCGACAATCCCGGTCGAAGATCGCAGCTTCACGCGGCCCACTTCCCCGGAAAGCACCAACTGCGCCTGTCCGTAATCGGCGGAGAATCCTTCGCCGACGCGGCTCGATCGCGTGAGCGGCGGGCCGTCGCGATCGGCATATTGGCTGTCGGCGCCGCGTGTGCGCTGGCCGACGCCGAGCAGGTCGAGCGTCCAGCGATCACCGAGCGCCACGCGCAGCATCGCGCGCCCGCCCACGATGTCGGTGCGATTGACGTCGTCGCGATCGAGCAGTGGCTTGTCGATATAGCCGCCCTGGCTTTCGCCGCTGAAGGTGACGCGCAGTGCCGCGCGCTCGTGCAGCAGCGGCAGGTTCGCGGTCAGGCCGATGTCGCCGCCCGGCGCGCCATGTTGTGTCGCCGTACCGCCGATGGTCCCGGTCGCGACGACGGTATCGAGATCGGGCGGATTGGGCACCAGCCGGATGATGCCCCCCACCGATCCGGCGCCGTAGAGCGTGCCCTGCGGCCCCTCCAGCACTTCGACCGAAGCCATGTCGGACAGGCGCAGATCGGGGTCGGCGGCGTTATAGTTGAGGCGCAGGTCGCCCAGATACATGCCGACCGTCGCCTGCGTAGGGCCGGTGAAGCTTGAATCGGCGATCCCGCGAATGAACAGCTTGTCGCGGCCGCTGCCCAGATGCGTCGAAGTGACTGTCGCCACCTGCGATACGATCCGGTCGCTGCCGCCGACCGAGCCAAAGGCTAGGTCGCTGCCGTCCACTCTCGCCACCTGTCCGGCATAATCGGCGAGCAGCGAGTCGCGCTTGCTGGCAGTGACGATGATTTCGGGCTGTTCGATTTCGGGCAGGATCACCGGTGGTGGCGGCGCGGCGGGGCGGTGTGCGGGTGCGGGGCGGGCATCGCGACGGGGCGGAGGCGCATCCACCAGCCGCCATCCGCCGGGGCCGACTGCGATCGCCGTGGCGCCGGCCGCGCGCGCCAGCCGACCGACGGCTTCGCGGGCCGACATGCGGCCCCGGATCGCGGCAACATGCCGGTTCGCGACACGCGAATCGGGGATGACGATGCTGACGCCCAGTTGGCGGGCGAGTATTGCCGCTGCGTCGCCTGCGCGTCCGGCAGGCGTATCGACACGCACCGCAGCCGCCTGCGCCGGAGGCACGGCGATAACGGCGCAGCACAGCAGCGCGGAACAGAGAACGGTGCGCTGGTTCAGCCGATCACCCATTTTCCGCCGGCCTGCCGGACGCCAATTCCCAGGAGCGCGCCGATCATCCGCGGGTCTTCGCGGATATCGGCGGTTCGCACGCTTCCCGAAATACGCTTGTCCGCCGCGCCGGCCGATACCGCAAAGTCGATGCCGGTCATCCGCGAAAGATCGGTCGCGACCTCGCTCAGTCGGGCGTCGCGGAATGTGAGCCTGCCTTCGCGCCACTCGCCGACCTGATCGGTCGGAACCTGTGAAACCGCATAGCCGGGTGCCTCGGCGCGGGTGGTCAGCATATCGCCGGGATCGAGGCGGACATTGTCGCGCTCCGGATTATAGGCGACCGCGCCTTCTGCAACGGCAACGCGCAGCCCGCCATCGTCGCGGGTGACATCGAACACGGTGCCGAGATCGACCAGCTGCGCGTCGCCCACTGCGACGTGGAACGGTTTAGTATCGTCATGCCGGATGATGAACAGCGCCCGACCGCGATCGAGCTTCGCGCTGCGCGGATCGTCATGGTCGAGCGCGACGCGGCTGTCGCCTGCCAGCACGATCTGGCCCCCGTCGGCGAGCGCGATCGTGCGGGTTTCGCCGCTGGCGGTTTCGATCGCATAGCCGCTGTCGGACGATTGCCAGAGGCCGATGCCTGCGATTGCCAGCGACGCCGCGATGGCGCCGCCCAGGAACCAGCGGCGCGCCGGGGCATGCCTGGCTGCCCCGGCTTCCTCGTCGGCTTCGATGATCGGGGCGGGCGGTTCCGATGCACCGGCGTCCGCCACGCCTGCCACGATCCGGTCATAGGCGCGCGCATGGGCCGGGTCGCGCTCCAGCCACAAAGTGAAGCCCTCCCAATCCTCGAACGCGGGGTCGCCGGTTCGCACGGCCCATGCCGCGGCCTGTTCTTCGATGCGTGCGTCATGCGCCATGGGGGCGACCTCCTGAGGAGAGGACGGAGACGATTGCCTCAAGCCTCATCGATTTCCTCCCGAAGCGCGGCAAGCGCGCGATAGACCATGCGCAGGTCGCTTTCCAACGTGCTCAGGCTGATGCCCAGTTCGGCCGCCACGTCGCGCTGGCGCAGCCCGTCGATGCGGTGGCGGCGAAACGCGGTGGCGGCGCGCGGATCGAGCGTGTCGAGGCGCCGGGCGACCAGCTGCGCATATTCGCGACCGATCAGCAATCGCTCGGCAGACGCTTCCTCGGATACGCCGGGCTTTGCACCTGCCTGTTGATCTACCCAGGCATGTTCACGCAGCCGCGCCTGCCGCTCGGCGCGATAGCGATCGATCATGAGGCTGTCGGCGGCGCGATAGAGATAGGAAAGCGGTGATGCGATCGGCCCGGGTCGCGTCGCTTCGATCCTGAGCCATAATTCGTGGAGCAGATCCTCCGCCGCATCGCCTGCACCGCGCGCGACAAGAAAGCGCAGCAGCGCGGCGCGATGCGTCAGGAACGCGGCTTCAAGGCCTGCGGGGGGAGCGGGGTCGGACATATGATTCGAAATCGGCGCGGATATACAGGCGCCTGCAGTCCCATGCCAGATTGACGGCGCAAGCCGGGCCTGGCGTTCAGCCGCCCGAGCTGCGCCAGTCGCTGGGGCGGATGCCGTGGCGACGCGCCTTGTCGTAGAAGGTCTTGCGGGGGATGCGGAGCAGGTCGATCGCCTTGCTCACATTGCCGCGCGTCATCGAAAGCGCGCTGCGGATCTGCTGCGCCTCGAACGCATCGACTGCATCGGACAGGCTTGGGCGGCTTTCGAACGACCAGGGCGCCAGCGCGGCTTCGCCCTCCAGAATCCGGCGTTCGGCCATATGCATCAGCTCGCGCACATTGCCCGGCCAGTCATGCGCGCGAAGATCGCTCCAGTCGGTGTCGCGCAGCGCGGGGACCGCGCGCCCGTGCCGCCCGGCGCATTCGGCAAGGAAATGCGCATAGAGAAGCGGAATATCCTCGGGCCGCTCGCGCAGCGGCGGCAGCGTGATGGTGAACCGGTTGAGCCGGTATCGCAGTGTGTCGATCATCCCGCCCTTGCGGATCGTGTCGGCGATCGACTGGCGGCTGGTGGCGATCATCCGAAAATCCAGATGCCGCGCTTCATTGCCGCCCAGCGGCACCACTTCGCGCGCCTCGATCGCGCGGAGCAGCTTGGGCTGCGCCGATTGGGTGAGCAGATCGACATGGTCGAGGAACAGGGTGCCCTGATCGGCCGCTTCGATCCGCCCGACACGCGGCCAGCGCGCACCGGGGAAGGCATTGGCGACATGGCCGAACAATTCGGCCTCCACCATCTGATCGGGCAGCGCGCCGCAATCGACCGTCACCATCGCACGGCGGCGGCGCTCGCTCGCACGGTGCAGCATCGTCGCGACCAGCGATTTGCCGGTGCCGGTTTCGCCTTCGATCAGGACATCGACCGATGTCGGGCCGATCTGGGCAATGGTGCGCCGCACCTGCTCCATCGCCGGCGAAATCCCGATCAGCGCCGATGCGCCCGCCGCCTGTTCCGCTTCGGTCCGCAGGCGGCGATTCTCAAGCGCGACCTGTCGCATTTCATGCGCCCGGCTCACCGCGCGCAGCAATGCGTCCGCCGGATAGGGCTTGGTCAGAAAATCATAGGCGCCATCCTGAATCGCGCGCACCGCAGTGGCGACGTCGCCATGGCCGGTGATCAGGATGACCGGCAGTTGCGCATCGCGCTCGCGCAGCGTGGCGAAGAGCTGAAGCCCGTCCATACCCGGCATGCGCAGGTCGCTGACGACGACGCCGGGAAAATCCGGGGTCAGATAATCGAGCGCCGCCCGGGCATTGTCGAACAGCAACGGCTGATACCCCGCAAGTTCCAGCGTCTGGGCATTCGATGCGCGCATGTCAGCGTCGTCGTCGACGAATGCGACGCGTTTGACCGGATCGCTCATGCCGATTTCAGGCTCATGCGGAAACAGGCGCCATCGGCAACGGCGATGCTGGAAAGGTCGCCGCCCAGATCGCGCATGATATCGCGTGAGAGGGTGAGGCCAAGGCCCAGCCCCTGTTCCTTGCTCGTCTGAAACGGCTGGAACAGCGATGCCGCTGCCTCCTGCGTCAGACCCGGTCCATTGTCGGCGATATCGATATCGACTCGCTTGCCGCGCGCAGTAACCGTCAGCGCGATCCGGCGATCGCTGCCCTCCATTGCGTCCAGGGCGTTGGCGATCAGGTTGACGAGCACCTGTTCCAGCCGAACCCGCTCGCCGACTACCATCGCATCATTGTCTCCCGACACCGTTACCGCGACGCCCAGCCGCTCGATCCGGTCGCGCAGCAACAGCATCGCGCCATCGATCGCATCGCCGATCCGCAGCGGACCCAGCGTGCCGCGCGCCTTTCGCGCGAAGCCGCGCAATTCGGAAATGATCGCGTCGATCCGCTCGGTCATCGCGACGATCCGCGACAGATTGTCGGCGGCATCGGCTGCACGTGCCTTTTCGATCAGGATCCGGCCATTATCGGCATAGCTGCGGATCGCGGCGACCGGCTGATTGATCTCATGCGCGATGCCGGCGGTGATCTGCCCAAGAGAGGCGAGCTTGTTCGCCTGGACAAGCTGGTCGCGAGCCTGTTCGAGCTTGGCTTCGCTCGCGCGGCGGTCGTGCATTTCCTGTTTGAGCTTGCGATTGGCCTGACGCAGGTCGAGCGTGCGGGCTTCGACTTCGGCTTCGAGCAAAGCCCGGTCCGCTTCCGCCCTGGCCGCAGCCTGCGCGCGCCGCATTCTGCGGCGAACGAACATCCCGACCAGCAAGGCCGCTAGCAACAGGACAACCGCGGTGATGATCCGTGCGCTGTACGCCGCCTGCTTCACGCCCGTCACCGGCGTCAGCAGGTGCAGCGTCCAGCCGGGTGTCGTCGTCGGCAACAGCGTTTCGACATATTCATCCGAGGCTTCGTCGCGCGACCCGGCGATGGTGACGATGCCGGGGCGATTGGTGCGCGCGATCGGCAGCGGCGTCAGCGGCGCCTGCCCGAAATCGAGGCTCTTGCGCAGCTGCGCGCGTTCTTCGCTGCCGATGAACCGGTTGGTGAGGAAGCGCCAGCCGGGGCGGCTGGTGATCAGGACGACGCCGCGCGAATCGGTGATAAAGGCAGGCGAGCCCGATTGCCGCCATTCATTCTCCAGCTGGTCGAACTCGACCTTGAGTACGACGACGCCGGTGTTGCGTCCGGTTTCGACGCGACGCGCGATATAGAGGCCGGGAAGGCGGCTGACGGTGCCGAGCGCGAATTGCTCGCCATTGCCGGTGGCGAGCGCGTCCTGAAAATAGCTGCGAAATCCGTAGTTCGAGCCGACAAAGCTCAGCGGCTGGTTCCAGTTGGAAGCGGCGATCGTCGTGCCCTGCGAATCGACCAGATAGAGCGCTGCGCTGTGGATACGCTCGTTGAGTCGCTCGAGCCGCCGGTCGAATTCCACTACTTCGTCCCGATCGCGCGAATCGAGCACTTGCCGCGTCTGCGGATCGTCGGTCAGCGCGAGCGGGCCCAGCCGAAACTTCTGCAGTTCGCTGCGCAGCAGGGCGGCATGGAGCGCGGCGGATGCACGGCCCTCCTCGCGCGAGCTTTGATAGGCGCGCTTCGAAGCGATCGAACCCGACAGCAGGATCGCTGCGACGGCGGCGATCACGGCCGCGCACAGGATCGCAATCGCCCATGGACGGGGACGCTGGTCGGTCCGTATCAGCCCTGCAATCCGCATCCACGCTTAGTGTGCGGATTATCACACAATGTCGAGACAGGCTGTGCGCATATCCACACACAAATGCTGAGCTGGAATAACTAAACCTATATATTTCAACGACCTAGTAAATCGCATAAATTCGCTTTTGTCGCGTTTTCGGACGCTATCCTCGCCGCGGCTATCGCCGGAAAACACGGTGAGGTCGCACATGGGAGAGATGGTTTGAGAGACTTGCCGACGGGTACTGCGGTGCCGAAGCGCACGCCATGGTGGCGGCATCTCTATGTTCAGGTGTTGGTGGGCATCGGCCTCGGCACGCTGGTCGGGGCGATCTGGCCGACGACGGGCGAAGCGCTGAAGCCGCTGGGCGACGCGTTCATCGCCATCGTCAAGATGATCATCGCGCCCGTCATTTTCCTGACGCTGGTGACCGGGATCGCGAATATGCGCGACATCGGATCGGTCGGCCGCGTGATGCTGAAGGCGCTGGGCTATTTCCTGCTGCTGTCGACCGCTGCGCTGATCCTGGGCCTGATCGTCGCCAATGTGACTCAGATCGGCGCGAGCATGAAGGTCGATCCGTCGACGCTCGATACCGCCGCAGTCGCCAAATATACGCAACAGGCGCACGACCAGACGATTACCGGCTTCCTGCTCCACATCATTCCCAAGACGATCGTGTCGCCGCTTGCCAGTGGAGAGATTCTCCAGGTGCTGCTCGTGGCAGTGCTCACGGGCATTTCGCTGGCGCTGATCGGCAAGGAAGGCGATCCGCTGCTTCGCGTGCTCGAATCGGCGAACCAGCTGGTGTTCCGCATGGTGCACATGCTGATGAAGCTCGCGCCGATCGGTGCCTTCGGCGCTATCGCCTTCACGATCGGCAAATATGGCGTGGGCTCGCTTGCCAGCCTCGCTGCGCTGGTCGGGACATTCTACATCACCAGCCTGTTGTTCGTGCTGGTCGTGCTGGGCTTCGTCGGCTGGCTGTGCGGCTTTTCGATCCTGAAGCTGATCCGCTATCTGAAGGATGAGCTGTTTCTGGTGCTCGGCACCTCTTCTTCGGAAGCGGCGCTGCCCAGTCTGCTCGAAAAGATGGAGCGCGCCGGCTGTTCGAAACAGGTGGTCGGGCTGGTCGTCCCCGCCGGCTATTCGTTCAATCTGGACGGCACCAATATCTATATGACGCTGGCGGCGCTGTTCATTGCGCATGCCACCGGCACGCCGCTCTCTTTCGGCGAGCAGCTGTTGCTACTGGGCGTCGCGATGCTCAGTTCAAAGGGGGCTGCAGGCGTTACCGGTGCCGGTTTCATCACGCTCGCCGCGACCCTGTCGGTCGTGCCGTCGGTGCCGGTCGCCGGCATGGCGCTGATCCTCGGCATCGATCGCTTCATGAGCGAATGTCGCAGCCTCACCAATTTCGTCGGCAACGCAGTCGCGACGATCGTCGTCGCCAAATGGGACGGCGAATTCGATCCCGAGCTGTTCGACCGGGCGATGCAGGGCGAGCCCGCCAGCATCGAAGAAGTCGAGCGAAAGGCCGCGACTGCCGCGGGCTGACACCAATCACATTGCACAGGGGAGCGGCAGCGTCCGGCAGAGGCGCGCCGCCGGGGAGAGGAGACAGACAATGAAGACGCTCAAGACATTCGCGCTGCTGACGACGGCACTTGCCGGATGGCCGATGATGGCCGCCGCCCAGACCGCGCCGACAGGGCAGCAGGCCACGGCTCCACAGGACCAGAACGCCGCTCCGGCGGACGAGCAGGACGGCGCAGCGCCGACCGAAATCGTCGTCGTCGGTTCGCGCATCACCGGGACCAGCATTACCGAAGCGTTGCCCGTAACGGTCGTCGATTCGAACCAGATCGCCGCCACCGGTGCCTTGTCGGGCGACGAGTTGCTCCGGTCGATCCCGCAGATGGGTGATGTCAGCTTCAATCCCAACAACAGCCCGCAAACGAGCAACGCGGCGCGCGGCGACGTCAGCTCGATCGACATTCGCGACCTGGGCCCCGGCAACACACTGGTCCTGATCAACGGCCGCCGGCTGGTGCAGCACCCGGTGACGCAGGCGGGCATCGCCAATGTGCCGGAACAGACATTCAACGCCAATTCGCTGCCGGTCGGTGCGATCGAGCGTGTCGAGGTGCTGCGCGATGGCGCCGCCGCGATCTACGGCTCGGACGCAGTGGCGGGTGTCGTCAATGTCGTGACGACCGAAGACTATCAGGGATTGCGCGGCAGCCTGCGCTATGGCGGTGCGGAAGGCACGCATATGCGTGAATTCAACGGCAATCTGGCTGGCGGCACCAATTTCGGCAACGGCCGGGGCAACATCACCGTGATGGGCGAATACACCCATCGAACGGCAATGCTGGCGAGCGACGAAGTCTATACCGCTACCGGCGATCTTCGCGGCTATTTTGCCGACTATCCGGGTTATGCCGATTCGACCGACCCGGACAACCGGTCGAGCTATACGCCCTTCGCCAATTTCTCGACCAACGGCGTGGTGGTGCGCCAGGGCTCGACCACGTTGACGTCGGGCGCGGGGTCGTTTCACATCCAGCCGCAGGATCATGACGGGTGCCGCACCAACCTCTCCGACGGCATGTGCATCGGGCGCGGCAACATCAGCTACAACACGTTCCGCGATCTGCGCTTCGACGATGCGGTGGGGACAACGGTGCGGTCGCAGCTGGAGCGCATCAATCTGTTCGCCACGACGCATTATGACGTCAGCGACAATCTCACGCTGTTCGGCGAGGCCGGCTATTATCATGCGACGTCGCACCGGCTTCAGCCGGCGGTCATCCGCCTGAACGATATCACCGTTCCGGCATCGAACTACTGGAACCCGTTCGGTGCCACCACCCTGCCCGACGGGTCGCCCAACCCCAATCGCCTTCCCGGGCTGGATATTCCGGATGAAGGCATCCCGGTGACGCTCACTCGCTACCGCTTCGTCGATACCGGTTTGCAGAATGTCGATGTCACCAACGACCAATGGCGCCTGATGGGCGGCGCGCGCGGATCGTTCGACAAATGGGACTGGGAAGTCGCGGGCACCTATTCGGAAGCGACGTCGGAGGATCTTTCCGACAATATCAACGCGACCTTGCTGCAACAGCAGCTCGCACTGGCGACGCCTGACGCCTATAATCCCTTCAACGGCGGCGGTTGCGACGGCAATTACAGCGTCGGAGACTGCACGCCGAGTTCGCCTGCATCCTATCAACCGTTCCTCTTCAAGATGCGCCGGTTCGACAGGACGACGCTGGCGATGTTCGACGCGCGGATCAGCACCGGCCAGCTGCTGCAGCTTCCCGCCGGCGATCTGGGCCTGTCGATCGGCATGGAACTGCGCCGCGAAACCCAGCGCGACGACCGCGATCCCAATCTCGACGGCACCAATACCTTCACCGACATGGTCACCGGCGAGACCAACGAAAGCAATGTCATTGCGGTCAGCCCCACGCCGGACAGCTATGGCTCGCGCCGGGTGTTTTCGGCCTATGGCGAACTCGCCGTGCCGGTCATTTCACCGGCAATGGATGTTCCGCTGATCCGCAAGCTCGAGCTGCAGCTTGCGGGCCGGTATGAGAATTACAGCGACTTCGGTTCGATCTTCCGGCCCAAGGCAGCGGCGGCGTGGGATGTGTTCCGCGGCGTCCGGCTACGCGGATCGTTCGCGCTCGGCTTCCGTGCGCCGAACCTGGAACAGCTTCATGCCGGGGAATATGGCCGTCTGGGCACCAACAACGACTATATCCGTTGCGAAGCGGATCTGCGGGCGGGACGGATCAGCAACTTCAACCAGTGTTCCGAACCGGCAAGCTATTCGATCCGCGTCGCCGGCAATCCCGATCTGCAGCCCGAGCGCAGCCAGAATGTCACGTTCGGCCTCGTGCTTCAGCCGGGCTTCATTCCCGATCTGACCTTCACGGTCGACTGGTGGCAGATCAAGCAGAACGGCATTGTCGGCCAGTTCGGCGGCAGCAATTCGCTGGCGCTCGACTATCTCCAGCAAGTGCAGGGCACGAGCAATCCGAATGTCGTGCGCGCGGCGCCTACCGCCGATGATGTCGCATTCTTTGCCGGCACCGGTATCGATCCGGTCGGCGAAGTCATCGGAGTGAACGATTCCTTCGTCAATCTTCTGCCGCAAACCGCACGCGGTATCGACTATGGTGTCCGCTATGTCCTTCGCGATCATGGCCTCGGTCGGTTCGAGTTCAACCTGAACGTCGCGCAGCTCCTCAAATTCCAGCGCGATCGGGGCGATCTGGTCGATATTCTGTTCGACGCCCGCGACGCCGGGACGATCGACGAGGGGACGCCGCTGTCGGGCGGCGGCAATCTGCTTGCCAATAACGGTCGCCCGAAATGGAAGGGGACGGCGTCGCTGACCTGGTCGCTCAACGGCTTCCGGATCGGCGCTTCCGCGCAATATACCGGATCGGTGCACGACACGAGCTTCCTGTCCGACACGGGCCAGGAATGGGTGGTGCCCGCGACGACGACGGTCAATCTCTACGTCCAGTATCGCATTCGCGAGCTTGGACCGCTGGAGGGACTGCGGTTCCGGATCGGCGCACGCAATTTGTTCGATACGCAGCCGCCCCTGACCGCAGACGGCTATTTCGGCGAACTCTATCAGCCCTATGGCCGCTATATCTACACGTCGGTGGGCTTCGATCTGTGAGGCAGCGCGGGATGACACGGATAATCGGCGGACTGGTTTTAGCGCTTGCGGGTGTCGCGATGGCGCCCGCAGCATCGGCGCAGGACCATCCGGCATCGCCGCCATCAGCAACGACGGTGGCGGCGCCTGCCGAACCGCCGGAAACCATCCTCTTCATCGGCAACAGCTTCACCTATGGCGGGCACAGCGCAGTATGGCGCTATCGCGCCGACAGCGTCACCGATCTGAACGGTGACGGTGTCGGCGGGGNGCCTGCNCNGTTCAAGCTGTTCACGGTGCAGGCGGGGCTGGATTACGCCGTCAGCCTGGAAACCCGGGGCGGCAAGACGCTGGGCTGGCACTGGGACCATCGCCGCGCGGTGGTGAACCGGGCATGGGACCATGTCGTGCTGCAGGATCTGAGCACCTTCACGCGCGACAATCCCGGCGATCCCGCCACTTTGGTCGAATATGCCCGCAAATTCGCGAACCTGTTCAAACGCGCCAATACCGATGTCGATATCAGCATGATCGCGACATGGTCGCGCCCGGACCTCATTTATATCGCGGGCAAGCGCTGGTCGGGACAGCCGATCGAGCGGATGGCCGAGGATATTCGCGCCGGATATGACCAGGCGAAGGCGGAAATACCCGCCATCGGCACGATCCATCCGGTGGGGCAGGCGTTTTCGCGCGCGATTGCCGAAGGCGTCGCCGATCCCAACCCCTATGACGGGATTGCATTCGGTCAGATCGACCTGTGGACCTATGACCATTATCACGCGAGCAGCGCGGGCTATTATCTCGAAGCGCTGGTCGTGTTTGCCGATATCACCGGCTGCGATCCGACCGGCTTCGGTCAGGGCGAGATCGCGGCATCGGAGCTGGGCATTTCGCCGACGGCCGCTGTGGCGCTGCAACAGGTCGCGCGGGAAATGACCGGCTCGAGCCGCGCCTGCGTCGCCATGCCCGCGCAGTGAGACGCGAATAGCCGCGCTAGCCCGATCCGATCAGGGCCGGAAATGCGCGACCACGGCGTGGCGCGTGCCGGGACAGGTCTGGCACGCATAGGTGATCCGCTCTTCGCCGCGCCACGTCCAGCGTTCGAGCGCGAGGCAGGGGCTGGCGGGTGCGATCTGCAAGTGTCGGGCGACGGTAGCTTCGNCGGCGATCGCCGTGATGCGATGCTCCCCCTCGGTCCAGGGCACATGGGCGAGCAGCCAGGAGCCCGGCGGCTCATCGGCGAAATCGCGCTCCGCCGCTTCTGGTACGGCGGCAAGATTGATCAGGCGCGTTTCGAGCGCATAGGGCATATCGCCCGCAAAATGCAGGCAATCGATCGCCAGCACCTCACCCGGCGTATCGAGCCGCAACAGCCGCCGGTCGGCATCGCTCGCTGTCCGGCGCTCGGTCTGCAACATCTCCAGCCGATAGGCGAGCCCCTGTCGCGCGACTTCGTCACGGATATCGGGGATTTCCAGCGCGGCGCGATCGAAGNGCGGCGCGGCGACGAACGTACCCGCGCGCCGTCGGCTTTCGAGCAGCCCGGCTTCGATCAACCCGCGGAGCGCGCGGTTCACCGTCATCCGCGAACAGCCATAGCTGGCCATCCATTCATGCTCATAGGGAATGCGGTGCCCCGGCGCCCATTCGCCGGAACGGATGCGGCGTTCGATTTCCTGCCGGATACGCTGGTGGATGGGGGCGGGCGGAGCGGAACCGGCAGTCAATCGAGCAATTTCCCAAGCGTCTGGCGATAGCGNGCGGNNATGGCGTCGCGCGCGACATGGCGCCCGCCGCTAACGCAGCGATNCCCGCGCGACCAGACGCTTTCCACCAGCGANCGCCCGCCCGCGAATATCCAGCTGTCGATCAGCGCATCNNCCTGTCGTGCGACCAGCGCNGGGGNNTCNNCGCNGAGCGCGACGATATCGGCGANGGCGCCGGGCGCNATTGCCGGNCGNGNGCGACCCAGNGCCTGNGCNCCTCCGCCCAGNGCTGCGTCATAGAGGCTGCGNCCCGTCGAGNNACCCNGCCCGGCGGCGAGCAGATTGCGCCNGCCATGNACGAGCCGCTGGCCATATTCGAGCAGNCGCAANTCGCCCGCNGCNTCGATNTCNACATTCGAATCNGANCCNATNCCGATCCGNCCGCCCTGTTCCAGAAACCTGCNCGCGGGGAACAGNCCGTCACCCAGATTGGCCTCGGTAATCGGACACAGGCCGACGACTGCCCCCGACTGCGCGATGCCGGTCCGTTCGGGCTCATCGACATGCGTCGCATGGATCANGCACCAGCGTGGACCGACTGCGACCGTATCGAGCAGCAGCGCGACCGGGCGGCGCCCGCTCGACGCCAGGCACGCATCGACTTCGGCCTGTTGCTCGGCGACATGGATATGGATCGGCCCGTCGGGCACCAGCGCGGTGAGATCGGTCAGTTCGTCGGGCGTCACCGCGCGCAGGCTGTGCGGCGCGATGCCGAGCACTGCGCCGTCGAGCCCCGCAAGCGCTGTCCGGCACCCGTCGATCAATCGCGCAAATCCGTCGGGATCGTGCACGAAGCGGCGCTGCGCAGCGCTGGGAGGCGCACCGCCAAAGCCGGAATGGGCATAGAATACCGGCAACAGGCTGAGCCCTATTCCGGTCTCGCGCGCAGCTTCGACGATGGCCTCGGCCATTTGTGCGGGGGCGTCATAGCGGCTGCCATCGGGCGCGTGGTGGAGATAGTGAAATTCGCCGACCGCAGTAAAACCGCTTTCGAGCATTTCGGCATAGGCCAGCGCGGCGATGGCGGCGAGCCCCTCGGGATCGAGCCGGTCGACGAACCGGTACATCGCTTCGCGCCACGTCCAGAAACTGTCCGCGCCGCTGCCCGCGCATTCGGCGAGACCCGCCATCCCGCGCTGAAATGCATGGCTATGTACGTTCGGAAGACCGGGGAGCGCAGGGCCGAAACATGCGTCGCCGGGCTGTGGCGCGATGCCGGGCGCCACATCGGCGATCCTATCGCCCGCCAGCGTGACGCGAACCGAATCACGCCATCCTTCCGGCAACAATGCCCGTTCGAACCAGAGCGCCATCGCTTTCCTTCCCTGCAAACTGGACAGGTGCCGCGTGTCGAATTTAAGTATATACATTATCGACTCACGCGCCAATGGGAAGCGGATATGGCGATGCGCTGCGACAGCTTATGGACCAATGCGCGACTGGCAACGCTGGCGCCCGATCGTGAGGGGCTGGGCGTGATCGAAGGCGGCGCGGTCGCCGCGACCGATGGCCGGATCGTCTGGGTCGGCCCTGCTGAGGAAGCGCCGCAGGCCGAACGCAGCATCGATTGCGAAGGACGCTGGATCACGCCGGGCCTGATCGATTGTCACACCCATCTGATCCATGGCGGCGATCGCGCGCAGGAGTTTGAAATGCGGCTGGCGGGCGCCTCCTATGCGGAGATTGCCCGCGCCGGAGGCGGGATCGTTTCGACGATGCGCGCGACGCGCGCGGCAAGCGAGGCCGAGCTTGTCACCGACGCACTGCCCCGGCTCGATGCGCTGATCGCCGAGGGGGCGACGACCGTCGAAGTCAAATCGGGATACGGCCTCGACCTCGACAGCGAGCTTCGGATGCTGCGCGCTGCGCGGGCATTGGGCAAGGTGCGTCCGGTGCGCGTTGCGACGACCTTTCTGGGCGCGCATGCGCTGCCGCCCGAATATGCCGACGATCCCGACGGCTATGTCGACTATGTCTGCGGCATCATGATCCCGCGCGTCGCCGAGCTGGGGCTGGCCGATGCGGCCGATGCCTTTTGCGAGGATATCGGCTTCACGCGCGAACAGACCGAGCGCGTATTCGCCGCCGCCGCGCGCCACGGCCTGCCGGTCAAGCTTCATGCCGAACAGCTTTCGAACCAGCATGGCGCCGCATTGGCCGCAAAATATGGCGCGCTGTCCGCCGATCATCTCGAATTTCTCGATGCCGATGGCGCGGCGGCTATGGCGCGTGCGGGCTCTGTGGCGACGCTGCTTCCCGGCGCCTTTTACTTTCTGCGCGATACGCGCGTTCCGCCCATCGATGCGCTGCGCGAAGCGGGCGTGCCGATGGCAGTGGCGACCGATTGCAATCCGGGGACGTCGCCGCTTTCCTCGCTGTTGCTGGCAATGAACATGGCAGCGACGCTGTTCCGCCTGACCGTCGACGAATGTCTGGCCGGCGTCACGCGCAACGCCGCCGCCGCATTGGGCCTGGCTGAGGAAACCGGGACGATCGCGCCGGGCAAATCCTGCGACCTGGCGATCTGGGACATCGAGCGCCCGGCGGAGCTGGTCTATCGCATGGGGTTCAATCCGCTCCATGCGCGCATCTGGAAGGGGCAGGCGGCATGATCGAGCTGGTGGCGGGGGCGGTTTCGCTGGCGCAATGGCGGGCGGTGTATGAAGGCGCGCCGGTGCGGCTCGACGCTGCCAGTGCACCGCGCATTGCCGACAGCGCGGCGGCAGTTGCGCGGATCGTTGCGCGCGGCGAACCGGCCTATGGCATCAACACCGGGTTCGGGCGGCTGGCGACGGTGCGGATCGCTGATGCGGATCTGGCGACGTTGCAGCGCAATCTGGTGCTGAGCCATGCCGCAGGGACCGGCGATCCGGCGCCGGTGCCGGTGGTGCGGCTGATGATGGCGCTGAAGCTGGCGAGCCTGGGCCAGGGCGCATCGGGCGTCCGGCCCGAAACGGTCGCACTGATCGAAGCGATGCTGGCGCGCGGGCTGACGCCGGTCGTTCCGGCGCAGGGATCGGTCGGGGCTTCGGGCGATCTTGCCCCGCTCGCGCATATGGCGGCGGCGATGCTGGGCGTGGGGGAAATCGACACTGGCGGGGCGCGGCTTCCGGCCGATGCGGCGCTGGCGGCGGCGGGGCTGGCGCCGCTTGAACTGGGGCCGAAGGAAGGGCTGGCACTGCTCAACGGCACGCAGTTTTCGACAGCTTATGCGCTCGCCGGGCTGTTCGATGCGGATATCGCCTTTCGCAGCGCGCTCGTCACCGGGGCGCTGTCCACCGAAGCGGCGAAGGGCACCGATGCGCCGTTCGATGCACGCATCCATGCGCTGCGCCGCCATGAAGGGCAGATCGCCGTCGGCGATGCGCTACGCGATCTGATGGCCGGATCGGCGATTCGCGCGTCGCACCGCGAAGACGATCCGCGCGTGCAGGACCCCTATTGCCTGCGCTGCCAGCCACAGGTGATGGGCGCCGCGCTCGACGTGCTGCGTTCCGCCGCCGCGATGCTGGCCACCGAAGCCAATGGCGTATCCGACAATCCGTTGATCTTTGCCGATACCGACGAAATATTGTCGGGCGGCAATTTCCATGCAGAGCCCGTCGCCTTCGCCGCCGACATGATCGCGATGGCGCTGTGCGAAATCGGATCGATTGCCGAGCGGCGGGTGGCGATGCTGCTCGATTCGGCGCTTTCGGGGCTGCCGGCGTTTCTGACGCCCCGGCCGGGGCTCAATTCAGGCTTCATGATCCCGCAAGTCACCGCCGCCGCGCTGGTTTCCGAGAACAAGCAGCGCGCCTTTCCCGCCAGCGTCGATTCGATCCCGACATCGGCCAATCAGGAAGACCATGTGTCGATGGCGGCACATGGCGCGCGACGGCTGCGCGACATGGCCGCGAATGTGACGATGGTGCTGGGGATCGAGTTGCTTGCCGCGGCGCAGGGATGTGATTTTCACGCGCCGTTGCTTTCGTCCGATGCGCTGGAGGCCGTGCGTGCACGCTTGCGTGGCGACGTGCCGATGCTTGCCGAGGATCGCCACATGCAGCCGGATATGGAGGCGGCGGCGGCGCTGATCCGTTCGGGCGCGATTGTCGATGCCGCCGCGCTGCCGCTGCCCGGGATGGTGGCATGAGCTGGCTGAAAGTGACGCGCGGCGATGCGCCGCTGGTGATCGGCCTGCCGCATACCGGAACGGGGCTTGGCGATGTGGCGGGGCGCTTCCGGTCGCACTGGCTGGCGCGGCGTGATGCGGACTGGTGGGTCGACCGGCTGTACGGTTTCGCCACCGATATGGGTGCCACTTTGGTGTGTACCGGCGTGTCGCGGAGTGCGATCGACGTCAATCGCGATCCGAGCGGCGCGTCGCTCTATCCGGGGCAGGTTACGACGGGGCTGTGCCCGATCGAAACCTTTGACGGCGATCCGCTCTATGCCGGGACGGAGCCTGATGCGGCGGAAATAGCGCGCCGCCGCGCGCTATGGTTCGATCCCTATCACGAGGCGCTTTCTGCCGAGATTGCGCGGTTGCGCGCCAGCCATCCACGCGTCGTCCTGTATGATGCGCATTCGATCCGCAGCCATATTCCCCGGTTGTTCGATGGCGAATTGCCGCAATTCAATATCGGCACCAATGGCGGCACCACCTGTGCGCCCGAACTGACATCGGCGGTGGCCGATATCTGCGCCGCGAGCGGGCTCGGCCATGTTGTCGACGGGCGGTTTCGCGGCGGATGGACGACGCGCCATTATGGCCGCCCCGAAACCGGCGTGCATGCGATTCAGATGGAGCTGGCGATGCGCGGCTATCTGGACGAACCGGAAATGCCGCGTGCGCCCGACTGGCCACCCGAATTCGATCCCGCGCGCGCCGCGCCGCTGATCGCCGTGCTGCGCGACGTGATCGCCGCCTGCCTTGCCTTTGCCCGATCCTGACCGTTGGGAGAAACCGTGTGAACCGCCACGACAATAGCCGCGTCATCAGGCCCGCGACCGGGACCAAGCTTTCCGCGCGAAGCTGGCTGACCGAAGCGCCGATGCGGATGCTGATGAACAATCTCCATCCCGATGTCGCCGAGCGACCCGAGGAACTGGTGGTCTATGGCGGCATCGGTCGCGCCGCGCGCGACTGGGACAGCTATGACCGGATCGTCGCGACGCTGAAGCGGCTGGGCGAGGACGAAACGCTGCTGATCCAGTCGGGCAAGCCGGTCGGCGTGTTCCGCACGCATCGCGATGCACCGCGCGTGCTGATCGCCAATTCGAACCTTGTGCCGCACTGGGCGACCTGGGAGCATTTCAACGAACTCGATCGCAAGGGGCTGGCGATGTACGGCCAGATGACGGCGGGTTCGTGGATCTATATCGGCACGCAGGGCATCGTTCAGGGCACGTACGAAACCTTCGCCGAAATGGGGCACCAGCATTATGGCGGCGACCTTTCGGGACGCTGGCTGCTGACAGCGGGGCTGGGCGGCATGGGCGGGGCACAGCCGCTGGCGGCGGTGATGGCGGGGGCGAGCTGCCTCGCAGTCGAATGCCAGATGAGCCGGATCGAAATGCGACTGCGCACCGGCTATCTCGACCGATCGGCGACCAGCATCGAGGAAGCGATGGCGATCCTCGATCAGGCGCGCAAGGACGGCAAGCCGGTGTCGGTCGGCCTGCTCGGCAACGCCGCCGAAATCCTGCCCGAGCTCTATCGCCGTGGCATCCGCCCCGATCTGCTCACCGATCAGACGAGCGCGCATGATCCGGTCAACGGCTATCTGCCGATCGGCTGGACCGTTGCCGAATGGATCGAGCGGCGCGAGCGTGATCCCGAAACGGTGGCACGAGCAGCGCGGCAATCGATGGCGGTGCATGTCCGCGCGATGCTCGATTTTCAGGCCGCCGGCGTGCCGACCACCGATTACGGCAATAATATCCGCCAGATGGCGAAGGACGAAGGCGTCGAAAACGCGTTCGACTTCCCCGGTTTCGTGCCTGCCTATATCCGTCCGCTCTTCTGTCGCGGCGTAGGGCCGTTCCGCTGGGCGGCGCTGTCGGGCGATCCGGAGGATATCTATCGCACCGATGCGAAGGTGAAGGAGCTGCTCCCCAACGACGCACATCTCCACAATTGGCTCGACATGGCGCGTGAGCGCATCCGCTTTCAGGGGCTGCCCGCGCGCATATGCTGGGTGGGGCTTGGCGATCGCCATCGGCTGGGGCTGGCGTTCAACGAGATGGTCGCGAAGGGCGAATTGAAGGCCCCGGTGGTGATCGGGCGCGATCATCTCGATTCCGGATCGGTCGCCTCGCCCAATCGCGAGACCGAAGCGATGCAGGACGGCAGCGACGCGGTGAGCGACTGGCCGCTGCTCAACGCGCTGCTCAACACTGCGAGCGGCGCAACCTGGGTATCGCTGCACCATGGCGGCGGCGTCGGCATGGGCTATTCGCAACATGCCGGGATGGTGATCGTCGCAGACGGCAGTGCAGGGGCAGCGAAGCGGATCGAGCGCGTATTGTGGAACGATCCGGCTACCGGCGTGATGCGGCATGCCGATGCCGGCTATCCCGAAGCGATCGCCTGCGCGCGCGAACAGGGGCTCGATCTGCCCGGCATTCTCGACTGAGGGTGCGTGCTAGGCGGCGACGCGCATTCTGCATGGGTGGTGCGGCAGCGATCTGTGCTAGGCACTTCATATCGTCCGCAGGTTCACACGTAAGCGCAGACGGCTGAGAGACATTGTGCTCCCGCTTACGGCTCGGGAGCCTGATCATCGAAACACGTCTGGTGATTGCCTATGCGCTAATTGCGCTCATGGCCTTTGCGCTTTGTGCCACAGTTGCGGTTCTGAAGCTGCGCCGGCGGCGTGAGCGATATCTGCTGCGATATCCGCATCAACGACTTCCGGCATTCTGGGCGAGGCGCCGCAAATGATCGAAGCGCCGCGCTATGCGATGCACGAATATCCCATCGCCATTCGTCCGACGGACATTGACGCGCTGGGCCATGTCAACAATGCCGTCTATCTGGAATGGGTACAGAAAGCGGTGCTGAGCCATTGGCACGCATTTGCCGATGCCGATGCAATCGCGGCGTTCCGATGGGTCGCGGTCCGGCATGAAATCACCTATCGCAAGCCGGCATTTCTGGACGATGGTCTTGTGGCATCGGTGCTGCTGGAACGCGTGCGGCGCGAGAGTGCCTATTATGAAACCGTGATCCGTCGCGGTGGCGAATGCGTGGCCGAGGCGCGGTCGCGATGGTGCTGTATCGAAGCCGATACGAAGCGTCCGGCACGGTTGCCCGATACGGTCATCGCCGGATTTCCGCTTGCATGCACGGCGGGCGCGCCCGGTCAAAGCCGAAGCTGAAGCGCCCGTCGCGGCCGCACGCCGGAAAATGGCGTGCGCGCGATTGGACCTGTCAGCCGAGAATCGCGATCGCTGCCTCGCGGGCGACCGGGCAGAAATTCGGGAGACTCAAGGGCTTTGCGCCATTCTGGCCACATGGGGCCGGGCGGAAAGCATTATGCTGGCGGCGTGCGTGCCGCGGGTTGGAACGTGAAATCATGTAATATCCTGTAATTGGGTTCGGCTGTCGCGCGCCGCGATCTCGCTGGATGCAGCATGCAAATGGCCGGTGATTGTGATCGACGCCCGGCGCGCAAAGCCACGGGAATGCGGCGTTACGCCTGTGGCGACGGGTGCGTCGCCGGCGTTTCGGGCCGGGTATCGGGTTGGTACCGGCGGGACGTCCGCCGGCTCGGGCCTGACATGTTCCTGCCGGTTCGTTCGGATGCACCAATGTGCACAGCAACCGGAAACGGCGGCATTGCCAGTTCGAGTGTCGAAAGCGACACCGTCATACGCTTCCGACGTTGCGGAAGCTGACAGTGCCAGAGCTGCCTGGGGAGATTCCTCTTCCTGAAATGAGCCAGCCGCCGGAAAATATGCCCGGCGCCGTTGTGCAGATAGAAGGAAAAGGGGGCCGCAAAGCTCCAGAAACCGTCGATTTGCGACTGTAGCGAACCACTATATGGCCGTTGGGTGGCGTATTTGCAAGCCATATCCTGGCGGCCGACTTTGAACGACCGGCATGTTCCGCCGTTACTATTTGGCCACGGCACAGGATTTTCGGAACCGCTCTTCGTCATTTCCTGCGCTCAGGCGCGCTTTTTCGGGGCGCGAACCATTGCCGTGGAGTCGGGTAAATGCACTCAAGCGCCTGCTGTATTTCGTCTGTCACCGATCGCGGCGAAAGGCGATAGGCTCGCCCCCAACGAAAAACGCCCCGGAGTTTCCTCCGGGGCGTTTTCGTCTCGGTCAGGAACCGCGATCAGTGATGCGCCTGTTCCTCGATCACCGGCAGCGTTTCGAACTGGTGGAACGGCGGCGGGCTGGACAGCGTCCATTCCAGCGTCGTGGCGCCTTCGCCCCACGGATTGGCTTCCGCCTTGCGGCCCGCCAGCAGCGACAGGATGATGTTGAAGAAGAAGATCAGCACGCCGACCCCCATCACCGCATAGCCCCAGCTCGCGATATAGTTCCAGAAGGCATAAGCGTCCGGATAGTCCGGGATACGCCGCGGCATGCCGTCCAGGCCCAGGAAGTGCATCGGGAAGAACAGCATGTTCACGCCGATGAAGAATATCCAGAAGTGCAGCTGGCCGAGGAACTCGTTGTACATCTTCCCGGACATTTTCGGGAACCAGTAATAGAAGCCCGCGAACAGCGCGAACACCGCGCCCAGCGACAGCACATAGTGGAAGTGGGCGACGACGTAATAGGTGTCGTGGACGACATCGTCGAAGCCGCCATTGGCGAGCGCCACACCGGTCACGCCACCGACGGTGAACATGAAGATGAAGCCGATCGCCCAGACCATCGGGGTCTTGAAGCTGATCGAGCCGCCCCACATCGTCGCGATCCACGAGAAGATCTTCACGCCGGTAGGCACAGCGATCACCATCGTCGCGGCGGTGAAGTACATCTTCACATTCACCGGCAGACCGGTGGTGAACATGTGGTGCGCCCAGACGATGAAGCCGACCAGGCCGATCGCGACCATGGCGTAAGCCATCCCGAGATAGCCGAACACCGGCTTGCGGCTGAAAGTGGCGATGATCTGGCTGACGATGCCGAAGCCCGGCAGGATCATGATGTACACTTCGGGGTGACCGAAGAACCAGAACAGATGCTGGTACAGGATCGGATCGCCGCCATAGGCCGGATCGTAGAAGGCCGTGCCGAAGTTACGATCGGTGATCAACATGGTGATCGCGGCGGCCAGAACCGGCAGCGCGAGCAGCAGCAGGAAGGCCGTGATCAGCACCGACCACACGAACAGCGGCATCTTGTGCAGGGTCATGCCCGGCGCGCGCATGTTGAAAATGGTGGTGATGAAGTTGATCGCGCCCAGAATCGACGCCGCACCGGCAAGGTGGAGCGAGAAGATCGCGAAGTCGACCGACGGCCCCGGCTCGCCATAGGTGGAGAGCGGCGCATAGACCGTCCAGCCGGTACCCGCGCCGATGCCCACGAACGGCGAGAGCATCAGCGACACAAAGCCCGCAACCGTCAGCCAGAAGCTGATGTTGTTCATGCGCGGGAACGCCATGTCCGGCGCGCCGATCATGATCGGAACGAACCAGTTGCCGAAACCGCCGATCATGGCGGGCATGACCATGAAGAACACCATGATCAGACCGTGCGCGGTAATCAGCACGTTCCAGAAGTGGAGCGATTCGTCGAAGCTCTGCTCGCCGCCATGGACGAAGCCGGCAATGCCCTGAAGATACTGGATGCCCGGTTCGGCGAGTTCGAGGCGCATCACGCCCGAAATCGCGCCGCCGACGATACCGGCGATGATCGCGAAGATCAGATAGAGCGTGCCGATATCCTTGTGGTTGGTCGACATGAACCAACGCGCGAAAAATCCCGGCGTGTGGTGGTCGTCATGCGCATGATCATGCGCGGCGGGTGAGAGTGCGGTATCGGTCATTGCTTATTCCACAGCGGCGGGAGTTGCGGTGTTGTCGGCCGGTTCGGCGGCGTTGCCGTCGACGGCTTCGGTCGCATTGGCTTCGGCGGTTTCGTTCGAAGCAGCTTCGGCCGCCGCTTCGTCGCCCGGCATGGTGCCGCCCTTGGCGCGGACCCATGCGGCATATTCTTCCGGCGAAACCGCTTCGACGGTGATCGGCATGAAGCCGTGGCGCGCGCCGCAGAGTTCAGAGCACTGGCCGTAATAGATGCCCGGTTCCTTGATCTCGAACGTCGTTTCGTTCAGGCGACCGGGGACCGCGTCCAGCTTGACCCAGAAAGCCGGGATCGCCCAGCTGTGGATCACGTCGTTCGCGGTGGTGATCAGGCGGATAGGCGTGTTGACCGGCAGCACCACGCGATTGTCGGTGGCGAGCAGGCGGGGGCCGTCGGCATCGGTACGATAGCGCTGGCCGGCTTCGACCTGATTGCGTTCCTTCAGCAGGTTCGACGAGAAGCTGATATCGCCATTGTCGGGATATTCATAGGACCAGAACCACTGGTTGCCGATCGCCTTCAGCGTGACGGCATTGTCCGGCGCGGGTTCATATTGTTTGGCGAGCAGGCGGATCGACGGAACCGCGATCGCCAGCAGGATCAGCACCGGGACCAGCGTCCAGACGACTTCGATTGTGGTGTTGTGCGACGTCTTCGACGGCACCGGATTGGCGGCGCGGCGATAGCGGAAGATGACCCAGCCCAGCAGCGCGAGCACGAAGACCGAGATGAGGATCAGTACCGGCAGCAGCACCCAGTTATGGAACCACAGGCCGTCATTGCCGATGACCGAATATTGTTCCTGCAGGCCGATCGCGCGAGAGACGGGCTGGCCCTTGCCGGCCACCGGCGTCACTTTCTGCGTGCCATCGGCATTCAGCGTGGGGTCGGCCGGAGCGGCCTCCGTGGTTGCGGGCGCATCGCTTGCGGCCGTTGTGCTTTCCGTCGCCGGAGCGGCGGTCGGAGCCTGGGCGTGTCCGGCGCTCCCCAGCGCCAGGCTCGCGGCCAGGACAATCGAAGTCAATCCAAGCATGCGCATCTTCAATAGTCACCCTTTTGCGGAGCGCCGGTTTTCTCGGTCGCAGGCGGTCAGCCGAGGCCTATACGCGCCGAATCCCGATGTCTCAAGCGTATGATCGGGGTCTTTTCGGCGGTGGTTGCGGCGCGTCAAGTGCCGTCTTAGAGGAAGTGCGGCTTCGATCAGGGAAGGAATGGCATGACAGGCGACGAAATTCTGGCGGAGTTCCGCGATGCGGGAGCCTTGCTGGAAGGGCATTTCATCCTGTCCTCGGGCCTGCGCTCGCCGATATTTCTTCAGAAGATGCGCATTTTCGAAGACCCGGCGCGCACAGGTCGCGTGTGCGGCGCGCTGGCACAGGCGATTCGCGAGTCGTTCGGCGAGGTCGACATGGTCGTTTCGCCCGCGATCGGCGGAATCATCCCCGGTTATGAAACTGCACGCGGGCTCGGCTGCAGGGCCGTGTTCGTCGAGCGCGAGGATGGCGAGTTCCAGTTGCGGCGCGGATTCGAGATTCCGAAGGGCGCGCGGATCGTGATGGTCGAGGATATCGTCACCACCGGCCTTTCCTCACGCGAATGCATCGCCGCGATCCGCAAGCATCCGGGCGAGTTGCTCGGCGCCGCATGCATCGTCGATCGGTCGAACGGATGCGCGGATGTCGGCGTGCCGCTCGTCTCGCTGCTCCGGATGGATGTGCCGGCATATGAGGCCGACAAGCTTCCCCCCGAACTCGCGGCGATCCCGGCGGTGAAGCCGGGCAGCCGCGCCCTTGCCGGGTAAGCGCCGATGCGCGGAAAATTGCGCCTAGGCGTCAATATCGATCATGTCGCGACCGTGCGGAATGCGCGCGGCAGCGGCTATCCCGATCCGGTGCGCGCGGCGCTTCTTGCGGCAGAGGCCGGGGCGGACGGCATTACCGCGCATCTGCGCGAGGACCGGCGGCACATTACCGATGCCGATATCGAGCGGCTGTCGACGCGATTGCCGATCCCGCTCAACCTGGAAATGGCGGCGACGCAGGAGATGCTGGCGATCGCGCTGCGCCATCGTCCGCATGCGGTGTGCATCGTCCCCGAAAAGCGCGAGGAGCGGACGACCGAAGGCGGTCTCGATGCCGCCGGACAGTTCGATCACCTCGCTCCGATCGTCGCGGCGTTGCGTGAAAACGGCAGCCGCGTGTCGCTGTTCATCGAACCCGAAGCGGCGCAGATCGATGCCGCGATTCGCCTGGGCGCGCCGGTGATCGAGCTGCACACCGGTAGCTATGCCGAGCTTGAGGGCGATGCGCGGGCAACGGAGCTGAAGCGGCTGGCCGATGCTGCGGCGCTGGCCGCCAAGAACGGCATCGAAGTCCATGCGGGGCACGGCCTGACCTTTGACAATGTCGTGCCGATCGCCGCGATCCCGCAACTGGCCGAGCTCAATATCGGCCATTTCCTGATCGGCGAGGCGATTTTCGACGGGCTGGCCCCGGTGGTGCAGCGGATGCGTGCGCTGATGGATGCGGCGCGGTGAAGTGCATGCTTTTCCGCAGCTCTCCAGCTCGGGTGAGGGGACACTGAACGCGCCCTTCGACAGGCTCAGGGCTAACGGTTTTTGTGGGAGGCTTCGTCCTCGTGGCTGAGTCCCGATCCGGAGCATTTCGGAACTATCGCGCGTTTCATGTCCTTATTGCCGCCTCATCCCTTCGCTAACGAGCTTCCATGATCATCGGCCTCGGCTCAGACCTTTGTAATATCGAGCGAATCGAGTCGTCGCTGGAGCGGTTCGGTGCACGGTTCGAAAACCGCGTGTTTACCGAAACCGAGCTAGCAAAGGCGAACCGGCGTCCCTTTACCAAGCCGGGGACGCTGGCAAAGCGCTTCGCCGCCAAGGAGGCGTTCTCCAAGGCAGTGGGCACCGGATTTCGAGCCGGCGTGTTCATGAAGGATATCGGCGTGGTCAATGCGCGGTCGGGCGCACCCACGCTGGCGCTGACCGGCGGGGCGAAGGCGCGGCTTGACGCGCTGGTGCCCGAGGGTCACGAGGCGCGGATACACCTGACGCTGACCGACGATCATCCCTGGGCGTTCGCGCTGGTGATGATCGAAGCGGTCGCGCAGGCAGAAGGGTAGGGAATGGCGTCGAACGATCTGGCACTGGAACGCGAAGAGTCGGTCGACGCAGCGTCGGGCGACGATGCCGCCTTGCCCGTGCACGATGGCGACCCCGTCATGAACCCGGACGAAGCAAGCGCCAGCGACGATGGCGAGCCTCCGCACCGCACCGATTGGTGGGGGGAAATCAAGGGGCTGTTCTGGCTGGTGATCGCCGTGCTCGGCTTTCACACGCTGATCGCCAAGCCTTTCTATATCCCGTCCGAATCGATGCTGCCGGGCCTGCTGGTCGGCGACCGGCTGATCGTCACCAAATATCCCTATGGCTATTCGTTCGTGTCGCCCACCTTTCATGTGCTGCCGTTCATCCATGGGCGGCTGTTCGGGCGGATGCCCCAGCGCGGCGATGTCGTCATCCTGACCCCGCCGGGAAAGGAAACCGACTATATCAAGCGTGTCATCGGCCTGCCGGGCGAGACGATCGAGGGGCGCGGCGGCACCGTGTATATCAACGGCAAGCCCATTCAGCGCACGGCCGAAGGCCCCAAGCTGATCCCGGTCGACGCCAATAGCCGCTGCGACCGCGGCCAATATCCCGGGCGCCGGATCGAGGGCGAGGACGGCAAGCTTTATTGCCGCCTGCCGATCTATCGCGAGACGCTGACCAATGGCCGTTCCTATGAAACGGTCGATCTGGGCCGCACCGTTGCCGACGATTTCGGCCCGGTCCACATCCCCGAAGGGCATGTGTTCCTGATGGGCGACAATCGCGACAACAGCGCCGACAGCCGCTTCCCGGTTGCCGATGGCGGTCTGGGCGGTCCGGTGCCGTGGGAGAATATCGGCGGCCGCGCCGAATTCATCCCCTTCTCGCTCAACGGCAGCGAGACGTGGAACCCGGCGACATGGTTCGGTGCGTTTCGCTCGGGTCGCGCGGGCAAGACGCTGCATCCGAGCCCCGGCAAGCAATGAGCGGGGATCGCATCCCCGTCTATCCCGAGCCGGGTCCCAACGAGATGCGCGATCCGATGGTGCGCGCGGAATTGAAGCGCGCTTCGGTATGGTTCGGGCTGGCGATCGCGGTTGCGCTTGTGGTGCTGCTGATCCAGCCGCTGCTGATTATTTTCGGCGGGCTGGTGGTCGCATCGATGCTCGACGGCGGAGCGCGTCTGCTGGGCAAGGTACTGCCGCTGCCGCGTCAGGTGCGGATCATGATCGTCGTGCTGCTGGTGATCGCGTTCGTCGCGGGCACTTTCTATCACGCCGGGATGGAAATCGCGCAGCAGGCCGAACAGCTGCGTGAAACGCTGATGGTTCAGGCCCAGCATGTTGCGCAATGGGCGACCGATATGGGGCTGCTTCAGGAACGGTCGGGCATATTCAGCCTGGCGCAGCAGGTGGTCGGCTCGATCGGCAAGGTCACGTCGGTCGTCGGATCGGTGATCGGCGCGTTCGCGGCGCTGTTGATGATCATGATCCTCGGCCTTTTCGTGGCACTGGAGCCGCGCATCTACGATCGCGGGCTGCAATGGATGGTGCCGCTGCCCGCGCGTGACGATTTCGCAGTGACGGTCAACAGGATGGCAGTGACGATGCGGCGGCTGCTCGCCGGGCGGCTTGCCGGGATGGCGTTCGAAGGCGTGATCACCTGGTTGTTGCTGTCGATCGCCGGCGTGCCGATGGCATTGTTGCTCGGCATCATCACCGGTACGCTCGCCTTCATTCCCAATATCGGCGCGTTCATCAGCGGCGTGTTGATGGTCGCGGCGGGATTTTCGGTCGGCAATGCCGAAGGTTTCTGGGCGATCATCATCTATTTCGGGGTGCAGAATTTCGACGGCTATGTCGTCATTCCCATGGTGGCGCGGCGCACCGTCGATTTGCCGCCGGCGCTGACGCTCGCGTCGCAGATTCTGGCGAGCACGTTGTTCGGCGTGCTCGGGCTGGCGCTGGCCGATCCGATGCTGGCGATGGTGAAGGTGCTGCTCGAACGCGAATCGGAACTGGCGGCGCGCGATGGCAACAAGGAAGCAGACGAGGCCGCCGACGCCGAACCATCGCCGGGCTGATGTCCCTGCGTGGCGGACATGTATAGCCATATCGGATTGAATTTGCCTATAACGAATCCAGTCCTGAAAATCGCGGAACGGTCGGGCAAGGCCGCCGCAATTCCCCGCCGCGAGGAAAGGAAGCCAGAGAGAGATGCTGCTCTACGATTATTTCCGTTCGTCCGCATGCTATCGCGTGCGGATCGCGCTCAATCTGAAGGGCGTGGCATATGACAGCGCGCCGGTATCGCTGATCAATGGCGAGCAGCGGTCTGCCGACTATCTGGCGCGCAACCCGCAGGGGCTGGTGCCTGCGCTCGATACCGGCGAGGGCGCGGTGCTCACTCAGTCGCTGGCGATCATCGACTGGCTCGATACGCGCTTTCCCGAGCCACGCCTGATCCCCGCCGATCCGCTGGCGCGCGCCCAGGCACTGGCGCAGGCGATGGTGGTGGGAATGGACGTGCACCCGCTCAACAATCTGCGCGTGCTCAACCGGCTGCGCGATACGCTCGGCGCCGATGGCGACGCCCGTAACGACTGGTATCGCCACTGGACCGCCGAAGGGCTGGCGGCACTGGAGGCGATGGCGGGCGATGGCAGGTTCCTGGGCGGCGAAGCGCCCGGCATCGCCGATCTGTTCCTGATCCCGCAGCTTTATAATGCGCGCCGGTTCGAATGCGCGCTCGATGCCTATCCCCGGCTGGTGGCGATCGATGCGCAGGCACAGGCGCTGCCGGCATTCGCGAACGCGCATCCCGACAAGGTGAAGCCGCCGGAATGACGCGGCCGCTGTTGAAGAGTGCCGCCGCCGCGAGTGCGCTGCTGGCGGCGATGCCCGCGCTTGCCCAGCAAGCGTCGCCTGAGATCGTCGTGAGCGGCGAGGGGCTGGACCCGTCGCCGGGCGACGACATCTACGCCACCGTCGAAATCGATCGCGAGCGGCTGACCAGCAGCGCGAGTGGGCGGTTGGAAGATCTGCTCGGCGATGTCGCGGGGATCGCTGCGTTCCGCCGATCCGATTCGCGGTCGGCGCATCCGACCAGTCAGGGCGTGACGCTGCGCGGGCTGGGCGGCAATGCATCGAGCCGCACGCTGCTGACGCTCGACGGCGTGCCGCAGGCGGACCCGTTCGGCGGATGGGTCGCGTTTCCGGCCTATCTCCCCGACCGGCTGGCGAGCGTGCGCGTGACGCGCGGCGGCGGCAGTGGCGTTGCTGGTCCGGGCGCACTGGCGGGGACGATATCGATGGCCAGCGCCGGGCCGGACTTGCTCGGTCCGTTCGGCGCGAGCCTGCGCTATGGCAGTCGCGATAGTATCGACGCCGTCGCCACTGCCGCGATCACGCCGCGCCGCGGCGGTTTCGTCACATTGGCGGGGCAATATGGGCGCAGCGACGGTTTCGCGCCGGTGGTGGCACAGGATCGCGGCCCGGTGGATCATCCCGCGCCCTATGAGCAGGCGAGCCTCGCCCTGCGCGCGGTGACGCCGCTGACTGGCGTCACCGAATTGCAGGCCAATCTTTCCGGCTTTGCCGACCGGCGCAATCGCGGCGTCGATTTCACCGATGTGCAGAGCGAAGGCGTGGATGCCAGTATCCGGCTGGTCGGGCGCGGCGCGTGGCAATGGTCGGCGCTCGGCTATCTTCAGACGCGCAGCATGGCGAGCGGCTTTGCCAGCGTCAGCGATGCGCGCGATACGGCAACGCCCGCGCTCGACCAGTATAATGTCCCCGCGACCGGGATCGGCGCGCGGCTTGAAGTGCAGCCGCCGACCGGCGACGCCCTGACGCTTCGCCTCGGCGCGGATATGCGCCATGTCGAGGGCGAAACCCGCGAGCGCTATATCTTCGTTGCGGGCGATCCGACGCGGCGACGCGAAGCGGGCGGACGCAGCCTGACGGCGGGCGGTTTTGCCGATCTCAGCTATCGCGACGGCCCGCTGACCCTGAATGCCAGCGGGCGGATCGACCATTGGCGGATCGGCGAGGGGCGGCTGATCGAACAGCCGGTCGCGGGTGGCGCGGCGCTCACCGACGCGCGTTTTTCGCCGCGATCGGGATGGGAAGCGACCGGGCGGGTCGGTGCGGCGCTGGAACTCGTATCTGCGCTTACGCTGCGCAGCGCCGGCTATCGCGGCTGGCGGTTGCCGACGCTCAACGAACTCTATCGTCCCTATCGCGTCGGTGCCGATGCAACGGCGGCCAATGCGGAACTGACGCCAGAACGATTGTGGGGCGGTGAGGCCGGGATCGACTGGCGACCGTCACCCGCACTGACCCTCTCGGTGACGGGCTTCTGGAACCGGCTGGACGATGCGATTGCCAATGTCACGCTGGCGAACGGGCCGGGGACCTTCCCCGGCGTCGGTTTCGTTTCGGCAGCAGGGGTCTATCGTCAGCGGCGCAACCTGGATGCCGTCGAATCGCATGGTGCCGAAGTCGATGCGCGCTGGCGGCAGGGGGCCTGGGCAGTGTCGGCGAGCTGGGCATGGACCGATGCGCGGGTACGTGCCTCAGGCGTCGCGTCGGCGCTTGACGGCAAGCGCCCTGCCCAGACCGCAGAGCATAGCGCTTCGGCGACGCTGGGCTGGTGGCCGGGCGAAGCGGGTGGCGCCGTGACATTGCGCTATGCCGGGCCGCGATTCGAGGATGATCAGAACAGCGAGCGGCTGAACGGCGCCGTGACGGTCGATGCCGTGCTGCGCGTGCCGATCGCAGCAGGATTTTCGCTCGATCTGCGCGGCGAGAATCTGTTCGATGCGCGAGTCGAGGCAGGGATATCGGACGTGATCGAACGCGCCACCCCGCGCACGCTATGGATCGGTCTGCGCTACCGCCCGCGCTGAGCCACCAGCCTGTCGAACAGCGCCAGATAGGCGGCGTTCGAATCGATGCCGGAAGCAACGCGCGGCGTCGGGCGCTGCGTGCCAGGCGACAGCCAGTGCGCCAATGCACCGACCAGCGCATCGCCGTCGCCCGGCGCGACGATCGATCCGTTCTCGGCCGCGATCAGTTCGCGAATCGAAACGCTCGATTCGGTCGCGACGACCGGCGTGCCAAGCGCCAGCGCTTCGTTCACGGCGCCGGGAACGCCTTCGAAATCGGACGTCAGCGCCACCAGCGCCGCGCCGCGCATCGCGGGCATGGGATCGGCGGCATAGCCGGGCAGCATCACCCGATCGCCGATGCCGAGCTGTGCCACCTGTGCTTCGAGCGCATCGCGCGCGCTGCCTTCGCCGAGCAGCAGCAGCGACAAGTCGGGGATATCCAGCCGCGCAAAGGCTTCGATCAGCCGCTCCCAGCGCTTCTGCGGCTCGAGCCGCCCGACGCCGAGCAGGTAGCGCCCGGTGGGAAGCGGCACCGGCGCGGCATCGGTGCGCGGCAGCGCCGGAGGATTGGGAATGACGGAAACACGTTCCGGGGCGATCCGCATCTCGCGAACCGCTTCGGCAGCGGTTGCCCGGGTCATCGCGACAATATGGTCGCAAAAGCGCGGATGACTGCGCAGCCAGCGCCGATAGGCCCAGGCGCCGATGCCATGCATATCCGACCGGACGAGGCTGTTCGAAACCTTGGCGACGATCGGCGGCGCGCCTTTGCCCATCCGCAAGCGCGTCCACGCCGCCACGCCGGTATAGTGATTGCCGGGGATGAAGATCAGATCGGGGCGATGTTCGCGCGCCAGTGCGGGCATCGCCATCAACGCGCGATACGCGGTGTCGCCCAGTTCGATCACGGATAGTCCGTCCGGCATTTCCTGCGCCAGCGGCCCTTCTCCGCTGCCCAGGATCAGCGTGACGCGTCGCCCCGCCGCAACCCATCCGTTTGCCATGCGCAGCATCGCGCGTTCGACTCCGCCGCCGCGAAAGCTTTGGGCGAGCGTCATGACATGCGCCGCTGTGGGAGTGGTGGATTCGAGCATGGACTTGCGGATCGGCCTTATAATCGCCAAATCATCACGCCAATAGGCCCGATCTCTCGGGAAGCCGAGTGTAGTGGAGCGTCGTCGCCGGGAAAGCGTAAGCCGCTCATTTTGAGTATTACGAACAGCCTTGTGAACGACAGCGAGAGCGATTTGGCAACCCGATCCGGACTGGATGCTCCCGCTGCCGGGGGCACGGTCGATACCCAATCCGAACCAGCCGATGTAACGGGGCTTGAGCCGATCCAGCGGATCCGGCGGCGCTGGCCGACGATTCTGGGCGCGATCCTCTCTGTCCTGATGATCGTGGCGGTGGGTCGCGAGCTGCTGGACAGCGGTCTGGCCGGGCTGTCGCGCGTGATTCCGCGCAGCGTCGGCTTCTGGTTCTTTTTCCTGACGGCCTATCTGATCCCGCCGACTTTCGACTGGTTCATCTTCCGCAAATTATGGAAAATTCCGCTGTCGGGAATGGTCGCGCTGCACAAGAAGCGCATCTCCAACGAAACGCTGATCGGCTATTCGGGCGAAGCCTATTTCTATGCCTGGGCACGGCAGCGGACGAAGATGGTCGCGGCGCCCTTTGGCGCAGTGAAGGACGTCACCATCATGTCGGCGATGGCCGGCCATGCCGTCACGCTGACGATGCTGGTCATCGTGCTGCCGCTCGGCATCAAGCTGCTCAAACCCGAGGATCAGCATACGGTGCTGCTCGCGGTGGGGGCGATCGTCATCATGACGCTGCCGTTCCTCATTTTCTCCAGACGCGTCTTTTCGTTGCCGGTGCGAACGCTCTGGTGGGTCTTCGGGATGCAATGTTCGCGCATCATATCGGGTTCGGTGATGCTCGCCTTTGCGTGGTATTTCGCGCTTCCGGCGGTGTCGGTGGGAATGTGGCTGATTCTTGTCGCAGGGCGGCTGCTGGTGTCTCGTCTGCCCTTCCTGCCTCAGAAGGAAACGGTTTTCGCCGCATTTGCGATCATGATGATTGGTAGGGGAGATGCGATATCGGAGCTGCTCGCGTTCACCGCAGCGCTATCTCTGTTGTTGCATGCTCTGCTTATCGGCTGCTTCAGCCTCTATTCGGTTTTGAGGAAGGAAACATGAAGACCACCAACTTGCTGACCGTGGCGGTGTTTGGCGCGCTGACCATGGCTGCGCCTCTGCCTGCCGCCGCGCAGGGCAGTGGCATCCTGGGCGACGATGCATCGGCCTGTGCCAATGGCCAGGGCCCGGCGATTCGCGCCACGATCACGGGCCTGCGCGACCGCACGGGACGGCTCAAGCTCGAGCTGTATCCGGGCAATGAGGACGATTTCCTGAAGGACGACCGCGACCTGGTCTCCGAAGGCAAGTTCTTCCGCCGCATCTGGGCCCAGACGCCCGGTTCGGGCAATGTCGTGATGTGCATCAAGGCGCCGCGTCCCGGCACCTATGCCCTGTTCTTCACGCATGACCGCGACGGCAAGAACAAGTTCAATTTCTGGCGTGACGGCGCCGGTTTTGCCCGTCCCGGCAATCTGGGCCGCAGCCGCCCGCGTCTGGAACAGGCGCTGGTGACGGTCGGATCGGGTGTCACCAACGTGACGATCCGTGCGCAATATCTGCGCGGGGTCGCCGGTTTCCGCCCGATCGACTGAGCGGAGCGGGACATATGCGCATCGTCGACGTCAACGAATATTATTCGCCTACCGGCGGCGGCGTGCGCACCTATCTCGACCGCAAGATGGGAATATTGGCGGAACTGGGGCACGAGCTGATCGTGATCGCCCCGGGCCGCGAAAACAGCATCGAGGATCGGCCGGGCGGCGGACGCATTCATTGGGTCAAGGCGCCCCGGCTGATCTTCGATCGCAATTACGGCATTTTCATCGACGGCGCGCCGATCCGCAAGCTGCTCGACGAAATCCAGCCCGATGTCGTGGAGGCGAGCTCGCCCTGGCGTCCGGCGTGGATCGTCGGCGGCTGGCAGGGGGATGCGCTCAAGATCTTCTTTGCGCATAACGACAATATCGGCGCCTATCCGCAGCGCTGGCTCGACGGCATCGCCAATCGCGATCAGGTCGAGGCGATGTTCGACTGGTACACCCAGTATATGAATCGCTTTCTCGAGAAATATGACGCGTTCGTCACCAATGGCGCGACTCTGGCGCGGCGGTTCCGGCGGCGCGGCATGCATGTCGATGCGTCGATGCCGCTGGGCATCGACAAGGGCTATTTCTCGCCCGATCTGCGCGACGAAAAGCTGCGCGCGGCGATCCTCGAACAGATCGGCCTGCCGCCTGAGGGGCATTTGCTGCTCGGCATGGGCCGGCACCATCGCGAAAAACGCTGGTCGGTGGTGATCGACGCGGTCGAGGCAGCGGGAAGTGACTTGCCGGTGGGCATGATCATGCTGGGCGACGGCGTCGATCGCCAGCGGCTGGAAAAGCGAATCGCGGGCAGCCCGCATATCCGCATGTTCCGCCCGATCTATGACCGGTTCCGTCTGTCGCAGATCATGGCCAGCTGCGACGCGCTGATCCACGGTGCGGACAGCGAGCCGTTCGGACTGGTCGGAACCGAGGCGCTGGCGTCGGGCCTGCCGCTGATCGTGCCCGATCGCGGCGGATGTTCGGACATCGCCGAAGTGCAGTTCGCCGAAACCTATACCGCCGGCAACGCCCAGGCTGCAGCGGAAGCGATCCGTCGCATGTTCGCGCGCGAACCGGCGATCCTGCGCGCAGCATCGCGCGCCGCGTCGCAACGGGTACGTTCTGACCGCGATCACGCCATCGCGCTGATGGACTATTATGCCGAAAAGCTGGAGGAACGCCGCCGCGGCGGATCGGTTCGGCTGCGCGTCGCCTGATCGCTCTCGGTGGCGGGGACATAGAGGCGGAAGCGCTCACTGTTCACCGGCACCCGTCGCCATCCGGCATGCACTGCCCAGGCTTCGAGCATCGCATCAAGCGCGGGGTCGCCGCTCGTCCATTCGCCTTCGCCGCCGACAATGATCGCTGCCGGGGGATCGGCGCGGAAACGGTCGGCCATCCGGCGCGCCGACACCAGATTGCGCGCCTGCTCTTCTTCGGGCGTCAGCAGCGATTGCGCGCGGAAATAAAAAGGGCCGGTGACGAAGCGTTCGTCCACCACGCGCCCTGTTCCGGCCAGGAATTGCGGTGCTAAGGTCGCTACCGGCCCGGTCACGCCCGCTGAGTCCATTGCCGCACGTAGCGCCGCCATTTCGCGGGTGGCGGTCGCCATTGCCGGCTTTCCGGCAAATACCGCCGACAGGCTGGGCGCCAGCCCCGCCAATGCAAAGACGAGGAAGGCCGCTTTCCATGGCGCCGACAGCCGTTCGGGCAGCATGGTTGCTAGCGCGACGAACAGCGGCGGCAGCGCGGGCAGCAGATATTGCCGCCAGATCGGCGTCGGCAACAGCGCGGCGATCAGCGCCGCCGCTGCGAGCGCGAGGCACAGCAGCGCCGGTTCGGATCGCGGACGATGGATGGCGAGAAAGGCGAGCACCGGAAGCGCGGGGCCGAGCGCGAGGAATTTGAGCGCATCGACTGGTTTCAGCGCGGCCCACAACTTCCACGCGCGGTCGCCCGCCGCATAATAATCGGCGGGGGCCGCCGAGGGGAAAAGCAGCACGCCGAACAGAAAGTCATCCGGCGCGGCGAGACACAGACCCGCAACCAGCAAGGTGGGTGCCAGCGCACCGGCGGCGATCCACAATGGCAGATGCCGTCGGTTCCACAGGGCATAAAGGCCATAGGCTGCCGCCGGAAACGCGCAGGATATCTTGGCCGCAGCCGCGCTCGCCAGCAGCAATCCGGCAAGGAAGGCGCTGATCGGCGTCGCTTTCCCCTGCGTGGCGCGAACGATCGGGATCAGCGCCGCAGCGACCAGCGCGCCGGGAAGCGCGTCGTTGCGCGCGACGCCGATGCTGAACAACAGGATGTCGGTCGCCGCGAACAGTCCGGCGGCGATCGTCGCGGCACGTTGGGACGCTCCCGACTCGCGCGCGGCGCGATGAACACACAGCACTGCGATCAGCCCCAGCGCCGCGTTGAGGAGCCGCAGCCCCTGCCATGCAAAGCCGCCGAACAGCGCTGCGAACGGCGCGAACAACAGCGGCTGGAGCGGCGTTTGCAGATAGGCGAAGTCGCGATAGGGCAGGGCGCCGCCGCTCAAGATCGCGGCGGCGACATATTGGCTCTCGTCATGGTCGATCGGTCGCGCGATCGCCAGCAGTGCGAAAAGCAGGGCGAGCGCCGCTATCGCCGACGCCCGCCGCGCGCTTTGGCTCATATCGCCTCGGGATAGATGGGCTGGATATCGACCGGGATGGCATCCATCGCCGCAATCGCGCTCTTCGCGTGATCGTCGAGCACAGCCCAGCGATCGAAAAATGCCTTGGTTCCTGCATAATCGCCATGCGCCTGCAGCATCAGCATGTCGTGGAGCAGCGCGCGGATGCCGCTCTCCATCCGGCCCATGTCGATGACATAATGGCCGCTGGCATCATCCCAGGCGAAGGCGCCATGGTGCAGCAGATAGCCATATTGCGCCGCTGCGCCCCGGCCATGCGCCTCTTCTGTGCCAAAGCGCATCGCGCGGAAAATGCCGGTGAAATAGGTGGCGAGCAGCTGTTCCTTTTCGGCGGCGGGCAATTCGCCCTTTTCCATCATGAACAGGATGTTCCATGCGCCCATCACATCGGCCTTGGCTTCCTCCAGCGCCGAATATTGATCGCGCAGTTCCGCATTCACAGTGGTGGTGCGCCCGTTGATCGTGATCGTTCCCGGCCCCAGGCTGTGCGACAGTTCGTGGAACAGCGTCTCGAGCTGCATATATTTCTTCACGACCAGCCCGGCCTGATCGGGGGCGAGGACGATCGGCGCCATCGGTGCCAGAATGCGCTCATATTTGGCGCCGAGCACGTTCGACAGAATCACTTTCTTCGCGCCCTTCGCCTCGCGCACGCGCTCGTCATTGGGCAGGTTGAAGGCGATGGTCTGCACCCCCGGCACATTGTCGCCGCCACCATGCACCTGTTCGGCGACCGAAATCGGGCTGGCGAACCCGCGCTGGAAATTCTTGTAGCTGTCGTCGATCGGCAGGTTCGCCTCCATGGCGCGGAGGTAACCCTTATATTTGTCGAGCGCGGCGCTCTCTTCGGGATCGCGCAGGGTGACGAAGCTTTCGAACGCGGTCTTCGTCCCCATCAGCCGGTCGGTATAGACTTCGTACGGCCCGATCGCGACTTCGATCGGCGTGCCCGAAAGGTCCATCCACGCCAGTTCGCTTTCATAATAATCGTCGGTGCGGAACGATTGCGCGCGCAGCGTCAGAAACCGTTTGAGGCTGGGGTTGGTCGTGATCGCCGCTGCCTGTTCCATATATTGCGCGGCGGGTTCGAGCCATTGTTTATATTCGACCGAATAGGGCACGGTGACCAGCCGGTCGCCGTCGCGCTTCACCACCGTATAGGGGCTGAGCAGCGCTTCCTTCTGATCGGGATGCGCGGCGATATAGGCGTCGAGTTCCTCGCGCGTCAGGTCATGCGGGTAAAAGCCCGCGCCTTCCGGCATTTCGGTAGTGCCCCAGAAGGGGTGGAGTTCCGCAATCTCGTCCCACGGCCCGAAATTACGGTCGAACATCTTGAGCAGCAGCGGCACGTCCGCACGGCGGCTGCGCGCGATCGTCTGGCGCAGCGCAGGCAGTTCGGGACTGCGCTGGCGCAGATAGACCTGGTCGAGCAGGTCCGACGCCTTGATCAGCAGATTGACGACCTGACGCTCCTCGTCGCTGAGGAAGCCGGTGTCGGGGTTCATGTCGATCCGAGCGATCTTGTCCCATTGCGCCTGAAGGTCATAGGTTGCGGCATGTTCCGGTGCAGGGGCGGGCGAAGGTGCCGAAGCCGTTTCCGGAACGGACGTGCCGCCGGTGGCAGTGCAGGCGGCAGTGGCGAGGAGCAGGGGAACAACAGCGAAGCGCATCGAGGAAAACCTTTCCGCGGATTGGAATATTGCCCCAGCATTAGCGGTGGCGGCGGAGACTGTCACGAACCCGCCATATCCGCAGTGCAGGGCCGGGCCGAACAGGGAGTTTCACCATGACGTTTCAGATCGACCGCCGTTCCCTTCTGATGACCGGTACGCTGGGCCTGGGCGCCTTTGCCGTACCCGGTTTCGCCCGCGCGCTGACGGTGGCCGGACTGACCGGCTTTACCCATTCGGTCGCGAGCGGCGAGCCTTCGGCGACGTCGATGCTGTTGTGGACCCGCTATGTCCCCGCCGATGGCGGCGCTGCGAAGCTGCGCGTCGAAGTGAGCGAAGGCGCCGATTTCACGCAGGTCGTCAGCGGCGGCGAAATGATCACCGGGCCGTGGCGCGATCACACGGCAAAAATCACGGTGACCGGCCTGAAGCCGGGCACGGCCTATCATTATCGCTTCATTGCGCCCGATGGCGGCATGTCGCCGGTCGGCCGCACCCAGACCTTCCCTGAAGGTGATGTGGCGCGTTTCGGCATCGCCACCTTCTCCTGTTCGAACATGCCCTATGGCTATTTCAACGCCTATGGCCATGCCGCCGCGCGCGACGATATCGACCTGTGGGTCCATCTTGGCGACTATCTCTACGAATATAAGAAGGGCGGCTATGCGCCCGCCGGCGGCGCGGTCGACGGGCGCTGGCCCGCGCCCGACGGCGAGCTGCTCGCGCTTGCCGACTATCGCCTGCGCTATGGCAGCTATCGTCTCGATCCCGATCTGCAGAAGCTGCATGCGATGAAGCCGATGATCGTGTCGATGGACGATCATGAATCGTCGAACGACAGCTGGGAAGGCGGCGCGCAGAACCATCAGGCCGATGAAGGCGACTGGAGCACGCGCAAGGCGGCGGCGCTGCAGGCGTGGCGCGAATGGATGCCGGTTTCGGACGAACCCTGGGCGCAATATCAGATCGGCACGCTCGCGACCTTCTTCCGCACCGATACGCGGCTTGTCGCGCGCAGCCAGCAACCCGAACTGGCGCCGCTCTTCACGGCCGCCAATCCGGCGCAGGCGCTCGTGCAGTTCCGCGACGGCGAATGGCAGGACCCGGCGGCAACGATGATGGGCACGACGCAGGAAGCGTGGCTTGCCGAGGAAATGCGCCATTCGATCCACCATGGCACCAAGTGGCAGATCGTCGGTTTCGGCACGATCCTGGGCAATCTGCGCGCGCCGCAAAATGTGCTCGACTGGCTTTCGCCCGATGCGCCCGATTATGTGAAACAATATTTTCAGGCCGGTGCCGTGGCCGCGCAGGCGGGGCTGCCGTTCAACATGGATAGCTGGGGCGGCTATCCCGCCGCGCGCGCGCGTTTCCTCAAGTCTGCGCAGGAAATGGATGCCGAACTGCTCGTCCTGTGCGGCGACAGCCACAATGCCTGGGCGTTCGATCTGGCGCAGGACGGCAAGCCCGCCGGCGTCGAATTTGCCGGACACAGCGTGTCCTCGCCGGGATTCGAGTCGGCAACCGCAGCCGATCCGCGCACGATCGCCCGCAGCCTGGTCGACACCAATAGCGAGCTGAAATGGTGCGACACCAGCAACCGCGGATATATGGCGATGACGCTGACTCCCGAGAAGGCGACGAACGACTGGTTGTTCGTCGACAGCGTCACGAAACACGACCCCGCCGCCACGCGCGTCGGCTACAGCGCCAGCGTGATGCGCGGCACCAAGGTGATGGCGTAAGGCTCACGCTTCTCCGGCCCGGTCGGACCGGGGAAGCGTTGTGGCCTATACCCGCTCTGCCGAGCTGACGACTTCGGTCGCGCGCAGGGCTGCGAGCAGGCGCATCAGGTGCTGGAGGTCGCGTACCTCCAGATCCAGCGTGTTGGTGTGGAACGTCGTGTCGCGATCGTCCATGCGCAGGCCGAGGATATTGGCCTTGTGTGCGCCGATCAGGGTCGCGATCGTGCCCAGTGCGCCGGGCTCGTTCTTCAGCGTGACGTTGATGCGCGCGACACCGCCGGCGGCCTTTTCGCCCCATTGCAGGTCGACCCAGTCGGCGTCGGTCACTTCGGCGAGTTTTTCGCAGGTGATGGCATGGACTTCGATGCCTTCGCCCGGGCGACGGATGCCGACGATCCGGTCCCCCGGAACCGGCCGACAGCAATCGGCGAGATCATAGGCGACGCCGGGCGTCAGCCCCTTGATCGAAATCGCATATTGCTGCGGCGGCATATCCTGTTCCAGCCCGTCGGTGGTGCCGGGCATCAACGCCTCGATCACTTGCGCGTCGGTCACTTTCTGCTGCGCCACTGCGTCCATCAGCGCGGCTTCGTCGGGCAGTTGCAGCCGCTTGAGCGCCTCCATCAGCCCGTCCATGCCGACCGGCGCGGGCAACCGCTGGACGATTTCGTCATAGAGTTTGCGGCCAAGCGCTTCGTTTTCCTCGCGCTCCTTGTGCCGCAGATAGCGGCGGATCGCCGCTCGCGCCTTGCCGGTGATCGCGAAGTTGAGCCAGTTTTCCTGAGGCACCTGTGCCTTGGAACGCAGGATCTGGACCTGATCGCCCTGCGCGATTTCGGTGCGCAGCGGCACGACGCGCCCGTTGATCTTTGCGCCTACCGCCTGATCGCCCAGATCGGTGTGCACCGCATAGGCGAAATCGATCGGCGTCGCGCCCTTGGGCAGCTGGATCAACTCGCCCTTGGGACTGAAGGCGAAGATGCGATCCTGATACATCGCCATGCGGGTATGTTCGAGCAGCTCTTCGGCATTGCCCGCATTGTCGAGGATTTCGACCAGATCGCGGATCCAGCTGACCTGCGTATCGGGGCGCACCGCGTCCTGTTTATATGCCCAGTGCGCAGCGAGGCCATATTCGGCCTGGGCGTGCATTTCGTGCGTACGGATCTGGATTTCGACACGCGTATTTTCGGCGAGGATCACGCTGGTGTGCAGCGAGCGATAGCCGTTGCGCTTGGGGGTCGAGATGTAATCCTTGAAACGGCCCGGGACCATCGGCCATTTGCGATGGATCACGCCCAGCGCGCGATAACATTCCTCTTCGGTGCCGACGATCGCGCGAAAGGCCGTGATATCGGAAAGCTGTTCGAGGCTTACATGCCGCTCGGACATCTTTTTCCAGATCGAATAGGGGTGCTTTTCGCGCCCCGACACTTCGGCTTCGATGCCGTTGCGCTCGAGCGATTGGGACAGCGTCTTGGAAACCTTGGCAATGCGGTCGTCGCCGTCCTTGCGCAGCGCCTCCAGCCGTTTGGTGATCGATTCCCACGCTTCGGGTTCGAGTTCGCGAAAGGCGAGCGTCTGCATCTCCTTCATGAACTCGTACATGCCGATCCGCTCGGCGAGCGGGGCATAGATGTCCATCGTTTCGCGGGCGATGCGGCGGCGCTTGTCTTCCTTCTTGATGTAATGAAGCGTACGCATGTTGTGCAGCCGGTCGGCAAGCTTGACCAGCAGCACACGGATATCGTCCGACATGGCGAGCAGGAATTTGCGCAGATTTTCCGCCGCGCGCTCATTCTCGCTCTGCGCCTCGATGCGCGAAAGCTTGGTAACGCCATCCACCATCCGCGCCACGGACGGGCCGAATTTGCTGAGGATCTCCTCCGGCGTCGCCACCGTGTCCTCGATCGTGTCGTGCAGGATCGCCGTCGCGATCGTCTCATCGTCGAGATGCAGGTCGGTCAGGATGCCCGCGACTTCGATCGGGTGGCTGAAATAAGGGTCGCCCGATGCGCGCTTCTGGCTGCCATGCGCATGCATCGAAAAGACATAGGCGCGGTTGAGCAGCGCCTCATCGGCTTGCGGGTCGTACCCTTTGACCCGTTCTACCAGTTCATATTGCCGCAGCACGCGCGTCTTACTCTGTCCTCAGCCAACACAGGCAGGAATGCCCAGCTGAGTCTAGATGGGGCCGCGTGCTGCGGATTTGCAACAGAAATGGTCAGCTTCGCGCGTGAGCGTTGCAATTCGACAACGATTCGGCGTCGAACGCTTCGCCATTCGCCGTGAAACTGGCAAGCGCGCCGACTTCGCGAACGATCAGCTGGCACATGATCGCATCGCGCGAACGCCCCTTGGGCGCCTCGCAGCTGGCTTCGCCGCACGTCCAGACCGTTGATCGCGTGACGATCTGGCCCGGGGCGGGCGCAGTTGCCGGCGTGGCGGAATAATAGCCGTTCGACGCCTGAGCGATGCCGGCGGTCGGCATCAGGGCGAACGAGGCTGCAGCGGCAAAAGCCGCGATAGTCAGACGAGCCATGATGTATCCTTTGAAATTGCGCCCCGTATTAGGTTGCTAATCGCTACCTAAATCGCCACAATTAAAGTTGCAAGTTGAAACTGTTGCTGCGGCGCAAAAATCATAAGCGATTTGGGTCCGCGGCAAATTTGGGTATGGTACGCGTTCATGGATGATGCCGTTCGACAATCGCTGCGGGAATTGGTCGCAAGCTGCAGCCTGCCTGCTGCGCTGGAGGCGATGGGCGAGCGCTGGTCGTTTCTGATCCTGCGCGGCGCATTCAACAAACTTTGCCATTTCGAAGAATTCCAGTCGGAGCTGGGCATTGCTCGCAACATCCTCGCCAACCGGCTGACACGTCTGGTCGATCACGGCATCCTTGAGCGCAAGCCGCATCCCGAGGATCGTCGCAAGATCGAATATCGGCTGACCGACAAGGGCTATGCGTTGTTGCCGACGATGGTGGCGCTGCGCCAATGGGGCGAACGCTGGGAAACCGGTGTGCCCGCAGAGCCGATCCTGGTCGACGCGCGCGACCGCAAGCCCATCCGCCAGGTCGAGGTGCTGAGCCATGACGGCCGCCCGCTCGGCAAGGGCGACTTGCTCTGGGCGCTTTCCGAAGGGGCCGAGGGCGGCGCGGCGAAGACAGAAGCAGCCGAATAGCAATTTTCCGCAACCAGCAGGATCAGGATGGCCGTTCGCTCGCTTTTCGCCACGCGTTTCTATGAAGGTGCGCTCGACGATCCCGTCCTGCTGGACGAGCTGGAAGAGGCGTGCCGCGATCTTTCCAGTGATGACCGCGCCGGTCGCGCATGGTCAAAGGATCATGGCTATCGCGGCTATACCAGCTATGCCTCGCTCGCCGATCTGCCGCAGCGCGATCCGCGCTTCGGCGATCTGGTCCGCCACCTGAACCGCCATGTCGCGCGCTTTGCAAAGGAATGCGCGTTCGATCTGGGTGGGCGCAGGCTCAAGCTCGACAGCCTCTGGGTCAATGTGATGAAGCCCGGCGGCACGCATTCGGGCCATATCCATCCGCACAGCGTCGTATCGGGTACGGTGTACGTAATGGTGCCGCCGGGGTCGGGCGCGCTCAAGCTCGAAGACCCGCGGCTTTCGATGCTGATGGCCGCCCCGGTCCGCACGCCCGACGCGCCGGAGGAGCTTCAGCCCTTTGTCTATGCACAGCCGGAGGCGGGAGCGATCTTCCTGTGGGAAAGCTGGCTGCGTCACGAAGTGATGCAGAGCAGCGCCAAGAGCGACCGGATCAGCGTCAGCTTCAACTACCGGCTGTAGCAGGCGCGGTCAGGGCTTCGAGCCGTTCGCGCACGCGCGGCGGAATCGCGTTGGGGCGGCGCGTTTCCAGATCGAGCTGCACGCTCGTGATATCGACTACGGTGTGCAGCTCGCCCGTCTCCGCATGATAGAGTTCGACGCGCGTCGTCATGCTCGAATTGCCGATCCGCGCGATATGCGCGCGCCCTTCGATCAGATCGTCATGACGGAACGGGCGCGAATAATTCAGCTCGGCGCGAACGACATTATACTCCGCCTCGGTCCATTCCGGGCCGAGATCGTCGATCGCCGCCCATCGCCAGAATTCGGTGACGACGACATCTGCATATTCCAGATAGCGCGAGTTGAAGACGATCTTCTGGCCGTCGATTTCGGAATAGCGGACGCGGATCTGCGTCGAAAAATCGGATGCGGTGCGAATCATGGCTCGCCGATAGCTGCACCGCAGCAGAAAATCACCTGTGCTTTGGGCACGAACCGATTGCCCCTTTGGCGGCTCCAGAACCGTTTGCACTGAGCCTGTCGAAGTGCTGCCCTTCTATCTGCACTGCAGAAAAAACAGAGCAGGGCTTCGACAGGCTCAGCCCAAACGATGACGGATTGTCCTACCCGGGGTGACGCGGTTGCGCGTTCAGCCAGTTTTCTTCTGTCCGCCCGAATTGACGCCCATCGATTGAAGATATTTCTTCACGTTGCGCGCCGCCTGGCGGAGGCGCTGTTCGTTTTCGACCATCGCGATGCGGACGAACCCTTCGCCATTTTCGCCGTACCCGACGCCCGGTGCGACCGCGACCTTCGCTTCGGTGAGCAGCTGCTTCGAAAATTCGAGGCTGCCCAGATGCGCGAGCGCGGGCGGCAGCGGTGCCCAGGCGAACATGCTCGCGCGCGGGGCGGGGATATCCCATCCGGCGCGACCGAAGCTTTCGACCATCACGTCGCGGCGCTTGTGATAGAGAAGGCGGTTCTTTTCGACGATATCCTGTGGGCCGTTGAGCGCGGCGCAGGCGGCGGCCTGAATCGGCGTGAAGGCGCCGTAATCGAGATAGGATTTCACCCGCGTCATCGCGGCGATCAGCTTTTTATTGCCGACCGCGAAGCCCATCCGCCAGCCGGCCATCGAATAGGTCTTGCTGAGCGACGTGAATTCCACCGCTACATCCTTGGCGCCGGGCACCTGCAGGATCGAAGGCGTCGGATTGCCGTCGAAATAAAGTTCGGAATAGGCAAGGTCCGAGAGGATCCACAGCCCCTGTTCCTTGGCGAACGCGACCAGACGTTCGTAGAAAGCAAGATCGACGACTTCGGCGGTCGGGTTCGACGGATAGTTGACGACGAGCACGCTGGGCCGGGGCACGGTGAAGTACATCGCGCGCTCAAGGCTTTCGAAATAATGCTCGTCGGGCGTCGTCGGCACCGCGCGGATCGTCGCGCCGGCGATGATGAAGCCGAAGGTGTGGATCGGATAGCTGGGATTGGGCGCCAGAATGACGTCGCCCGGCGCCGTGATCGCAGTGGCAAGGCTGGCCAGCCCCTCCTTCGATCCCATCGTCACCACGACTTCGGTTTCGGGGTCGAGATCAACGCCGAAACGGCGACCGTAATAATTGGCCTGAGCGCGGCGCAGCCCCGGAATCCCCTTTGACTGCGAATAGCCATGGGCGTCGGGCTTGCGTGCGACTTCGCACAGTTTCTCGATCACATGGTCGGGCGGGGGCAGATCGGGATTGCCCATTCCCAGGTCGATAATGTCCTCGCCCGCCGCGCGCGCCGCTGCCCGCATGCCGTTGACTTCGGCGATGACATAGGGCGGCAAACGCTTGATGCGGTAGAACTCGTCGGACATGGGAAAAGTCACGCCTCCTCGTTTGGAGAAAATGATTGCGGTTCCGAATTGGCAGCCGCTGCGCGTGACTCTATACATCTGCGCACTGCCATGCCAGCAAAAGCGCGGCGAAAGGGGCACGCAATGTCGCTTAACGAGGCCCGCCGCCGCCTGCGCGAGGCGGCGCAGGAAACATGGCTGCTGGGGCCGAGCATCGAAGCCACGGCGAGCTGGCTCGGCGGTATGCCGCAGGGGCATATCGGCGGCGACTGGCCCTATTGGGATGGCGAGCCGCTCGATTTCATCGGCCAGCTCGATTTGTCCGAACTGAACAGCGTCGGCGGCCCCGACTGGTTGCCGCAATCGGGCGTGCTGCAATTCTTTTATGACTGTAAACAGCGCGGCTGGGGGCTCGATCCGGCCAAGAAGGGCAGCTGGGTCGTGCGGTTTCGCCCCGGCACCGAGCCGGAGGGGGTGACGCTTCCCCCGCCGGATGCTTGCACGCCGTTTCCGGTGCGACCGGTGGTGTTCGTGCCCGAAGTTTCCTGGCCGACCACGGCACGGATCGCACTGGGCGATCTTGCGTTGTCGGAACATGACCTCGATGCGCTTTTCGAACCATTCGAACTGCTTGGCGAGCAGCGGCACCGCGTCGGCGGCTGGCCGGAACCGATCCAGGCGGATATCATGGAGGAGCAGTGCCAGTGCGCCTCTCAGGGCATTCCGGTGCTCGAGCCCGACCGGCTGCCGCCGCATGCCGATAGGGCGCTGGGCGCGGGCGCGAACGACTGGCGGATGTTGCTGCAGGTCGATTGCGACCCCGATCTGCACATGGAATGGGGCGATGGCGGCAGGCTCTATTTCTGGATACGCGAAGACGATGCGCGCAACGGTCGTTTCGGCGAAAGCTGGATGATCCTGCAGTCCTTCTGAAGGAAAGGCGATAATGACGACGAGCGACACCGGACCGGATACGGCGACGATGCCTTCGCTCGAAGACATGCAGCACTGGACCTGGGTGCTCGGCCGGGCGCAGCAGATGATGCTCGAACACGGGCTCGACATGATGGCGCATCTGCCGCCGGCATCCGCGCTGCCGCAGGAAATCGACATGAACGCGGCGATCCGTGCGAGCGCCGATTTCTGGTCGGATACGATGCAGCTATGGACGCGGTTCCTGACCCAGGAGCCCGGCGAACCTTTGGGTCAGGCCGCCGAACAGGCACGCGATCGCCGGTTCAAGGCGCCGCAATGGCACGAACAGCCGGTGTTCGACTTTATCCGCCAAAGCTATCTGGTCGTGGCCGAGCATATGCTGAAGGGTGTCGACGCGATTGAAGGCGTCGATGCGCGGCATAAGGAGCAGCTGCGGTTCGCGACGCGCGGGTTCCTCGATGCGATGAGCCCGGCCAATTTCCCCGCGACCAATCCCGAAGTGCTCGAAAAGATCGTCGAGACCAAGGGCGAAAGCCTGCTCAAGGGCCTGCAGCATATGCTCAGCGACATGGCGCGCGGGCAGATGACCCAGACCGACCCCGACGCCTTCGAAGTCGGGCGCAATCTGGCGACGACGCCGGGCAAGGTGGTCAAGCGCACACCGCTCTATGAGCTGATCCAGTATACGCCGACCACGCCGGACGTTCTGAAAACGCCGGTCGTGATCTTTCCGCCGTGGATCAATCGCTATTACATCCTCGATCTGACACCCGAGAAGAGCTTCATCCGCTGGGCAGTGGAGCAGGGCGTCACCGTGTTCGTCGTGTCGTGGAAATCGGCGGACGCGTCGATGAAGGAAGTCGTCTGGGACGATTATGTCGAGGGCGGCCAGATCGATGCGATCGATACGGTGCGCGATCTGCTCGACGTCGATCACGTCCATGCCATCGGCTATTGCGTTGCCGGGACGACGCTTGCCGCGACGCTGGCGGTGCTCGCCGAACGCGGGCAGGCCAACAAGGTCAAAAGCGCGACCTTCCTGACCGCGCAGGTCGATTTCAGCCGCGCGGGCGATCTGGTCAATTTCGTCGATGACGAGCAACTGGCGGTGATCCGCAGCCTTTCCACCGACGGGTTTCTCGACGGTCGCTATATGGCGGCGACGTTCAACCTGTTGCGCGGGCGCGATCTGATCTGGAGCTATGTCACCAACAATTATCTGCTCGGGAAGGATTATACGCCGTTCGACCTGCTTCACTGGAATTCGGACGTCACCAATCTGCCCGCCAAATGGCATTATGCCTATCTGACCGATCTGTATCGCGATAACCGGCTGGTCGAACCCGGTTCACTGTCGGTCGGGGGTACGCCGATCGACCTGACCCGGGTGAAGACGCCTGCCTATATTCAGGCGGGGCGCGAGGATCATATCGCGCCGGCCGAGAGCGTATGGAAGCTGACCGAGCATTTCAGCGGTCCGACACGATTCCTGCTCGCGGGCAGTGGTCATATCGCCGGCGTGATCAACCCACCATCGAGCGGGAAATACCAATATTGGACCAGCGGGCGGCGCGCCAAATCGCTCGAATCCTTCATGAAGGGGGCGAAGGAAACCAAGGGAAGCTGGTGGCCGGACTGGGTCGACTGGCTGCGCGGGCAGGACGCGGAAACCACCCCGGCCAAGGGTGCGCGCGTGCCCGGTCGCGGCAAACTCAAGGCGTTGGAAGACGCGCCCGGCTCCTATGTAAGGATGCGATAAAGCGTTGGTTTTCGGGGCCTGGACCCTATGTTGCACTGCACAATAATGCTTGCAATTTACGTTGCGACTGTCTAAATGCTGCATTGCAGCAAGAGATAGGAGCCCCCAATGGCAAGCAAGGGACCCAAGCAGCAGGCACGTTCAGCTGCGAAGCCCGCGCAGCCGAAGAAGCCGGCTGCGACGAACAAGAAGACGCCCGCTCCGGCGGCCGCCAGGACCCCGGCAGAGCAGCCCGAAACGGTTGCAGCCCCGGCTCCCGCGGCAGCGGAGACGGCGCCGCAGGAAGCTAAGAAACCCGAACCGGCGCCGGCCCCCGCCAGCGCACCCGAACCCGTTGCGGCGAAGACCGAAGCGTCCGCCGCAATCAAAAAGGAAGTGATTGCAATGGAAGCCACTGCAGAAAACACCATCAACCGCGCACAGGCGATGTTCGCGGACTTCAATGACCGCACCAAGGCCGCCGTCGAAAAGTCGACCAAGATGGCCGAGGAAATGAACGATTTCGCCAAGGGCAATATCGAAGCCCTGGTCGAATCGGGCAAGATCACTGCCAAGGGCCTGGAAGGCTTTGGTCAGGAAGCCGCCGAATTCGGTCGCAAGTCGTTCGAGGAAGCGACCGCAGCGTTCAAGAACATGGCGTCGGTGAAGACCCCGGCCGATTTCTTCAAGCTGCAGAGCGATTATGTCCGCGGCGCGTTCGACAGCTATGTCGCCGAAGCGTCGAAGACGACCGAAGCGATGCTGAAGCTTGCCGGCGATGCCGCGCAGCCGCTTTCGAACCGCTTCGCGGTTGCGGCTGAAAAGGTAAAGACGGCCGCCTGAGCGTAGCCGTTTTTCAAAGGGAGGCATCGGGCGGTCGCGCATGGCGCGGCCGCCCGATCCGCTTTTGGCGGGCATCGCGCTTCGGCGCCGACTGTCCCGCTACGACAGGCTTCCGCGTCGGTACCGTTCGGCGGGCACTTGCCCTCCCGCGACAGGGTCCATATTTCTGGTGCCGCAATGGCAGTGACATTCCTTCCCATCCGCATGAACGAAGACGACGCCCAGGGCGGCGATGGCGACAACTCGGTCGGCATCGCGACCCGGACGCGCACACGTACGAAAAAGCCGACGCCCTATCGCGTTCTGATGCTCAACGACGATTACACGCCGATGGAGTTCGTCGTTCTGGTGCTCCAGCGCTTTTTCCGAATGGACATGGAAGAGGCGACGCGCGTGATGCTGCATGTGCATCAGCGCGGTGTCGGTGTATGCGGTGTCTTCAGCTACGAAGTCGCCGAGACCAAAGTCGCGCAGGTGATCGAATTCGCGCGGCAGAATCAGCATCCGCTGCAATGCACGATGGAAAAGGCCTGATCGCGCGCGTCACCGCGCCGGCGGCAGCCAGCTCAGATCCAGACCTTCATAGCGATTGACGTAGTTTGCGGCTTGCATCAGCGCCGCTTCGTCGACCAGCGTCACTCGTCCGCTTTCGCGCGAGATCATCTTTTCCTCTGCCAGCTGGCGGAACATCCGATTGACATGGACCGACGTCAGCCCGGTCGCATCGCCGATTTCCTCCTGCGTCAGGCCGAGCGGGAACATGTTGGTCACGCTGCGGTCAGTGCCGCGCAGCCGGTTGCGCAGGTCGAGCAGTAACGCGGCGATCCGTGCCTTTGCCGATGTCCGGCCCAGCGCGGCAAGCCGGTCCGTCAACGTTACACGTTCGATCTGACAATAAACGAAAATCATCGCCGCAAGCCGGGGATGGTCGCTGAAAATCCGCGACAAAAGGCTCCGATCGAACGGCGCCACCACACAATCCGTGAGCGCGCAGAGCGCCTCGGGCGCTTCGCTGTAAATCAGCGAGGAAACGCCGATCAGGTCGCCGGGGAACAGGAAACGCAGAATCTGCCTGCTGCCGTCATCCAGCAGCACATAGCTCATCATCAGCCCCTTGCGGAGCACATAGAGTTCGTTGCACCGTTCGCGCTCACGCTGGAGCACCGCCCCGCGGCGCAAATTCCGCTGACGCTCTTCAAGCTTTTCAAGTGCGGCCGTTTCAGAGCCCGTCAGATCGATCAGACCGCCCAAAACATCCGCGAAACAACTCGCAGACACACTTTGCTCCCCCACCAGGCCGATTCAAAGCATCGCAAACAAATCAACGCATTAAAGTCGATCAAGTCGCATGCTCGCTCTGCCCCTTGCACCAACGCTGTCACCGGCTAGAAGCGCCGCAATGGACCGCATATTGATCCGTGGCGGAAATCGCCTCTCCGGCCGCATTGCTATCTCCGGCGCCAAGAACGCAGCGTTGACGCTGCTGCCGTGTGCGTTGCTGACCGACGAGCCGCTGACGCTGCGTAACCTGCCGCGTTTGGCCGACGTGGACAGCTTCGGACATCTACTTAACCAGCTCGGTGTCTCGACCATGGTGGAAGGGGCGCATCCCGCCGATTTCGGGCGGGTCATGACCATGCGCGCCGCGCGACTCACCTCCACGGTGGCGCCCTATGACATCGTTCGAAAAATGCGCGCCTCGATCCTCGTGCTCGGGCCGCTGGTCGGGCGGATGGGCGAAGCGACCGTGTCGCTGCCGGGCGGGTGCGCGATCGGCAATCGTCCCGTCGACCTGCACCTCAAGGCGCTCGAATCGATGGGCGCCGAAATCGAAGTCACGGCCGGCTATGTGAAGGCGACGGCGCCGGGCGGGCGCTTGCCGGGCGGGCGCGTCAATTTTCCGATCGTGTCGGTCGGCGCCACCGAAAACGCAGTGATGGCAGCGGTGCTGGCCAAGGGCACGACCCGGATCGAGAATGCGGCACGCGAGCCGGAAATCGTCGATCTTTGCAATCTGTTGGTGGCGATGGGCGCAGCGATCGCGGGTATCGGCACCGAAACGCTGGAAATCGAGGGCCGCGACCGACTGCATGGCGCCACCTATCGCGTCATGCCCGACCGGATCGAGGCGGGCAGCTATGCCTGTGCCGCGGCGATCACGGGCGGCAGCGTCGATCTGGTCGGCGCGGCGGCGGGCGATATGCTGGCGACGCTCGATGCACTCCGTGAAGCCGGCGTGACGGTTGAAGAGCGCAAGGATGCGATCCATATCGAGGCGTCGAACGGCCTTGCGCCGCTGACGCTTTCGACGGCGCCCTATCCCGGTTTCGCCACCGACATGCAGGCGCAGTTCATGGCGATGCTGTGCAAAGCGGACGGCGCAAGCGTCCTGACCGAAACGATCTTCGAAAATCGCTATATGCACGTGCCCGAATTGGCGCGCATGGGCGCCGACATTCAGGTGCGTGGCCGTGCGGCCGTGGTCCGCGGTGTCGACCATATGGTCGGCGCTCCGGTCATGGCGACGGATCTTCGCGCTTCGATGAGCCTGATTATCGCCGGGCTTGCCGCCGAGGGCGAAACGCAGGTCAACCGCGTCTATCACCTGGATCGCGGTTATGAACGGCTTGAGGAAAAGCTTCAGGCGGTGGGTGCCGACATCGAACGCGTCGGCGACGGCTGAGCCGATGCGACGGGCGAGCGCCGGCTCCCGCGGCGCTCCCGTCACATTCAGGGCTTAGAAGCTGGCCCAGTCTCCGCTATTGGTTTGCGCGCCGCTCGCGATTGCGGCCGGCATGAGCGGAGCCGATCGGGTGCTCGGTGCAGCGGCAGCCGGCCGGGCCGGGGCCCGCGTGCTGGCCGAGTTTGCGGCCGGGCGGTGTCCGCCCGATTCGATCACGAAAGACGAGGCGTGTTTCGACAGGGTCTCGGCTTCGCTGGTCAGCGAGCGTGCTGCGGCCGAGGTTTCCTCGACCATTGCGGCGTTCTGCTGCGTTGCCTGATCCATCGATCCGACGGCTGCGCTGATCTCCGTGATCGCACTCGCCTGGGCCTGATTGTCCTCGGCCATGGTGCCGAGCAGCCCGTGCACTTCGGTAACACCTTCGGAAATGGCCGACAGGGCCTCGTCAACGCGTTCGACTGCACTGACCGCCATCTGGATGTCGCCCTGCGTCGCGGTGAGCTGATCGCGGGCGCGCCCGGCTTCTTCCTCGGCGCGCATTGCGAGCGCGGAGACCAGATCGGCAACGACTGCGAAGCCGCGGCCTGCTTCACCGGCACGCCCTGCCTCGACCGCTGCGTTCATCGCGAGAACGCGCGTCTGGAACGCGATCTTGTCGAGTCCTTCGATCACGCTGTCGATGCCCTTGGCGCTATCCGACACGCGGCCCATGGCCTGCACCGCTTCATCGGCAATCCCGCGACCGCCATCGACGGTAGCAATCGCGCCATCGGCGCGCGTCACCGTGCGCTGCGCGGCAGCGGCCGTCGCCTTGAGCCGGCCGTCCATCTGCGTGATCGACGCGGCAGTCTGCTCCAGGCTTGCCGCATTCGCTTCGGTGCGGCGGGCAAGGTCTTCGGATGCCGTCGCGATCTCGTTGGACCCCGTGCGAATGGCGAATCCCGATTCGATAACGGCGGCGATCAGACTGCGTAGGCTTTCCAGCGCGGCATTGTAATTGTTCTTCAGCGTTACATAGTCGCCGGTGAAATCGGTATCGATCGTTGCGGTCAGATCGCCATGGGCGAGCTTTTCGAGCTTCTCGGTGAAGGCGCTGACCATGCCCGCCTGTTCGCGCGCGCTTTCCAGCTGGCGCTGTGCGGTGTCGCGAAAGGTGAACATCGCCTTGGTCATGCGACCGACGCAATCTTCAAAGTCGGTGTACTGGATTTCGCTGTCGAGATCGCCGGCCGCGAGACCTTCCATCCGGACCACCGTCGCCACATAGGGATCGGCGATCGCCTTTCGCAAGCGCATGCCGAGCACCCAGGTAAACGCTGCGACGGCGGCGCCGAGCGGCAGCCCGACATAGGTCGGCGTCAAGGCAGCGCACAGCACTCCCAGGACCACCAATGCGGTCATCACGATGAACGTGACCTCCAGCTTTTTGCGTATCGGCGCCTTGGCCGTGAACCACTCCATGCTAATTCCTCATATATCAAACCTGCGGAGCCCGATTGCTCTTATAAATCTCTCCTAGAGGGCGAGGGGTCTGCAGGAGGGGAATCAGACAAAAAATGGGCCGAAAACGCGGTTAAATTGCGTTTTCGGCCCATTTCTATATCAATTTCTTGATCTGGGTTGGTTTGGAAACGATTCAGATTGCCGCCAGCGCGGCCTCGAAATCGGCCAGCAAATCGTCGGCATCCTCGACGCCGATCGAAATGCGCACCAGATTGTCGGTGATCGCCAGCGCCTTTTTGCGTTCGTCGGGAACCGAAATATGCGTCATCGCCGCCGGGGCCGATGCCAGCGTTTCGGTGCCGCCCAGGCTCACCGCCAGCTTGGCGATCCGCAGTGCGTCGAGAAAGGCGAAAGCTTCCTTCTCGCCGCCCTTGAGGTAGAGCGAGAAGGTCGATCCCGCGCCGGTGCAGTGACGGCGATAGATATCCGCCTGCGCATCGTCCTTCAGAAAGCCGAGATAGCCGACTTTCTCCACCTTGGGATGGTTGCGCAGAAATTCGCACACCTTTGCGGCGTTTTCACCTGCGCGGGTCATGCGCAGTTCCAGCGTCTCCAGACTGCGCAGCAGCATCCACGCGGTGTTGGGATCGCAGATCGTGCCGATCGTGTTGCGCATCGCGCGGATCGGATCGAGCAGCTTCTTCGATCCCAATACCCCGCCCGCGACCAGATCCGAATGGCCGCCGGCATATTTGGTCAGGCTGTACACCACGATATCGGCGCCGTGGCGCAGCGGTTTTTGCCACAGCGGGCCAAGGAAGGTGTTGTCGATCGCGATCGGCGGCCCGTTGTCCTTGCCGAACACGGCATCGCGCGCGGCAACCACCGCTTCGATATCGACCAGCACATTGGTGGGGTTGGAGGGGCTTTCGAGATAGATCAGCGCGACGCGGCTCTCGCCTGCCTTGCGCATCACTGCTTCCAGTTCGTCGCGGCTCGCATCGGCAGGGAAATCGAGCCAGTTGACGCCGAACTTGCCGAGCACGCGGCCGATCATGGTTTCGGTGGCGGCGTAGAGCGGCCCCGAATGGATCACGGTGTCGCCGGGATTGGTCATCGCCAGGAACAGAGTCGAAATCGCCGACATGCCGGAGGAGAAAGCTAGCGCTTCCTCGGCCTCTTCCCACACGCCGAGCCGATCCTCCAATATCTCCTGATTTGGACCGTTGAAGCGCGAATAGACCAGTCCTTCGGCGCCGCCCGGGCGGATGCCGGTGACGCCTTCGAAATGGCGCTTGCCCGCCGCGGCATTGGGGAAGACGAACGTCGAGGTGGCAAAGATCGGCGGCTTCAGCGATCCTTCCGACAGCGTCGGATCATAGCCATGGCCCATCATCAGCGTCGACGGCCTGAGCTTGCGGCCTCCGATCTCGTCGACATCGGGCTTGGGCCGGCGGCGCGGCGTGATGCCGGTCATGTCGGCTTCGGTTTCGTCGGTCATGCAATTCCTCTCAAAGACTGAAGTCTGCCCGACTGGCGCGGGCGCAATATGTCCTTGTAACGAACCCGGCGGCCGGTTGGATCACCCAATATAATAAAATTACGCGTGATGTTTTTCTGCCGCGCCCGACGCGCGGGGTTCAGGCGAGCCCGATCAGGCTGATCTGCCGCCCATAGTCGGGTTCGCCGCGATGGGTCGCCCGGCGATAGCTGAAGAAACGATCGGCATCGGCATAGGTGTCGAGGCCCAGCAGTTCGACCTGGCGGATGCCCGCCACCGCCAGCCGGTGGGCGACATAGGCTTCCAGATCGAACTGGTGATGCCCCGGGCGGCCGGCAGTGAAGAAACGCTCATTTTCGCGATCGTCAGCGCAGAAGCGCTGGAGGAAGCCGTCATCGACTTCATAGCTCGCGCGCGCGATGCAGGGGCCGATGGCGGCGGCGATCCGGTCGCGTTGTGCGCCCAGCGTCTCCATCGCTGCGATAGTCGAATCGGTGACGCCGCTGATCGCGCCCTTCCATCCTGCATGCGCCGCGCCGACAACGCCTGCCCGAGCGTCGGCGAGCAACACCGGCGCGCAATCGGCAGTGAGGATGCCCAGCAGCAGCCCGGGCCGGTCGGTGACGAGGGCATCGGCACGCGGACGCAGGCGTTCCTCGAACGGCGCGATCACCGTCACGGCATCGGCCGAATGAACCTGATAGAGCGTGACCAGTTGCGCGCCGGGCAACACTGCGTCACGCGCCCGGCGACGATTTTCGGCAACGGCCTCGGCTTCGTCATCCGATCCGGGACCGACATTCAATCCGGTATGGATGCCCGTCGAAACACCGCCGCGCCGCCCGAGAAAGCCGTGGGGCACCGATTCGAGCGCAGCGGCGCGATTGACTTCGACGCTTTCGGTCACAGGTCGCGCGCCCAGATGCGGTCATCGTCGATCTGATTGCCGACCCGGAATGCGTAACGCCCGATTTCGGCAAAGCCGTAGCGCGCATAGAAACGCTGGGCGCGGATATTGTCGACGAAAACGCTGAGCACGATCCGGGAATAGCCTTTGCCCCGCGCGTGATCCAGCGCCCAGTCGATCAGCGTCTTAGCTACGCCCGTGCCCTGCGCTTCGGCAGCAACATACAGCTGGTGGAGTTCGGTCGTGTCGCTGCCCCACTCGCCGGGAAAGGCGACCGGCCCGGTCTTGACGAAGCCGAGCAATGCGCCGTCCGCCTCCGCGACGCGGATCGCATAATCGGGATCGCCGATCTGGGCGGGCAGACCCATGGGGCCAAAGGTTTCGTCGAGAAACTGCGCCAGATCCTCAGGCGCGTAGAGCGTCCCGAAGGTTTCGGTGAACACGCGCGAAGCCAGTGCCGACAGCGCCGCCGCGTCGGATGGCTGTGCGGGACGGATTTCGGCCATCAGAATCCGGCAGGTTCGGGCGCGCCGGGGGCCGCGACTGCAAGCATCTTGAACAAATGCCCCATCGCATCGGGGCCGGTCAGGCGGCGCTTGGCGATATCGATATCCTCGGCGCGGTCCGGGGCCGCCGCCGCCAGCGATGCGGCGCGCGGTCCGATGCCGAGCGCTTCGAGAAACGGGCCCTGTTCGACCGGGCCGTATATTTCGAGATCCTCGGCAACGGCTTCCTGCGCGAGCGTGCCGAAATCGACATGCGCGGTCAGATCCTGTTCGCCCGGATCGGCGAACGGATCGGCATAGGCATGGCCGCGCACTGCCTGCAGCGTCTCTCCGGCGGCCGGCCCGCGATAGCCATAATCGGCGATCAGCGCCACGCCGCCCTGATGGTGCAGCCGCGCGGCGAGCTGGCGCATCACGGCAATCGCCGCGGGGCAGGTTTCCAGGATCGATCCTTCGGGCGCCTCGTGCAGCGTCTGCGGCACGATCTGGTCGAAACGGCGGTCGCCGACCACGCCGTGAAACACGCCGCTGGTGCAATCGACCAGCCGCTCGAACCATCCCTCGCCGGTCTTGACGAACTGGCGGATCGGCAGCGCATCGAAGAATTCATTGGCGACGATCAGCAACGCCGCATCGTCCGGCACGCCGACCAGATCGACATGCCATTCGGCATCGGGCACGCGCTCGGCCTGTGCGGCGCGCAGCACGGGGCTGGTTTCGATGAAATGCACCGGCGGCTCCAGCCCGACCTTGCGCATCGCGCGCAATGCATCGGATGCCAGCGTGCCACGCCCCGGCCCGAATTCGACATAGCGGACCGGCGGGCGATCGCCGCGATCCCACAGATCGGCGAACCACAGACCGATCAGCTCGCCGAACATCTGGCTGATTTCGGGCGCCGTAGTGAAATCGCCGCGCGCGCCGATCGGATCGCGCGTCGCATAATAATGCGCGTTCGCTTCGGCCATATATTGGGCGAGCGGGATCGGCCCGCTTGCGGCGATGCCTTCGGCAAGGCGCTGGGCGAGCGGAGCCTGTGTCACCGGTTCAGGCGGTGCTCGCCTCGGCGGGCACCGGGCGCACGCGATCGGTACGCCGGTTCGCCGTGAGGATCAGATAAAGCCCGCCGAAGATCATCGGCAGCGTCAGCAACTGGCCCATATGGATCACCGAATAGAGGAAGGTGCCCTGAAACTGCTGATCGGCTTCGCGGAAAAATTCGACGAAGAAGCGCGAACAGCCATAGCCGAGCAGGAAGGTGCCGACGAGCAGACCCGGCTTGTACCGCGCCCTGGTCTTCCAGAAGAGGAAGGTCAGGATGGCGAGGAGCAGCAGCCCTTCCAGTCCGGCTTCATAGAGCTGGCTCGGATGGCGCGGCCAGGGCCCGGCGTTGGGAAAGACCATTGCCCAGGGAACGTCGGTCGGCTTGCCCCAGAGTTCGCCGTTCACGAAATTGGCGCAGCGGCCGAAGAACAGGCCGATCGGCGCGACGGTGGCGACATAATCGTGGACGCGCAGCCAATCGAGCCCGTGTTTGCGCGCGGTGTAGAACATCGCCAGCGATGCACCGATCGCACCGCCGTGAAACGACATGCCGCCATCCCACAGCTGGAGGATCTGCAGCGGATTGAGCAGCATTTCGGGCTGATAGAAGAGCACATAGCCGATGCGCCCGCCCAGGATGACGCCCAGGGCGGCATAGAAGAACAGATCGTCGGCATGGCGCGGTGCCATCGGTGCTCCGGGCTGTTTCAGCATCCGGATCAGCACCACCCAGCCGAGGATCAGTCCGGCGATATAGGCAATCGAATACCATTTGAGCGACAGCGCATGCCCCCACACCATGATGGTGAAGACATTGGGATTGAGATGGAGGTCGCTGAAGTGGAGATAGTTGCTGGCGACGGAGAAGATGGATTCGATCACGTGGGAGAGCCTTTTCCGGCGCCGGGGTCCGTTCCCGGGGGTCGGGCGTCTCTTATCGCGGTGTCGCGACAAACCCAAGACGGCAAAATCGCGCGGGCGGTGCAGCGGCGACGGCTGGCGAAGCGCGCGCGGGCGCGATAGAGCGTTGGCGATGGCGGAAAACGGACATGCGAATCGCGGGCCCAGCCGGCGCACCCTGTTGATCGGTGGCGGGGCCGGTGTCGGGCTGATCGTCGCGTGGAGCCTGTGGCCGCGCACTTATATGCCGAACCTCACCGCCGAAGAAGGCGAGAGCATTTTCGGCGCGTGGATCAAGATCGGCACCGACGGGCATGTCACGGTTGCCGTGCCCCAGGCCGAAATGGGGCAGGGCGTGTTCACGGCATTGCCTCAGATCGTTGCCGACGAGCTGGGCGCCGACTGGAACCGGGAGGGGGTCGAGGCTGCGCCGCTCAACCCGCTCTATGCCAATCCGCTGGCCGCTTCGATTCTGTTCGAAGTCGCGCTGGGCGCACTGCCGGAGGATTGGCAGCGCGGCCACGCGACGCGGTCGAGCCTGATGCTGACGGGTGCATCGACATCGATCCGCCAGTTCGAGGAGCCGTTGCGGATCGCCGGTGCTTCGGCGCGGATCATGTTGTGCAAGGCAGCGGCGCGGCGCTGGAATACCGACTGGCAATCGTGCGGGACCGCCGATGGCAAGGTCATTCACGGCGACACACGGATCGGCTTTGGCGAACTGGCGGCGGAAGCCGTGAAGGAAAAGCCGCCCAGCCCGGTTCTGTTGCGCGGCGGCGAGGAAAATCGCCTGACCGGCCAGCCGCTGCCGCGGCTCGATGTGCCGGCAAAGGTCGATGGCAGCATCAACTATGCCGGCGATATTCGGTTGCCCGACATGGTGTTCGCCGCCGTTCGCCAGGCACCTCCCGGTGCGACGCGGCTGACCAAATATGACGGGCAGGCCGCCGATCGGGTGCGCGGCATCTTTACCAAGGTGCGCACCGACACCTGGATCGCGGCGGTCGCCAATAATGGCTGGGCGGCCGAACGCGCTGTCGAGGCGATGAACCCGCAATTCGCCGTCGAGGGCGAGCCGGTGAACAGCGATTCGATCGACGCGGCGCTGACCACAGCGCTGGATGGTGCCGGCAATCGGGTGGCATCGGCGGGCGACCTTTCGGCGGTGTTCAAGGATGCGCGCGTGGTGACCGGCGAATATCGCGTCGGGCTGGCGGCGCACGCGCCGCTCGAACCGATGACGGCGACGGCCTATTACGACAATGGCCGCCTCAGCCTGTGGCTGCCGACACAGGCACCCGGCCTTGCGCGTGCTGCAGCGGCCCGGGCGGCAGGCGTCAGTGAGGATCGCGTCGTCATCCATCCGATGATGGGGGGCGGCTCGTTCGGCGCGAAGCTGGAACATGCCGTCGCCGAACAGGCGGCGGTGCTCGCCAGACAGGTCGAACGCCCGGTTCAGCTCACCTGGTCGCGCAGCGAGGATCTGGCGCACGATCGTTTCCGCCCTGCCGCGGCTGCGCGAATGACCGCGCGGCTGGACGACAAGGGCGCGATTATGGGCTGGCTCGCCAAGATCGCGGCGCCGGCAAGCGGGCGCGAGCTCGCGTCGCGGCTGCTGGGCGGCGATCTGATCGCTTCGGCGTCGCTGGCGCTGGGCAGTTCGGACCCCAGCGCCGTGGCGGGCGCGGTGCCGCCCTATGCCATTCCCAGCTATGCCGTGGACCACCATCCCGCCGACATCGGCGTGCCGACCGGATATTGGCGCTCGGGCGCCCATAGCTACACGGCGTTTTTCACCGAAAGCTTCATCGACGAACTCGCCCATGTTGCGGGGATCGAAGCGCATAGTTTCCGCATGGCGCTGCTCGGCGACAATGTCCGGCTGGCGCGCTGCCTCACCACGGCGGCGCAGCTTGGCGGCTGGCAGGGCGGGGTGCCGGGAAGCGGGCAGGGGATCGCCTGCCACGCATTCCGCAATTCCTATATCGCCGTGATGGCGGAGGCGCATATCGGCAGCGACAAGAAAGTGAAGGTCGAACGGCTGGTCGCGGCAGTCGATTGCGGGCGAATCATCAATCCCGATCTGGTGCGTCAGCAGATCGAGGGCGGGCTGATCTTCGGCATGGCGGCGGCGCTGGGCGGAGCGACCGGCTTTACCGAGAATATGGCCGATGCGCAGCGGCTGGCCGATCTGGGGCTGCCCACGCTCGCCGATTGTCCCGACATCACTGTCGAACTGATCGGGAGCGGTTCCGATCCGGGTGGCGTCGCCGAACTGGCGGTGCCTCCGGTGGCGCCTGCCATCGCCAATGCCCTTCAGGCGAGCACCGGCGTTCGCTTCCGTCGCCTGCCCCTTCTCTCGGATGCGTCATGATGTTGCCTGAAAACCATCCGCCGGTGCCCGATCGTCGGATCGGGGTGTTGCTGACCAATCTCGGCACGCCCGACGCGCCCGACGCGCCGTCGGTCCGCCGCTATCTGGGCGAGTTCCTGTCGGATCGCCGCGTCGTGGAAATTCCGCCTCTGGTCTGGCAGCCCATCCTGCGCGGCATCATTTTGCGCACCCGGCCCAAAAAATCCGCCCATGCCTATGCCCAGGTGTGGAGCGAGGCGGGCTCGCCGCTCGCGGCGATTACGCGCGGTCAGGCAGAGGCGCTGAAGGGCGCGTTCGGCGATCAGGTGATCGTCGACTATGCCATGCGCTACGGCAAACCGGCGATTGCCGACCGGCTGGCCGCGCTCAAGGCGCAGGGATGCGAGCGCATCCTGCTCGCGCCGCTCTATCCGCAATATTGCGCGGCGACGACGGCCACGGCCAATGACGCTGCCTTTGCCGCGCTGGCGGAGATCCGCTGGCAGCCGGCGATCCGCACGCTGCCGCCCTATCATGACGATCCGGCCTATATCGACGCGCTGCGGCAGTCGGTGAGCGATGCGCTGGCTGCGCTCGATTTCGCACCCGATGCGATCCTTGCCAGCTTTCACGGCATGCCCGAGCGCACGCTGCATCTGGGCGACCCCTATCACTGCCATTGCCGCAAGACCGCGCGGCTGCTGGGCGAAGCGCTGGGGCGCGAACTGACCGTGACGTTCCAGTCGCGCTTCGGTCGGGCAAAATGGCTCGAACCGGCAACCGACACCGTGCTCGCCGCGCTGCCGGGACAGGGGGTGCGCAAGATCGCGATCGTCGCGCCCGGCTTTTCCGCCGATTGCCTCGAAACGCTCGAGGAGCTGGCCATCCGCGGTCGCGAGACTTTCGTCGCAGCCGGGGGAACCGATTTCGCCTATCTGCCTTGTCTCAACGATGGCGATGTCGGTATCGCCATGCTGCAGAAGATATTGCGCAGCGAGCTTGCAGGCTGGGTCACAGCTGCATAGCTTTCGGCAACAAGCATATCAGAGGGGAATGTCAGTGGCACGACGCATAGCCATCGTAACCGGAGGCACGCGCGGAATTGGCGAGGCGATCAGCCTGGCGCTCAGGGATCAGGGCGTCGTGGTTGCTGCCAATTACGCAGGCAATGAGGAAAAGGCGCGGGCCTTTTCCGAACGCACCGGAATCGCTTCGTTCAAATGGGATGTCGGCGATTTCGACGCCTGCGAAGCGGGTGTGAAACAGGTTTCCGAAACGTTGGGCGGGAATGTCGACATCGTCGTCAACAACGCCGGCATCACGCGTGACGCGACGCTGCAGAAAATGTCGCGCGACATGTGGGAAGACGTGATCCGCATCAATCTGGGCGGCTGCTTCAACATGGCGCATACCACCTATCCCGGCATGCGGGAGCGCAAATGGGGGCGGATCGTTAATATCGGCTCGATCAACGGTCAGGCCGGGCAATATGGCCAGGTGAATTATGCTGCCGCAAAATCGGGCATCCACGGCTTTACCAAGGCGCTGGCGCAGGAAGGCGCCCGGTTCGGCGTGACCGTGAACGCTGTCGCACCCGGCTATATCGACACCGATATGGTCGCGGCGGTTCCGGCGGAGGTACTGGAAAAGATCGTTGCGAAAATCCCGGTCGGTCGGCTGGGACAGGCGAGCGAGATTGCGCGCGGCGTCGCGTTCCTCTGTTCGGAAGAGGCCGGGTTCGTCACCGGATCGACCATGTCGATCAACGGCGGCCAGCATATGTATTGAAGCCTGACGCGGCGCTTATAAGACTGGGGGCCGGAATCCCTTGGGATTCCAGCCCCGACCCTCGGTACGCCACAAGAGGGAGTTACGCTACAACAGTCCAGACCCTAATCGGGTTCCGTTGAAACGGTGCTGAACGATATGGTTACCGCGCGTTCAGTATTCCGATCTGCATTTTCCCGCATATTTCCCGGTCGCGCATCGGCTTGGCGCTTCCTGACTTTGGCAGTGATCCTGTCGCCATTCGCTGCCCTGCAGCCCGAATGGCGATACACGCTTGGTCCCGCGCGTCCGATCATAACCGGGACAGTGGCTCTGGATTCGCGCGATCCGAATCGAACAAAACTGGGCAAGCTCACCTATCTGGGCGGCGTGCGGCTTATGAGCCGCGATGCGGTGTTCGGCGGCTTTTCCGATCTCGCGGTGATCGGCGATCGATTCGTCCTGCTCAGCGATCGCGGCGGCATCGTCGATTTCCGCATGGGGAAGGACTGGCAACCGCGCGACGTCCGCTTTGTTGATCTGCCAGGTGGTCCGGGGCTGGGATGGAGCACGCACGAGCGCGACAGCGAATCGCTCGCCCATGATCCGGCGACCGGGAAATTCTGGGTCGGCTTTGAAGTCGTCAACGAAATCTGGCGCTACGGGCCCGATCTGCGCACATCGGAGCGCCATGTCGCGCCTCCGGCAATGGCGAAATGGAGCGAAACGGGCGGGCCCGAATCGATGGTGCGGCTCGCCGATGGCAGCTTTGTCGTACTGTCCGAATTGAGCGCGGGCAAAAACCCCCGGCTGCGCGACGGCATCCTGTTTTCCGGCGATCCCACCGAAGCGCCGCGCCACGGCTTTCGTTTTTCCTATCGACCGCCGCGTGGCTATGCGCCCACGGCGCTGGCGGAGTTGCCCGATGGCGACCTGCTGGTGTTGCTGCGCCGGTTCCGCATGCCCTTCCGGTTCGATTCGCGAATCGAGCGAATCGCGCGCGCGGCGATTCGCCCCGGCGCGACGGTTTCGGGCAGCGAAGTCGCGGCACTGGCCGCGCCGCTGATCCACGACAATTTCGAAGGGATCGCCGTAACGCGCGAAAACGGCGCGACGATCGTCTGGATCGTGTCGGACGATAATCAGCTGATGCTGCAGCGGAGCCTGTTGCTCAAATTCCGGCTCGATCCCGAACGCTGACAGCAAAATGGCCCGCCAGCCATCTGCTTCCGCAGCCAAAGCTGCGAAAGGGGAATGGCGAACGGGCCGGTATCGCGTACGTCCGGCGAACCGGACGGCAGATCAGGCGGCGGCTTGCGTGCCGGCGACCTTCTTGCGAACTTCGCGCTTCAGGCGGCGTGCACGCAGCGACAGCTTGTCGTCGCGCGTTTTCAGCAGCCAGTTGTCGAGACCGCCGACATGCTCGACCGAGCGCAGGCCGTGCGTCGAAACGCGCAGCTTCACGCCCTTGCCCAGAGCATCGGAGATCAGCGTCACATTCTGCAGGTTGGGCAGAAAGGTACGCTTGGTCTTGTTATTGGCGTGAGAGACATTGTTTCCCACCTGCCGGCCCTTGCCGGTCAGCTCGCAAATGCGCGACATCGCTTCCAAATCCTGATTTCAGCCCGTTTGCACAGGCCCGGAAAGAGCGCGCCGATACCCGCTATGGGACGCGGCGTCAACCGATTCACGGTTTACCGCGCAACCATCATGGTTGATAGAGTGTTATTACGCTGCCGATTCAAACAAAGGGAGACAGGACGATGCGTGCGATTCTCGCCCTGATTGGTATTGCTGCGATTGCTGTCGTCGTCCTCATGGCGCTCGGCATGCTGAAAATCCAGCAGCAGGAAGGGGCTTCACTGCCCTCCGTCAGCTTCAACGTCGAAGGCGGCAAGATGCCGTCGTTCAAGGCCGAAACCGGAACCATCGGTATCGGCACCACCAACAAGACCGTCGAACTGCCGACGGTCGAAATGCGCAACACCACGATCTCGCTGCCGACCGTGGAAGTCAAACAGGCGGGCGATCCTTCGCCCACGCCCACTCCCGCGCAGTGATTCGCGCCTTGCTCCGCCGGCCGGCGGGGCAAGGTGACGCGCGGCCACTCTCATATTAAAGGCATCGGGCGATGTTTCCCTTGCCCGAACCGATGCGCGCGGCGCTTGCCGCAGCGCATGCCGCCGCCGCCGATGGCGAAGTGCCTGTCGGCGCGGTGGTGACATGCGGCGGGCAAATCGTCGCGAGCGCGGCCAATGCCCCCCGGGGGCTGAACGACCCTACGGCGCATGCGGAGATGCGCGTGATTCGCGACGCCGCGCAGGCGCTGGGGCGCGATCGGCTGGAAGATTGCGATCTGTGGGTGACGCTGGAACCCTGTGCGATGTGCGCGGGGGCCATTGCCCATGCCCGAATCGCGCGGCTCTATTATGGTGCGCCCGATGCCAAGGGCGGCGCAGTCGAACATGGACCGCGCTTTTTCTCGCAGCCCACCTGCCATCATCGCCCGGAAATCTATGGCGGGATCGGCGAAGGCGAGGCAGCTGCGCTGCTCCGCGATTTTTTCCGCGACCGGCGATGAAAAAGGCCGGCCTCTCCGTGGAGAGACCGGCCCGATGATCCGAAAGGATGTGCGGCGAATTACTGCTGGATCGGAACCAGCTTGATTTCGACGCGGCGATTGGCGGCGCGGCCTTCCTCGGTTTCGTTCGATGCGACAGGCTGGGTTTCGCCGAAGCCGCGCGTTGCGATTCGCGCCGAATTGACGCCATGCGTGCTCAGATAATCGGCGACCGAGCTGGCGCGGCGTTCCGAAAGCGCCTGATTATAGGCTTCGCTGCCCACCGAATCGGTGTGGCCGTACACGTCGACGAAGGTGTTCTCGTAATTTGCGAGGACGCTCGACACCTGATCGAGCGTCGATCGGAACTGGGGCTGGATGGTCGAACTGTCGGTCGAGAAGGTGACGTTCGACGGCATCGACAGGATCAGGTCGTCGCCTTCGCGAACGACGCTGACATCGGTGCCCTGCGTGCGCTCGCGCAATTCGCGTTCCTGACGGTCCATATAGCTGCCGACGGCCGCACCGGCGATGCCGCCGATACCCGCGCCGATCAGGCTTTCGGTGCGGCTGTTGCGGCCGCCGATGATGTCGCCGAGCAGATAGCCGCCCAATGCGCCGCCGATACCGCCGATCGCGGTGTTGGAAAGCCGCCGCTGGCCGGTCACCGGATCGGTAACGCACGCCGCGGTCAGCGTCATCGCACCCAGCGCAGCCGCGCCCAGAATCTTCGAACCCATTTTCATTACCATTCCTCCTGTCGGCCATTGGGCCGTCCATCATCATTCTCGAGGCGCAAAACCCGCCACCGGCATGACTTGTTCCGCCTCCGATTTGAACGAAAGATGACCAGCCAGTTGTGAAGTGCGTGAAAGTGCGGTTATGGAGAGGCACTCCCAATGGACCCGCTTCCTCCCTTTCCCTGGCTCGACGTAGCGATCATTTTTGCGCTGATCGGCTTGAACGGCGTGTTCGCCATGTCCGAACTCGCGATCGTGTCCGCGCGCAAGGCGCGGCTGGAAGCCCTGGCGCGCGCGGGAAAGACCAGCGCGACCACCGCGATCCGACTGGCCGAGGACCCTGGCAAGTTTCTTTCGACGGTCCAGATCGGCATTACCCTGATCGGCATCGTCGCGGGCGCCTATTCCGGCGCCAGCCTGGGCGGCCCGGTGGGTGCGCGACTCGCAACGTTGGGGATCGATTCGGCAACGGCGGCGACATTGGGCTTCGCGCTGGTGATCGGATTGACGACCTATGCCTCGCTGGTGATCGGCGAGCTGGTGCCCAAGCAATTCGCGTTGCGGTCGCCCGAGCCGATCGCGACGCTGATGGCGATCCCGATGCTGTGGCTGTCGCGAATCACGGCGCCGCTCGTCTGGCTGCTCGATTCGACCACCGGCCTTGTCTTCCGCCTGTTGCGGATGAACCGCGAATCGGAAAACCGCGTGACGGCGGAGGAACTGCACCTGCTGGTTGCCGAAGCCACGCGGTCCGGCGTGATCGAGGAGCATGAGCGCTCGTTCATTTCGGGAGTCGTGCGGCTTGCCGATCGTCCGGTGCGCGAAGTGATGACCCCGCGAACCGACGTCGAATGGCTCGATGTCGATCTGGACGATGCGGGCGTTCGCGCGGCGCTGATCGATACGCCGCATACGCGCCTGCCCGTGGCCGAAGGATCGGTCGACAGCGTCATTGGCGTTGTTCAGGCGCGCGATCTGGTCGCGGCGCTCAGCCGGGGCGAGCCGCTCAACCTGCGCAAGCTGATGCGCGACGCGCCGGTATTGCCCGATCAGATCGATGCAATGGATGCGCTCGACATGCTGCGCGCCGCCGAAGTGCCGATGGGCCTGGTCCATGACGAGTACGGCCATTTCGAAGGCATTGTCTCGCCGGCAAATCTGCTCGCGGCGATTGCCGGCGAATTTCTGTCCGACGTCGATCCCGATGACGATCCCGATATCGTCGAGCGCGAGGACGGATCGCTGCTGGTGTCGGGGCAGATGTCGGCGGACGGCCTTGCCGACAAGCTAGAGATCGAACTGCCCGAAGACCGCGACTATGCCACCGTCGCCGGTCTTGCGCTCGCGCATCTCAAACACCTTCCCGAAGAAGGCGAGCATTTCCACGAACAGGGCTGGCGCTTCGAAATCGTCGATATGGACGAACGCAAGATCGACAAGCTGCTGGTCAGCAAGGAAGCGGACGCGGAGTAGGCCGCTTATCGGTGCCCGCTCCGCGCCTTTCCCTGTGCATGGTTGGTCAGATCAGCGCGTCGGCACGGGCTCCGCGCCCGAATAATCGTAGAAGCCGCGACCGGTCTTGCGGCCATACCAGCCCGCTTCGACATATTTGATCAGCAGCGGGGCCGGGCGATATTTGGGATCGCCAGTGCCTTCATGCAGCACCTTGCAGATTTCGAGGCACGTATCGAGCCCGATGAAATCGGCGAGCGTCAGCGGGCCCATCGGGTGGTTGAGGCCCAGCTTCACGGCGGTATCGATATCGGGAATCGTCGCCACGCCTTCGCCCAGCGCGAAACACGCTTCGTTGAGCATCGGCATCAGCACGCGATTGACGATAAACCCCGGCGCATCATTGGCGTGGACGATCTCCTTGCCCAGCGACTTGCCGAACGTTTCCACTGCCGACACCGTGGCGTCGGACGTGGCCAGACCGCGGATCAGTTCGATCAGCCCCATCACCGGCACCGGATTGAAGAAATGCACGCCCATGAAACGCGCCGGATCGGGCGCCGCCTGTGCCAGCCGCGTGATCGGGATCGACGAAGTGTTGCTGGCAAGGATCGCGGTGTCGCTCAGCACCTTGCCGACATTTTCGAATATCTTGCGCTTGATCGCCTCGCGCTCGGTCGCCGCTTCGATCACCAGATCGCACGAAGCCATGTCCGAAACATCGCCGACACAGGTGAGGTTGGCGAGCGCAGCGTCGCGATCCGCCGCAGTGATCTTTTCCTTCTCCACTGCGCGGGCAAGCTGCTTGGCGATTCCGGCCTTGCCCTTTTCGGCATGTTCAAGGTCGAGGTCCGAAAGCAGCACGGCATAGCCCGCCTGCGCCGAAACCTGCGCAATCCCCGCGCCCATCTGTCCTGCGCCGATCACACCGATGGTCTTCATTCTTGCCTCCTGAATCACTGGCCGCGCTCTATCGGTTGCAGGGCGGCAGGGGCAAGCACAACCGCAGTGCCTATGGGGCAGCGATGCTTCAGGGGGCCGGGCGCACCGGCTTCGCCTCGGCCAGAATCAGCGCGAACCAGTCTTTGGGATCGGTCCATTCGGCAACAGGCGTCCAGTTGCCCGAGCGCAGCAGCAGCCGCGCGTCGCGGGGGCCGTATTTGTGGCTGTTCTCCGTGTGGATCGTCTCGCCCGCCTTCATCACGAAACTCTGGCCGCAAACCGTGAAGCCCACGTCGTCCAGCGCCTCGAGATGCATTTCCACGCGCGCTAGATTGTCGTTCCACACGGCCTTGTGACGGAACGTATCGACCGGAATGTCGCCGTCCAGCTCGCGATTGATCCGGCGGAGGAGGTTGAGGTTGAACTCGGCGGTCACGCCGCCGGCATCGTCATAGGCGGGGATCAGGATGCTTTCGTCCTTCACCCGGTCCATGCCGATCAGCAGCAGCGATCCTTCGCCCAGCGATTGCCGCATCGCGCGGAGCAGGTCGACTCCGGCGGCAGCGGTCATGTTGCCGATCGTCGATCCGGGAAAGAAGCCGAGCTTGGGCATGTTGCGCACGCTTTCGGGCAGCGCGATCGGTTTCAGAAAATCGCCTTCGACCGGATGGATCGGAAGCGCCGGAAAGGTGTCGCGCAGCGCGTCCGCCGAAGCGCGCAGGAAGTCGCCCGAAATGTCGATCGGGACATAAGCGGAGGGATCGCTCGCTTCGAGCAGGATCGGCGTCTTGGCCGAACTGCCCGATCCGAACTCCACCACCGCGCGGCCCTTGCCTGCGATTTCCGCCACTTTGGGACAGGTTTCGCGGAGCAGCGCGGTTTCGGTGCGCGTCGGATAATATTCGGGAACATCGGTAATATCCTCGAACAGTTCCGACCCGCGATGATCATAGAGCCAGCGTGCCTGAATCGCCTTGGGATCGAGCGACAGGCCCGCCAGCACGTCCGCACGGAATGCGGGGTCGACGATCCGGGTCTCGCCGTCTTCGATTTCGGGTTTCAGCATGTCAGAGATCCTTGGCCAGGCGCACGCCGGTGAATTGCCAGCGCTGATGGGGATAGAAGAAATTGCGATAGCTGGGGCGGGCATGGCCGCGCGGCGTGGCGCAGCTGCCGCCTTTCAGCACGAACTGCCCGCTCATGAACTTGCCGTTATATTCGCCGACAGCGCCTTCGGCAGGGCGGAAGCCGGGATATGGGCGGTATGCGCTGCCCGTCCATTCCCAGACATCGCCGAAAAAGGCCGGGCCGCTGGCGGCAGGGCGCGGTTCGACCGGGCCTGCGCTATCGAGCTGGTTGCCGCTATCGCTGGCATGGCCGGCGGCGGCGGATTCCCATTCGGCTTCGGTGGGCAGGCGCCCGCCCGCCCAGCTGGCATAGGCATCGGCTTCGTAGAAGCTGACATGCGTCACCGGTGCCGCCGGATCGATCGCGCGCCGTCCGTCGAGCCCGAAGCGCGTCCAGGCCTCGCCATCGCGCTCCCAGTAAAGCGGCGCTTCGATGCCTTCGCCCTGCACCCATGCCCAGCCGTCCGACAGCCAGTGGCGCGGGTCGGCATAGCCGCCATCTGCGATGAAGGCGGCCCATTCGCCGTTGGTGACCGTCCGATCGGCGATGGCATGCGGATGGAGCAATTCGCGATGGCGCGGCCCTTCGCAATCAAAGGCGAACCCATCGCCGTCATGTCCGATCTCGACCAGGCCGTTCGCCCCTTCGATCCAGCCGATCGGTCCGGGCATGCGCACCGGCACCTTGCGCTCGCCGGGCCAGAGCGCGGGCTGGAGCGGGTTGCACGAAAGCCCGTGGAGGATATCGGTCAGCAGCAATTCCTGATGCTGCTGCTCATGATGGCAGCCAAGCGTCACCAGCGCCTGCGCTTCCGGGGGAAGATCGGGCAGGGCAGCGATCAGCGCAGCGTCCACTGCCGCGCGATAGGCAAGCACTTCGTCCAGACTCGGGCGGGTCAGCATGCCGCGCCGGGGGCGGGCATGGCGCTGGCCCTCGGCCTCGTAATAGCTGTTGAACAGAAACGGAAAGCGATCGTCGTGCAGGCGATAGCCGGGCACATGATCGCGCAGGACGAAGGTTTCGAAGAACCAGGTGACGTGCGCCAGATGCCATTTGGCGGGGGAGGCGTCGGGCATGGACTGGAGCGTTGCATCGGCGTCGCTCAGCGGTTCGGCCAGCGCATTGGTCAGTGCGCGGACCTGCCGGTAGCGTTCTTCCAGCGTCTGCGGGGCCGTTCTTCTTGCCGTGCTTGCTCGCATCGCGCCTCTCCTTTCGCGGTGGCGAGGGCTATCCGTCCCCCGGTGTCGTCTGGTTACGGGCCGGCCTGCTCCGATTTTGCCCGTGTCACGCCGGGGCGCCACAATATGTCGCCATCGGCCGATGCGTTGGTAACGCGCGCGAGCACAAAAAGATGATCCGACAGGCGATTTAAATATTGCAGCGCCAACGGGTTGAGCGAAACCTCGTTCGCCGCGGTCACTGCCGATCGTTCGGCGCGGCGCACCACGGCCCGTGCCTGATGCAGTGCCGCCGCAGCGGGACTGCCGCCGGGCAGGATGAAACTCGTCAGCGGTTCGATCACCGCATTCATCGAATCGATTTCCTGCTCCAGTCGCTCGATCTGATCGGCGGTGATCCGCAACGCCATGTCGGACGGCGCAAAATCGTCGCCCGGCGTCGCCAGATCGGCACCCAGATCGAACATCTCGTTCTGGATACGGCGCAGCGTCGCCGTGCTCGGCCGATCGTGGATCAGCGTGACAGCGATCCCGATCGCGCAATTGGCTTCATCGACATCGCCGATCGCGATCATGCGCGGGGCCGCCTTCGACACGCGCGATCCATCGACAAGCCCCGTCGTGCCGTTATCCCCGGTGCGGGTGTAAATCCGGTTGAGCCGGACCAGCGGATCAGCTCCCGCCGCTGGCGAGCATCAGAATGAGCGCGATGATTACCAGCGCGATGCCCTGAAACAGGATGCGCGCCTGCATCATCTTGTTCGCGCGCAGCCCCGGCGTGCTCGGCCCCGTGCCGTTCAGATCCGCCTCGGTCGTCTTGAGGAAGATGATGATGCCGCGCACAAGCGCGACCACAGTGGCGATCATCGCCGCGATCAGCAGCAGGGCGAGAAACAGGTTCATGCCACCAATTTAGTGCTTTGCGACGCGGATGCCAACCGGCAGCGTTCCTGCGCGCAGCGAAGCCGCAACCGCCAGCCCGTCCGCGCCCGATTCGCGCAGTTCGGCAAGCGTCGGCGCTCCATGCCGCTTTGCCAGCCGCTCGCCCTTTTCATCGGTCAGCAAGGGATGGTGACGATAGATCGGCGTGGGCAGATTGAGCAGCGCCTGAAGCAGGCGATGGACATGCGTTGCTTCGAACAGGTCCCGGCCGCGAATGACGTGGCTGACGCCCTGATCGGCATCGTCGATGGTGACCGCAAGGTGATAGCTTGCCGGCGCGTCCTTGCGCGCGAGCACGACATCGCCATGCGCCAGCGGATCGGCAATGACATCGCCCGCGATATCGTCGTGCCACCATAATTCGTCGGGGAGGATATCCACTGCCTTCGCCATATCGATCCGCCAGCAATGCGGTTGCGACAGATCGGGCGCGTCCAGTCCCCGACAGGTGCCGGGATAGAGCATGCCGCTCGATCCGTGCGGCGCGCTGGTGCTCGCGGCGATATCGGCGCGGGTGCAGAAACAGGGGTAGAGCAGCCCCATCGCGCGCAACCGCTCAAGCGCGGCCTCATAGAGCGACAGGCGCTGCGACTGGAAAACCACGTCGCCGTCCCAGGCGAGCCCCAGCCAGCGCAGGTCGGCCAGGATCGTTTCGACATGTTCGGGGCGGCTGCGCGTGCCGTCGATATCCTCGATGCGCAACAGGAAGCGTCCGCCACGGTCGTGCGCAAAATCGTGCGCCTGCACCGCCGACCAGGCATGGCCAAGATGCAGGCGTCCGGTGGGGCTGGGGGCGAAGCGCGTGGTTACCGACATCAACGCGGCTCTTGACCGCGAGTCGCGCCCTGTGCTGTCATCATGGCGTCATCTCGATTGTCGAAAGGCGTTGCGAGTGAAACAGGGCGAGGGGAACGCATGTATCATCCCGATCTGATCCGGCACCCGGACGGATGCCCGGCTCTTGTTCTCAACGCCGATTATACGCCGCTCAGCTATTATCCGCTCAGTGTGTGGCCATGGCAGACCGCGATCAAGGCGGTGTTTCTCGAACGCGTCGATATCGTCGATTATTATGAGCGGGAAGTGCGAAGTCCCAGCGCGAGGCTGAAGCTGCCTTCGGTCATCGCGCTCAAACAATATGTGAAACCTTCCCAATTTCCCGCCTTCACCCGTTTCAATCTCTTCCTTCGCGACAAGTTCAGCTGCCAATATTGCGGCTCGCAGCGCGACCTTACCTTCGATCATGTAATTCCCCGGGCTCAGGGCGGTCGCACCACCTGGGAAAATGTCGCGACGGCATGCGCGCCGTGCAACCTGCGCAAGGGCGGCCGCACCCCCAGACAGGCGAACATGGCGCTGCACATCGCGCCGATCCGTCCGACCAACTGGCAGCTTCAGGAACATGGCCGCCGTTTCCCGCCGCATTATCTCCACGATAGCTGGCGCGACTGGCTCTATTGGGACGTCGAGCTGGAGGCCTGAGCGCGATTGCCAGCGGCTTCCCGCCTGCTAGGTTCGCTGCAAAATTTCGGGGAGTCGGGCGGTGAGCGGATTTTCGGTAACGCGGCGGCAGGCGCTGGCGCTTTCGTCGGGCGGTCTTGCCACGCTGGCGACTCCGGCATGGGCGCGGCATGCGCTGCTCGACGACGGGCTTGCGGCAAAGGCGGATGCCGTCGTCGCTGCGTTCATGGAAAAATTCGAAACGCCCGGCATCGGCGTCGCCGTGGTGCGCCCCGGCGTGGAGCCGTTCCTGAAAGGCTATGGCGTGCGCACCATGGGGCAGGCGGCGCCGGTCGATGTGCACACCCGCTTCGGCATCGCGTCGAACAGCAAGGCGTTCACTGCCGCCGCGCTGGCGATGCTGGTCGATGCGGGCAAGCTCGACTGGGAAGACCCGGTAACGAAGCACATCCCCGAATTCCGGATGTACGATCCCGCGGTCACTGCGATGATGACGGTGCGCGACCTGCTGGTCCATCGCAGCGGCCTGCCGCTCGGCGCGGGCGATCTGATGTTCTTTCCTGCGTCGAGCCATGTGCCGGAAGATGCGCTGACCGCATTGCCATACCTCAAGCCCGCGCGCGGTTTCCGTGCCGGCTATGATTATGACAATATCCTCTACATCGTCGCGGGGCTGTTGATCGCGCGCGTTTCGGGAGAGCGCTGGGAGGATTTCGTCAGCACCCGGTTGCTGCGTCCGCTCGGCATGGCCGACGCGGTGCCCTCGCGCGATATGCTCGACACCCCCAATGTTGCCGGGCGCCATGCGCGGCTCGGTCCGCCGGTGCGCGGCATGGGCGCGATGGAAGTCGTCCAGCCCGACGAAAGCGTGATGATGAACGCGGCGGGCGGCATTCAGGCGAGCGTTTCGGACATCGCCCATTGGCTGTCGGCGCAGATGGCGTTCGGCGTGCTGCCCGATGGCGAGCGGCTGTGGAGCCGCGAGCAGGCGATGGAGATGTGGACGCCGCAGACGATCATCGGCGCGTCGAACGGGCCGACTCCCGAATATCCTGCGCGCCCGGTGACGACCACCTATGCGCTCGGCTGGTTCTGTCAGGATTATCGCGGCGAGCGGCTGATTCAGCATTCGGGCGGGCTTTCCGGGCAAGTGACGCAGACCGCGATGCTCCCCGGACGCGGCATCGGCGTCGCGGTGTTCAGCAATACCGAGGACGGGGTTTCGGCGGGCATCCGCAACGCCCTGCTCGACCATCTGATCGGCGCGCCTGCATTCGACTGGGTGAACTGGCTCGATACGCGTGTCGCATCCTATCAGCAGCAATCGCTCGCGGCGATTTCGGGCGGAATCGACACCGCTCCCGAAGGCGGCCCCAGCCTGCCGCTTTCCGCCTATGCCGGCCGCTATCGCGATCCCTGGTATGGCGATATCGTGGTCAGCGAGAAGGACGGCGGCCTGTTCATCGATTTCACCCCGACACCGGTGTTCAAAAGTCCGCTGACCCCCTGGGGGCCGGATGCGTTCCGCACCAATTTCGCGAAGGATGCGGGCGAGGACGCGGTCGTCACCTTCACGGTCGCGGATGGCAAGGTGACCGGGGTGACGATGAAGCCGCTCTCGCCGCTGGCCGATTTCAGCTATGATTATCAGCACCTCGATTTCGCGCCGGTGCAGTGAGCAGTGCTGTGTTATTGAATTAACACACAAGGTGATTTACCATCGGCTGCTTCGGTACTCGGGAAGAATCGGATGAAGCCAGTCACCATCGCCCCATTCCACCCGACTGCAGGCATGGCTGAAGCGCGCGCGTGAGCGATCAGGATCCTTTCGACTGGAACCGGCCCCGGCGGGTCGAGGGCGACGAGCCGCTCGAGCTGCGCGGGGGAATGCCGCCGCCGCGCAGCCTGAGCGCCGCGCGCGTGCCGCTGCGCACGCCGACGCCCTCCGCACCCGTCCCGCCGCCGATCGATCCGGACGACGATGACGACGACGCGTATTTAGCGCCGGGCAGCTACACCACCAATTTGCCGGTCGCCTATCGCCCCAGCCCCTGGCGCTGGGCTGTGCGCGGCGCTGCGGCGCTGCTGTTGCTGGTGATCCTCGCGATCGCGTGGCTCACCATTACGGCGCCGCTTTCCAAATCGCTGCGGCCGCCCGCGCCCCCTTCGATCACGTTGCTCGCGTCTGACGGTACGCCGATCGCGCGGCGCGGCGCCAATATAGGCGATCCGGTCGATGCGACGCAGCTGCCCGACTATGTCCGCGAGGCATTCGTCGCGATCGAGGACCGGCGTTTCTATTCGCACTGGGGCGTCGATCCGCGCGGCGTGCTGCGCGCGGCGGTGCATAATGCCACCACCGAAGGCGATACGCAGGGCGGCAGCACGATCACCCAGCAGCTGGCGAAGAACGCATTCCTCGATTCGAGCCGCAACATGGGCCGCAAGTTTCAGGAGGCGCTGATCGCCTTCTGGCTGGAAAGCTGGTTGACCAAGGATGAAATCCTCTCGCGCTACCTCTCCTATGTCTATTTCGGCGACAATGCCTATGGCCTGTCCGCCGCCGCGCGCCATTATTTCAGCACCACGCCCGACAAGCTGACGCTGTCGCAGGCAACGATGCTGGCCGGGCTGGTTCAGGCGCCGTCGCGGCTGGCGCCGACCGGCAATCTGACGGGTGCGCGCGAGCGGCAGAAGCTGGTGATCGCATCGATGGTCGATGCCGGCTTCCTGACCGAGGAAGAGGGCGAGGCGGTGAAGCCCGCAGTGCTCAAGACCGATCATGTCCGCGAATTGCCGATCGGCACCTATTTCGCCGACTGGGTGTTGCCGCAGGCGCGCGACCGCGCAGGCGAGATCGCGACCGAACAGACCGTGCGCACCACGCTGGACATGCGGATGCAGCGTGAGGCGGAAGCAGCCGTGCGGCGCGCGTCGTTGGGCGGTGCGCAGGTCGCGCTGGTGGCGATGCGGCCGGACGGGCGCGTGGTCGCGATGGTCGGCGGGCGCAAATATTCCGAGAGCCAGTTCAACCGCGTGACGCAGGCGCGGCGCCAGCCCGGATCGACGTTCAAGCTGTTCGTCTATCTTGCCGCGCTGCGATCCGGGATGACGCCCGATTCGACAGTCGCCGACGAACCGGTGACGATCGGCGACTGGTCGCCGTCCAACAGCGACGGGCGCTATCTGGGCGATATCAGCCTGCGTCAGGCATTTGCGCGGTCGAGCAATGTCGCGGCGGCGCGGCTGACGCAAAAAGTGGGGCCGCGCGCAGTGATCCGCGCGGCACGCGATCTGGGCATTTCGACCGATATTCCCAACGAAGCCTCGATCGCGCTGGGCACCGCCAATGTCTCGCTGCTCGAACTCACTGCCGCTTATGCAGCGATCGCGTCCGGCGAGACACCGGTGCGCCCGCGCGGCCTTCCCGAGGAAGAGGATAATGACGTCTGGCTGGCGCAGGACCGCACCCGGTCGCTCGGTCGGCGCGAAGTGGAAGGGATGCGCACGCTGCTCGCTTCGGTGGTCAGCGAAGGCACCGGTCGCCGCGCAGCGCTCTCGATCGATGCATTCGGCAAGACCGGCACGACTCAGGACAATCGCGACGTCTGGTTTGTCGGCTATGCCGGCGATCTGGTCGTCGGCGTATGGGTGGGCAATGACGACAACAGCCCCAGCACGCGCCTGCGCAGTTCGCTGCCCGCCGGGATCTGGCACGATTTCATGGTGTCGGCGCTGCGCGTGGCGCCGCGCCCGGTCGAGCCCGACCCGGCGGTCGAAGAAGCCGTGTCCGACGATAGCGAGTTTCTGGAAAACGGCATCACGTTCGATGTTCCGGAAATCGGGCTGGAGGGCGAGATTTCCGGTCGCGGCTTCAATTTGCGGATCGGGCCGAACGATGAACTGATCCCGCTGCCGCCCACGCCGCCGGACGGCGAAGACGATGCGCGCGATCGGGCACGCGATCGCCCCGAAGTGCAGCAGCGCGGGCCCGAACGGGGGCAATAGCCGAACCGCTGGTCGCAGTGCCGGGCGGTCGCGATTGACGCACGTCGCACGGCACGCCAAGGCGCCAGTCATGCGTTTCTTTTCCGACAATGCCGCCCCGGTCTGCCCCCAGGTTATCGAAGCGATTTCGAGCGCCAATGTGCTCGACACCGCTTATGATGGCGATGAATGGAGCCAGTCGCTCGACGCGCGCTTTTCCGAAATATTCGAAACGCGAGTCCATGCGCTGTGGGTGCCCACTGGCACGGCGGCGAATGCGCTGGCGCTCGCGGCGCTCTGCCCGCCCTATGGCGGGGTGATCTGCCACCGCGACGCGCATATCCAGAATGACGAATGCGGCGCGCCCGAATTCTATACGCACGGCGCCAAGATGATGCTGGTCGACGGGCCGCAGGCGAAGCTGACGCCCGATGCGATTGCGGCTCTGCTCGGCACGATCCGCGACGATGTGCATCAGGTGCAGCCGCATGCGATTTCGATCACCAACGCCACCGAATATGGCTGCGTCTATACCCCCGACGAAGTCGAAGCGATCGGCATGCTGGCGCGCAAGCACGAACTGCGGCTGCATATGGACGGCGCGCGTTTTGCCAATGCCGTCGCGCATCTGGGCTGCGCACCATCGGAACTGACCTGGCGCGCCGGGGTCGACATGCTGAGCTTCGGTTTCGTCAAGAACGGGGGCATGTCGGCCGAAGCGCTGATCTGTTTCGGCAGCGATCTGGCGACCGCGACGCTCTATCGCCGCAAACGTGCGGGGCTGTTGCTGTCCAAGGGGCGCTATCTCGCCGCACAGCTGCATGCGATGCTCGAAGACGATCTGTGGATCGCCAATGGCGCCGCGGCCAATGCCGCCGCGCAGGTGATTGCGCAGGCAGCCGGCGACCGCCTCGTCTATCCCGTCGAAGCGAATGAGATATTCATCCGACTGTCGAAGGAAGAGGCGGAGCAGCTGCGCAAGCTTGGCTTCGATTTCTACGACTGGGGCGAGGGCGAAGCGCGGCTGGTGACGAGCTGGAACCATGGCGAGGCCGATGTCCGCCCGCTCGCCGACGCGATCGCGGCACTGCCATGAGCGACGCGCCGCCTCCGCAATCGGCGCGGCTGGCGATCCTGATTCCGTTCTTCATCGTCACCTTCATCTGGGGGTCGACCTGGCTCGTCATCGTCGATCAGATCGCCGTGGTGCCGCCCAGCTGGTCGGTCGCCTATCGCTTTGCGCTCGCAGGGGTGACGATGCTGGTGGTCGCGGCGTTGCGGGGCAATTCGCTCAGGCTCGATGCGCGCGGCATCCTTTTTGCGGCGCTGTTCGGGATTCCGCAGTTCGCGCTCAATTTCAACTTCGTCTATCGCGCCGAAGGGCATGTGACATCGGGGCTGGTCGCAGTTGTGTTCGCGCTGTTGCTGGTGCCCAACGCCCTGTTCGCGCGCATCTTCCTTGGCCAGAAGCTGGGGCGGCAATTGCTGCTCGGATCATGCGTCGCGATGGTCGGCGTGGCGATGCTGTTCCTGCATGAGGCGCGGCGCGATCCGGCGGCAAGCGGCGAAGTGCTGATCGGCGTCGGGCTGACGCTTCTCGGCATCCTGTCGGCCTCGATCGCCAATGTGCTGCAGGCGACGAAGACCGCCAAAGCCTATCCGCTGCCGACGCTTCTCGCCTGGGCAATGCTGATGGGCGCGGCGGTCGATGCAGGGTTTGCCTACGCCGTTGCCGGCCCGCCCACCGTCGAATGGCGGCTCGGCTATTTCCTCGGCATCGCCTATCTCGGCATCGCTGCTTCGGCGATCGCCTTCTCGCTCTATTTCCGGCTGATTCAAGTGATCGGTCCGGCCAAGGCCGCCTATTCGAGCGTGCTTATTCCGGTGATCGCGATGCTGCTGTCGACTTTGTTCGAGGGCTATCGCTGGTCGCTGCTGGCCGCATCGGGCGCGGCGCTGGTGATCGTCGGGCTGGTGCTCGCGCTCAGGGCGCGCAGGCCCAACCGGTAATCGGAAAAGCGCGGGCGCCAGCCCAGCAGCCGCTTTGCCTTGCCATTGGCGACGCGGCGATTCTCCGAATAAAAGGCGCGGGCCGCAGGCGAGATGGATGCGTCGGCCAGCGGAACCATATTCGGCACCGGCTTGCCCAGCAGACGGCAGCCATAGGCGATGACGTCGGCCTGCGGCGCNGGCAGATCGTCGGANAGGTTATANGCGCCGGGCGGACCATNGAGCGCGCGGACGACGCCCTCGGTCAGATCGGTAACATGGATGCGGCTGAANACCTGATCGCCNGCNTCNACTCGCGTCGCGCTNCCGCTCGCAATCCGATCGAGTACGGAACGTCCGGGGCCGTAAATCCCCGGCAGGCGAAAGACATGGGTGTCGGGGAGCGCCAGCCATTCGGCATCGGCCTGCGCTCTGGCGGCGCGGCGGCCTGTGCCGGTTGGCGCGCTTTCATCGACCCATGCACCGCCCGTATCGCCATAGACGCCGGTCGAGGAAAGATAGCCGATCCATGCGCCCGATGCGGCGATNGCNCNGCCATANNCGGCAAGCACCGGATCGGCGTCGTCAGCAGGCGGGACCGAGGAAAGGATATGCGTCGCCTGTTCGAGCTCAAAGGCGACGCGGTCGCGATCGGCAAAGGCNATGCTGCCGTCGCGACCGTCGCGAGTCGTGCCCGCGATGCGCCAGCCATGCGGGCGGAGCCGTGCCGCAATATGCGCGGCGCTATAGCCCAGCCCGAAAATCAGCAGGCGCATCGCGAAACGATCTTANTCCGCCGCTTCCGTTTCCGGTTCGCGGTCGGCGCCATAGCCNTTGTAGCGGACGCCATATTCGTCGCCCGGATTCCAGGCGGGACGCTCATCGGCATTCGCGACGTTGCGGACGAAGGTATAGGAAAGCAGCGCGAACTTGCCCGCCGATTCCCAGTTGATCAGGCCGATCTCGTCCGACGGCTTGTGATAGTCGTTCTTCAGGAAATGCTGGATCGCGTCGGTGCCCGTGCCGTCCGGCGCGGGGCCCGAATCGATCGAGATCGCCGGAATGCCTGCCGTCACGAAGCTGTAGTGATCCGAACGGACGAAGAAATTCTCTTCGGGGAACGGATCGGGGATGACGCCCAGCCCGACTTCGTCGGCAGCGACATGGACCGCCGGCCCGAGCGAGCTGTGCTCTTCGCCCAGCGCAACGATATGGGTCAGCGGGAAGGTGAGGATCGGCATGTCGAAATTGAGGTCGCCGACCAGCATTTCGCCATCGCCCACCGGCCAGTGACCGGCCATGTAGCGCGACCCGAGCAGGCCCTTTTCTTCCGCCGTCAGCGCGACGAACAGGATCGAACGGCGCGGCGCGGTGCCGGCGTCCTTGAACCGCTTGGCCATCGACAACACAGTGGACACGCCGATCGCATTGTCCATCGCGCCGTTATAGATGGTGTCGCCCGTCGCATCGGGGCGACCCACGCCGACATGGTCCAGATGCGCGGAAACCACCAGATACTGGTTGGCGAGTTCGGGATCGCTNCCGGGCAGTTTGCCGATCACATTCTTGCTGGTGAAGCGCTTCATGTCGGTGGTGACATGGGCAGTCATCGTCGTGCCCAGCGCGCCGTGCGGAATCGGCTTGGCATCGTTTTCTGCGGCCAGCACATCGGCAAAGTCGATACCCGATCCGGCGAAGACCTTGNCTGCGGCCTCCTGGCTCAGCATCGCGATCGGTTCGACCATGTCGCTTTCGTCGCCCAGATCGAGCGTGNTGCGACCGCCGCTCAGATATTGCGCNACCGTGACGAAGGGAATGCGCGCGCGCAGCTGCGCCGATTCGATCAGCACAACGCCGGCGGCGCCGTGATCCATCGCGCCTTTCACCTTGTCGGCAAGCCCGCCCCAGCGATCGGCCACTTCTTCCGGTGCNTTNTTGGGCACGCCGAACAGCATCGCGACNATCTTGCCGTCAACGTCNAGNCCTTCATAATCGTCGATTCCCGCTTCGGGATCGTCGATGCCGAAGCCGACGAACACGACTTTCGCCGATACCGAGCGATCTTCCTGCGTGGCCGATGGAATGCCGAGCACTTCGGTGCCCGCCGNCAGTTCGGTCGGTGTTCCGCCCCGCGAAAAGCTGATGCTGACATCGCCCGGCTTGTACGTGACGAGCGGGACCGGCTGGAACCAGGTGCCGTCGACGCCGCCGGGCTGAAGCCCGATCGCCGTCATCTGTTGCACGACATAATCGGCGGCCTTGTCGAAATCGGGCGTGCCCGCTTCGCGACCGCGCAGTTCATCCGACGCCAGATANGCGACGTGATCGTGCAATATCTGCTGNTCNGGNGNCAGCGCAGGCGCGGTCTGCGCNGTCGCTGCAAGCGGCGCCACCAGCAGCGTCGCGGTAATCAAGGAACGTAACATGGGATTCCCCTCCCGGTCGTGAAAGAAAANGGCGCGGCAGTGTGGCGTCCGCGCCCCGAAGCTCAATCGGCCATCGGCCCTTCATACAGCGTGCCGAAATAATCGCCCTTGTTCCAGACCGGAGTCTGGTCGGCATCGGCGATTTCGCGCGCGATCTGATAATTCACGTTGATGAAGCGGACGCCCGCAGCCCAGTCGATCGCAGGCGACTGGCCCACTTCGTCCGACGGCTTGTGATAATGGTCGGCGAAGAATGCGTTGGTGCCTTTTTCGCCGTCGCCGGCATAGCCGGGCCAGACGAAGACCGACGGAATGCCTTGCTGGACGAAGCGATAATGGTCCGAACGCACGAACAGGCTCTGTTCGGGCATCGGATCGGGCGAATAGCCGACCCCGGCGTCTTCGGCAGCCTTGCGCACGATCGGGCCGAGCGTCGATCGGTCGGCGCCGAATGCGATGATGTCCTGAAAATCATAAGTCAGGATCGGCATGTCGAGATTGACGTCGGCGACCAGCCGATGATCGGGAAGTGTCGGATTATTCGCGAAATAGTCCGAACCGACCAGCCCCTTTTCCTCTGCCGTGACGGCAAGGAACAGCACCGATCGGCGCGGCGGCTCGCCCGACGCCTGAAAGCGCTTGGCTTCCTCGATCAGCGAAGCGATGCCGACCGCATTGTCTTCGGCGCCGTTATAGATGGTGTCGCCCGAAGCATCGGGGCGGCCGACGCCGACATGGTCGAGATGCGCGGTCAGCACGACGACTTCATCGGCAAGATCGGGATCGCTGCCCGGGATCAGGCCGCCGACATTATAGCTGACGAAATCCTCGCGCTCGGTGTTGACGACCGCATGGAGCGACGTGGCGAGCGGAAATGCCTTGAACTTGGTCGATGTATCGCCGGCCTTGGCAGCGATCTCTTCCCAGCTCGTCGGGGCGCCGGCGAAAAGCCTGGCTGCGCTGTCGCGGCTGATCGTCGCGAGCATCGGCGCGGCTGCAGACGGCGAATGGCCATTGCCTTCGCGATCGACCCAGGTCGTGGCGCCGCGTTGCCAGTTGGCGGCAAGCGCCGAAAAGGGAAAGCTGCGTCCGCCGGTCGGATTGTCGATCACGATCGCGCCGATCGCGCCGCGACGCGCGGCCATTTCGGCCTTGCTGCTCGCCCGGCCCAAAGTCGCGCGGATTTCGCTGTGCAGATCTTCTGGCACGCCGTTCATGAAGACGACGATTTTTCCGGTGACATCGACCCCGGCATAATCGTCATGCCCTTCGCCCGGCGCATCGATGCCGAAACCGACAAAGACCAGCGGCGCCGACAGGTCGGTGGTGGCCAGCGCGGCATTGGCGCTTGGCACATAATCCTCGCCGAAAACGAGCGGCGTTGCGGTGCCGTCCGGCCCGGTCAGCGTGAAACTGCCATGATCGGCAAGCTTGAACGTCGTCAGCGGTACGCGCTGGAGATAGCCGCCATCGTCGCCCGCCGGGCGCAGCCCCGCAGCATAGAATTGCGCAGCGACATACTGCGCGGCGATATCATATTCGTGGCTGCCCGCTTCGCGACCCTGCATCGCATCGGTCGCCAGGAACATCACATGCGCTTTCATCGCCGCCTGATCCTGTGGCAGTGGCGCAGTGATGATTTCGTTCTTGGCCGGGGTGCCGGTCTGATCGGTGACGACCTGCGCATGGGCGGGAAGCGCCAGCGCAGCGAGCGCGAGCGCCAGAGGGAATCGAAGCATGAAGTTCCTCGGTAAAGCCTTCTGGATGCGACAGGCGTAGCATTCCGGTAAAACAGCGCAAGGCCTGCGACGTGACGAATGCGGACAGAATTCGTTGGATAGCGCGCCGCGCGCTCTATATTCGCCCGATATGGTTGATGCTCAGACTGCGGCCCAGACGCCCAAGGTGATCCGGCGCGACGCGTATCGCGCGCCCGAATGGCAAGTTCCCGAAATCGCTCTCGATTTCGATCTCGATCCGGCTGAAACGCGCGTGCGCGCCACGCTGAGCGTCGAACGCAATGGCGATCATGATGCGCCGCTGCGGCTCGATGGCGACGGTCTGACGCCGCTTGCGGTGCGGGTCGACGGCGCAGAGGCGCAGGGCTGGCACATGGACGGGGGCGACCTTGTCGTGCCGCTTTCGGGAACGTCGCATGTCGTCGAGACCGAAGTCGTCATCGCGCCCGAACGCAATACGACGCTGCAGGGGCTCTATGCATCGGGCGGAATGCTCTGCACCCAGTGCGAGGCGGAGGGGTTCCGCCGCATCACGTTCTTCCCCGATCGCCCCGACGTGCTGTCGAAATACAAGGTGCGGATGACTGCCGACAAGGCGCGTTTTCCCGTGCTGCTGTCGAATGGCGATCCGGTGGGGCAGGGCGATCTGGATGGCGGGCGGCACTGGGCCGAATGGCACGATCCGTTTTTCAAGCCGTCCTATCTCTTCGCACTGGTCGCCGGCGATCTGGTCGCCAATCGCGGCACCTTCACCACCATGTCGGGGCGCGACGTGCAGCTCGGCATCTGGGTGCGCGAGCCCGACCTGTCGAAGACCGATCACGCGCTCCACGCGCTCAAGCTGTCGATGGCGTGGGACGAGAAAGTCTATGGCCGCGAATATGATCTCGACGTGTTCAACATCGTCGCGGTCGGCGATTTCAACTTCGGCGCGATGGAGAATAAGGGGCTGAACATCTTCAACAGCCGCTACATCCTTGCCGATCCCGACACCGCCACCGACTGGGACTATGACGCGATCGCCGCCGTCGTCGCGCACGAATATTTCCACAACTGGTCGGGCAATCGCGTCACCTGTCGCGACTGGTTTCAGCTGAGCCTCAAGGAAGGCTTCACGGTCTTTCGCGATCAGAGCTTTTCGGCCGATCAGGGTTCACCTGCGGTCAAGCGGATCGAGGATGTGCGCGGCCTGCGCGCCAGCCAGTTTCAGGAAGATGCTGGGCCGCTCGCGCATCCGGTGCGCCCCGACGAATATATGGAAATCTCGAATTTCTATACCTCGACCATCTATAACAAGGGCGCCGAGCTCATTCGGATGATGGCCACGATTCTGGGGCCGCAGAAATTCCGTCAGGCGACCGACCTCTATTTCAGCCGCTTCGACGGCACCGCTGCGACCTGCGAGGATTTCGTGCTGTGCATGGAGGAGGCCGGCGGCGTCGATCTGTCGCAATTCCGCCGCTGGTACAGTCAGGCGGGGACGCCGCGCGTCAAGGCGGAGCTGGAACATGTGCCGGGCGGCGGTCGTGCGACGCTGCGCCTTGTGCAAAGCGTGCCGCCGACGCCCGGCCAGCCGATCAAGGAGCCGATGGTGCTGCCGCTCCGCATCAAGCTGTTCGGCGAACGGAGCGGCAAGCCGCTGACGCAGGAGCAGCTCGTCCTGCTTTCGGACCCCAGCGAGGAAATCGTCTTCGAGGATATGGCCGAGCGTCCGATATTGTCGATCAATCGCGGCTTTTCCGCGCCGGTGATCGTCGAAAGCGGGCGCGGCACGGCGGACCTTGCTTTCCTGTCGGCGCATGACGACGATCCGTTCGCTCGCTATGAAGCGATGCAGCAGCTGATGCTCGACACGCTGGTCGCGGCGGTGCGGACGGGCAAGGGCGACCATCGCGCCGTGGTCGAAGCGGTGCGCAACACGCTGACCGACGACCGGCTCGACAATGCCTTTACTGCCGAAGCGGTGCTGCTTCCGTCCGAAAGCTTTATCGGCGATCAGATGGCGGTGGTCGATCCCGACGCGATTTTCCGCGCGCGTGAGGCTTTGCGCCGTGATCTGGGGCGCGAGCTCGAACATGAATGGCGGCTCGCCTATGAAGCGGTGCGTGCCAATCGCTTCGAACTGTCGCCGGCGGCAAAGGGTGCACGGCGGCTCAAATCGGTGGCGCTCAGCTATATCGCCGCGTCCGGCGCGCCCGATGCGGCAAGCCTGGCCTTCGTCCAGTTCGAACAGGCGGACAATATGACCGACCGACAGGGCGCGCTGACCACGCTGGCGGGCGGCACGTCGGACAAGCGCGTCGCCGCGCTCGACATTTTCTATCAGCGCTATTCGGATAATCCGCTGGTGCTCGACAAATGGTTCCAGACCCAAGCGCTGTCGTCGCGTGAGGATACGCTGGAAGTGGTCGAGGGCCTGTCGCGCCATCGCGATTTCACGCTCGCCAATCCCAACCGCGTCCGCTCGCTGATCGGCGCGTTCAGCGTCAACCAGCGCGCGTTCCACGATGCGTCGGGTCGCGGCTATCGCTTCCTTGCCGATCAGCTGATCGCGCTCGACAAGCTCAACCCGCAGACATCGGCCAAGCTGGTGCCGCCGCTGGGGCGGTGGCGCCGTTTCGACTCCGCGCGCGCGGACAAGATGCGTGCCGAGCTGCAGCGGATCATCGACACGCCCGGATGCAGCAAGGACATGTTCGAACAGGCGAGCAAGAGCCTCGACTGAGCTGCTGTCGGGGTGAGAAAATAGTACAGCGCTTCGACAAGCTCGGTGCGAACGGTGCCTATTTGCGGGGTTTTATCCCTGAAACCCGTTTGCCCTGAGCCTGCCGAAGGGCTGTCCTTCTTTCTGAAGACCGCGGCTTATTCGAGCGCAGCCGTCGCCTGATCCATCAGCGCTTCGGCCTGCGCGACTGCCTCGGCTTCGGTCACCTCGCCTGCCTGCAGCGCATCGGCGATTTCGAGCAGGCGGACGCTGGTCGCGCTGCCGGTCTCGGCGACTTCCATGATGCGAATCCCGCCCTTGGCTTCGGCGATGCTGTCCCATTGCCCCCGGATCGCGGCCCAATATCCCTTGGTCGCTTCCCAATAGGCATCGGCAGCGGCGACATCATAGTCGTCGAACTTCGTATAGGTGTTGAGGACATATTCCTGCACCACCGGCTCGGCACCGGGGCCGACGCCGCGCATTTTCATATTGTCCTGCCAATGGATCCAGCCGGCCGGCGTCAGCTGGTGCCGGTTGACGGCGTAATAGCTGTCGTAAACCGGGCCGCGCACGGCGTCGCGGCGGGCAAGCGGGCGCCAGCTGGGGTTGGAAACCCAGGTCGGAACGCCTGCGACGCTTTGCCACTTGCCCCAGCCGGCATAGCGCGGGCTGTCATCCACCTGCCAAACCGTCTGCGACCATGCACCTGCACGCTCGCCTTCGGGCACGGCGCGATAGGACCAGGTGTCGGCATCGGTATAGGCCAGGATGCGGGCGGGCTCATATTGCCAGTCCTGCCGCCAGTGCTTGATGATCATCGTGCTGCCGTCATGCTCGATCACCAGCAGGTGCTGGAGCGCGATGAAATCGCCGCGATCCTCGACCACGCGGACCACTTCGTGCCCGCCCGACACTTTTTCCTCGTACAGTTCATAGTCGGCGGCCCATGGCGTCGCTTCGCGCATGTCGAAACGCACCTTGTAATTGCCGGCCATGCCCAGGATCGCCGCTCGGGCGGCGTCGAAATCCATCGCCGTGGCAAGCGATTGCTGCATCGGCGGCGCGGATTGCGCCGATACCGGCAAGGGCCCGAGTGTCGAACAGGCGATCACCGCCAGCGCGGCAACCGAATTGCGTAGTGCTTTCATGCCTCTTTCCCCCTTCAGAACCGATAGCTTAGCGAAACACTGCCGTTGCGGCCCGGCCGCGTATAGGCGCCGGTGACGCTGGAACTGGCGGACAGCCCGCGAACATCACCCCATGTTGCATAGGTCGCGTCGGTGACGTTGAACAGGCCGCCGCGCAGCGTCATTCCCTTGCCCAGCCGGACATAGGCAGTGATATCGAGGATGGTATAGGCGTCGGGGCGATAGCATTCGCCGGTGCACAGCCCTCTCGTGGCATTGGCTTCCTTGGCTGCGCCGTGCGTCATGACGACCTGCCCGCCAAAACGTCCCGCCGGGTCGCGATAGCCAGCGCCGAACACCAGAGTCAGCGGATCGACCGAAGACAGCGGAGAGCGTGCACCGGAAGGATCGATGACATCCCCCTTGGCATAGGCGATCGCCATCCGTCCGGTGATGCCGCTGTCGGTCCATGCTTCGAACTTGCCTTCGACCCCCTCGACTTCGGCCCGATCGAGATTGATGAACTGAAAGATCGCGGGATCGCTGGGCGTAAAGCCGCCGCCGACCACTTCCTGCGAAATAAAGTCCTCATAATCGGCATGAAACGCGGTTGCCTCCAGCCGGAAATTGTCGCTGGAAAGGCGGATGCCGGCTTCATAGCTTTCGCTCGTTTCCGGTCGCAGATCGGGATTGGGCTCCGAAATATAGCCGTACGCCAGATTGCCGAAAAACTGGTTCACCTGACCCGGCTCGGGCGCCTTGAACCCCTGCGCATAGTTGCCGAACAGCCGCACGCCACCGCCCAGATTGAGCACGCCGCCGATCTTCGGCGAGACGCGCGACCCATGTTGCGCTGCGCCCGCGAAGGCGGGCAGCAGCGGATCGTCGGTCGGATCGAGATCATACCAGTCGGCGCGCAGCGCGGGATAGAGCGTCAGCGGCCCGACCGTGATTTCGTCGGCAAGATAGATACCGGCAAGCATATAGTCCGTCGCCGGAAAGGCGCGGGTGGGAAATGTCTCTCCGTACGGCGGGACGGTGCCGTCGCGCAGGCCTTCCTGATGAGTGAAGCTGATATCGCCGCCCAGCAACAGCCGGTGCGCCAGCGGGCCGGTGGAAAAGGCCGCGCCTACTTCGCCCGATACACCCCATACGCGGTTCTCGAACGTGTTGAGCCGCTCGCGGTCCGCCGCCGGGGTACGGTCTTCGGCAGTGAACTGGCGGTCTTCTGCATCCTGCCAGTAGATGCCGAGCCGCGCATGATCGATCGTCCCGGAGCCCTGCCAGTTCCAGTCGGCGGCGATCCGTTTGCGCTCGCCGGTGTCGCGCGCGATCAGATTGTCGACCACCGTACCCATGCCGTTGTCGCCCAACCCGGTGAGCACATCGGTGTCGAGATGGGTGTCGATATATTCGGCCGTCAGCCGCAGGCGGTGATTGCCGACGTTATATACGATGCGGCCCAGCACGGCATTGCTGTGCCCGTCCTGCGGATTGGGGAGCGTGCGGGTCGCGCCGGTGCCGCCGACATCGCCCTGATTTTCCAGCTCCTGAAAATCGCGTCGCGTATAGGAAAGCATTGCCGACAGGTCGCCGCTGCGACCCGCCAATATGGCGGTTTCGGCAAATTCCTGATCCGCCGAATGATATCCCGCACGCACGATGCCGCCGATATTCTGTCCATCCGACAGGAAATCCTCGGGGTCGCTGGTGATGAAGCTGACAACGCCTGACAGCCCGTCGCTGCCGTACAGCGCCGAAGCGGGGCCGCGCAGGAACTCGACCGATTTGATCAGGCCCAGATCGACATAATCGCCACGGCCTGCGCTTTGCGCGCCGAAGGTGAAACCATCGGGCACGCGGACGCCGTCGACCTGGATCAGCACGCGATTGCCGCCGATGCCGCGCACCGTGAAACCCTCATTCCCCGCGCGACCGGTAACACCCAATGCGGCGCCGAAGCGGGCAGGCTGGCGCGGCACGGTGATGCCGGGCTCGAACCGGACGAGGTCGCGGATGTCGGTGACCAGTTCGTCGGCCATCCGCCGCGCGTCGATCACCGTGACGGTCGCCGGAGCATCGTCGACCCCGAGCGCCTGACGCGTTGCCGTGACAGTGATTTGCGGAACGGCGGGCGATTGCTCCGCTTCCTGATTGGCTTGCGACGCGCTTTGCGTCGTCTGGCTCTGGGCGTGGGCCGGCATGGCTATGGCCATTGCCATCAGGCTGCAGCCGATTGTGATCCCCGATGCGCGTGTGAACATTGGCTCCCCGTTTCGTCGTTTTGCTAATGCAAGTGATTCGCACTAACAATGCCTATGGGGAATCCGATCCGCTGCGTCAAATCGTTCCGGGGCCGCACGCATCGCCAGGTCGCGTGCTCTTGAATAGCTCTGCATTACAGAGTAAATGACTCTGCCATACAGAGTGAATGTGGAGAAGATGATGTTTTCGAGATTCTGGAAGGCGGCTCTGCTGATGCTTGTCCTGCCGTTCGCGGCAGCGGCGCAGGCACAGGAGGGACCATCGGCGGGTGTCCCAGTCCACGACCGGGGACTGGTCGGTACCTGGTATGCCCCGGCGGGTACCGGCAAGGCGCCGGTAATCCTTGTCCTCGGCGGGTCGGAGGGCGGCGAGGCGAGCGCGCAGACCATGGGCCGCCGCCTTGCGAGCGAAGGCTATGGCGTGCTCGCGCTCGCATGGTTCGGTACGGAGGGATTGCCCGAGCAATTGCAGGAAATCCCGCTCGAATATTTCCGCACCGCGATCGACTGGATCGGCGATCAGCCGCGTACCGACGCCGATCATGTCGGTATCTTCGGCGTGTCGAAGGGCGGCGAGGCGGTGCTGCTCATCGCGTCGCGCGATCCGCGCATTCACGCCGTGGTCGCGGCGGTGCCCAGTTCGGTCGTCTGGCCGGGCATCAACCGCGCCAACTATATGGACATCAAATCGGGCTTTTCGGAGGGTGGGGTGCCGCTCCCCTATCTGCCCTATGACACCAGCCGGGCCTTTACCGGGATCCACGATCTCTATCAGCGCAGCCTTGCCAATCGCGACGCGCATCCCGATGCGATCATCCCCGTCGAACGGATCAACGGTCCGATCCTGCTGATTTCGGCGCAGGACGATGCGCTCTGGCCCTCGACGCTGATGTCGGAACAGGTCATGGCGCGGCTGGATGCAAAGGGATTTGCGCCCATGCACCGGCACGTCGCCTATCCCGACGCGGGTCATGGCATCGTGACGCCCGAACCTGCTACGAGCGACGAGGGCGCCTATAGCCAGATGGGCGGCACTCCGGCGGGCAATGCCGCAGCACGTGTCGACATGTGGCGCCAGACCGTGACGTTTTTCCGCGAGGCGCTCGGCGCCCCGCCGCAGCACTAAGGGAGGGCAGCGATGGACCGCGAAGAAGCCGCCGGCGCACTGCGCGACATCGATCTTGGCCGTCGCCGCTCGACGGCGCTGCGCGGCTATACCGATGCCGGCAGCACGATTATCGTCTGGGGGCTGGTCTGGCTGATCTGCAACCTTGCCACCTATTTCGTGGCGGGCGGCTATCGCAGCTGGATGATCGGTATCCCGCTCGGCATCATCTGGTCGATCGCGCATCCCTATCTGGGCAAGCGGGTGCGCGGGGACGGGGCCGACTGGCGCATCCCGCTCAGCGTCCTTGCCGCCTTTGTCTTTCTGGTGCTGGTGATACGGGTCACGGGTGCCGACGGATCCCATACGCAGCAAAATGTGCTGATCTCGCTGCTTGTCGCCGTCGCCTATGTGATCGGCGGCATCTGGGCGGGCGTGCGCTTTGCGTTGCTGGGCATCGCCCTGATGCTGGTCGTCTGCGTCGGCTGGTTCGCCTATCCCGAAACGCTTCTGCTGTGGCTTGGGATCGGCGGTGGCGGTGCGCTGATCCTCGGCGGTATCTGGCTGCGCCAGGCATGAGCAGCGTGGCGGACGAAGTGATCCATCAGTCGACTCGGCTGCGGCTGATGGCGGCGCTCGATGGCGCAGCGACCGGCGAGGCGCTAGATTTCCCGCGATTGAAGAAGATTTCCGGTGCGACCGATGGCAATCTGGGAGCGCATCTCGCCACGCTGGAAAAGGCTGGCTATGTCGCGATCGAAAAGCTGCCGGTCGGCAAGCGCACGCGCACGCTGGTTCGGATCACACCCGAAGGGCGCGCCGCCTTTGCGCAGCATCTGGCGTTTCTGCGCAGTATCGTCGATGGCGGTGGCGGCAATCGGGGCGCATAAATCTCCCGATGACGATCGCGTTACGGGGCGCTAAAGCCAGCGCCCATGACTCGGCCCCGGCTCTCTATTGTCGTTCCCTGCTATAACGAGGAAGGCTGCCTCGAAACGCTGCACAGGCGCGTTTCCGCCGCTGCCCGCACCGCAGTGGGGGAGGATTATGAAATCGTTCTCGTCAATGACGGGTCCAAGGATGCCAGCTGGGACGTGATGCAGCGGCTGTCCGTTGCCGATCCGCATCTGGTCGCGATCAATCTGTCGCGCAATCACGGGCATCAGCTGGCGCTGACCGCAGGGCTCGACCTGTGCTCGGGCGATGAAATCCTGATCATCGACGCCGATCTTCAGGATCCGCCCGAACTCTTGTCGGAAATGCGGCAGACAATGGCCGATCAACAGGCCGATGTCGTCTATGCCGTGCGCCGCAAGCGCGACGGCGAAACGATATTCAAGAAGATGACGGCGGCGTTTTTCTATCGGATGCTCGACAAGATCACCGATACGCCGATCCCGCTCGACACCGGTGATTTTCGCCTGATGACACGGCGCGCTCTGGACGCATTCCTTTCGCTGCCCGAACAGGCGCGCTTCATTCGCGGCATGGTCGCCTGGGTCGGCTTCCGCCAGGTGCCGTTCCTCTATGACCGCGCGGAGCGCCACGCCGGCGAAACCAAATATCCGCTCGCCAAGATGGTGCGGTTCGCGCTCGATGCCGTAACCGGTTTTTCCACGGCGCCGCTGCGTTTCGCCAGCCATGTCGGGCTGGTGCTGACCGCCGCCTCCGTGCTGCTCGTCCTCTATATCGTCGGCGGCTGGATCATGGGCCGCAACGCGGCGGGCTGGACGTCGACGATGCTCGTCGTCGTCGTGCTCGGCGCGGTGCAGATGTTCGTGCTCGGGATGATCGGCGAATATCTGGGCCGGCTCTATGTCGAATCGAAGCGACGGCCACTCTATCTCGTCGCCGATATCGCCGGTCCGGTACAGGGCCGCGCCTCGCTCGGCTATCGCCATCAGGATGCCGGGCCGGTGACCTTCGCCCCGCACATGCCGCCGCTTCCCGAAGACCCTGAACCGGAAAGCGGCGCATGAGCCGCGCCTAATCGAGCCGCATCGTCAGTTCGACATCGGGACCGAACGGCACGGACAGATAGGGCTGACCGCCACCCCGGACATGCTCCAGATATTCGGGGCAATAATCCGCATTGTCGGCGATGATCAGCGCACCGGGACGCAGCCGTGGCTCGACCAGGTGCAGAATGTCGCGATACAGCGCCTTGGCGCCGTCGAGCAGCAGCAGGTCGATCGTTTCCGGCAGGTCGCTGCGCAAGGTTTCGAGCGCATCGCCCGCGCGAAACTCGACCAGGCTGGCGAGCCCGGCCTCGGTCAGATGGGCCTGCGCACGCGCGATCTTTTCCGGTTCGAATTCGCAGGTGATCAGCCGCCCCCCGCCATTATCTCGCAACGCTGCGGCAAGGTAGATGGTCGAAATGCCGAACGAGGTGCCGAATTCGACGATCGAATCAGCGACGACCGCGCGGGCGAGCATGTAGAGCAGCAGGCCGGTATCGCGCGAAACCGCGAGCGGCGCATCCTTCAGATGGCCGTAAAAGCTGCGATACTCGGTTTTGCTGCCCATCAGGCGGCGACGTTCCTCGTCGGTGATATGCGCGAATTCCGAAGCGATCAGCGGGCGTGCGTTTTCGTCTTCGGCGAACAGGCGGTCGAGCAGCGCCGTGACCGGCGCCGAATCTATCATCGTCATCATTTGCTCCGTGGAAGCTGCGCTTGATTGCGCGGTTCGGAAAATATGAGTAATTCGTCATGTTTCCTATTCGCGTTCCCGGAGCTAGCCTTGGCGGAAGCCGCAAATCCGCCGATTTCCGCGCGGCGCAAGCCCAAGCAGGACCGATCGAACGAACTGGTTCGCGCGGTGCTGGAAGCGGCCGCTCAGGTTTTGGCGAGTGAGGGGGCGCAGCGTTTCACTACGGCGCGGGTGGCCGAACGGGCCGGCGTCAGCATCGGCTCGCTCTACCAATATTTCCCGAACAAGGCGGCGATCCTGTTCCGGCTTCAGACCGATGAATGGCGCGACACCCGCGAATTGCTGCGTTCGATCCTGGAGGATCCCGCGACACCGGCGCTCGAGCGCCTGCGCCGCCTGGTCCATGCCTTTGTCCGATCGGAATGCGAGGAGGCCGAAATGCGCGGCGCGCTGGCCGATGCCGCACCGCTCTATCGCGATGTTCCCGAAGCGATCGATATCCGTGCGTCGGACGATCAGGTTATGGCCGCGTTCCTGCGCGAAGCATTGCCCGGTGCAGGTGAAGCGCAACAGCGTCAGGCCGCGCAACTGATCAAGGTGACGCTGCGCGAGGTTGCCAGGCAATTCTCCATGCAGCCGCGAAGCGATGCAGAGATCGCCGGGCAGTCCGATGCCATGGCCGATATGTTCTGCGCTTATCTGCGCAGTCTGGGCGCGCGCTGACCGTCAGCGCTGCGGTGAAGCCAGCGCGATGATCGACAGGCCCGGCGGCAGCGGGATGCGGCCCAGCAAGTGGCGCTCGATCCGGAAAATGGTTTCGAACGCCATGTTGAGCGGTTTGGGTGGCGGCGAATCGTCGCTGTCTTCCTTGCCGGTCAGCTTGCCGACGGCGCGCTGCGCGACCGCAGCCGGAAACAGCAGCGAGTTGAAATAGCCGAGCTTCTGCCACCCCAGCCCTGCCGCGCGCAGCGACTGAGTCAGCGTCGTCTTCGAATAACGGCGATGATGGTGGTTCACCACGTCATGCGCGCTCCACATCCACTGATGCGCAGGGACGGTGATCAGAATGCGTCCGCTCGGTTTCAGGCATTCGGCGATGGCGCTGAGCGCAGCGACATCGTTCTCGACATGCTCGATGACGTCGAGCACCGCGACGAGATCATAGGCGCCGCGCGGCACGCCGGTCAGTTCGGGCAACGGCGCAGTGCCGATCGGCTTGCCCAGCCGTTCGGCGGCGAATTTGCCCGCATCCTCGTCGATCTCGATCGCATCGACTTCGCCGAATTGCGCGAGCATCGGCAGGTTGTGGCCGGTGCCGCAGCCGATCTCCAGAATGCGCGCGTCGCCCGGCAGGTTGCCCCAGCGTTTCAGATAATCGGTCAGGATGTCGCGGCGCGCGCGATACCACCAATGGGTGGTGTCATGCGCGGCCATGCGATCATAGACAATGCGATCCATATCAGCCGAATACCCATTGCCGATTGAGAGAGAAAGTGACGAGCGGCGTGACCGTGACGATGGGGATCAGCGGCGTCCAGTCGGCCAGATGCAGATAATCCGCCATCACCCAGGTGAAGGCGGCGTTGAGCACCAGTCCCGCGCCCTGCACGACGACGAACTTCAGATGCTGCCTGCCGCTATTGTCGCGCGTGCCATGCCCCTTGAAACTCCACAGCGAATGGAGAAAGAACCCCGCCGTCACTGCGACCGCAAAGGCAAAGGGGACCGCCGCGACGGCAAGACCGGGAAACACCCAGTAGGCAAGCGGCAGATAGACCGCCGAATAGATCAGCGTCGAAATCCCGCCGGCAATGCCGAAGCGGATGATCTGACCCAGCACGCCGTTGCGGCGGAGCATTTCGATCTGTTGGAAAAGTGCCGTCACTGGACTGCCCGTCGATACCGGGGGATGCCCGGTCCTGTACCAATATTATCCCCGCCGTCCCCAAAGGGGATTTGCGCGCGCCGCGCAGCGCAGTAGATGGCGAGCGAGCATAGGGGAAGCGATTTTGCAGCATTTGCCGTCCGGCGCGCTCCGCCTCAGGGACGATTTCGACCGGCACTGGGTTCGCTGGGCGTTGCTCGCCTGGCTGCTGATCGCGGCTTGGTTCCTGTTCGATCGCTGGGGCCAGATATACTGGCTCGCGCTGGGCGATACCGACGACAATATGCGGCTGATGCAGGTCCGCGCGCTGCTGAACGGGCAGGGCTGGTACGATCTGCGCCAATATCGGCTCGATCCCCCCGCCGGGTTCAACATCCACTGGTCGCGGCTGGTCGACCTTCCCATCGCCGGCCTGATTTTGCTGCTCCAGCCGATCGTCGGTACGGCGATGGCGGAAAAGCTGGCGTGCGGTATCGCCCCGCTGCTGCCGATGGGCGTTACGATCGGGGCCTTGTCGCTGGCGGTCCGGCGGCTGGTGGCGCCGCTGGCATGGCCGGTGACGATCGTGCTGATGCTCGGCTGCACCTCGACCATGCTGATGTTCGCGCCGCTGCGGATCGACCATCACGGATGGCAACTTGCGTTTCTGGCCGTGACGGTGGCAGGCATGGCCGATCCCAGGCGCGGACGCGGCGGCGCGACCGTCGGCCTGTCGAGCGCGCTGTCGTTGATCATCGGGCTGGAATTGCTGCCCTATTGCGCGGCGGCGGGCGCGATCGTGACGCTGCGCTGGGTGTGGGATGCGGCGGAGGCACGGCGGCTGCGCACCTATGGGCTGACGCTGGGCGGCGGATGCGCGCTCGGCTTCGCTATATTCGGTTCCTACGACAATATGGCGATGCGGTGCGATGCGCTGACGCCGGTCTGGTTGTCGGCGATGGTGGTTGCCGGCGCGCTGCTCTTTGCCATGTCGTTGCCGCGGGTCGAGCAGCGCTGGCTGCGGCTGGTAATCGCCGGAGTGGCAGGCGCCTTTATCGCCGCTGCCTTTGCCGGCGCCTTCCCGCAATGCGTGAGCGGGCGGCTGGAGGGCGTTTCGCCCGAGCTCGAACAGGTGTGGCTCAACAATGTCCGCGAAGCGCGCCCGATCTTCAAAGTGCCGCTGCGCAATGCGCTGCCGATTTCGGTGTTGCCGGCGATCGGACTGATCGGCGCGCTTGTCGCCTTCTGGCGCGCGCGGCGTTCGCCTGCGGCGGTCGGCTGGGCGGCGGTGACGCTGTTCACGCTGTTCGCATCGGCAATGTTGTTGTGGCAGGTCCGCGCCGGGCCCGCCGCGCAGATGCTCAGCCTTCCGGGCGCGACGGCGTTGCTGTGGATCCTGGTGCCGTGGTTCCTGCGCCAGCGCTGGATGCTGGTGCGGGTGGCGGGCGTGTTCGTCGCGTTCATGATCGTGTCGGGGCTGTTCGTCGCCTATGTGATCAACTGGTTGCCGCTCAACCTGCCTTCCGGGCGCAGTCCGGTGGTGGCAAAGGCCAATTCGAACTGTCAGCGATTCTGGGCGATGAAGCCGCTCGACAAGCTGCCGACGGCGACGATGTTCACGCAGGTCGATCTCGGCCCGCGGCTGATCACCCTGACGCACCATAATGCGGTTGCCGGGCCCTATCATCGCAACGGGCAGGCGATCCTCGACGTGCATCACGCCTTTACCGGCAGGACCGAGGATTTTCGCGCGATCGCCGCGCGCCACCATGCGCAATATGTGTTGCTGTGCGTCAATATGGCGGAAACGACCGTCTATCGCGCGCGCAATCCCAACGGCTTTTATGCGCAGCTGGTGCGTGGGCGGGTGCCGGACTGGCTGAAGCCGGTCGACCTTCCCGAAAACTCGCCGTTCAAACTGTGGCGGATCGAGTATGGCTCAGCGCCGGAACCGGCAGGCACCGGCGATCAGTGAAGCGCGGCAGTGGCTGCGGTGAAGCTTTCGCGCAGCCCGTCGATCACGAACTGAGTCGCCAGCGCGGCGAGCAGCACGCCCAGCAGGCGCGTGATGACCGCTTCGATCTTGGCACCCAGCAACCGCATCAGCGGCCCCGCCGCGATCAGCGCGACCAGCGTCAGGATCAGGATCGTCAGCATCGCGGCGAGGACGACCAGCGATTCCTCCATCCCGTTCGATCGCGCCATTAACAGCATGATCGACGCGATCGATCCCGGACCCGCGATCATCGGCATCGCCATGGGGAAGATCGAGACGTCCTCGACCTCGGGGGTTTCCAGGATCTTCTGCGCACGGTCTTCGCGGCGCTGCGCGCGCTTTTCGAACACCATGTCGATCGCGATCAGGAACAGCATGATGCCGCCCGCAATGCGGAACGCGTCAAGGCTGATGCCCAGAGCGCCGAGCAATTGTTCGCCGACCAGCGCGAAGACGAGCAGGATCACCGCCGACACAACGACGGCGCGCACTGCCATCGATATGCGTTCGCGCGAGCTCGCCCCGGCAGTCAGCCCCGCATAGACGGGCGCGCAGCCCGGCGGATCGATCACCACGAAGAAAGTCGCGAGCGAGGAGATGAAGAGTTCGATCATTCGGCGCTGTCGTGCCTCCTGCGCACGTCGAAATGGCGAGTATTCGCATTGGCGACCACGCGATACCGTTCTCCGTCCCACAGCGAAACGGTCAATTCCTCACCGATCTGAGTGGGCTGGCGATCCCAGCGTAGCGTCCGGTCGGGCGAGCTGCCACCACTGCCGCGAAATGCGGTCGCCGCATCGCCCGCGCACGATGCGGTTTCGACCAGCAACCGTGCGCCGGGATCGCGCGAACGCGTGAGCGACCCGACGAAATCGAGCGTCCACCGCCATTCGCCATCGGGCTCGCGCCGCCACAGCGTCAGGAAGTCGCCCTTCATCGTGCCGCTGAGCCAGGTGCCGGTGTTGATCGCATAGCCGCCGTCGCAGGAGACATAACTGGCCGTCGGCCACCAGTGGATCGGCTGATCGGGCTCGCCACGCAACCGCTGGAGCGATGCCGGGCGCAATCGATCGGTGAAGACCCCGGCATCGTCGGCCGCGAAGCGCATCAGCGCGGACCAGTGCCCCTCGGTCAGCGCGGCAGCGGCCATCGCACGTTCCGCGTCCACCGCAGTCTCCGGCGGCGGGGGCACGTCCTGCACCAATGCAAGGAGCGCCAGCAGCAGCATCAGATGGCGTTTTCGTCCAGCGGCACGCCTTCGCGGCGATGCGCCGCGACCAGCGTGTTGCGCAGCAGGACCGCGATGGTCATCGGCCCGACGCCGCCCGGCACTGGGGTGATCGCCCCGGCGACGCTTGCCGCGCTGTCGAAATCGACGTCGCCGACAAGTCCCTCGTCGGTGCGGTTGATCCCCACGTCGATCACGGTCGCGCCGGGCTTCAGCCATTCGCCATGCACGAATTGCGGACGCCCGACCGCCGCGACGACGATGTCGGCGTGCTTCAGATAATGGGGCAGGTTGCGCGTGCGCGAATGCGCGACCGTAACGGTGCAGCTTCGCGCGGTAAGCAAGGCGGCCATCGGTTTGCCGACGATGTTCGACCGGCCGATCACCACTGCGTCCTTGCCCGAAAGATCGCCGAGCTGATCCTCGAGCAGCATGACACAGCCCAGCGGGGTGCACGGCACCATGCCGGGCAATCCGGTCGCCAGTCGCCCGGCATTGACCGGGTGAAAGCCATCGACATCCTTGTCCGGATCGATGCGCAGCAGCACTTCATCCGCATCGAGATGACCGGGCAGGGGCAGCTGGACCAGAATGCCGTCCACTGTGGGATCCGCGTTCAGCCGGTCGACCAGCGCGTTGAGCTCGTCCTGCGATACCTTTGCATCCAGCCGGTGCTCGATGCTCTCCATGCCCGCCGCGCGCGTCATCTTGCCCTTGTTGCGGACATAGACGGCCGAAGCGGGATCTTCACCGACCAGCACCACCGCCAGCCCCGGATTGCGTCCGGTGGCGGCGTGAAAGGCGGGAACATGGCTCGCAACCCGCTCGCGCAGGTCTGCGGCAAAGGCTTTTCCGTCGATGATCGTCGCGCTCATGGCGTGTCGCCATAATGACTTGCGGCATGCTTCGCCAGCGCCGTCGTATCGCCGGCGATCGCAAGCCGCTTCAGCCGGGCGGTATCGCCCGCGATCAGCGTCACCGCGCGCTTGCCGACGCCGAATTCGCGCGCGACAAGCGCGATCAACGCCGTATTCGCCGCGCCTTCCACCGGCGGCGCGGCGAGCCGGACCGCGAAATGTTCCTCGGTTCCGGCGGCAAATTGCTCGCGCTTTGCCCGCGGCGTCACGCGGACGACGATCTCGATGCCGTCCCCGGATAAGCGCCATGCGGGCACGACGGCGTCAGTAGCTCGCGATGGCGAGCGAGCGGATCGCGTTGGCGATGACGATGTTGTTGAGGATGTAGAGCACCAGCAGCACGATCAGCGGCGAAATGTCGAGCGCGCCGAAATCGGGCAGAATCCGCCGGATCGGGCGATAGACCGGCTCCGTCACCATCTTCAGCCCGTTCCACATCGACCGGACGAACTCGTTATAGGTGTTGATGACGTTGAAAACGATCAGCCACGACAGGATCGCCTGCGCGACAATGACGAAGGTGAAGACCGTCAGCAGCAGCTGAACGATCTGGAGCAGGGTAATCAGGATGCCGTTCAAGCCGAACCTCGCATAAGTGACTTAGGGTGCTGATACACAATATAGGGGCTATCGCTCAAGACCGCCCGTTTTTCGTACGAGCGTGCCCGCGCCGCGCCGGGTGAATATCTCCAGCAACATGCCGTGCGGAATGCGTCCGTCGAGAATGACGGCAGCGTCGACGCCATGTTCGACGGCTTTCACGCACGTCTCGACCTTGGGGATCATCCCGCCCGAAATCGTGCCGTCCCGGATCAGCGCGTCGATTCCCGCCGGATCGAGATCGGTCTGCAACTCGCCGTCCTTGGCCAGCACGCCCGCGACATCGGTCAGCAGGAAGAAGCGAGAGGCGTTGCAGGCAGCGGCAATCGCGCCCGCCATCGTGTCGGCGTTGATATTATAGGTATCGCCATCGGCGCCGAGCGCGACCGGCGCGACCACCGGGATGATGCCGTCCTTGGCGAGCTGATGCAGGATCGACGGATCGACATGCACCGGATCGCCGACAAAGCCGAGATCGACATGGCGCTCGATCCCCGAATTGGGGTCGGGTTCGGTACGCTTCACCTTTTCCGCGATCACCAGCCGCGCATCCTTGCCCGAAATGCCCACCGCGCGGCCGCCCGCTTCGGCGATCCAGGCGACGATTTCCTTGTTGATCTTGCCCGCCAGCACCATCTCGGCGACTTCCGCCGTCGCCTTGTCGGTGACGCGCAGCCCGCCGACAAATTGCGATTCGATGCCGAGCTGTTTCAGCATCGCGCCGATCTGCGGGCCGCCGCCATGGACGACGATCGGGTTGATCCCGACTGCCTTCAGCAGCACGACATCCTCGGCGAAATCGCGCGCCAGTTCCGGATCGCCCATGGCGTGGCCGCCATATTTCACGACGAATGTCTTGCCGGCATAACGCTGAAGATAGGGGAGCGCTTCGGTAAGCGTCTCCGCCTTGGCCAGCATCGCGGGATCGGGGCTGTGATCGGTCATTGTTCGAAAATAATCCGTTCGTCCTGAGGTGCCGCCGGGCATCGTCGAATCGGCGTAACGAAGGACGCCAGGCGCGGATGCTTCGATACGGGACTTCGACTGCGCTCAGCCCCTACTCAGCATGAACGGTAAAGAAAAGACTCTACCCCCGGTCCACCGCGCGGCCGATGCCGACGAACAGATAGATGAGCAGCGGCACCAGCACCGCCGACAGCACCACCTTCGCCAGCATCTGTCCGGCGAGAAGCTCGAAAATCGGGAATACGCCGTAAAAGGCAATGGTGACGAAGATCAGCGTGTCGACAATCTGGCTGAGCACCCCGGCGATCGCCGATCGCAGCCACATCAGCCCGCCGCCTTCGCGTCGCAGCGCGCTGAAGATGGTGACGTTGAGCAGCGTCGAAATACCATAGGCGGTGATGCCGCCCAGCCAGATGCGCCAGGTGGCGCCAAGGATATATTGCACCGCTGCCAGCCCCTCGGGCTGCATGTCGGGCGACGGCGGCAGGGCATGGACGAGCCAGGAAAGCGCGACCGACGTCAGCAGCGGAATGAAGCCGAACAGCACCAGCTTGTTCGCAGTCGCGCGACCGTGAAGCTCGGCCACCGAGCTCGATACCGCGACGAGCAGCAGAAAGGCGAAAATGCCGGCTTCGACCGCAAGCGGCCCCAGCCCGACCCATTCGCCGATCTGCGAAACCGGGCCAAGCGACACCTGTTTGTTGCCCAGCACGCCGGCGATGCAGACCATGCCGCCATAGAAGATCGAGAGCAGGAAAAGCGAACGCGGGATCGCGCGGGATTGGGTGTTCATCGCTAATTGCTAGCGGCAATTGCGCGGCAGCGAAAGATGCCCGCGCAACACCCTTGCCAAGCCCGGCAGCGCGGGCCAATCTGCTTGTTTGGGGTGTAGGGGGTACGCAATTTGCTCAGGCTTGTTTCAGCGATCGGTGCGGCGATGCTTCTGGCATCCGCCATGCCCGCCGCTGCGCAGGACTGGCGGCTGATTTCCGGGGAAGCCAATGGCGAAAGCGCCTTGTTTCGGGATGTCGATTCGATCCAGCCGGAGTTGGCGGGTGAAGTGCGTTCAGCCAGCTCCTCATCTTCGCCGATCCCGGCTTTCGCACCGTGCGCGCAATGCTGAAGGCGCTGACGCTGCAAATCGATTGATTGCAGCCGGTTTCGCGCTTTCGATTTGAAGAAGAGGCAACGACCCTGACTCAGTTTCCCATCGGCGTCCTTGGCATTGTCGCGATTCTTGCGATCGCCTTCGTGATTTCTCCGCGCAAGCGCGCCATCCGTTTGCGCCAGGTTGCCCCGGCCTTTGCATTGCAGGCGGGGATTGCCGTGCTCGTCCTCTATGTTCCGGCGGGGCGCGAAGCGATCAAGGCGATGTCGGCGGGGGTCAGCGCGCTGCTCGGCTATGCCGATGCCGGCACCCAGTTCATTTTCGGGCCGCTCGCTTCGCCCGAAATCGGCGGCAACAGTTTCGCGATCGCTGCCCTTCCCGTGATCATCTTCTTCGCCAGCCTGATTTCGATCCTCTATCACCTGGGGATCATGCAGCTGGTCGTGCGCTGGGTCGGCGGCGCGATCGAGAAAGTGACCGGTGTGACCAAGGTCGAGTCGCTGTGTGCCGCGGCGAACATCTTCGTGGGCCAGAGCGAATCGCCGCTCGTCATCCGCCCCTATCTTTCCAAGCTCACCGAATCGCAGCTGTTTGCGGTGATGTCGGTCGGCATGGCGGGTGTCGCGGGGACGATCCTTGCCGCCTATGCCAGCTTCCTCGGCCCGGAATCGCTGCCGTCGCTGCTCGCTGCGTCGTTCATGGCCGCGCCGGGCGGGCTTTTGATGGCAAAGATCATCATGCCCGAACTCAAGGCGAATCCGGAAGAGAGCGAATTGCCGCTCGACGACGATCGGGAAGAAGAGGTGATCCGCGCTGCCGAGCAGGATATCGAGGACGAGAAGGCGGACAATATCATCATGGCCGCCGCCGCCGGCGCGCAGACCGGCGTGAAGCTGGCGGTTGCGGTCGGCGCGATGGTGCTTGCCTTCGTCGCGCTGGTGGCGCTTGCCAATGGGCTGCTCAGCGGAATCGGCGGCTGGTTCGGCTTTCCCGAACTCAGTTTCCAGTTGATCATCGGCACGATTTTTCAGCCGGTCATGTATCTGCTCGGCATTCCCTGGCACGAAGCGGGCACGGCGGGCGGCCTGTTCGGCACCAAGGTCGTGCTGAATGAATTCGTCGCCTTTATTCAGCTGGGCGCCGCGACCGATTTGTCGCCGCGTACCATCACGATCGTCACCTTTGCGCTGTGCGGCTTTGCCAATTTCAGCTCGATCGCGATCCAGCTCGCCGTGACCGGCGGTCTGGCACCCAATCAGCGTGGAACGATCGCGCGGCTGGGCGTTCGCGCACTGATTGCGGGCAGCCTCGCCAATCTGATGAGCGCGGCGCTGGCGGGGTTGTTGCTCCCCGCCTGACCGGTTCAGAACAGCTTCGGGATATTGGCGATCAACAGCCATGCTGCGCCACCCGAAGCGGCAAAGCCGAACAGCATCAGCAGCCCGTCACGCGCAGTAAGCCCAAGGCCGAGCAGCAGAATCGCCATGCCCGGCGCCGCCGCAGCAAAGGGCAACAGCTCCAGCGGCGGCATCATGGCGCCCAGCAACAGGCAGCACAGCGCCGCGATCCAGGTCGCGATGCTCCCCGCCGCCCAGTCGAGCCGTGGCCGGATCAGCTTGTCGATATGGCGAAAGGCCCAGTCCGCCTTGTCGCGCAGCTTGCGCACCTTGTCTTCCGAAACGCTGCGGTCGCGGATGAAGCGCGGCAACCAGGGGTGATTGCGTCGGAACACTATCTGGACCGCCATCAATATGGTGATGACGCCGACGGTGGTGGGAAGCCCGGGAATACCGCCGACGGGCGGTACCGCGGCGAACAGCGCAAGGATCGCGATGATCGGGCCGAAACTGCGCTTGCCGAAATCGTCGAGCAGATCGCCGATCGACACCTGCCCGTCATGGCCGGCCTTTTCGGCCCGGTCGATCAGATCTTCGAGCGGGCGATCGCTCGCATCGCTGTCATTTTTTCCGGCGCTGGCGATGTCGATCCTCCCTGTGGCGCGCATTTAACGCGCCAGCCCAGGAGTTTATCCCCCGTGTCCGGAGAAGCCTTCCACCGTCAGAGCTTGCCGAATTTTTCCTCGTAACCGGCGGTGTCGCCGTTGGCGAGCAGAGTGGCCTGCTCGATCCAGCGGTCGCGTGCCATCCGACCCTGAAAATCGCCGAGCTGTGCGTCGAGCGCGAGCGCATCCTCTGCCGAGAGATTGGCGATCTGTGCAAAGCGCTTGATGCCGAGCGAACGGAGCTTCTCTTCGAGCCGCGGCCCCACGCCCTTCATCCGGGTCAGGTCGTCGGCGGGAAGCTCGCCGGATACCGGCGCTGGCGCCGGTGCGACCGGCTCTGCCGCTGCCACGGGTTCCGGAGCGGGCGTATCGGTGACGGATTCGACAGGCTGCTCCGGGGCAGGTTCCGGTTCTGCAGCGGCTTCGGTAACGGGCTCGGGATCGACTGCGGGCTCGGGGGCGGTCGGTTCCGGTTGAGGCTCCTGCGCAGTTTCCGCGACCGGTTCCGGTTCCGGGGCGACCGGATCGGGCTCAGCGGGCGCTTCGGCGACCGGCTCTGCGACTTCGACCGGTTCCGGCTGAGCAGGAATTTCAGGGACGGGCTCCGGTTCCGGCGCAGCTATCGGCGCGCGCATTGCCGCTGCTTCCGCCTCGGCGGCTGCCAGGGCCGCCGCTTCTTCCTCTGCGCGGATCGCCGCCAGTTCCTCGGCCACTTCGCGGCGGCGGCGTGCGGCAACCCCGAAAGCGCGCGCAATGAGCAACAGCGCGATCAGGATGATCACCACGCCGCCCGCGATCACTGCGAAATTGATTGTCAGAAACGGCGGTGCGCCTTCGAAAAGCAATTCCTGCCCCTTGGCTCCCAGCAGCGTCATGGCGCGATATCCCCCTTCGCGTACGAATCCCGGTGTTCATGCATAGCCTACGGACGGCGCAGGTCCAGCGCGCTGTTAACCTTTTGCCTGTCCCATGCTGCATCGCCGCATCCGCATAACGAAAAAGGGCGGCCCGCAAGGACCGCCCCGTTTCGTTTCGACTGAGAAGCCGGATCAGCGCGAATAGAATTCGACGACCAGATTCGGTTCCATCTTCACCGGATAGGGGACTTCGTCGAGCGTCGGGATGCGCGTGAAGGTCGCCTTCGAAGCGCCGTCCATTGCGACATATTCCGGAATGTCACGTTCGGCGAGCGCCTGTGCTTCGAGCACCAGCGCCATTTCCTGCGCCTTGTTCGACAGGCTGACTTCCTCGCCCGGCTTGATGCGACGCGAACCGATGTTGCACTTCTCGCCATTCACGCGGACATGGCCGTGATTGACCAGCTGGCGGGCGGCGAAAATGGTCGGTGCGAACTTGGCGCGATAAACGATCATGTCGAGACGCTGTTCGAGCAGGCCGATCAGGTTCTGACCGGTGTCGCCCTTCATCTTCGACGCGTCTTCGTACGAGCGCTTGAACTGCTTTTCGGTGATGTCGCCGTAATAGCCCTTCAGCTTCTGCTTGGCGCGCAGCTGGATGCCGAAGTCCGACATCTTGCCCTTGCGGCGCTGGCCGTGCTGACCGGGACCATATTCGCGCTTGTTCACGGGGCTCTTCGGACGACCCCAGATGTTTTCGCCCATCCGGCGGTCGAGCTTGTACTTGGCGCTGGAGCGCTTCGACATGTGATATTCCTTACAATTGCCAACAACGTTGACCCGGCGGAAGCAATTCCCACCTGATCGCGATCCCGGTTTCGCCTGATTTTCCAATGACCTGGAAACACAGGGCCGCCGCTTCACCGGGGTGCGGGGCCGATTGCGAAGGCGCGCGGTTAGCCGCGAGCGTCGGGCAAGTCAAGCTTTTGTGGGCGTCGCAGGCCGCGCGACGGGCGGCAGGGGCGGGCGGAAATTGGCGCGCCGCCAGGGGGCATCGACCGGTTCTTCCGGATTGGGAACGGCGAAGTTCAGATAGCCGAAATAGGAGGCGATCTGGCGCTCGCCCGCATCCTCGATCGCGTTTCGCCCATGCATGAATCGCGTATTGTCGATCATCAGCAGGTCGCCGCGTTGCCATTTCACCGGGACGGTAAGTTGATCGCCAACGGCCTTTACTGCTTCGATCCATGCGACTGGCACTGGCGAGCCATCGTCGAGAGCGGGGAAATTCGGCTTTTTGAGATAATAGCGTGCAAATAGCAGAAAGTTGCCGAAGGCTGGTTCGTCGCAGAACATCGGCTTATGAAGCGCGGGCCGCGTGAATGCCCGCACTATCCGACCACCAGCGACGAAGAAATTGTACGGACATCCTGGCGGCGGCGATGCCAACTGCTCGCGCGTCGGATGGGGAGTTCCCAGCCAGAATTGCAGTACATGCGGTGCCGCCGGTGCGACGTAAAGCAGCCGCCGAGCAGCAAATCCGTCGCGTATTTCTGGCGGCAGCTTGCGGACGAGCTCGACGCCGTCGCAGATCGTTGTCTCACCACCTTCGTCAGGGGCCTCGATGCAATGGAAAAAACAGACATCGGGTTTCCACGGCTCGCGCGATAATTCGGGGTGCAGCGGAAAGGCATCGATGCCGAGATCGACCGACTGAATTTGCGTTTCGGTGTCAAGCAGCGCCCGATTCGGGCTCTCATTGAACATCGAGCTTGCACAATAATCCCTGGTGAACGCACTGAATCGTGGGATATCCATGTCGAATCCGCGGAACAGTAGTGCGCCATGCGACTGGTATGAAGCGATTATCCGGTCGCGGTCGATGCTGTCGAGCCGTTCCCCGGGCTCTCCCGTAGCCAGCAAATAGGGACGGTCGGGCCGGGGCTCGCTGAAACTCACCATTTGCTTGCCAATAGCGGGCAGGAGAGGGGCATGCTAGCCTTTGCCCATGAGCCAGACCAAATCGCCAGATACCGCGCTGTTTTCCAGCCCCGACACCTTTCTCTTTGCGCTTAAGGGTGAAACCGCCGCGTTCTTGCCGATGAACCGCGATGCCTATGCACGCTCGATTTTTCTCGATCGCCGTATCGCGCCGGTTAGCCCGGCAATGTCGCAAATGCCCGTGGCTGATCTTTTGGCAGCGACAGCCGAAGCGCCGGCAGGAAGGGTTGGCTGGATCTTCCATGTTGCACATTGCGGATCGACGCTGCTCGCTCGTGCGCTCGACCACCGGGTTCGCGATCTGGTGCTCCGCGAGCCGATGGCACTGCGTCAGCTCGGCATCGATACGGCGCTCATGCGAGGAGAGCGCCCGCAGGGCTGGCACGATACGCTGCGTGCGACCGTCGCGTTGCTCTCGCGTCGCTATGCACCGGACGCGCCCGTTATCGTGAAGGCTAATGTTCCGGTCAATCCGATCGTACCCGATCTGATGGCGCTCGACCCGGAGGCGCCGGCGATCTTTCTTTACTATCCGCTTGCCGAATATCTAATGGCAGTGTTGCGCTCGCCGGGGCATCGCCAATGGGTGGACGGTGTGACACGCGAAATCGGCCCGGCTCTGGAGCCCTGGTGCGGTAGCCTCGACGGGCTCGATACTTTCGACCGGGCCGCCGCGCTATGGTTGGCACAGACTCGAATCTATGCCGATGCGCTTGCGCGATACCCTAACGCGCGCGCGCTGGATGCCGAGCATTTGTTTGACCGTCCCGAAGCGGCGGTACGCGCTTCGCATGCCCATTTCGGAATCGTGCTTTCCGATGCAGAGTTGTCGGCGATGCTCGAAGGGCCGCTGTTCGGCACCTATTCAAAGAATCCGCAGATGGTCTTCACCAACGATGTGCGGCGTGGGCGACAGGATGCGCTGCGAGCGGTAATGCAACCGCGGATCGACGCTGCCAGCCAATGGGTAAAAAATCGTGCGAACGACTATCCGTTACCAGAGCGGCTGCCCAAGCCTCTTGAAGGCTCGGAAAGGCGGCCCCTCCTCTAACCGCGCCGCTGCTTCTTGCCCTCCAGCGCGGAAAGCACGCCGCGTAGCGTCTTGATCTCCTGGCTCGACCATCCGGGCTTGGTCAGCAACGTGCGCAGCGTGCGCTTGGTCGCCGGGGTGCGTTCGGGGGGGTGATAAAATCCCTTTGCCTCGAGCAACCCGTCGAGATGCGCGATCATGCCGTCCAGCTCCGCCTGAGGCGCGACGGGGTCGTGCTCCTCCAGCGTCGGCTGCACCAGATCGGCCTGTTTCGACCATTCATAGGCGACCAGGATCACCGCCTGCGCCAGATTGAGCGAGCCGAATTCGGGATTGATCGGCACCGTGATGATGGTGCCGGCAACGGCGACGTCGTCGGTTTCAAGGCCGGAGCGTTCCGGACCGAACAGGATCGCCGACTTGCCGGGCGCCGCATGGATCGCCTGCGCGGCTTCATCGGGCTTCACGACGGGCTTGGTCACGCCACGCTTGCGCACCGTAGTGGCATAGACATGCCTGCAGTCCGCCACTGCATCGGCAACGCTCTCAAACACCTGCGCGCGTTCGAGCACGATATCCGCGCCGCTCGCCGCCGGACCCGCCGAGGGGTTGGGCCAGCCATCGCGGGGCGACACCAGCCGCATTTCGGTAAGCCCGAAATTGAGCATCGCACGCGCCGCCTTGCCGATATTCTCGCCCAGCTGCGGGCGGACAAGGATGATCGCGGGGGGAGGGGTAATATTCTCTGACATATCCGTTTGGTTCGAGCGCAAGGCGCTTTCTTCGCTTCCGTTCGTCCTGAGTAGCGGCTGAGCCTGGCGAAGACCCGTATCGAAGGACTTGCGCGCCAATAACCGCACTGCGTCCCAATTGCCCCGGATCAGTGCCTCTTTCTTCGCTCTGCTCCAGCCTTTCAACTGCTGTTCAAATGCCAGCGCTTCTTCGCGAGTTCCCACTGCTTCGGACCAGACGAGCGCTACCGGGCGGCGCCTTTGCGTATAGCCTTCGATTTCCCCGTGCTGGTGTTGGGCAATCCGCGCTTCGAGATCTTCGGTATGACCGACATAGTAGCTGCCGTCCGAACAACGCAGCATATAGACGTGGAAAGCCATCAGCGTTTCTCTGTTTCCTTCGATACGGGTCTTCGACTTCGCTCAGCCGCTACTCAGGACAAGCGGGCGTGGTACGCAACAGGTCACATCGGTTGCGCTGAGTAGGGGGTGAGCCAGGCGAAGGCCGTATCGAAGCGGCTCCTCCGCGCCAGCTCACCCCTTGCCCACTTCGTTCACGCTGCCGGCGAATTCCTCGAAATCGCGGGCCTCGCGGAAATCCTTATAGACGCTGGCGAAGCGGATATAGGCGACCGAATCGAGGCCTTTCAGCCCCTCCATCACCATCTCGCCGATCCGCTGCGCAGGGATCTCGCTGTCGCCCTGCGTCTCCAGCTGGCGCTGGATGCCCGAAACCAGCTTTTCGATCGCGGTCGGCGCGATGGGCCGCTTGCGGCACGCGATCGATACCGATCGCATCAGCTTGTCGCGTTCGAACGGTTCGCGCCGGTCCTCCGACTTGACGATTGTCAGGTCGCGCAGCTGGATCCGTTCAAACGTCGTAAAGCGCGCGCCGCATGCCTCGCACTGGCGGCGGCGGCGAATCGCGTTGCCGTCCTCGGTAGGACGGCTGTCCTTCACCTGGCTGTCTTCATGAGTGCAGAAGGGGCAGCGCATCCTGTTTCACAATTCCGTTCGTGCTGAGTAGGGGCTGAGCTTGGCGACGACCCGTATCGAAGCATGTCCTTCGATACGCCGCTTCGACTTCGCTCAGCGGCTACTCAGGACGAACGGGCAGGGAAATTCAACCCTCCGGATAGATCGGGAAGCGTTCGCACAGCGCGCGGACGCGTTCGCGAACATTCGCTTCGATCTGCGCGTCGCCGGCTTCGCCATTCTTGCGCAGACCGTCGAGCACATCGGCGACCATATTGCCGATCTCGCGGAATTCGGCCGGGCCGAAACCGCGCGTCGTACCGGCAGGCGAGCCCACGCGGATGCCGCTGGTCTTCATCGGCGGCAGCGGATCATTGGGAATGCCGTTCTTGTTGCACGTGATCGCCGACCGCTCGAGCGCTTCGTCGGCATCCTTGCCGGTGACGCCCAGCGGGGTGAGGTCGACCAGCGCAAGATGCGTGTCGGTGCCGCCCGAAACCAGGTTGCAGCCGCGCTCAGCAAGCGTCGCCGCCAGCACCTTAGCATTTTCCACAACCGCCGCGATATACGCCTTGTAATCGGGGCGCAGGGCTTCGCCGAATGCAACGGCCTTGGCGGCGATCACGTGCATCAGCGGGCCGCCCTGCAGGCCGGGGAACACTGCGGAGTTGATCTTCTTCGCGATCGCTTCGTCATCGGTCATCACCATGCCGCCGCGCGGGCCGCGCAGCGTCTTGTGCGTGGTGGTGGTGACGACATGCGCGTGGCCGAACGGGGTGGGGTGCAGACCGCCCGCGACGATGCCCGCGAAATGCGCCATATCGACCATGAACAGCGCGCCGACTTCATCGGCAATCGCCCGGAATCGCGCGAAATCGATCTGGCGCGGATAGGCCGAACCGCCGGTGATGATCAGCTTGGGGCTATGCTCCCTGGCGAGCGCCTCGACCTGATCATAGTCGATCAGGTGCGTCTCGGGATCGACGCCATATTGGACCGCGTTGAACCATTTGCCGCTCATCGCCGCCTTGGCGCCATGCGTCAGGTGCCCGCCCGCGTCGAGGCTGAGGCCCATGATCGTGTCGCCCGGCCTGGTCAGCGCGAGCATCACCGCGCCGTTCGCCTGTGCCCCCGAATGCGGCTGGACGTTTGCAAAGCCGCATCCGAACAGCTGCTTGGCGCGGTCGATCGCCAGCTGCTCGACCTCGTCCGAGGGATCGCAACCCTGATAATAGCGCTTGCCGGGATAGCCTTCGGCATATTTGTTGGTGAAGACGCTGCCCTGCGCTTCGAGCACCGCCTTGGAAACGATATTCTCGCTGGCGATCAACTCGATCTGATGCTGCTCGCGCTTCAGCTCGTGCTGCACGCCGGCGAACACCGCGGCATCGGCTTGCGCAAGACCACGAGTGAAGAAACCATCGGGCTGCACGCCCGCTTCGATTGCGCTGGTGCTCATGCCTCGGTCCTTTCGAAATTGGGATTGGTCAGCTTTTCGACGCGGCCGCTGTGCCGTCCTCCGCCGAATTCGCCAGACAGAAATGCTTGCAGGCAGGCAATCGCCATATCCTGCCCGGTCAGCCGCGCGCCCATCGCAATGACATTGGCGTCGTTATGCTCGCGCGCCAGCGCCGCGGACAACGGCTCCGAAACCAGTGCGCAGCGGCAGGCGGGATGGCGATTGACGGCGATCGAAATGCCGATGCCCGAACCGCACAGCGCAACGCCGCGTTCGGCGTCGCCGTTCGCCACGGCCTGCGCCAGTTTATAGCCGAAATCCGGGTAATCGACGCGTTCCGGGCCATTGGTGCCCAGATCGAGCACATCATGGCCCCATTCGCGCAGTCGGTCGGCCAGAAAGGCCTTTAGTTCATAAGCGGCATGATCCGCGGCAATGGCGATTCGCATGAAGGCGAGCGCTCCCGACAATCTCAGTGCTGGAATGCGCGCCTATTAGGCGTTCGTGCCGGGCATTGCCACACCCGATCTCGCTTTGTGCCACGGGCACGATATTCACCTGCAATCGTTCCGGATAAAGGTGCGCGATTCCCGGAGAGAGGAAGGTGGCTTTGCCATCAAGGGATTGATTTCGGCGCCGCCATCGCACAAGTCTCCCGGCAAAGTGCGTGGTGGCCCCCTATGGGGGCCGTTCGCGCACGCCCTCCGGGAGCAAAGCATGTCTTCAGTTGCCAAGTCGTCCAAAAAAGGCGCCGTGAGCGATGCGGTGCATCGCCACGAACATCTTTCGAAGGAAGGGTTGCTCGAACGCGCCTTCACCTTCGCGTTTCGCGGTCTCGTCTATGCCCAGATCTGGGAAGACCCGGTGGTCGATATGGAAGCGCTCGAGCTGGAGCCCGACCATCACCTCGTGACGATCGCCTCGGGCGGGTGCAACGCGCAATCCTATCTGATCGCCGATCCGAAAAAGATCACGGCAGTCGACCTGAACCCCGCGCATATCGCGCTCAACAAGATGAAGCAGCAGGCGGCGCTCCATCTGCCCGACTATGACAGCTTTCATCAGCTGTTCGGCCTCGCCGATCAGCCGGGCAATGTGCAGCTCTACTACGAGCATATCCGCCCGCATCTCGACGAAACGTCGCGCGCCTATTGGGAACATCGCGGTCCCAACGGCCATCGCCGGATCACTGCGTTCAAGCGCGGTTTCTATCATTACGGGCTGCTCGGTCGCCTGATCGCCTTCGTTCACTGGCTGGCGCATCGCTACAAGATCGACCCGACCGAAATCCTCAAGGCGCGCTCGATGGAGGAGCAGCGCGAGATTTTCGACAGGAAGTTCGCGCCGTTTTTCGACAAGAAACTGCTGCGCTGGATGATCGATCAGCCCGCCTCGCTGTTCGGCCTCGGCATCCCCCCCGCGCAGTACGACCTGCTCAAGGCCGACGATCGCGAAGGCATTACCGGTGCGTTGCGCAGCCGGTTGCGCAAGCTTGCCTGCGACTTTCCGATCAACGAGAATTATTTCGCATGGCAGGCATTCGGGCGCGGCTATGGCCGCACGCCGGATGCGCCGCTTCCCCCCTATCTGCAGCGCCAGAACTGGGAAGTGATTCAGAGCCGCGCCGACCGGCTCGAAATCCGGCATCAGAACATGTCCGAATATCTGGAGCAGATGCCTGCCCAGTCGATGGACCGTTATATCCTGCTCGACGCGCAGGACTGGATGACCGATGCGCAGCTGACGCGCCTCTGGACGGCGATCACCCGGACGGCAAAGCCGGGCGCACGCGTCCTCTATCGCACTGCGGCGGTGCCCGATGTGGTGAAGGGGCATATCCCCGACGACATCATGGCGCAGTGGAAATATGCGCCGCAGGAAAAGCTCGACGACTGG
>PAOI01000038.1 GCA_002707985.1 Sphingomonas sp. | reverse complement strand
TGGCTCCGTGGCCGCATCGCCACGATTTCCGCATAGCCCCGCCTTACGCTATATCGCTGCAATGTCTCCCGGTTTTCCCCTGCCCGCAATCCGCCTACGTTCCCGTCGCCATGGCCTGCGGAGCGTTTCGTGAGCGTCGCCTTTCGCCGCGAAGGCGATGACGAGCATAAGGAACCCGAGTTCGAGCTGCCGATCCCGGTCGGCCCCAATCTCGTCACTGAAGCCGGGCTTGCGCTGATCGCGGCGAAGGAAGCCGCGCTGAAAGCCGCCATGGCGGCCGAAACCGACGCGGATGCGCGCAAGAAGCTCGCTCGCGAACATCGCTATTGGGCGACGCAGCACGCCACCGCGCAAATCGCACCAGCGCCGCAACCGGGCGAAGCCGGTATCGGATCGCTGGTAACGGTGCGGCGAGACGGCAGGACACAGCGCTTTCGCATCGTCGGCCATGACGAAGCCGATCCCGCCGCCGAATTGCTTGCCTTCACTGCGCCGCTGGCACGCGCCGTAATGGGCGCGATGGCGGGCGAACTGGTCGATTTCGGCGGCCGGCCCGAGTCCGTCGAGATCCTGTCGGTCGATTAGGTCGCGAGCCGCTCGATCAATGCCTGCGCAGCGGCGGGTGCCCGCACCTTCGCGCCGTTGATCATGAAGATATAGGTTTCACGTGGAACGGATTTGGCCGGCTCTTCCGTGACATAGGGCAGACCGTCTGGCTGTTCCCCTGCCGCCCATTGCCGCGCGGTATTCGCCCAGCGATCGAGCGCGTCGGGCGAATAGCCCTGTGCTTCGTCCTCCTGCGCATTTTCGAGCCGGGCATAGACGAAGTCCGCCGTCACATCGGCCATCGCCGGATAGTCCGCCGAATCGGCATATACCGCCGCAACGTTGCGCTCGCGCAGCATCGCCACGAATTGCGGCACATGAAAGCTGTCGTGCCGCACCTGCACCGCATGGCGCAGCCGCACGCCATCGCGCGCGTCGGGCAGAAGGTCGAGGAACGCGGCAAAATCGTCGGCTTCGAACTTCTTGGTCGCCATGAATTGCCACAGGATCGGCCCCAGCTTGTCGCCAAGTTCGACCAGCCCCTGACTCAGAAACCGGTCGATGGACTCTCCCGCTTCGGCAAGCTTCTTGCGGTTGGTGCAGAATCGCGACGCCTTCACCGAATAGACGAATCCCTCCGGCGCGGTTTCGGCCCAATTGACGAAGCTCTGCGGCTTGAAGCTCGAATAATAGGTGCCGTTGATTTCGATCGCGGTCACCGCGCGGCTGGCATATTCGAGCTCGCGCTTCTGAATCAGGCCATCGGGATAGAAGGTCCCGCGCCAGGGTTCATAGGTCCAGCCGCCGATCCCGACGCGGATATCAGCCATCGCGCGCCTTTCCGGGCACTGCGACGTCATGGCCGAGCGTGTCGCGCGTCCACAGCATCGTCACCAGCGTATAGAGCACCACGGCGAGCGGCGCGGCGACGACCACGCCGACGAACCCGAACAGCGCACCCAGCCCGGCCAGTGCAAAGAGCAGCAGGGCCGGCGGGATCGACACCGCCCAGCGCTGAACAATCGGAGTGAGCACATTGCCCTCCAGCTGCTGCGCGACGAGATAGACGATCGCCGCCGCCAGCGCGGTTTCGGGGCCATGGCCGAATGCAAGCAGCACGCCCGGCACCGCACCGACCAGCGGCCCGATCATCGGCACGAAATTGGCCAGGCCGACGATCAGGCCGAGCGCGCCCGCCGAAGGAACACCGACGATGGTCAGGCCCACCGCCACCAGCGTGCCGACAAAGGTCATGGTGAACAACTGGCCCAGCAGATAGCGCTGCAACGCCGCACCGCTCGCCGAGAGCGCCCGGGTTACCTGTTCGCCCTGCGCCTTGGGGAAAAGATGTTCGATCCCTCGGACATAGACCCCCGGTTGCAGCGCCAGATAGATGGCGGCGATCAGCACCAGCACCAGATTGGTCACCGCCCCCATCGCTCCGAACGCGAAGCTGAAGGCGCCGCCGGCGAGCGATTGCAGATTGGGCAGCGCGCTGCTCAGGCTCGAAAGTTGAAGATCCTGACCCCAGGGCTGCTGCGACACCCATTGTTCGGCGGCCCGGACCGCATCGGGCAGTCGCGCCGTCAGGCTACGGAATTCATCGCCCAACTGCGTGCCGAACATCCAGCCGAAGAACCAGAGCAGCGCAACGATGCTGACCAGCCCGAGCAGCACGGACACCGTTTCGGGAATTTTGAGCATGCGAAACGGAATTGCAGCCGCCCGGATCAGCACTGCGATCAGCACCGATGCAAAGATCAGCAGCAACACGCCCGAAAGCTGCACGAGCAGCAGGGCAATGCCGACGAGAAGCAGCACGATCAGCGTACTGCGGACGACGGTTTCCTTGGTGGACTGGTTCATGCGCCTGCTATCGCACGACAATTGGCCGAGGGCGATGGCGAATATCGCCGGGATGCGTGCTGCAGACCGGCCGGCCGGGACCGGCGAAGCATTTCTTCGATAAATGCCGGAGGCGGGGTCATGCCGATCGGGACTCGGCGCCCGCACGGCACCGGATCGCTGGAGCGGGCGAAGGGATTCGAACCCTCGACCCCAACCTTGGCAAGGTTGTGCTCTACCCCTGAGCTACGCCCGCTCTGGCGTCGAATCGGCACCGCGAAGAAACTACGCGGGCCGGGGCAAGGCGGCGGCCTCTAGCACCGGCTTTTGGCTTCGGCAACCCCTTCCTGCACAGGATCGGAAAAGGCTTGGCGCACGCGGCCGGAACGCCCACATAGGGCCATCCATTCCGGAACCGAACAACACACAGGAGCGCGTCTTGGCCACGCCTGGTATGCCCGCATTGTCCGCCACCGAACGCGAAGCTGTCGAGGCGTTTCGCCGCGACGTTGTCGAACCGTCGATGACGAAGCTCGTGCTGGTGGATTTCTGGGCCGAATGGTGCGGCCCGTGCAAGCAGCTGGCGCCGGTGCTCGACAAGATCGCCGCCGAATATGCCGACAAGGGCGTGGTGCTGGCGAAAGTCGATGTCGACAAGAATCAGTTCATCGCCGCGCAGTTTCAGGTGCGGTCGATCCCCACTGTCTATGCGATTTTCCAGGGCCAGCCGGTCGCCGATCTGAGCCAGGCACGCAGCGAAAGCCAGTATCGCCAGATGCTCGACCAGATCCTGCGCCAGTTGCCGATCGAAAGCGATGCAGGCGATCAGGAGGCCGAGCTCGAACCCTTGCTTGCGATGGCCGAAGAGGTGCTGGGCGAGGGCGACGGCGAACGCGCGCTTTCGATCTACAGCCAGCTCGCCGAAATGGCGCCCGAACACCCGGCGGTTATCGCCGGAAAGGCACGCGCGCTGGTGCTGCTTGGCCGCACCGACGAAGCGCAGGCAGCGCTCGACGCATTGCCCGAGGATGCGGCCAAGGCGCCCGAGGTCGAACGCGCCCGGGCGGCATTGTCGCTCGCCACCGAAACCGTGCCGGTCGACGATCTGTCGCAGCTCAAGGCCGAGGTCGCCGCCGATCCGGGCAATATGGACAAGCGATACGAACTGGCCGGCGGGCTGATGGCGGCTGGCGATCGCGAAGGCGCGGCCGAAACGCTGCTGGCGATGATTGCGGACGACCGCGAATGGAATGAAGGCGCGGCACGCCAGCGCCTGCTCAAGCTGTTCGAAGTCGTCGGGCTGGAAGACCCCTGGGTTTCCGCGCAACGCCGCAAGCTTTCCGCCATATTGTTCGGATGAGCACGCGCATTTCCGTATTCCCGCTGCCCGGGGCGCTGCTGTTTCCCCGGATGCACTTGCCGCTGCATATCTTCGAGCCGCGCTATCGCGCGATGGTGACCGATTCGCTGGCACGCGACCGGCGGATCGGGATGATCCAGCCGCGCGATACCAACGAGCCGCCGACATTGTTCGATGTCGGCTGTATCGGGCGGATTGCCGACGTCGAAGCGCATGACGACGGGCGGTTCGACATCATCCTGGAAGGGCTGGCACGGTTCACCATCCTGCGCGAGCTGGATGTCGCCACGCCGTTCCGTCAGGTCGAAGCCGAACTGGAGCCGGTGGGAACGAGCGAGATCCTTTCCATGGCCGAACGTGCTTCGCTGGAGCGCGAATCGCGGCGCTTTGCCGATATGCAGGGCTATGCCGTCGATTGGGAAGCCGTGTCCCGGCTTGACGACGAAGCTTTGGTCAACGGCATCGCCCAGATTGCGCCGTTCGACGTAGCGTCGAAACAGGCGCTGCTGGAAGCGGATGGCCTATCCGACCGCGCCGAGCTGATCATGCAGCTGATGCAGTTTTACGGTCGCCATGACGGGGACGACACAGCGACGCTGCAATAAGCGTCCCGAATCGCGTCAGGGTGCGACGCGATAGCCATCGTCGGGCGAGACCCAGATAACGCGCGTATTGAATTCGGGCCGGGCCACGCCGTCGAAGCTTGTTTCAGCGCTCAGCCCATCGCCATCGGACGTGTAGCGCGTACAGATTTCCGGACCGATCATCGGCGCCATCGCCTGAATAATCTGCCCGCGTACCCCCGACGCCTGCGCTTCCGGAATCGGCATGCCATCAACATCGATTTCGGACGCCTGGAGATCCTCGACACGATTATAACCGCACACCGCACCGTCCTTCACGGTGACCTGCGAGACTGTAGTCATCGTCACTACCGGCGACGGCGCGATCAGCACGGTCGCGGTGTTGCGGTATGTTCCGCCTTCGGCACGCTCATATCCCGCAAGCGCCTGACAGGTTTTCGCCTCGACATTCGGGGCGTAACATTGCTGCTTGCCTTCCTGTGCCGGCGCCAGCGGATCTTCGACCGATTGTGCGCCCAGCAAAGCGATCAGAATCGAAATGGTCAGCAAGATGTTTCTCCCGGATATTCTGTAATCAGGCGGTCATGCCCTGCAGCAGCTTCGGCACCGATCCGCTTTCGCCCCGTGCTTCGGCCATGAAAGCATCCTTGAGCGGCGCGACCCGATCGACAAGGTTCAGACCGAAGCGACGGATCCGCGAGGCCGTCTTGCCCGGCACGCCGAACAGATGGGTGAGGCCGTCCGTCGCCAGCGCGACCATGAAGGTGTCGAGCGCGCGCCAGCGCTGATAGCGTTCGAGCAGCGCCGGGTCGCCCATGTCGAGCCCGAGCCGTTTCCCATCGACCAGCACTTCGACCAGGGCGGCGACGTCGCGAAAGCCGACATTGACCCCCTGACCCGCGATCGGGTGGATGCCGTGCGCCGAATCGCCCACCAGCGCGAGGCGGTGGCCCGTAATGTGCGACGCGTGATGAAAACCGAGCGGATAGCTCGACCGGCGACCGAGCGGGCCCAGCTTGCCCAGAAAGCCGCCGGTCTTCTTGTCCATTTCGGCGAGGAAGGCGCGATCGGAGAGCTTCATCATCCCCGGACCCTCATGCCGCTTCACCGACCAGACGATTGCCGAGCGATGCCCCTGGGCGTCGTCGTTGAGCGGCAGCAGCGCGAACGGACCCTGCGGATAGAAGATTTCGAACGCGACATTGCCGTGCGGCACTTCGTGATGAACCGACGTGACCAGCGCAGTGTGGTCATATTGCCAGCGTGCCGACGTGATCCCGGCGGCATCGCGCGTCGGCGAATTGCGTCCCTCCGCTGCGATCAGCAGCGACGCACGCACCGTCGCTCCCGAATCGAGCACCGCAGTGACGCCATGATCGCCGCGTTCGATCGATACCGCGCGCGTTTTCATGCGCAGATCGAGATTGGACGCCGCCTTTGCCGCTTCATAGAGCGCAGTGCGCAGCACGCGATTCTCGTACATCACCCCGAGCGCCGATTCCTCGTCGCCTGCGTCGAAATCGAGCTTTCCCGGATCGAGTCCGTCCGACACGCGGATGCTTTCGATTGGGCATCCCTTGCCCGCCAGCCGATCGGCGACGCCGATCGCTTCGAGCATCCGGTGAGGCGCGCTGGCGATCGCTGAGGCGCGCCCGTCGAATCCCGCGGCAAGGATAACGTCGGGGTCGGCGATATCGACGACGATTGCAGTGAGGCCATGCGCATCGAGCGCAGTCGCGAGCGCGCTGCCGACCAGCCCGCCGCCGAGGATAAGAACATCTGCCCGGTCCATGTCCCGACGGGTAGGCGCTTGCCGGCCAAACGGCAATGGTGCCGTCGGCTCCGGGCGCCTTGACGGCAGACTCGGTTCGCGCGATGTTCCGCCATCCAAACACACATCGGAGTTCAAGGCATGGCTACGCGAGCCCAGCCCCCGGCGCTGCGCGAGACGGTGAAAGCGGGTGCGCGGCGCAGCGGGGCGCTGATCGGCGGGACGATATTGTTCCTGGCGATGATCGCGCTGATCCTGGCGCTGGCCAGCTACCATGGCTCCGATCCGTCGCTGAACACGGCAGCGGGCGGCCCTGCACGCAATCTGCTCGGCGTTCCGGGCGCGTGGATCGCCGATCTGCTGCTTGCGATCGGCGGCCTTCCCATTGCGTTGCTGACGCCGGTCGGACTCATCGTCGCAAACCGGCTGTGGCGCGATCGACCGGTTGCGGGCTGGAGCAAGATGCTCCGCGGCGCGACGATCGGCGTCGTCCTGATGGGAACGGCGCTGTCCTTTGTTTCGGCAGAGTCGGTGCTCCAGCTTTCGGGTGGCTGGGGCGGTCTGATAGGGCTGGCCGTTGCGGGCACGATACGCTGGGCGCTTTCGTTCATCGGCGAAGCGACCGCGGAATTCTGGATCGGCGCAGCGATCGGCGTGCTCTGCGGGATCGTCGGTGTCGTCTGGTGGGCACGCGCGCTGGAACTGAGCCTGCCGGATACCGGTTTCCGGCTTCCGCGCCGTGATCCGTCGCCCGACGCGGCGCCTGTGCCCGCCGCAGAAGCGCCCGCTATCCATGAGCCCGCCGCAAAGCCCGCGCCGCGCAAGGTCGCCGTTCCCGAAAACCGGCCTGCGCCGGTGATCGCCGATCGCACGCTGGCGCCTTCGCCCTCGCGCGCAAAGCCCGCGCAGACGCAGCTCGCCTTTCCCAACAGTTTCCGCCTGCCGTCGATCGAATTGCTCAAGGCGCCGAGCGAAAATGCCAATGCCGCGATCGACAAGGCAGCGCTGGAGCGCAACGCCCGGTTGCTCGAAAGCGTGCTGGAGGATTTCCACGTAAAGGGATCGATCGTCGAGGTTCGCCCCGGTCCGGTCGTCACCATGTACGAGCTGGAACCGGCAAGCGGGATCAAGGCGAGCCGCGTCATCCAGCTGGCCGACGATATCGCCCGCAACATGAGTGCGATCTCCGCGCGCGTCGCCACCATCCCCGGGCGCAGCGTAATCGGCATCGAACTGCCCAATGCCAAGCGCGAGTCGGTCAACCTGCACGAGCTGATCGCCAGCGAGGCGTTCGAAGCACCCGCCGCATCGCTGCCGATCGTGCTGGGCAAGAATATCGCGGGCGACCCGGTCGTCGCCGATCTGGCGCCGATGCCGCACCTGCTGGTGGCGGGCACCACCGGTTCGGGCAAGTCGGTGGGGCTCAACTGCATGATCCTGTCGCTGCTCTATCGACTGACGCCCGATCAGTGCCGGATGATCATGATCGATCCGAAGATGCTGGAACTCAGCATGTACAAGGATATCCCGCATCTGCTCGCCGATGTGGTGACCGAGCCCGCCAAGGCGGTGCGCGCGCTCAAATGGGCGGTGGAGCAGATGGAGGAACGCTATCGCATGATGGCGAGCGTCAATGTCCGCAGCCTGGCGAGCTTCAACGACAAGGTGCGGGCGACCAAGGCCAAGGGGCAGAAGCTCGGCCGGCGTGTTCAGGTCGGCTATGATCAGGACACCGGCCAGCCGGTTTATGAGGAAGAGACGCTCGACCTGACGCCGCTGCCGCAGATCGTGGTGATCGTCGACGAGCTTGCCGACCTGATGATGACCGCGGGCAAGGAAGTCGAATTCCTGATCCAGCGGCTTGCGCAAAAGGCGCGCGCGGCGGGCATCCACCTGATCATGGCGACGCAGCGCCCCTCGGTCGACGTCATCACCGGCGTGATCAAGGCGAATTTGCCGACCCGCATCAGCTTCCACGTCACCTCGAAAATCGATTCGCGAACGATTTTGGGCGAACAGGGCGCCGAACAGCTGCTCGGCAAGGGCGACATGCTCTATATGCCCGGCGGCAAGCAGATCGTGCGCGTCCACGGCCCGTTCGTTTCCGACGATGAGGTCCAGGCGGTGGCCGATCACTGGCGATCGCAGGGCCAGCCCGATTATATTCAGGCCGTTACCGAAGAGCCCGAGGATGGCGGCTTCGCGCTAGACGGCTCGCCCAATGGTGACGACAGCCCCGAGGAACAGCAATTCCGCCAGGCATGCCAGCTTGTCGCAGAGAGCCAGAAGGCATCGACATCCTGGCTGCAGCGGCAGATGCGGATCGGCTATAATTCGGCGGCGCGCCTGATCGAGCGGATGGAACGTGAGGGACTCGTTTCGAAGCCAGACCATGTCGGGCGTCGCGACGTATTGATGGATACCGACGGCAGGCCGCTGTAGAGCCGGGACAGGGATCGAACCGCCGGTTCGCAAGTTCAGGGCGCGTTCAATCGCGCGTCGGCATATCGGCGCCCCTGTCGAACGAGAGGAAGCTTTTCTTGCCGCGCATCACTTTAGCCGCCGCGCTTGCAGCGCCCGCTCTGATCAGTGCCGCTCCTGCACCGCAGAGCGCCGTCGATCAGGTGCAGCAATCTCTGCGCGCCGTGAATTCGATGGTCGCCGATTTCCAGCAGATCGATCGCAACGGTCGGGTGCTGACCGGAACGATGACGCTCAAGCGACCGGGCAAGATCCGGTTTCAATATGAACGCGGCGTGCCGCAGCTGATCGTTGCTGACGGCAATTCGCTCTATTTCATCGATTATCAGGTGCGCCAGGTCGAACGCTGGCCGATCGGCAATTCGCCGCTGGCGGTGCTGCTCGATCCCAATCGCGATATCGGGCGCTTCGCCCGATCGGTGCAGACGCGCGACCCGCGTGTCGTGTCGATCGAGGTGCACGATCCCGATCATCCCGAATATGGCCGGATCACGCTGATTTTCCAGAAAAACGATTCGGCGCCGGGCGGACTGATGCTGCAGGGCTGGGTCGCGCTTGATTCGCAGAACAACCGCACCACCATCCGCCTGTCGAATCAGCGGATGAATGTCTCGGTATCGGACAGGACGTTCCGCTGGAACGATCCACGGCGCGGTGGCCGCCCCTGACGTTCAGCTTTGTTCATCTGAGCGACAGCTTCGAGTGACTACAAGCGTGGTTGCGGATGGGGTCGACGTCGGGATTTTTTCCCCCTGTTGCCCGAGGTGGTCTCCCATCCCGCCTGCGTGACGAACGCCAGGTCGGCCCTCGCTCCTTTTGCCCCCGGAGCGGGGGCCTTTACTTTTTCGGCGCCTGTTCATCTGGCGCTGGGGCGGGACGATGGTTACATCCCCGGCAATGACCGACACGCTGAAGATCGCATCCTGGAATATCAATTCGGTCCGCTTTCGCATGCCGATCGTCGAACGTTTCCTGACAGAGGAGGCGCCCGACATATTGTGCCTGCAGGAAACCAAGGTGATCGACGCCGATTTCCCGCACGCCCCGATCCGCGCGCTGGGCTATGACCATATCATCGTCAACGGCCAGCGGATGCACCATGGCGTCGCGATCCTGAGCAAGGTGCCGCTGGTTGCCGACGACCGGTTCGATTGGCAGGCCAATGGCGAAGCGCGCCATGTCGGGGTACGGCTCGCAAACGGCGTTCGGCTGGAAAATGTCTATGTTCCCGCAGGCGGTGACGTTCCCGACCGCGAGGTGAACCCCAAATTCGGCCAGAAGCTCGATTTCCTGGAACGGATGACGCGCTGGTCCGAGGGGCTCGATGTCCCGACGATCCTGGTCGGCGATTTCAACGTGGCGCCGCTCGAAAGCGATGTGTGGAGCCATAAGCAATTGCTCGATGTGGTCAGCCACACGCCGATCGAAGTCGAAACGCTGGGCAAATTGCAGGCGGCGCATGATTGGGTCGATCTTGGCCGCCACTTCATTCCCCCGCCCGAACGCTGCTTCACCTGGTGGAGCTATCGCGCGAAGGACTGGGCGGCTTCGGATCGCGGCCGTCGGCTCGACCATATGTGGGCCAGCCCCGAAGTCGCAAAGGCCGCCACGGGCCATACAGTGCATGAGCCATGCCGCAGCTGGCTCAAACCGTCGGACCATGTGCCGATCGTCACGGAGTTCGCATTTTGATTTACGCGGAAGCAATCGATTCGGCGTTGGCGATGCTGCGCCGCGGCCGGGCGGTGGTGGTCGAAGACGCGGGCGTCGCGCTTGCCTGTGTCGCCGTCGAACTGACCAGTGCCAAGGTCGCCGAAGCCTTTGCGCAGGGTGGTGCGTTCGAATTGCTGGCGTCGCGCGATCGGATGGCGGCGCTGAAATATGACGTGACCGGGATCGAGGGCGACGCGGTTCGCGTCACGACCGACGGGCCGATGACGCTGGATATCGCGCGAGCGATTGCCAATCCGCTGCTGGAAGGCACGGTGGCGCTGCCGCCGCTGCAGCTGTCGACGCCCGAACCGGCCAGCGTTGCACATGCGGCGATGCGGCTTGCCAAGGATGCCGAACTGCTGCCCGCGCTGCTGGTGCGTGCCGCCGAACCCGCTGAAGGCCCCCGCGTCTCCAGCGCCGAAATCGCGCAATATTCGGCGCCCGATTCACTGCGGATCGTCGCCGGAGCGGAACTGCCGATCCGTGACGATGACGGCGCCCGACTGATGGCATTTGCCGGGGCGGCGGGCGCCGAAGTGCATGTCGCGCTTATCCTTGGCGAACCCGAATTCGATGCGCCGATGCTCGTTCGGCTGCATTCCGAATGCCTGACCGGGGATGTATTCGGATCGCTGCGCTGCGATTGCGGGCCGCAGCTGGCCGCCGCGAAGCGAACGATCCTGGAAGCAGGCGGGGGCGTGATCCTCTATCTGCGGCAGGAGGGGCGCAAGATCGGGCTGGCGAACAAGATGCGCGCCTATGCGCTGCAGGGCCGCGGCTATGACACGGTGGACGCCAATTTCCACATCGGTTTCGGCGCCGACGACCGCGATTATGACGTTGCCGCGCGGATGCTGAAACTGATGGGTATCGAGCAGGTGCGGCTGTTGACCAACAATCCCGCCAAGGTGGGCGGGCTGCGCAACGCCGGCATCGGCGTGGTCGAGCGGGTGCCGCTCAGGATCGACGCGAATCCGCACAATGCGCGCTATCTGGATACCAAGCGCGACCGGAGCGGCCACCAACTCTGACGGTCAGAGGCCCAGCAGCCGCGCCACATCGGTAAAATCAGCCGCGACATCATGCACGCCCAGCGCGCGCAGCCGTTCGGCATGGCCGACGCCACAATGCTGTCCGGCACACAGGCCGATCACATGCGCGCCCGAAGCCACTGCCCCCTTCGCGCCCACCGGTGAATCCTCGAGGATCACCGTACGACGGATATCGGCGCCGATCGCATCGGCAGCATGAAGATAGATGTCCGGAGCGGGCTTGCCGCGCGCGACATGTTCCTTGCCGCTGTAGATATGCGGTCCGAACGCGTCGCGCACGCCCAGATGATCGAGATGCGTTTCGATCCAGTGCGATCCGCTGGACGAAGCGATCGCCCGCGGGAGGCGATCCGGAAGACCGCGCAGAAAGGCTATCGCTCCCGCAACGGGATCGAGCCCCTGCGTCAGCACGCGCTGATTCTCGGCCTCGCGCACATCGTGGAAATCATCGGGCAGGGGGCGCCCGATCCAGCTTTCGAGCGCTGAGAGAAACTCCTGCCCGGCCAGCCCCATGAAATTCGCCATCGAATCCTCCATGGAGGTCGGATGGCCGATCGCCGTCAGATATTCGGCGATCTGGGCATTGCCGGCATATTCGCTCTCCAGCAGCACGCCGTCGAAATCGAAGATGATCGCATCGAACTTCATGCGCGCGCTCCGAACAGCGCCGAACCGACGCGAACATGGCTGGCGCCGAGAGTGACTGCCGTTTCGAAATCGTCCGACATGCCCATGCTGAGCTCGTCAAGGCCGTTATCGCGCGCGAGCTTTGCGAGCAGCGCGAAATAAGGTGCAGCCTCCACGCCAAGCGGCGGAACGCACATCAGCCCCACCAGAGGCAATTCGGCCGCGCGCGCCTGTGCCAGCAGCGCGGGGAGGGCCGCGACATCGCATCCCCCCTTCTGCTGCTCATCGCCGATATTGACCTGAACGAAGCAGCTCGGTCGCTTGCCGCTTTTATCCATCGCCCTGGCCAGCGCCGTGACGAGCGACTCGCGGTCGACCGAATGAATCGCATCGAACAGCGCAACGGCGTCATCCGCCTTGTTCGATTGCAGCTGACCGACGAGATGCAGGGCTATACCGGGGGTTTCCTCGCGCAGGCCGGGCCATTTTTCAGCGGCCTCCTGAACCCGGTTTTCGCCGAAAATCCGCTGACCAGCCGTTATCAGCGGGCGGATCGTATCGGCATCGTGCGTTTTGGAGATGGCGATCAGCGCCGTAGCGCCCGCCCGCCGCCCGGCAAGCGATTCGGCACGCGCGATCCGTTGCTGGACTGCGGCGAGCCGTACGGAGGCATCGTCTGTCTGCATGGCCGACGCTATAGGAGGCAGGATGCACCGCCGCCAGTCCCCGATTCCGCGCCTGTGGCTAATGACCGATGAACGATTGGGCGAATCGCTGTGGGAGGCGATCGCGCGATTGCCGCGTGGGTCCGGAATCGTGTTTCGTCACTATGGATTACCGCTTTCCGAGCGGAAGCGCCTGTTTGCGCGGGTATTGGCAGCGGCACGACGACGCGGCCTGATCGTCCTGCGCGCCGGCACGACGCCGCTCGGTACCGCCGAAGACGGCGTTCATGGGACTGCGCCGCTGCTGCGTCCGGGTATCCGGACCATGTCGGTTCATAATCGCGGTGAAGCGGTCGCGGCGATCCGCAGGGGCGCAGACGCGGTGTTCGTTTCGCCTTTATACTCGACCCGATCGCATCCGGGAGGCAGGGCCATGGGCCGGATACGGGCGGGATTGCTTATGCGCCACCTGCCGATGCCGGTAATTGCGCTGGGCGGCATGAACGCAGCGCGCGCGCATGGCCTGTCAGCGCTTGAAATTCACGGCTGGGCTGGAATTGACGCGTGGAGCGACGATCAGAAGCGGAATGCGGTACCGATATAAACGGCCTGACGCTCACGCTGATCCTCGGTCAGCGAAGTCGCCAGACGGTTGCGATCGTCATCGGCTTCATAGCGGATGCCCGCACGCACATCGATGTTACGCGTCACCGAATAGGAGCCGCCGACATCGACCGAATAATCGGGAACGCCATTGATCAGCTTGGTCGAACCGGCCGGCGTCGTTGACGAGCCGGCAGCGCGCACCCGGCTCGGGCGGCTGGCAGGTTCATAATTGGATGCGGTATCGATCGTCTGGCTCCGCGCGGCAGGCCGCACGAGATCGACCTGAGTCGCGGCACCGGTCGCGGTGGCGTGTTTCCAGCCCACCGAACCTGCCAGATCATATTCGATCGGAGCGACATGGACTGTCGGCGCGCCGAGCGGCGAACCGGTCACTTTTTCGGTAACGTTGGCGGCAGCGCGCGCAGTCGCGCTGGCCGGACGGCGCGTTTCCGAAGGCGTGAACTGCATGCCACGGGTTCCGACGCGGTTGTTCTTGATCAGCTCCGCGAGTCGCGGATCCGCCGCAGCCGGGGTGAAAATGTCGAGATTCATCGAAGACGTGAAGCTGGGCGCCGAAGCCGCTTCGAAGCCGGATTCCTTCGCCTGGAGCGCGGACACGGTGAAACCGGCGGCAGCCACTGCCCCCAGTCCGATACCCGCCATCCAGCGCTTGCGCGTCATCTCGATTCCTTTTCTGTGCGAAACCCCTACCATGATTGCCGCGGAAGGTTCCACCTCGGAATCGATTTTCGGTGCAACTGTTGCACACTGTCCACAGCGTGCGATGCTTGCGGCGGACGGCACAGCTTCTATAGAGGCTTTTCCATGGACTTTCGTGTTGGGATGTTGCCGATGAACCGCCCCCTTAGCTTCGCGTTGCTGCTGCCGCTGATATGCATCACAGCGGCCTGTGGAGGCGGTAACGAACGGCCTCGCGCGGACATTGCTGCGGCACAGACGACGACGATCGGCGTAAACAGCTATCTTTGGCGCGCCAGCCTCGACACGCTGAGCTTCATGCCGCTGTTGCAGACCGATTCGGCCGGCGGTGTGATCGTCACCGACTGGTATGTGAACCCTAATGTTCCGACCGAGCGGATGAAGGTTACGGTGACGATCCTCGATCAGGATCTGCGCGCCGATGCGCTGCGCGTCGCGGCTCAGCGTCAGGTGAACCAGAATGGTCAGTGGATTGATTCTCCGGTTCAGGCCGCCACGGTGCAGAAGCTGGAAGACATCATCCTCACGCGCGCACGCGACCTGCGCCGCGCGGCGATCGTTTCCGACTAAATTTTCCGGAGCAAGTTGATGGCGTCGCGGTTCAATCCGCTCAAGGCGGACGCGGCGTGGCAGAAAGTGTGGGAAGAAAGCCGCACGTTCGCCGCGCGTGACGATTCGCCCAAACCCAAAAGCTATGTGCTTGAGATGTTTCCCTATCCGTCGGGGCGCATCCATATGGGGCATGTCCGCAACTATACGATGGGCGACGTCCTTGCGCGCTATCGGCGGATGACCGGGCATGAAGTGCTCCACCCGATGGGGTGGGACGCGTTCGGCATGCCGGCGGAAAATGCGGCGATGGAAAAGGGCGTGCATCCCGGTGGATGGACCCGCGAGAATATCGCCACGATGCGCGCGCAGCTGAAACGGCTGGGCTTCGCACTCGACTGGTCGCGCGAGCTGGCGACCTGCGAGCCGGAATATTACGGCCACGAACAGGCGCTGTTCCTCGATTTCCTCGAAGCCGGCCTCGTCTATCGCAAGAAAGCGACCGTGAACTGGGACCCGGTCGACATGACCGTGCTCGCCAATGAGCAGGTGATCGACGGCAAGGGCTGGCGATCCGGCGCCGAAGTCGAAAAGCGCCAGCTCGATCAGTGGTTTCTGAAGATCACCGATTTCGCCGATGATCTGCTGGAAGGACTGAAGTCGCTCGAGCACTGGCCCGACAAGGTCAAGCTGATGCAGGAAAACTGGATCGGCAAGAGCCAGGGGCTGCAATTCCGATTCGCGCTGTCGGACGGCGGATCGGTGGAAGTGTTCACGACGCGCCCCGACACGATTTTCGGGTCGAGCTTCGTCGCGATCGCCGCCGATCATCCGATCGCGAAGCAATTGGCAGAGAGTTCGGACGAAGTCGCTGCCTTCATCGCCAGGTGCAAGGCGGGCGGCACCAGCGCGGCCGAGATCGAAACGCAGGAAAAGCTGGGGTACGATACCGGCATCACCGCAACGCATCCCTTTGATCCAGCGTGGAAGCTTCCGGTCTATATCGCCAATTTCGTGCTGATGGACTATGGCGTCGGCGCGGTGTTCGGCGTGCCTGCGCATGACCAGCGCGACCTGGATTTCGCGCGCAAATATGATCTGCCGGTGCGCCGCGTGGTTTCCGATGGCGAGAATGAAGCGCCCGAATTCCATGGCGACGAGGCCTATACCGGCCCGGGCACGCTGGTGAATTCGCATTTCCTCAACGGCATGGACGTCGCCGACGCCAAGCGCGAAGTCATCACTCGCGCCGAAGCCGATGGTTGGGGGCAGGGGACGACCGTGTGGCGCCTGCGCGACTGGGGCGTAAGCCGCCAACGCTATTGGGGCACGCCGATCCCGATCATCCGCTGCGAGAGCTGTGGTTCGGTGCCGGTGCCGCGCGATCAGCTGCCGGTGAAACTGCCCGAGGATGTGTCGTTCGATATTCCCGGCAACCCGCTGGTCCGCCATCCGACGTGGAAGCACGTCGATTGCCCGAGCTGCGGCGGCAAGGCCGAGCGCGAAACCGACACGCTTGATACTTTCGCCGATTCCTCCTGGTATTTCATCCGCTTCGCCAGCCAGCCGGACGACAAGCCGTTCGACAAGGCTGTCGCCGAGCAATGGCTGCCGGTCGGGCAGTATATCGGCGGCGTGGAACACGCGATCCTGCACCTGCTCTACGCGCGGTTCTTCACCCGCGCGCTCCAGCGTATCGGCAAGCTCGACATTGCAGAGCCGTTCGCGGGCCTGTTTACCCAAGGCATGGTGACCCACGAAACCTATTATCGCGACCGCGGTGAGGGTGTCGCCAAGCAGTGGTTCAATCCCGAAGAACTGGTGTTCGATTCCGGCAAGGTGACGGCGAAGGAAGACGGCGAGCCCGTCACCATCGGCCGCGTCGAGAAAATGTCGAAATCGAAGAAGAACACCGTCGATCCGACCGAAATCGTCGATCAGTACGGCGCGGATGCGGTCCGTTGGTTCATGCTCTCCGATTCGCCGCCCGAGCGCGATCTGGAATGGAGCGAAAACGGCATTGAAGGCGCCTGGCGCTTCGTCAATCGTCTGTGGCGGCTGTTCGACGGGCTCGAACCGGGTGACGGCGAGGACAAGAACCTCGACCGCAAGCTCCATCGCACCATCGCCGACGTTGCCGAGGCGATCGAGGCGCTGTCGTTCAACAAGGCAGTCGCAAAGCTCTATGAGCTCGTAAACGCGATCGAAAAGGCAAAGCCATCGGCATCGCGCACCGCCGCGATTCGTACGCTGCCGCGCATCGTTGCGCCGATGGTGCCGCATCTGGCCGAGGAAGTCTGGGCGGGCATGGGGCAGGACGGCCTGATCGCCGACGCCGAGTGGCCGACCGTGGATCAGACGCTGCTGGTCGACGAGGAAGTTACCGTCGCGATTCAGGTGAATGGCAAGCTGCGCGATACACTGCTACTGCCCAAGGGTGCGCCGCGTGAGTCGGTGGAAGCCGCCGCACTGGCATCGGAAAAGATCGTGCGCCTGCTGGAAGGCAAGGCGCCGAAAAAGGTGATCGTAGTGCCCGATCGACTGGTCAACATCGTCGCATGAGGATCGCCGCTGCCCTGCTCGCGCTGACGGCGCTTTCGGGCTGCGGCCTGACTCCGCTCTATGGGGGCGGGGCGAGCGGCCCTGTGCGCACCACGATGGCGGCGATCGACGTCGCGCCGATCGAGGGACAGGCAGGCTGGCTGATGGGCAATGCGCTGCGTGATCGCCTCCATGCGGGCGATGCGAATGCGCCGCGCTATCGGCTCGAGGTGCGGCTGGACGACCAGATCACCGGGCTTGGCGTGCGGAGCGACGACAGCGTGGCGCGCGAGCGCCGGACCTTGCGTGCACGCTATCAGCTGATCGATCTTTCGACAGGAACCGTGGTGCTTGACGCGACGGCCGGTTCGGACGCGGGCATCGACGTGGTCGGTTCGGAATATGCGACCATCGCGGCCGAACGGAGCGCGCTGGAGCGTCTTTCCGGTATCGTCGCCGACCAGATCGTGGCGAGACTGGCGCGCTTCGCCCGCGCCGACGGAGACCGGTGAAAGCCAGTGCAGCCCAGATGCGGGCGCAGCTTGCCGCGCCCGACCCCAAGGTCCGCCTCTATCTTCTCTATGGGCCGGATGAAGCAGGCGCGAGCGACATTGCCGCAAAGCTGGCCAGCGCAATAGATCCGAACGTCGAGAAAATAGACCTAAATATCAAAGAGTTACGCGACACCCCCGGACGTCTCTGCGATGAAGCGGCGTCGCTGTCGCTGTTCGGCGAGCGGCGACTGATCCGGGTAATGGGCGCGGAGGACGGCATCGCCGAAGCCTTTCGATTGTTGCTCGAAAGCGAGGCAGGGGAAAATCCNGTCGTAGCGACCGGGCCNTCGCTCAAGAACAGCAGCAAGCTTGTGAAGCTCGCNATCGCTTCGCCGCTGGCGNTGGCGCAGGCCTTTTACGTGCCGGAGGGGCAGGATGCCGCCAGGCTCGCCGCGAGTATCGCGCGGGACCATGGCCTTCGGCTGGTNGGAGAAACCGCGAGCCAGCTTGCCTCCGCCGCNGCGGGCGACCGCGCGATCCTGACGCGCGAGATCGAAAAGCTCGCATTGTTCCTGGATGCTGCACCGGAGCGGCCGCGTGACGCCGATCCGCTCGCATTGGAAGCGATCGGAGCCGATATCGGCGAACCCGAACTTTTCCGCACGATCGAGACGATCATCGAAGGACGGACGCGCGAGATCGGCGACGAGCTCGCCGAGCTGAACGCTGGCGGGGGATCAGGAATCCCGTTGCTGCGCATGCTGACGCGACGACTGATCGCGTTGGCTGAGCTGCGCGCGCAGATCGATTCAGGACAATCGATTGAGCAGCTTGCCGAGCGGATATTTTTCCGCGAACGGGCAGCGACCGCGCGCGCGCTTAAACGATGGAACGGCCGGCAACTGGCGCATGCGATCGACCGGACGCGCGCAGCCGAACGCGCGATGATGCATGGCGCGAGNGCNGGTGACGTGCTGGCGGAGGCGGAATGCGCCGCNATTGCACGCGCGGCGGCACGNCTGCGCTGACGCGGGACGGNCCCGTTCCCGTNCTNCGNAGGCGTCAGATGCGTTCGCCGCTCAGCCGCTGGCACACCATGTCGAGCTGGTCGAGCGAGGAATAGGAGAGGGCGAGCGTCCCGCCCTTCGGCCCATGCGTGATTTTCACGCGCAGACCCAGCACGTCGCCCAGCTGATTTTCGAGCGCGGCGATATCGGCGTCGCTTCCCGATCCGCTGTCACCGCGTCGCGCAGGCGCGGTTCCCGCAGCGCCCCCNGGCTTGGCGCGGCGCACAAGCTCTTCGGTCTGGCGTACCGAAAGATCCTGATCGATCACNTTGCGGGCAAGCACTTCGGGATCCTGCGCACCGATAAGCGCCCGCGCATGGCCCATTTTGAGCGAGCCATCGACCACCATCCGCTGCACGCCGGCGGGAAGATCGAGCAAGCGCATCAGATTGGCGATATGGCTGCGCGATTTGTGAACGATGCGGGAAAGCGCTTCCTGCGTATGATGGAACTCGTCGATCAGCTTGCGATAGGCATCCGCCTCTTCGATCGCGTTGAGATCCTGGCGCTGGATATTCTCGAGCAGCGCTATTTCGAGCGTTTCCGCTTCGGTCAGGTCGCGGATCACCACCGGCACTTCGTGCAGGCGCGCCCGCTGTGCCGCGCGCCAGCGGCGCTCGCCGGCAACGATCTGATACCCCTTGCCGTGCGGCCGTACGACGATCGGCTGAATCAGGCCACGCGCCTTGATCGATCCCGCCAGTTCGTCGAGCGCATCGTCATCGAAATGCCGGCGCGGCTGTTCGGGATGCGGTGCGAGCGCCGTGACGGGAAGCGTCCGGATCCCCGCGCTGAGATCACCATCGCCAATCGGTTCCTCGGCAGCCGATTCGCCCAGAAGTGCACTGAGACCACGGCCAAGCCCGGGACGCGGTTTACGGCTGGCGGCGGGAGAGGGAGGGGNATCGGTCATGCGGCCTTCTTGAGCTTGGGCAGGCGATCGATCACTTCGCGTGCGAGCGCGATATAGGCTTCCGAACCCGCACATTTATAATCGTAAATCAGCGCGGGTACGCCATGGCTGGGCGCTTCGGANAGNCGAACGTTCCGCGGAATGACCGTTTCGAACACCACACGGCCAAGAACGGCGCGGACATCNTCCGAAACCTGATCGGTCAGNCGATTGCGCCGGTCATACATGGTCAGCACGACGCCCAGGATCGAAAGACCGGGGTTAAATCGACCGCGNATACGCTCGACGGTNTTGAGCAGCTGACTGAGCCCTTCGAGCGCAAAAAACTCGCACTGGAGCGGCACCAGCAGGGCGTGCGACGCAACCATCGCATTNATCGTCAACAGGCCNAGNGANGGCGGACAATCGATCAGAACGACGTCCCAGCGGTCACTGGTATCTCGCCCGATTGCAGCGTCAAGACGATGGGTCCGCGCGTCGAATTCGATCAACTCGATCTCGGCGCCGGAAAGATCCTGAGTCGCGGGCACGATATCAAGGCCGGGNACCCGGGTTGGGATAGCCACGTCGCTAGGCATCGCTTCACCGACGAGCAGNTCGTAGGTGGAGCTTTCGCGGTCAGCTCTTCCGATTCCCAGACCGGTCGAAGCGTTTCCCTGAGGNTCNAGNTCGATCAGCAANACCCGCTGGCCCGTCGCGGCNAGCGCGGTGCCAACGTTGATTGCTGTTGTCGTCTTGCCGACTCCGCCCTTTTGATTGGCGATGGCGATACAAATCATCTCGGGCGAACCTCCCGTGCGACGACAATGCCGGATTCAGGATCAGTGACGCTCTGTTCCACGTGGAACGAACCTTGCCACGCCCCGCGCGCCGCTTCCACCTCTGATTGCGCATTTCTTCCTTTTGGAAGCAGCCAGAGCGTTTTTCGCGATGTCGATGATGCAGCCGAAGCGAAAAGACTGGGTAACGGCGCGACCGCGCGCGCCGAAACGATGTCAGCGCGATGAGGAGGGCAATATCGCTCTATCTTCGTTCCGATGACCTCCACACGATCCGCAAGACCGAGCTGCGCGACGCATTGCTCCAGAAAGGCCACGCGCTTGCCGCGCGGTTCGACCAGAACGTAGCGGTTACGCGGTTCGAGAATGGCGACAACGATCCCCGGAAGGCCGGCACCGGTTCCGATATCGACCCATGTTCCGCCGACCTTTTCACCGGCCAGCATCAACAACTGAGCCGAATCGACGATATGGCGCGACCACAGCGTATCCACCGTGCTCGAGGATATGAGGTTCTGATGCTCCGCCTCGGCGAGCAACAGCGCCACATAATCTGCGAGCAACGTTTCACGTGGAACATCGAACCGGTCGACAATCCAGGCGCGCGCCTCGTCTTCGGTCATGCCGCTCTACGCTTGCTGTGGAGATAGATTGCAGAAACCGCTGCAGGCGTGATGCCGCGAATGCGCGCGCATTCGCCCAGTGTCGCAGGGCGCGCGGCGGAAAGCCGCTCCACCATCTCATTCGACAGTCCAGCAATCGCCGCAAAATCGAGCTCTGAAGGCAGAGCGACGCGATCATTCGCCCGCTGGGCATCGAGCTCGGCCTGCTGCCGCTCCAAATAGGGGGCGTAACGCGCGTCGGAAACAAACTCCCGGATCAGCGACTCAGGAATATCGAGATGACCGACCAGTTGCTCCGGCGAGATATCGGGAAAACGGAGCCACTCGGCGGCGGTGCGCCGCGCACCGTCCTGTGCGACGGGAATTCCCCGCGCATAGAGTTGCGACGCCGTCAGCGGTATCGAAAATGCAGCAGTCAGCGCAGCAAAGCCGTCCCGACGCATCTGAAGCCGCTCGCAGCGCGATGCGCTCAAACAGCCAGCGGCTTCGGCAAGTGGCGTCAGGCGTGCCTCGGCATTGTCCGCCCGGAGGCGTAGCCGATATTCCGCACGTGCGGTAAGCATGCGATAGGGCTCGGTCACGCCCTGCAGAACAAGATCGTCGATCATCACGCCGAGATAGCTGCTCTCGCGCGACAGCGTTACGGAGGGCAGGGCGCAGGCATGCGCCGCAGCATTCAGACCAGCGATAAGGCCCTGGCCCGCTGCCTCTTCATCCCCCGTGGTGCCGTTGATCTGGCCGGCAAAGAACACGCCTGGAATCGCCGCCAGAGCGAGCGTCCGATCCAGTGCTCGTGGATCGATGTAATCATATTCGACTGCGTAGCCGGGAACCACGATCTCCGCACGCGCCAGCCCAGGGATGGCGTTCACCATCGCCTGCTGCGTATCGGCGGGTAACGAAGTGGATAGCCCGTTTGGGTAGACCAGATGGGTATCGAGCCCCTCGGGTTCGAGAAAGATCTGGTGGCCATCGCGATCACCGAACCGGTGAATCTTGTCTTCGATGGACGGGCAATAGCGGGGGCCCTGAGCGCCGATTGCGCCGGAAAACAACGGCGATCGCTCGAGATCGCTGCGAATGATATCATGTACGACTTCATTGGTGCGCGCCACGGCACAGTGAAGCTGGGGCAATGGGCGGCGCGCAACCATCGGCGACATGGTCCAGAACTCGCTGTCGCTTGGTTGCTCGTCAAGCGTTCCCCACGCGATCGTACGTCCGTCCAGACGCGGCGGCGTGCCGGTCTTAAGCCGCGCCATCGGCAAGGCCAGTTCGCGCAACTGTTCCGCAATCCGGGAAGCGGCCGCTTCACCGATACGGCCACCGTCCAGACGCTCTTCACCGCGAAAGATCTTGCCGCCCAGAAACGTCCCCGTGGCGAGCACGACTGCACTAGCGGACAATGCCGCACCATCGCCCAGCAGCACTCCCGCAACACGACCCGAGACGATCTGAAGCGCCGATACCTCCCCGGCGATCAGCGTCAGACCGTCCTGCGCCTTCAGCATCTGCTGGATCGCACCTGCGTAGAGCTTTCGGTCCGCCTGGACCCGCGGACCCTGAACCGCGGCGCCCTTACTGCGGTTGAGCATGCGATAATGGATCGCCGCCGCATCGGCTGCTCGCGCAATCAGCCCGTCGAATGCGTCGACTTCACGGACCAGATGCCCCTTGCCGAGTCCACCGATCGCAGGGTTGCACGACATCGCGCCCAGCTTGGTCAGATCGAAACTGACTAGCGCCGTCCGCGCGCCACGGCGGGCCGCCGCGCTCGCTGCCTCGGTGCCTGCATGACCGCCACCGATTACGATGACATCGAATTCCGCCATGACGCCGCGCTAGTGCGTTGATCGCGCCGCGTCAAAGTGTTCCACGTGAAACAGGCCGCTATTTGCCGATACAAAAGCCGGAAAACAGCGTGTCGAGCATCGATTCGACATCTGCCCGCCCGGTAATCGCGTCAAACGCCTGACGCGCGGCGCGCAAATCCTCGGCCATCAGCACTTCGTCCGCCTCTTCAGCCGCACGGCGTAGCGCCGCCGCCGCTCGAGAAGCCAACCGGTGCTGGCGCTGATTGAAGCTCAGCGCATCCTCCGGCGGCAGCATCTCACGCGCTGTATCCGCCAGCATAGTCCATAATTCAGGCAATCCTTCACCGGTAGCCGCCGAAACGCCAAGGCGACCCATCGGCACAGTTGCTCGCGTTACCTGATCGCAGCGCGGATACAGCGCGAGGATGCTGGGATGCGGGGGCGGCGATTCATCGCCCAGCCACAGTAGAATATCAGCGCGCGCCATCGCCTCCCGCGCGCGCGCAATTCCAATCTCTTCAATCGCGTCGCCCGTCGCATCGGCAAGTCCGGCGGTGTCGGTAAAAAGATAGGCTATGCCATCGCGCACGAGCGGGACTTCAATCCGGTCGCGCGTCGTACCGGCGACCGGTGAGACAATCGCCGCTTCGCGCCCTGCCAGCGCATTGATAAGTGTCGACTTCCCGGCATTGGGCGGACCAGCCAGCACCACCCGAATCCCGTCGCGCAAACGCTCCGCCGGTGGCAGCGCCAGAACCGCTTCGATCTCGTCTGCAAGCGTTCCGGCCGCTTCGCCCAGTCGCCGAACATTTGCCGTCGACGCGACATCCGCCTCATCACCATGATCGAGCAACGCCTCGATCCCCGCCGCTATTCCCAGCAGCCGCTCGGTCCACAGCTCGATGGTGCGACGCAGACCCCCTTCGGCAACCCCCAATGCCTGCCGCCGCTGGCTCTCGGTCTCTGCGGAAAGCAGATCGCCGAGACCCTCGGCCTCTGTAAGGTCGATTCGCCCATTGGCGAGTGCGCGACGCGTAAATTCGCCTGGCTCGGCGCGGCGCAGAGCCGCCATCGCGTCGAGCGCACGCTCGACGCTGCGGACCACCGCCCGACCGCCATGAAGGTGGAGCTCGACAATATCCTCGCCTGTCGCGCTGGCGGGCCCGGGAAAGCAGAGTATGAGCGCGCGGTCGAGCGGATCGCCATCGGCAGGATCGCGTAACAACCGTACCCCAGCCTGGCGCGGCGACGGCAGGCTGCCCGCCAGTGCCTTCGCTGCGGAAAACGCGGATTCCCCGCTGATCCTGAGCACTGCGATCGCGGCGGGCGGCATACCGCTGGAAACCGCGAAAATCGTATCCACGAAATTCAGCTACCCGACTTGCCGCCCGTTTCGAACATGCGTCGCCAGAAATTGAGCCCTGCCTCGCCCATCGGTGCCCAGCTGCGCATTACCGTCTCGACAAGTTCGGGGCTGGGGTTGGTGCCGATCGTATCCACCAGCATCGACACATATTTCTCATGCACCGGCCCCATATCCGGCAAACCCATCGCCCGGCGCGCCTCTTCGGGAGTGCAATCGACTTCGACATTGATCTTCATTCGGCTTCTCCACTTGAGCGCCCCGACGCCCGGCTGCTAGCAACGTGGGTACGACTTAGGCACTGCTAGTGATAATCGGCAAGGGAGCGAAGCCATGGGTGAGAGCATTACGATCGAAACGCTCGACAAAAGCGGCAGTTTCTCCGCCTATTGCGCGATGCCCGATCAGCCGCCGAAAGCCGCGATCGTGGTCATCCAGGAGATTTTCGGCGTCAATGAAGGCATCCGCCGCAAGTGCGACAAGCTTGCCTCGGATGGCTATCTTGCCATCGCCCCCGATCTGTTCTGGCGTCTCGAACCCGATGTCGAGCTCGATCCCGATGTCGAATCCGAATTCAAGCGCGCGCTCGATCTGATGGGCAAATTCAATCAGGACGCCGGCGTTCGCGACATCGAAGCGACGATCAAGAAGGCGCGCGCGATGGTCAATGGCGGTAAGGTCGGCGCCGTGGGCTATTGCCTGGGCGGCAGGCTGGCGTTCATGACCGCCGCGCGTACCGATGTCGACGCCACCGTCGGCTATTATGGTGTCGGTATCGACAATCTCCTGCGGGAGAAGAACGCGATCGGTCACCCACTAATGCTCCACATCCCCACAGAGGACGGCTTTGTCGACAAGGAGACTCAAGCGAAAATGCACGAGGGGCTGGATGATCATCCGCAGGTGACGCTGTATGATTATCCCGGCGAAGACCATGGCTTCGCAACCGAAATGGGCAAGCGCCGCTCGGAGCAATCGGCGCAGCTGGCGGACCAGCGCACTGCTGAATTCTTCGCGAAAAATCTGGGATAAGTAGCTGTAAACGTGCCGTTTTTTAGAAAAACAGGGACATCAGCCCCTGCGTTTCTACGCCGCCCACCCAGCCTTCATAGATCATCTTCCCGGCGACGAATATAATCACGGCAAGGCCGAAATAGGCGATCCAGCGATAGCGGTCGATCAGCTTGGCGATGAAGTTCGCCGCCAGGCCCATCAGCGCGACCGAAAGCAGCAGACCGACGATCAGAATGCCGGGATGCTCGCGCGCTGCACCCGCGACCGCGAGCACATTGTCGAGGCTCATCGAAACATCGGCGACGGCGACTGCCCAGGCCGCCGCTGCAAAACTGCGGCCCGGCTTCAGGCCAGACTCGGTGTCGTCCGATCCATCGTCAAGGTCATGGCCTTCGCGGATTTCGCGCCAGAATTTCCAGCTGACCCACAGCAGCAGCAAGCCGCCGGCGAAGATCAGCCCGACAATACCCATCAGCCAGGTCACGACAAGCGCAAAGGCAATCCGCAGCACCAGCGCCGCGCCGATGCCGATCAGGATCACTTTCTTGCGCTGATCCGCAGGCAGACCCGCAGCCAATGCGCCCACAACGATCGCATTATCCCCGGCAAGTACCAGGTCGATCATCAGAACCTGAAAAAAGGCCGCCAGCGCCGCCGGTTCACCAAGGTTCGAAAAGTCGGCGATGATGTGCGACCACATCTCGCCCAGCGACATCGGCCCCGCCGCACCGGCGGCCACCGTCAGCATCTCGAACATCACAAACCCTTGAACTGCTTACTGATTCATCGAATCGAAGAAATCCTCGTTGGTCTTCGAATCCTTCATCTTGTCGAGCAGGAATTCCATGGCGTCGACGGTACCCATCTGCATCAGGATGCGGCGCAGCACCCACATTTTGCTGAGCGTACCCTTGTCGACGAGCAGCTCTTCCTTGCGCGTGCCCGACTTGCCGACATCGAGCGCCGGGAAGATGCGCTTGTCGGCGACCTTGCGATCGAGCACGATTTCCGAGTTACCGGTGCCCTTGAACTCTTCGAAGATCACTTCGTCCATGCGGCTGCCGGTATCGATCAGCGCGGTGGCGATGATCGACAGCGAACCGCCTTCCTCGATGTTGCGCGCAGCGCCGAAGAAGCGCTTGGGACGCTGGAGCGCGTTGGCGTCGACACCGCCGGTCAGCACCTTGCCCGAGCTGGGCACCACGGTGTTGTAGGCGCGGCCTAGGCGGGTGATCGAATCGAGCAGGATCACGACGTCCTTCTTGTGCTCGACGAGGCGCTTGGCCTTTTCGATCACCATTTCGGACACCTGGACGTGGCGCTGCGCGGGTTCGTCGAAGGTCGAACTGATCACTTCGCCGTTCACGCTGCGCTGCATGTCGGTCACTTCTTCCGGACGTTCGTCGATCAGAAGGACGATCAGGAACACCTCGGGGTGATTGTCGGTAATCGCCTTGGCGATGTTCTGGAGCAAAACCGTCTTGCCGACCCGCGGCGGCGCGACGATCAGCGCGCGCTGACCCTTGCCCTGCGGCGAGACGATGTCGATCACGCGGGCGGACTTGTCCTTCACCGTGGGATCGAGCGTGTCGAGCGAGAGCTTCGAATCCGGATACAGTGGCGTGAGATTGTCGAAATTGACACGATGGCGCACGGCCTCCGGATCGTCGAAATTGATCGACGAAAGCCGGGTCAGCGCGAAATAGCGCTCGCCATCCTTGGGCGCGCGAATTTCGCCTTCGACGGTGTCACCGGTCCGCAAACCGAATTTCCGGACCTGATTGGGTGAGACATAGATATCATCGGGACCGGCCAGATAATTGGCTTCGGGCGAGCGAAGGAAACCGAAACCATCCGGCAGCACTTCGATCGTGCCTTCGCCCATGATCTGATCGCCATTTTCGGCCTGCGCTTTCAGGATCGCAAAGAGCAAATCCTGCTTTCGCAGCGTCGAAGCGCCTTCCACACCAAGTGCTTCGGCCATTTCGACCAGTTCGGCGGGCGATTTTTTCTTTAGGTCCTTGAGGTGCATGAAAAGTCCGAAAAGCTGCGCATATGGGAAGGGTAGCGTCGGTCGGCGAAAAGGCGGAAAAGCGCGCGAAACGATGCTGAAAAGGAGGGCGGCGCCAGCCAATGGCGAGCGTCGGACCAAGACCTAGGAGCGGCTATGGCGCAAGTCAAGCTGCCGCGCGATCAACGGCAGGGGATAGGCGCTATTGCGCGTCTTCGGATATTTCCTGTCCCAACGCGATCATCGCCTGTCCGCGATCGCGCAATATCGCCGAACACCGCGTGATTTCGGCCTGCGTCTCGGTTTCGGAGCTTCCCTGATCGAGCAACCCACGCAGCTGGCCCGAAAAATCATATCCCGGACTGCGGCCATCGATCCGGCCCATGAAATAGATCACGCCGAGCGAGAGCAATTGCTGCTGGTCCGCCGGCGCAGCATCCAGTGCGGCGGCAAGCGTCGCAACGCATTTGAGATCGTCGATATTGGGATCGGCAGGCTGGTCCTGCGGAACAGCGAGCCCCATCGCAACCGTCATCGCCAGAAATACGCTCATCGCAGCCACGGCCTTAAAAAGGTTTCACGACAACGAGTATGACGATCAAAACGACTGCGAGTCCAGGAACTTCGTTGAGCATTCGCAGCGTCCGCGTGGGAAACCGCGTTTCGCCGCGCGCCAGCTTTTTCGAATAGGCAACGGCCCAGCCGTGAAAGCCGCTCAGCAACACCACCAGCAGCAATTTGGCGTGGAGCCAGCCTTGCCCCGCAAACCATCCCCCCGACAATGCAATCGCCAGTCCGGAAATCCAGACGATGATCAGCGACGGCGTCAGGATGATCGAACGCAGCTTGGCTTCGCGCGCCACCCAGGCAGCGGCCTCATCCGGTCGGCCCAGTGATTCCTGATGGTGGATCAGATAGCGGGGAAACAGGAACAGACCCGCCATCCAGAAGATGACGAAAATCACGTGCAATGCCTTTACCCAAAGGTAGAGGCCGCCAAGAAATCCGGTCATTCCGTTTCTCCCCTGATCCGCGCCAGCGCTGCATGGACATGGTCGATCGGCGTGTCCTGCTGAATACCATGGCCCAGATTGAAGACATGCGGTCGATCGGCAAACGCCTGTAGAATATTGTCGATCGCCATGTTCAGCGTGTCTCCACCGGTAATCAGCGCCAACGGATCGAGATTTCCCTGAACTGGCAAATCCCGCGGCAAGGCGGTGTTCGCCCAGACGGGATCTACGGTTTCATCGAGTCCGATCGCATCGACGCGCGTTTCGGCAGCATAGGCAGCAAGCTTGCCACCCGCACCTTTCGGAAAACCGATGATCGGCACCTCGGGCGCTCGTTCGCGCAGTTCGGCAACGATGCGCGCCGTGGGTGCAATCACCCAACGTTCGAACTGCGCCGGCGACAGGCTTCCTGCCCAGCTGTCGAACAGTTGCACCGCTTCCACGCCGGCAGCGATCTGTGCGAGCAGATATTCGATCGTCGCCGATACGATGCGGTCGACCAGGACCTGCATCAGCTCGGGATCGGCATAGGCGAGCCGGCGCGCCTCGGCCTGTTCGCGGCTTCCCTGACCGGCGATCATATAGGTCGCGATCGTCCAGGGGCTGCCCGCAAAGCCCAGAAAAGTGACGCTGGCGGTAAGCGCTGCCTTTACCCGTTCGATCGTTCCATAAACCGGTGTCAGCGCGCTCGGATCATATTTCAGCGCATCCACCTGCGCGGCATCGGTCATCTTCGGCGCCAGTCGCGGACCTTCCCCTGCCTCGAACCAGAGTTTCTGGCCGAGCGCCATCGGGATGACGAGAATATCCGAAAACAGGATTGCTCCATCGAAGCCGAAGCGCCGGATCGGCTGAAGCGTCACTTCGGCGGCGGCATCGCTGTCGTGTACCAGATCGAGGAAACCGCCCTTTTCCGCGCGCAGGGCGCGATATTCGGGCAGATAGCGGCCGGCCTGGCGCATGAACCATATCGGCGGCCGTTCCTGCCGTTCGCCTTTCAGCGTTGCGAGCAGCGGTTTGGCTTCGGTCATGTCGGCAAGGCTTCCTTCCAACTTAATCTAATTAGTGAATCTAGGAATTGTTGGAGTCTGTTGGTGCGTGGATGCCGGGGCTTATGCGTTGTTCCCGCCGAAGCCAACAGCTTGACTCGTTCGGGCGAAACGGAAGGACACGGATTCGGTCGTGCTCATCCGCACTATCCACAGTCTGTGCAATGAATCCGCCACTGGGGACGGCGCTGTGGATGATTGTCGAGCGAATCGACCGAGTCCGGCAAGCTTGGCCGCGTGCCGGCATTGCGCTAGCGCATGTCCGCATGTTTTCCACAGTTTCATCCCGCCGCTGATGCAGCTCCACCTTCATCTCTTGTCGGATTCGACCGGCGAGACGCTTGAGAACATCGCAAAGGCGGCACTCGCGCAATATGATGGCGTCGAAACCATGCGCCATTTCTGGCCGATGGTCCGATCCGAGACGCATCTTGAGCGGATCCTGCAGGAAATCTCGCTCAATCCGGGGCTGGTCCTCTATACGCTGGTCGATCGCGAGATCCGGCGTACGCTGGAAAGCCGATGCCGCGCGATGGGGCTTCCCGCGGTGGCGCCGCTCGATGCCGTCAATCATGCCCTGTCCAATCTGCTGGGACAGGAAGCCAAGGCGAGACCCGGCCGCCAGCATATGCTCGATGCGGCCTATTTTCAGCGCGTCGACGCGATTCAGTTCACCATTGCGCATGACGATGGCGTCGGCGAGGAGGATTGGGAGGAAGCCGATATCGTGCTGGTTGGCGTGTCGCGTTCGTCCAAGACGCCGACATCGATTTACCTCGCCAATCGCGGGTTCAAAACGGCGAATGTGCCGATCGTGGTTGAATCGCCCCCGTCAAAGACCTTGTTCTCCCTCCGTCACCCGCTCGTTGTCGGGCTGACCACCAGCGCCGATCGACTGGTGCAGATACGGCGCAATCGCCTGCTTTCGCTCAATCAGCAGCCCGAGACTGACTATGTCGACCACGATGCGGTTGCGCGCGAAGTCACGTTCGCGCGGCGGATGTTCGGCGACAATGAATGGCCGGTGATCGATGTTACGCGACGTTCGATCGAGGAAACCGCGGCGGCGATCATCACGCTGGTCAACGAACGCAATCTTGCAAAGCGCGACGCATGACTCTGATCCTTGCATCGCAAAGCGCATCGCGGCAGGCGATGCTGGACGCTGCCGGTGTTTCGTACGAAGCCGTGGTTGCGCAGGTCGATGAGGAGTCGGCGACGGCATCGCTGGTCTCTGGCGGGATCGCGCCGCGCGACCTTGCCGATGCGCTTGCAGAGCTGAAGGCATGCAAGATTTCGCGCATGACCCCTGGCGAACTGGTGCTCGGATGCGATTCCGTCGTTGCATTTGAGGACGCGACGCTGCTCGAAAAGCCGCAGTCGCGCGAGCATGCGGCCGAACAGCTGCGCGCAATGTCGGGGCGGCACCACGATCTTTTCAGCGCGGCGGTGATCGCCGAATCCGGGCGTCCGGTCTGGCGCCATGTCGATCGCGCACGGCTGCACGTCCGTCCGCTCAGCGAAACGTTCATCGAGGCGTATCTCGATGCCGAATGGCCCGAAATCACCTGGTGCGTCGGCGGCTATCGGCTCGAGGCGATGGGCGCCCAGCTGTTTTCGCGGATCGAAGGCAGCCATTTCACCATATTGGGCATGCCTTTATTGCCGCTGCTCGACTATCTGCGCACTCGCAAGGTGATCCCGACATGACAATACTCCGCGCCGAAGTGATCGGTGACCCCATCGCACACAGCAAATCGCCGCTTGTTCATCGCTTCTGGCTCGACGCGCTGGGGATCGAAGGCAGCTATGATACCTGCCGGGTCAGTTCCGATGACCTTGCCGATTATTTCGCGCGCAACCGCGACCTGCCCGAATGGCGCGGGTGCAATATCACGATTCCCCACAAGGAGGCGGTGCTCGATCATGTCGAGGATCGCGGCGACGTGCGGTCGAGCATCGGTGCGATCAACACCATATTTCGCGATGAGGACGGAGCCTTGGTCGGCACCAATACCGATGCTGCCGGTTTTTACGGTCCCCTGTCGGGATCGGACTGGACCGGTGCGCACGCGGCTGTGATCGGCGCAGGGGGCGGGGCGCGTGCGGTGTTGTTCGCCTTGTCCAGAATGGGTTTCGAGCGCGTGACGCTGCTCAATCGCAATGTCCTGAAGGCAGGAGCATTGCTGGGCCATTTCGGTTTGAAAGGCGACGCGCTGCCACTCGATGCGCCGCTTCCGGCAGTCGATCTGCTGGTCAATGCCAGTCCGCTGGGCATGCAGGGGCAGCCTGCGCTCGACGTCGATCTGGGCGGTTTGCCCGACGATGCGGTCGTCTATGACCTCGTCTATGCACCGATCGAAACGCCATTGCTGGCGCAGGCGCGTGCGCGCGACCTGGCAGCCGTCGACGGGCTGGAAATGCTGATCGGTCAGGCTGCCGTCGCATTTGCGATCTTCTTCGGTGCCGAACCGCCGCGCGATCGCGACCCGGAACTGCGCGAGCTGCTGACGGCATGATCACGCTCGGCCTGACCGGCTCCATCGGTATGGGAAAGTCCACGGTCGCCGCGATGTTCGCCGATGAGGGGGTTCCCGTGTTCGACGCCGACGCAGTGGTCCATCGCCTGCAGGGGCCGGGCGGACGCCTGGTAGCAGAGATTGAAGCGCATTTCCCCGACACCACGTCCGATCGGGGTGTCGATCGCACGATGCTCGCCGAAGCGGTCTTCGCCGATCCCGAAGCGCTCGCGCGTCTCGAATCGATCGTCCATCCGGCAGTGGGCAGGGAACGCGCCGATTTTCTGGCGCGACATGCCGACGCGCCGCTGGTGCTGCTAGATGTGCCGCTGCTGTTCGAAACCGGGGGATGGGAGCGTGTCGACAAGATCGCTGTGGTGTCCGCCCCCGCCGATGTTCAGCGCGCGCGTGTGCTTGCCCGTCCGGGAATGACGCAGGAGCGGTTCGAAGCGGTTCTGGCCAAGCAGATGCCGGATTCGGAAAAGCGAGCACGCGCCGATTTCGTGATTCCCACCGGCGGAACGCTCGAATCGACGCGTGAGGCGGTATGTGCGGTGATCGCTTGCCTAGTCGGCTCCGCAGGAGGATAATCCCCCCATGCGCGAGATCGTGTTCGACACCGAAACTACCGGGCTCAGCTTTTCAGGGGGCGACCGGATGGTTGAGATCGGCTGTATCGAGCTGATCAACCGGGTTCCGACCGGCGCCAGTTTTCACGCCTATTTCAATCCGCAACGTGCGATGCCGATCGAGGCGTTCAACGTCCACGGCCTCAGCGAAGTGTTTCTTTCGGACAAGCCCTGCTTCCACGAGCGGTGCGAGGAACTGCTCGATTTCATCGGCGATTCGCCGCTCGTCGCGCATAATGCGGGGTTCGACTTCGGCTTTCTCAACGGCGAACTCGGTATGTGCGGCCGGCCGCATGTCCATGGCGAGCGGATGATCGACACCTTGTCGATCGCACGCGTGAAACATCCGGGCGCGAAACATACGCTCGATGCGCTCTGCACGCGCTACGGCATCGATCTGAGCCAGCGCACGCTGCATGGCGCCTTGCTGGACGCCCAGCTGCTCGCCCAGGTCTATATTGAGCTCACCGGCGGGCGTCAGATCACGCTGGGTCTCGCCGTCGATGTCGAGTCGACATTTGTCGAGCCGGTGCACGCGCCTGCGCGGACCGTCATTCGCCCTGCGCGCCAATTCAGTGTCAGCGAAGCGGAACTGGAACGTCACGCCGCATTTATTGCGCAAATGGATGAACCGTTATGGGGAAAAGCCCCCAGTTGACGGTCGGAAAGCGCGTGCCTAGGTGCACGCCTCACTGCGTCAGGAGAGTTATATGGATATCCGGGTTTCGGGACATCAGGTCGATACGGGCGATGCGCTGAAGTCGCATGTCGAGGACCGGCTCCAGGGTATTGCCGACAAATATTTCTCGCGCGCCATTTCCGCGCAGGTCACCTTCGGCAAGGGACCGCACGACAATGGCTTTACCTGCGATATCGTCGCGCATGTGATGCAGGGACTGGTGCTCAAGGGTCATAGCGACGGCATGGATGCCCATGCGGCATTCGAACGCACCGCCGACAAGATCGAAAAGCAGCTGCGCCGCTATATGCGCCGGCTGAAGGATCGGAATAACGGCGCTGCGATCGCGGCGATGGAACGCGCCGAGATGGATGGCGCCGGCTATACGGTGTTCGCCGATTCCGAAGAGGAAGAAGCACAGGATTCGCCGCCGATCATCGCCGAAACGCGCGTCGATGTTCCCGATGCGACGGTTTCGGACGCAGTGATGATGCTCGATCTGCGTAACACCAACGCACTTTTGTTCCGCAACAGCGGGACAGGTTCCTATAATATGGTCTATCGTCGTGGAGACGGCACGATCGGTTGGGTCGAACCCAATCGGGCCTGACAGGCGCCGTTCGGCGCCGCCGCCAATTTGCATTCGTGGAAGAAGATGACGGATTTTAATGACCTGCTGGCGCCGGAGGCCGTCCGCTGCGGTGTTCATGCGGCCAGTCGGAAATCGCTTTTGCAGCAGCTCGGCGCCCTGGCATCGGAGGTCTATGGCCTCGATGCCGCGCTGGTGACCGATCGGCTGGCGGCGCGCGAAAAGCTGGGATCGACCGGTTTCGGCAATGGAATCGCCATTCCGCACGGCAAGACCGATCAGGTTCGCCGCACGGTCGGGCTGTTCGTACGACTGTCGCGGCCGATCGATTTCGGCGCTGTCGACGACCTGCCTGTCGATCTGGTGTTTGCGCTGATTTCGCCGGTGAATGCAGGCGCTTTGCATCTCAAGGCGCTGGCCAAGGTATCGCGGTGCATGCGCGACCAGGATTTTGCCGACAAGCTGCGCGGCGCCGGATCGAAAGATGCGCTGTTCGCCCTGCTTGCCGGAGTGGAGACGCGTGACGCCGCCTGATCCGCAGCGGCCCACCGGGGCGGAAGCGCATTTCCGCGCCCTGGAATCCCTGTACGACGCGGCGCCGATCAACCAGCTGTTCGATTCGGTGCTGGAAATCCCCGAAAGCGGCATCGCGCGTATCCGCTTCATGATCGATTCGCGGTTTTTCCACGCCGCCGGAGCGGCGCATGGGACAAGCTATTTCAAGATGCTCGACGATGCGGCTTTCTATGCTGCGAACAGCCTTGTCACCGATCGGTTTCTTCTGACGACTGCGTTCAATGTCTTGCTTACCAAGCCGCTACCCGAAGGGCCGGTGGTTGCGGAGGGCCGCTGGGTAAGCGGCCAGCGGCGGGTCTTCGTTGCCGAAGCGCGACTGATCGACGCCACCGGCGAAGAAGCGGCGCGCGGCACCGGCACCTTCATGCGCTCGAAAATCCCGCTGGCGTCGCTGCGCGGTTATCGGTCCGAAGGCTGATGGCGCGCCCGGCAAGCAGCCTGCTTGTCAACGCGCTGATCCGGCGGGTTTTCGCCGAGGGCGGGCACGCAGCGGTGCTGGCGCATGGCGATGATACGGCCGGAGCAATCCTCATCCTGGGGATGGATCGTGGCGAATATTCGCGCTTTTACGAACGCGGACTGGGTCCGGCTGGGCACCCGACACTGGTATCCTGTGGACCCACGGATAATCCCTTAGTCGCGGAAATCCGCGATTATTGGCAGAAGCGCCGGGTCAGCGATCCTGATTTATGGGTCGTGGAACTGGATGTCGCACAGGCGGAACGTTTCGCCGCCGAGACGCTGCTTTTCGATTGACTTCAATTCCTATCGAAACGATAGGCGCGTCACGTTATTTTGGGCGTTAGGCCGGGAGCGCGTTCTTGCTCGCCGGAAACGCAGTCGGGGGGAGGCCCGGCAGGCCCGGTTTTGTTTTTGAGGCCTGACCGCGCACCAACCGCATATATGCGATGAAAAATGACTTTTCGTGTTCGCGCCGCGATTATCGCGGCTGTGACTTTTTGTGCTGGGGCAGTTGCAGTCGGCACCACTCCCGGTCTCGCCTTTGAGATCCGGAATCCCATTTTGAACGACCCTGAGCCCGAAACGGTTCCGCCGGCCGATATTGCTGAAAAGCTGCCCGCATTGCGCGCGGCGCTGGTGGCACAGGGCGCTGGTGCCACGCACAGCGTCGAATTCGCCGAATCCAAGCCGGTGGTGCAGCCGGTTCCCGAAGAAGAAGCTGAGGATCTCGACTTCGCATCGCTTTCCGACGCGGTTGCCGCGCAGGAAGTGACCGGTGCGGTCGATCGCGAGCTGCGCTGCGTCGCCATCGGCGTCTATTATGAATCGAAGGGCGAACCGCTTTCCGGCCAGCTTGCGGTTGCGAATGTGATTCTCAATCGCGCTGCGTCGGGCCGCTATCCCTCCTCGGCCTGTGCGGTGCTTACCCAGCGCAGCCAGTTTTCTTTCGTGCGCGGCGGACGCCTGCCGACGCCGCCGAACAATACGGCATGGCGCAGGGCGCTGGCCGTGGCCCAGGTTGCCGAACGCAATCTGTGGGAAAACCCGGTGCCGCGTGCCTTGTTCTTCCACGCCAATTACGTCTCGCCGAACTGGCGCCGTCCGCGCGTCGCGACGATCGGCAATCATATCTTTTATCGCTGATCCCGGCGTGGGGCTTTCCCCCGTTCGTGCAATGTTCTAATCAGCGGAGGATGTTGGACGCATCCTCCGCTGTTGCATGTTCGGGCCTGTCGGGATCGACGGCGGGCGATGTGTCGCGCGGTGTCTGTCGCCTACTGCTTCGGCACGACATCGTCGCGCTTGCCGAAGTACCGCTCGAGGGCGGGCGTCGCGTCGACCTGATGGCGATGGATGGTCGCGGCAAGCTGATCATTATCGAGATCAAGGTGTCGCGGTCGGACTTGCTCGGCGATTGCAAATGGACCGAATATCTCGACCATTGCGACCGCTTCTACTGGGCAGTTCCCCCCGGGTTCGATGTCGAGCCGCTCTCACGCGCGGATTTCCTTCCCGAACGGTCCGGGCTGATCGTCGCCGATCGCTATGACGGCGCGATCGTTCGTGAAGCAAGCGAATCCGTGGTGGCGAGTGCCGCGCGCAAGCGGGCGACGCTGGCATTTGCACGCCGTGCCGCGCGCAGGTTGATCAGCCTGGCCGATCCCGAGGCCGAAACCGGGCTGGGATAATCGGCGCCCACGCGCTTCAGCGCAGCGTCGGTCCCGAAACCGCGCGCCGATCGCGATGCGGTGCTTCCGCCAGCATGCGTTGGATTGTCGGCGAGCGGGTATCGCGCTCCGCATAATCGCGTGCGGACATGCCGGCGAGCAGGTCCGGCTTGTCCGGATCGGCGCCCGCATCGAGCAATTCGCGCACCAGCTGGATATTGCGCAGCTGGACCGCGCGGATCAGCGGCGTTTCACCGTGATCATTCGCCACATCGACATCGGCATGATAGGTGATGAGCAACCGGACTCCCTCCAGCCAATTGAGGTTGGTGGCCAGCAGCAGCGGCGTATTGCCGTCGCGGTCGCGCAGATCGGGGTTGGCGTCATGCTGCAACAGGAAGGACAGATAGGTCCGGTCGGTGCGCTTGACCACGATATGGAGCGCCCCTTCGCCCGATGAGACATCGCGCGCATTGACGATCGGCGGCCCTGGCTTGTTGAGCATCTCGGTCACTTTGGCGCCGTCCGCTTCGGATACGGCGTGGAGAAACTGATAGCTGTCGCTGAATTGTTGCGCGGCGGCGGGCGCGGCGGAGAAGATCAGGCCTGCGGCCAGCAGGGCAGTGGAGAGACGGCGGATCATGACAGTACGCGAACCCTTGAAAACCGATGGGATGTGCCGATGAAACCTTGCATAGCACAGCCTATCCGATCATGTCTGGCCCCATCATGAACCGTCTGAAATCCCTTTTCGCCGCTGCCATGCTCAGCGTGTCCCTGGCCGCGTGCGCTCCTGCCGCCGAACCCCCGCTTGCCGGGGCCGCGATCGGCGGTCCGTTTGCGCTGAAGAATCAGGATGGCGCCGTGGTGCGCGATACCAGCTTCGCGGGCAAATACCGGATCGTCTATTTCGGCTACACCCATTGTCCGGACGTATGCCCGCTCGACATGCAGAATATCGCGGCGGGTTTGCGGATCGCCGAGAAGAAGTATCCTGGCCTGGCGGACAAGGTGGTGCCGATCTTCATCACCATCGATCCCGAACGCGATACGCCTGCCGTGCTCAAGGAATTCGTGACGGCATTCGGCGACAATATCGTCGGCCTTACAGGCACCCCTCAACAGATTGCTGAAGTCGCACAGGAATATGCGGTCTGGTATCAGAAACAGGACACCGGAACGGCCAATTATCTGATGAACCATTCGCGGACGACCTATCTTATGGGTCCGGACGATAAGCCCATCGCGCTGATTCCTGCCGATGAATCGGCGGACGCCGTGGCGGAGACGCTGGAAAAATGGGTGCAGTGACCGATCGTTTCTGGGAAGGGAGCATCCCGCTCGAAAAACTCGATCGCGCGCAGTGGGAAGCCTTGTGCGACGGATGCGGGAAGTGCTGCCTGCACAAGCTTGAAGATGAAGAAACCGGCGATCTCCTCGCCACCAATGTCGCGTGCCGGCTGCTCGATCGCAAAAACGGGCGGTGCAGCGATTATCGGCATCGGCATGCCTATGTCAGCGAATGCGTGCGGCTGACACCCGCTTCGGTCCGCGCGCTCGACTGGTTGCCGAAAACCTGCGCCTATCGGCTGCGCGCGGATGGCGAACCGTTGCCCGAATGGCATTATCTCGTCTCCGGCGATCGCGAAGCGGTGCATCGCGCCGGCGAATCGACGCGCGGATGGACGGTATCCGAAGACGATGCGGGGGATTTCGAACATCATCTGGTGGATCGCGAATTGTGATCGACGCGCTCGACGTGGTTCGCCACGCGCGGGCGCGCCGGATGCGACTGGCGGTGCACCCCGCTACGGGGCGAGTGCGGCTGACACTGCCGCGTCGCGCGTCGCTCGCCGCCGGCATAGCCTGGGCTGAGTCGCAAGGCGCGTGGATCGACCGGCAGCGCGCCAAAATTCCCCGGCAGGTCGCCCTGATCGACGGCGCGCAATTCCCGTTTCGCGGTACGCTGATCACGATCCGCTGGCTGCCCGATGCGCCCCGCATGCCGGCGCTTAACGACGATGCGGAGCTGATCTGCGGCGGACCGGCCGAATCGCTTCCCGGCCGGGTGGAGCGCTGGCTGCGTCGGCAGGCGCTCGATGTGCTTCGCGAAGAGACGCTGGAGACGGCGATGCGCGCAATGGTATCCGTGGAGCGCGTCGCGGTCGGCGATCCGCGCTCACGCTGGGGCAGTTGCTCGGCTTCCGGCACGATCCGCTATAGCTGGCGACTGATCCTGGCCCCGGATTTCGTGCGCCGGGCAACCGTTGCGCATGAAGTGGCGCACCGCGTGCACATGAATCATGGCGCCGCGTTTCACCGCCTGGTCGAACAACTCCATGAGGACGATCCGACCCCGGCGCGCGCATGGCTGCGTACCCATGGCGCGGCATTGCATCGCATCGGCGGCGCCTGATCCGCCCTATTGCCCCTGCGGCGCGGGGGTCGGGGTCGCGCGATAGCCGGGGGGCAGGATCGACGTAGCCGGCGGAATGCCGTTGCGCGGCGCCGTCTCGTCGCGCTGCTGCGGATTGCGCTCGGGCGAGGGCTGGCGCGGCGCATCGCGCGGCGGATTGTTCGGCGTCGGCGTGGGGCTCGGCGGGGTCTGGGGATCGCGCCCGGTCATCCGATCGATCCAGCCCTGATCGAGCCGGTCGCCTTCTGTAGGCTGATCCACGCCGCGGCGATCGTAATCGGGATCGCCCGGATTGACCGGATTGCCGTCTTCATCGACGAAAACCCCATTGTCCGGCCCGTAATACCAACTCTCCTCATCCGGCTCGAGCTGCCATTCGGGAAGCGTAACTTCGGTCTGGAACTGCTCGACGGGGCGGCGCGCAACCGCCCGGCGCATGAAGGATGCGAAAGCCTGCGCCGGCGCGCGGCCACCCGCCAGCCCCGCCACGCGTCCGGCATCGTCGCGCCCCATCCAGACGCCGGTGGTAATGCCGCTCGAAAATCCCAGGAACCAGCCGTCCTTGTTCGAGGTGGTCGTGCCGGTCTTGCCGGCGACGGGGCGACCGATCTGCGCTGCCTTGCCGGTGCCGGTGGCAACCGCGGTCTGCAGCAGGTCGGTCATTTCCGCGGCGATATAGGGCGCGACCAGCACATGGCTGCGATCGACTTCGTGGCTATAGATCGTCTCGCCGTTCGCCGTAACGCGCGTGATCGCATAGGGCGTCACCGACACACCCTGCTGGCTGACCGAGGCGAAGGCGCGGGTCATGTCGATCAGGCGGACGTTCGAGCTGCCCAGCACCATAGCCGGATTCGTGTTCACCCGGGTCGTGATGCCGAACCGCCGGGCCATGTCCGCCACCGTGCCGAAGCCGACTTCGTTGCCCAGCTTTGCCGCCACCGTGTTGACCGAATAGGCAAAGGCCGACCGCAGCGACATTTCGCCGGCGAAACGCCCCGAACTGTTGCGCGGGCTCCATCCGCCGATCGTTACCGGTTCGTCGACGACGACATCGTCGGGCCGATGCCCAGCTTCGAGAGCGGCGAGATAGACGAACAGCTTGAATGCCGATCCCGGCTGGCGCTCGGCCTGAGTTGCCCGGTTGTAGATCGAAGAGACATAGTCTCGACCGCCGATCAGCGCGCGCACCGCGCCATCGCGATCGAGAGATACCAAAGCGCCCTGCGCGCCTTTGGGCGTGTTGACGCGTATCGCTTCGTCGGCGGCGCGCTGCATATCGACGTCGAGCGTCGTCCAGACCTCGAGCGGCGCTTCGGTCTCGTCGATCAGGACTTCGAGCTGCGGCAGCGCCCAGTCGGTGAAATAGCGGACGCTGTTTTGATTGGGATCGCGCTCGATCTTGATCGCCTGGGTATCGGTGGCAGCTGCCTGGTCCGGCGTGATCTTGCCGGTTTCGACCATCAGCTTGAGCACGGTACTGGCGCGATCGATCGCGGCCTGCGCGTCGGCGGTCGGGGCATAGCGCGACGGCGCCTTCACCAGCCCGGCGATCACTGCCGATTCGGCAAGGTTCAGATCGGTGCCGGGATGACCGAAGAACTTGCGCGACGCGGCATCGATTCCATAGGCGCCACCGCCGAAATACACTTTGTTCAAATAGAGTTCGAGGATCTGATCCTTCGAGAATTTGCGCTCCATCGCGAGCGCCAAAATGCCCTCGCGGATCTTGCGACCGAGATCATATTTGTTCGAGAGGAAGATCGTGCGCGCGACCTGTTGCGTGATCGTCGATCCGCCCTGGAGGCGCTGGCCCTCCCTGCGCGTCAGGGCAAAGCGGAACATGCGGGCGACTGCGACCGGATCGACGCCGGGATGCGAGCGGAAGCGGCGATCCTCGACCGCGACCATCGCGTCGCGCATCACTTCGGGAATATCGTCGTAGGATATCCACTGGCCATAGCTGGGGCCCAAGGAAACGAGCACCGTGCCGTCGGCCGCATGGACGCGAATCATCTGGCCGTTGGGCGAGGATTTGAGCTCATCGAAACTGGGGAGCGAGGCCCGGGTCGAATAGACTGCGATGACCAGCGCGACGAAGCCGAGCAGCGCCAGCGCGGCGGCGCTGCCGAACGTCCACAGGAAGATGCGCCGCCACGGCCACGCAAGGAAACCGTGCCAGAGATTGCTGGCCCTTTTGGAAGAACTGCTCACGCGCCGGTTTGGCCCATCCCGCTATACCGCTTCAGGAAGCGGCTGATTCGCCACTATTAGCAGCATTTCCGTTGCCGCTGCGTGAACGGAAATCGAGTGCCACCGAATTGATGCAATAGCGCAGTCCGGTGGGCGGCGGGCCGTCGGGGAAAACATGGCCCAGATGTCCGTCGCATCGCGCGCAGCGCACTTCGGTACGGCGCATGCCATGGCTTTCGTCATGATGTTCGGAAACATGGTCCGGCGCGACGGGCTGAGTGAAACTGGGCCAGCCCGATCCCGAATCGAACTTGTCGATGCTGTCGAACACCGCATTGGCGCAACCGGCGCAGCGATAGACGCCATCGGCCTTGTTATGATCGTATCGCCCGGAAAAGGGTGCTTCGGTTCCCGCTTCACGCAATACGTGAAACTGATCGGGGGTAAGCTTCTTACGCCATTCGGATTCGGACAGGTTGATATGCTCCATGTGCCGGATGTGTGACGGCTTTCCCGCCGCGTCAATTCCGGACGGACCGAATCCGCGACGAAGCGGACGGCGATTCTGCCCGGACCGTGCGCTGAAGGACACAATGCGAGATTTGCGGTAAGGCGTATCGATGATTGCCCGTCCCGCGACTCCCCCCGACCGAAATTTTCTGTTGCTGTTCCTGGTGATGCTGACGATCGCATCGGGCAACACGGCGCTGCAATCGGTGCTGCCTGCGCTGGGTCGACTGCTCGGCGTGGTGGACAGCGCAGTGGCGGCGGTGTTTTCGATTTCGGCGCTGCTGTGGGTGATCGCGGCGCCCTATTGGGCCAATCGCTCCGATCGGCATGGGCGCCGCGCGATGGTGCTGCTGGGCGTTGCTGCCTTCACGCTTTCGCTGTTCCTTTGCGGCCTCGCACTCATTGCAGGGATCAATGCCTGGATCGGTCCGATCGGCACGTTCATCGCGTTCACGGCCGGCCGTATCGTCTATGGCAGCGGTGGTTCGGCGGCGCCCCCGGCGGTGCAGGCGTTGATCGCGCTGCGCACGCCGCCCGAAGAGCGGACCCGCGCGCTTTCGCTGCTCGCTTCCGCATTCGGGCTCGGAACGATTCTGGGTCCGGCAATCGCACCCTATCTCGTATTGGGTGCGCTGTGGAACGACGGTCCGGCAATCGGTCTTGCCGGGCCTGCGATCGTGTTCAGCGGATTCGGCTTGCTTCTCTGGTTTGCCGTTGCCCGGTGGCTCCCGCCCGAAGGTGAAGCGGCGGGACACGGCGCGGCGACCAGCTATCCCTCGATCGGCGGGCAATTGTCAGGCGCCAGCGTCACCGCCGCGATGTCGGACCGGGCGAGCCCGGTCGCCTATTTCGACACGCGCATTCGCGGCTGGATGATCGCCGGGCTGGTGATTGGCCATGCGCAGGCGATTGCCGGACAGACGATCGGATTTCTCGTGATCGACCGGCTCAACGTCGCGCCGCTCGAAGCACTTCAGCCCACCGGGATCGTGCTGATGATGGGCGCCGGTTCGGCGCTGCTGGCGCAATGGGGGCTGATTCCGATGTTCAATCCGCAACCGCGGGCGATGGTGCTGATCGGAGCGGCGCTTGCGGCACTGGGGTGCGTCGCGACCGGATTGGCGACGTCGCTCTATGGCATCGCCACAGGCTATGCGCTGGCGTCACTGGGGTTCGGCTTTGCGCGGCCCGGCTTTACTGCCGGAGCGTCGCTGGCAGTGGGGCCGGAAGTACAGGGATCGGTCGCGGGCAAGGTCACGTCGGTGAACGGCGCGGCCTATGTGCTGGGGCCGACGATCGGTATCCTCGCCTATCAGTTTGCGCGGCCGCTGCCATATGTGCTGGCGGCGGCCGCGCTGCTGGGATTGCTGGCTTATGGCTGGGTCAGTCTTGGTGCTTCTCGCCGCGCGGCTCGAGCATCCCCGGAGCAATGAAGCCGATCGGTTGAATCGACACCGCCTCCTGTTTCAGCCGCGAAGCCATAGCTTCATATTCGCGCTCCATTTCGGGCGTGACGCTGGCGCGCGAATCGGCGAACGCCTCTTCGAAATTCGCCATCGTCACTTGCTCTGCGTCAAGCGAGCGGCGCAGCGCGATAAGCCCCGCCCGACGCACCAGATCCTCCAGATCGGCGCCGGTGTACCGATCGGCGCGTTCTGCGAGCGCATCGAGATCGACATCGTCGGCGAGCGGCATCTTGGCAGTCTGTATCGCCAGAATCCGCCGCCGCCCTTCGGCATTGGGCACACCGACATAGATGAGCTCGTCGAAACGCCCCGGACGGAGCAGGGCCGGGTCGATCAGATTCGGTCGGTTGGTTGCGCCGATGACGACCACCGACTGCAGCTCTTCCAGCCCGTCCATCTCCGCCAGGATCGTATTGACCACTCGCTCGGTCGCCTGCGGTTCGCCCATTCCGCCGCCTCGCGCGGGCACCAGCGAATCGAGTTCGTCGATGAAGATGACGCAAGGCGAGACCTGTCGCGCGCGGGCAAACAGCTTGGCGATTTGCTGCTCACTCTCGCCATACCATTTGGACAGGAGGTCGCTCGATTTGGTCGCGATGAAATTGGCTTCGGCCTCGCGCGCCACTGCCTTGGCGAGCAGCGTCTTGCCGGTGCCCGGCGGGCCATAGAGCAGAAACCCCTTGGCCGGACGAATGCCCAGACGCCGGAACGCGCCGGGATCCTTGAGCGGCAGTTCGACTCCTTCCTTCAGGCGCATCTGTGCGGCATCGAGCCCGCCGACATCGTCCCAGCGGACCTGCGGCGCCTGCACCATCACTTCGCGCATCGCCGACGGCTGAATGCGCTTGAGCGCTTCCAGAAAATCGGTGCGCTGGACCGACAGCGACTCCAGCACTTCGGCGGGAATCGTCCCTTCGGACAGGTTGAGCTTCGGCATGATGCGCCGAACCGCATCGATTGCCGCTTCGCGCGTCAGCGCGGCGATGTCGGCGCCGACAAAGCCATAGGTGGTGCGCGCCAGCTCGCCCAGATCGACGTCCTCGGCGAGCGGCATGCCGCGGGTATGGATGCCCAGAATCTCTCGCCGACCGCGTTCGTCCGGAACGCCGACGACGATCTCGCGATCGAACCGGCCGGGACGCCGCAGTGCTTCGTCCACGGCATCGGGGCGGTTAGTCGCGGCGATGACCACGACATTGGCTCGCGCTTCCAGCCCGTCCATCAGCGTGAGCAATTGTGCGACCAGCCGCTTTTCGGCTTCACCCGACACCCGGTCGCGCTTGGGGGCGATCGAATCGATTTCGTCGATGAACACGATCGAGGGCGCCGACTTGTTGGCTTCCTCGAACACTTCACGCAGGCGCTTTTCCGATTCGCCATAGGCCGAGCCCATGATTTCCGGCCCGTTGATCAGCAGGAAATTGGCGTCGCTTTCATTGGCCACTGCGCGCGCGAGGCGCGTCTTGCCGGTTCCGGGCGGACCGTGGAGCAGCACGCCCTTGGGCGGATCGACGCCCAGCCGCTGGAACAATTCGGGATAGCGGAGCGGCAGCTCGACCATCTCACGCAACTGGTCGATCGTGCCGGCCATGCCGCCGATATCGTCATAGGTGACGTCGGCGCGGCGGCTTTCCTCCGGTTCCTCATAATCGGGCCGCAGCTCGATTTCGGTATCGGCATCGATATGGACGATTCCGCGCGGCGTCGTGGAAATTACCCGAAGACGGATTTCCTGCAGCGCATAGGCGGGCGCGCGCAAATGCTGGGATACGGCCGGCGGAATATCGGCGACGCGCTGTTGCCCTACCGTGGCGACAGTATCGCCCTGGCAAAAGGGGCGACCGATAAAGGTGCGCTTCAGCGCCTGAGCCGAACCCTGAAGCCGCAAATTGGCCTGGGCGGGGGCAAAGACGACTCGGCTGGCGGCGCGCGATTCAGCGCGACGTACCTCGACCTGATCGCCCGCGCCGACACCGGCATTGGCACGCTGAAGCCCGTCGATACGGAGAATCTCCAGCCCTTCATCCTCGGGATAGGGAAATACGGCGCGTGCGGGCGTGGTACGCTTGCCGACGATTTCGACGACATCGCCTTCATCAAGGCCCAGTGTGTGCATCAGGGTGCGGGGAAGATGCGCCAGGCCACGGCCGCTGTCTTCGGGCCGGCTATTGGCTACCTGTAATCGGCGGGTGGGGGCGTCTTCGTCTGCCATATCCTCTCTCGTGCTTCGTCAGCGAAGGGCGCAACATAGGAAGCGTGTCGCGCCGAAACGAGAGGCAGGTGGGAGACAAAAAAATGGCCGATCCCGAAGGACCGGCCTTGAAAGGTTTAGGAGAGGATGCCTGAAAGGCACCCCCTATGTGCATCGCGGCATGGAATTGTGCAAGTGCGAAATAACAAATTCAAAGTTGCAAAATTTGCACTCTCAATCCATATTTTTGCATGACCCTTCCTGAGGGGGAGCCGCGGACGTTTGCATTTTACGCAAGCTTCCTCATAATGGTGCAGTGCACAAGAAACCGGTTTCATGAGAAGACTTCCTCCCCTCACTGCAATTGAAGCCTTTGTACAGGTCGCGCGACTCGGCTCGGTCAAGGGTGCGGCGGAGGAGCTTGCGCTTTCTTCTCCGGCACTTAGCCGTCGTGTTCAGGCGCTGGAACGCTTCATCGGCAAGCCGCTTTTCGAGCGTCGGCATCAGGCATTGCGGCTCAACGCCGATGGCGAGCGGCTGCTGGGGCTGATCGCACCCGCGCTCGATGCGATGACCGATGCCGTCGAAGTGATGACCAGCGGACGCGAGCTTTTGCGGCTGCGTCTTGGCGTGCCACCGCTTTTTGCGACGCAGCGATTGTTGCCACAGCTATCGGATCTGCGCCGCCGCCATCCGGAGTTTCACCTCGACGTCGACACGGCCGGCCACGGCACCACCCGGCTGGGCGACGCGCTCGACGCGGCGATCGTGATCGCGCGCGAGATCGACCCGCAACTCTATGCCCGCCGGCTTGACCGCAATCGCGTATTCGCGCTGGGCGCGCGGTCGATGCTGGAAGGCCCGGAGGCGGTTCGCGAACCCGGCGATATTTCCCGATTCACGGCGCTGGTCCATCGCGACATGGCGGAAAGTTTCGAGGCGTGGCGCGCGGCTGCGGGGCTGCCCGATCTCGAGCCCGCGGCGATCGACTATTTCGATTCGGGGACGCTGCTGCTCGAGGCCGCAGCGCAGGGACTGGGCGTCGCCTTCATGCTCGAATCGCATTTCGAGGCGGCGCGCGACGACCGGCTGGTCCGGCTGTTCAACCTCGATGTCGAAAGCAATTACAGCTATTGGTTCGTATGCCGCCCCCGGGCGCTATCGCAGCGCCCGGTGCGGTTGTTCCACGACTGGCTGATCGCCACGCTGGGCGCCGTGGAAAGCTGATCGAAGCGTAGCGCGATCAGGCGGTACGCATCGATTCGATCTTGCCCGGCTTGGCGGGCGGCTCGCCCTTGGGCAGCGCATCGACATGGTCCATACCTTCTTCGACTTCGCCCCAGACCGTGTACTGGCCGTCGAGGAACGTCGCATCGTCGAGGCAGATGAAGAACTGGCTGTTCGCGCTGTCCGGATCCATCGTGCGCGCCATCGAGCAGACGCCGCGGACATGCGGTTCGCGGCTGAATTCCTGCTTGAGGTTCGGTTCGTCGGATCCGCCCATGCCGGTGCCGCTGGGATCGCCGCCCTGCGCCATGAAGCCGTCGATCACGCGGTGGAAGACGACACCGTCATAAAAGCCGCGATCGGCCAGCGCGGCGATGCGCGCGACGTGATTGGGCGCGAGGTCGGGGCGCAGCTTGATGCGCACTTCGCCCGTGTCGAGCTTCATCACCAGATGCTGGGGATCCGCCATTCTAATACTCCTAATACAGCTGTCGGCGTGCCCCTAAGCATTCTGACGCAGCCATGCAAACGGGAATGCGGAGGCGCCGCTCCCGTTCAGGAACGATTGGCATAGCCAACTCGCCTCGCTAGAGCGTGTTGCAGTTCGCCGTATCCAGGGAGGTCGATCATGAGCGAGACCGAGCTTTCCCCGGAAGACGAAGCGCCCGAAAGCGAACTCGACGAAGACGATCGGCTCAAGCCCGATTTCGTCCGCTCGGTACTCGACGCGGTCGAGGCCGGCGATGCCGAAGAAGCGCGCAGCAAGGTCGAGCCGCTGCACCCGGCGGACATCGCCGATCTGGTCGAACTGACACCCGCCGACCTGCGCCCTGCGCTTGCCGCGGCGATTGCCGATTTCATCGACGGCGACGTGCTGTCGGAAATGAACGATTGGGTGCGCGACGAACTGATCGCTGCGCTCGAACCGCACCAGCTTGCCGATATCGCCGCGGAACTCGACACCGACGATGCCGTCGCGATCATCGAGGATCTGGGCGAAGAGGAACAGCGCGCCGTGCTGCGCGCGCTCGATCCGGACGACCGCGCCGCGATCGAAGAAGCGCTGAGCTATCCCGAGGAATCGGCCGGCCGCCTGATGCAGCGCGAGCTGATCGCGGTGCCCGAACATTGGACCGTCGGCGACGTCATCGACTATCTGCGCACCCAGGACGAACTGACCACCGATTTCTGGGAAATCTTCGTCGTCGATCCGGCGCATCATCCGGTCGGTACCTGTCATCTTTCCTGGATCCTGCGCACGCCCCGCGTCGTCGGCATCTCCGATGTGATGAAGCGCGAACAGACGCTGATCCCGGTCGATATGGATCAGGAAGAAGTCGCGCTGCGCTTTCAGAAATACGCGCTGATCTCGGCAGCCGTCACCGATGCAAGCGGGCGGCTGGTCGGCATGATCACGGTCGACGATATCGTCCACATCATTCAGGAAGAAGCCGGTGAAGACGCGCTGCTGCTTTCGGGCGCGGGCGATGGCGACATCAACGAACCGATTCGTGACAGCTACAAATCGCGCGTGCGCTGGCTGGTCGCCAATCTGTTCACTGCCATGGTCGCCTCCGGCATCATTGCGATTTTCGATACCGCGATTCAGCAGATGGTGGCGCTGGCGATCCTGATGCCGATCGTCGCGTCGATCGGCGGCAATGCCGGAACGCAGACCATGGCGATCGCGGTGCGTGCGCTGGCGACCAATCAGCTGACGCAATCGAACACAATCCGCACGATCCGTCGCGAAATCACGGTGGCGCTGCTCAACGGTGCGACGATCGCATTGTTGCTGGGGGTCGGCGCCGCGATCGTGTTCAGCAATCCTGGGCTGGGTGTGGTGATCGGCACCGCGATGGTCATCAATGTGCTGGTGGCGGGGCTTGCAGGCGTATTGGTGCCGGTATCGCTTGAGCGGTTCGGGCAGGACCCTGCGGTCGCATCGTCGGTATTCGTGACGATGACGACCGATTCGATGGGCTTTTTCGTCTTCCTGGGGCTTGCCGTCGCGACGGGGCTTGTCGGCTGAGGGTCCGGCAACCAGATTTGTCTGCGTGCCCCTCCATCTCACCAAAGTCGCGTTCGGTCATGACAGCGTAGAGGATCTGCGCCAGGCGCTCGGTCGATACGGGCCGGGCCAGTTCTGGCTGACGACACGCTATCTGCCCAAGCGACATGAAGAGATTGTCGGCGGTTCGCTCTTCTGGATCCTGCGACATCAGCTTGTCGCGCGAACACCGATTACCGGTTTCGGCGAATTGCCGGGCGGCAAGACCGCGATCCATTGCGAACCGGTGGTGATCGACGTCAAACCCCAGCCCAAGCGCGCGCATCAGGGCTGGCGCTATCTCGAGGACGCCGATGCGCCCGCCGATCTGGGCGGGGCGGGACAGGGCATTGCCGAACTGCCGCCGAAACTGCTCGGCGCGCTGACCGAACTGGCGCTTATCTAGCGCGCCAGCTGGGGATAGGCCGCTTCGAACGCTGCGACCTTCGGCTTGTCCCAGCGCACGATATAGGGATGCGTCGGATTGCGGCGGTAAAAATCCTGATGGTGAGCCTCGGCGGCGAAGAAGCTCCCGCTTTCGAGCTGTGTCACGATCGGTTGATCGAACACATTCGCTGCCTTCAGCTGATCGATATAGGCGCGCGCCACGCGCCATTGCGCTGCGTCCTGCGGAAAAATCGCCGAACGATAGCTTGGGCCGCGATCCGGGCCCTGGCGGTTCGGCTGGGTGGGATCATGCGCGACCGAGAAATAGACACGTAGCAGCGTGCCATAGCTCACCTGACGCGGATCATAGGTGACTCGGATCGCTTCCGCATGGCGCGTGGTTTCGGACGAGACTGCCGTATAATTCGCTGTGGCGCGCGTCCCGCCGGCATAGCCGCTGACGACATTGCGGACGCCGCGAATGTCCTCGAACACCGCTTCCATTCCCCAGAAACAGCCGCCCGCCAATATTGCGGTTTGCAGACCCTGTCCGGCGGGAACATCGGTTGCGGGTGGCGGGATCGGCACCGCGCGCTCGGAGGCGGGAGCAGCCGCAGCCCCCAGCCAAAGCATGGTTGCGCCGATCGCCGCGAAGACTCCGGTCTTCAGCATGAAAACGCCTCCTTCCGATATCATTCGACATCGGAAGGATATTCGCCGTCCGCAAGCCGATGGTTACATCGCTCGCCGGATCGCCGTCCGCCGCGTTATTTCAGCGCGGCGCAGGCGGCCTGAATCCGCGAACATGCTTCGCGCAGCAGCTCATCCGATGTCGCATAGCTGATCCGCATCGCCGGCGAGAGGCCGAACGCGGCGCCATGCACGGCCGCGACGCGCGCTTCGTCGAGGAAATAGCCGATCATCTGTTCGTCGGTTTCGATCTTCTGCCCCTTGGGGGTCGTCTTGCCGATCAGCCCCGAAAATTCGGGATAGACATAGAAGGCGCCTTCGGGCGTCGGGCAGCTCATGCCGTCGATCTCATTGAGCATGCCGACAACCAGGTCGCGGCGCTTCTGAAACGCGGCATTGCGTTCGGCAAGGAAGCTCTGATCGCCGGAAAGCGCCGCAGTCGCCGCTGCCTGTGCCACCGAACAGGGGTTGGACGTCGATTGCGACTGGAGCTTGGCCATCGCCTTGATCAGCCACTGCGCGCCGCCCGCAAAACCGATGCGCCAGCCGGTCATGGCATAGGCCTTCGAACAGCCGTTCACCGTCAGCGTGCGTTCGAACAGGCTGGGGCATGCCTGCGCGATCGTGTGAAATCGGAAATCGCCATAGACGATATGCTCGTACATATCGTCCGCGAAGATCCAGACATGCGGGTGGCGTTCGAGCACTTCGCCCAGCGCCTGCAACTCGGCCAGCGAATAGGCCGATCCCGTCGGGTTCGACGGCGAATTGAGGATCAGCCATTTGGTCTTTGGTGTGATCGCCGCTTCGAGCTGTTCGGGACGCAGCTTGTACTGCTGATCGGGACCGGCAGCGACGAACACCGGCGTCCCGCCGGCAAATTGCACGACATCCGGATAGCTGACCCAATAGGGCGCCGGAATGATGACTTCGTCGCCCGGATCGACGGTCGCGACCATCGCGTTGAACAGGGTGTGCTTGCCGCCGACATTTACGGTGATCTGGCTGGTTTCGTAGCGCAGTTCGTTGTCGCGCAGAAACTTGGCGGCAATCGCTTCCTTGAGCTCGGCCGTACCGTCGACATTGGTATATTTGGTCTTGCCCGCGCGAATGGCCTCGATCGCGGCTTCCTTGACGAAGTCGGGCGTGTCGAAATCGGGTTCGCCGGCGCCCAGGCCGATGACGTCGATTCCCTGACGCTTCAGGTCGAGGACCCGGCTGGTCATGGCGAGCGTGGCGGAAGGCTGGATACGATCGAGCGCGGCAGAGGAGTGCATTTTGGACGCCTTGGGCTGAGGGAAGCGCGCGCCCTATAGCGGAGTGCCGATCGGATCGGCAACCGGCTGCGCAGCAATCAATCCCCGCAAAGCGTTTCCGATGTAAAATCCTTGCGCCAGATCGGCCGGCCGCAACTCTTCTTCGACAGCGCGTCCGGTTTCGATCAGCTCCGCGCGAAGCACGCCAGGCAGCAGGCCGCGGGCGAGCGGCGGCGTGGCGAGACGTCCGTCCCGCTCGACGAAGATCGTCGTGAAGCTGCCTTCGGTGAGATAGCCGTCCGCATCGGTGAACAGCGTTTCGAACGCGCCATCGACACGGGCACGATCGTAAAAGCCGCGGCGGCTGGTTTTGTGGCGCAGGCGAAAATCGTCATGGTCGACCGGCAGCGGCGCGATGGTAACCCTGACGGGAGCATCGGGCCGGGCGGGCATCGGCGATATCCCGATGGCGATCGCGCCAGAACGCGCCAGCACCAGCCGGATTCGCGACGGCATGCGCAGCCGGAAAGTCGCCGCCTGAAGCTCGTTGCGAGCAGCATGCCGATCGAAGGTAAAACCGAGCGCGCTGGCGCTAGCCTTCATCCGGGAAAGATGGCGTTCGAGCAGCGGCATGCCGGCGATCGGATCGAACGCCATCGTTTCGATCAGGTCGAACGGAGTCTCGCCCGCGGTCACGAACGCGCCCTTCGCCAGACATTCCTCCCATTCCGCATCGACCGTCGAATCGGCGACCAGCGCCGATCCTAATCCAATTGTGGCATGTGTCGCGCCCTTCTCGATCGCCAGCGTGCGGATGGCGACGTTGAAGATCGTGTCGCCATCGGGTTCGATCGCGCCGATGGTGCCGGTATAAATGCCGCGTGCATCGTCTTCGGTTTCGGCGATCACTTCCATCGCCCGCAATTTGGGCGCGCCGGTGATCGATCCGCAGGGGAAGAGCGCGGCCAGTGCCTCGACGATGGTGTTTCCGGCTTCGGGGACCGCGTGCACCGTCGAAACCATCTGGTGCACGGTGGGATAGCGTTCGACCTGAAACAGGCTCGGCACCGTCACGCTCCCCGCCCGGGCAACCCGCGAAAGATCGTTGCGCATCAGATCGACGATCATCAGATTTTCGGCGCGCTGCTTGGGATCGCTGACAAGGGCGGCGGCGATGGCATCGTCCTCCGCCTCGGTGGCGCCGCGCGGGGCGGTTCCCTTCATCGGGCGGGTGACGAACCGGTCCCCGTCGCTCTGCAGCAAAAGCTCAGGCGACAGCGACAGCAGCCAGCGCTCGCCGGTCGCGACCAGCGCGCCATAGCCTGCGCGCGCGCGCATACGCAGGAGCGCATAGAGCGCGGCGGGGTGACCCGCAAATGGTACATCGGCCCGAAAACTGAGATTCGCCTGATAGATGTCGCCCGCCTGGATATATTCGGAGACGCGCGCGAATTTGGCATCATAGCCTGATCGTTCGACGCGCGGCACCGGGGCGCCGGCCCAAGCGCCTGCGGCGTCGGGCAGCAGCGCAAGCGGATCGATCGTCTCGCAATGATCGAATTCGCCGAACCAAAGCAAGGGCGCCTGCCCGGACAGGGTCGCTGCGCGCGATTCGATGCCGGATGCCGCCTCATAGCCGATATAGCCCGCAAGCCGCTGACCATCGTCGTGGCGCGTGCGCAATTCGGCCATCGCCGCCGCCACTTGTCCGGCCGTATCGGCGCGCAATTCCGAGCGCACGCCATGATAGAGTCGCGCCTGCCCGCCCGGTCGGGCGTCGTCGAGCAACACAAATGGCGCGTCGGGCAGCTTCATTGCGATTCGCGCATGCAGTGCGGCGAGGCGCGCGGCAACCCCGTGTTGCTGCATGAGGCGCGGCCTCCTATCTCCGGGCCATGTCGAATCCACCCCTTCGCGCCGCGATCGTTCCCGTCACGCCGCTTCAGCAGAATTGCTCGCTCCTCTGGTGCACCGAAACGATGCAGGGCGCCTTTGTCGACCCGGGTGGCGATCTCGACAAGTTGCGCGCGGCGGCGAAACAGGCTGGGGTGACGGTCGAGAAAATCCTCATCACCCATGGGCATATCGATCATTGCGGCGCGGCGGGCGAGTTCGCCAGGGAACTGGGCGTGCCGATCGAAGGACCGCATGAGGCCGATCGCTTCTGGATCGCACGGCTGGATGAGGATGGCGCGCGCTTTGGCGTTCGCGGCACGGTGTTCGAACCTGATCGCTGGCTGCATGACGGCGATCAGGTGACCGTCGGCAATCTGACGCTCGATGTCTATCATTGCCCGGGGCACACGCCGGGGCATGTCGTTTTCCATCATGCGCCGTCGCAACTGGCGATCGTCGGGGACGTACTGTTTCAGGGATCGATCGGCCGGACCGATTTCCCGCTCGGCAATCATCAGGATCTGATCGACGCGATTACCGGCAAGCTCTGGCCGCTGGGCGGCGAGACGGTGTTCGTTCCCGGCCATGGCCCGGTGAGCAATTTCGCGCATGAGCGGGCGAGCAATCCGTTCGTTGCCGATTCGGTATTGGCGCGCGGTTAGACGTTCCGGAATCCGCCAGCGGGTTGCAACGCAGCGCAGAATCGCTATACGCGCGGGCTCGCTTCGTGACCTGCCCCATCGCCGGTCCGGCGGGTGCCGGTTGTTCCGGTGCTTGTCCGGTCCTTCGACAGGGCGTATCGCGACCCCGAACTCACGTGTTTTCAAGAAGGTGCCGAGATGGCAGTTCCCAAGAGAAAGACCACGCCGTCGCGGCGCGGCATGCGCCGTTCGCACGACGCACTGAAGGTTGAGGCGTTCCAGGAATGCCCGAATTGCGGCGAATTGAAGCGCCCGCACAATCTGTGCTCGGCTTGCGGGCATTATAACGGTCGCGAAATCGTCTCGAGCGAGGACTGATCGGGCGACGGGGGCAATGACAGCATGACCGAAGCCTCGCGAATCGCCGTCGATGCGATGGGCGGCGACGAGGGCATTGCCGTCATGCTGGCGGGCGGTGCGCGTGCGCGACGCAAGTTCCCTGGCATGGAGTTTTTCCTGGTCGGCGACGAATCGGCGATTCGGGAAGGGCTCAAGAATCACCCCAATCTGACCGCTGCGTCCGAAATCGTTCACGCACCCGAAGTCGTCGGGAGCGAGGAGAAGCCGAGTCAGGCGCTGCGCCGTGCCAAGACCACGTCGATGGGAATCGCCATCGATCTGGTGAAGCAGGGGCGTGCCGGTGCGGCGGTGTCCTCCGGCAATACCGGCGCGCTGATGTCGATGGCCAAGGTTTCGCTGCGGACGATGCCGGGCATCGATCGCCCTGCGCTGGCCGCGCTGCTGCCGACGCTGGGTGAAAATGATTCGGTGATGCTCGATCTGGGCGCCAACACCGAATGCGATACGCGCAATCTGGTCCAGTTCGCGGTGATGGGTGCCGCCTATGCGCGCACGGCGCTCGATCTCGAACGGCCGCGGGTCGCGCTGCTCAACATCGGTACCGAGGAACTCAAGGGCACCGATCGGGTGCGCGAAGCCGCGGCGCAGCTGCGCGCCGCGCCGCACCTGCCGCTCGATTTCACCGGCTTTACCGAAGGCGACCGATTGTCGCGCGGTGACGTGGACGTGATCGTTTGCGACGGATTTTCCGGCAATATCGCGCTGAAAACCGCCGAAGGCACCGCTCGATTCGTCGCCGATCTGCTGCGCCGCGCGTTTCAGAGTTCGACCCGCTCGAAGATCGGGTTTCTGATTTCGCGCCCCGCCACCGAATTGCTGCGGCACCATCTTGATCCCAACAACCATAATGGTGCCGTGTTTCTGGGCTTGAACGGCCTGGTCGTGAAGAGTCATGGCGGAGCCAACGAACTGGGCGTACAGAATGCCATCGCCGTGGCCGCCAAGATGGTGCGCGACGATCTGACCCGGCGAATCATCGAGGATCTGGGCAATTTCGAAGCCCGGGCGGCCTGAAACGGAGGAACAAGCGTGCGCGCAGTGATTACCGGCACCGGATCGGCCTTGCCGATGCGGCGCGTGTCCAACGCCGAGCTTGCCGAGACCGTTGATACCAGCGACGAATGGATCGTCGAGCGGACGGGCATCCGCTTTCGCTACATTGCCGGACCGGAAGAAACGACTGCGACGCTGGGCGCGGATGCCGCCCGAGCGGCGCTCGACGCGGCGGGCGTTTCGGCGCAGGACATCGATCTGATTGTCCTCGCCACCGCGACGCCCGATCAGACCTTTCCGTCTTCGGCGACCAAGATCCAGGCGATGCTGGGAATCGACGATTGTGTGGCATTCGATGTCGCGGCGGTCTGTTCGGGGTTTCTCTACGCGCTTCAGGTGGCCGATTCGATGATCCGGGCCGGTGCGCATCGCAAGGCGCTGGTGATCGGTTCGGAAACGTTCAGCCGCATCCTTGATTGGGAAGATCGCGCGACCTGCGTGTTGTTCGGCGATGGCGCCGGCGCCATCGTGCTCGAGGGCCAGGACGGCGACGATAAGCGCGGTGTGCTCGCCACGCGGCTCCATGCCGATGGCCGGCACAATCAGCTTCTCTATGTCGATGGCGGCCCTTCCACCACGGGAACGGTCGGCAAGGTGCGGATGAAGGGCAAGGAAGTGTTCCGCCATGCCGTCGTCAATCTGGCGTCGGTGCTGGAGGAATCGCTTGCCGCCGCCGGACTCGGGCCTGATGATATCGACTGGCTTGTCCCGCATCAGGCCAATGCCCGCATTCTCGACGCGACGGCGCGCAAGCTGAGCCTGTCGCCCGACAAGGTCGTCGTTACCGTGGATCGGCACGCCAATACCTCGGCCGCATCGGTGCCGCTGGCGCTCGATACCGCGGTTCGCGACGGCCGGATCAAGCGCGGCGATCTGCTTGTACTCGAAGCTATGGGTGGCGGATTCACCTGGGGCGCAGCCGTAGTTCGCTTCTGATCGTTCCGCAGGTGTAATGTACGGTTGCTCAGTCGAAACAATGTGATAGAGTTGATTCCCTGATAATTGGAGGGGGCGATGCTGACCATGACCTCTCCGGGCACGCTGACCCGGGCCGATCTATCTGAAGCGCTGCACCGTGAGGTCGGGCTTTCGCGTGCGGATTCCGCGCAGATGGTCGAGCAGATTCTAGAACATATGTGTGCGGCGCTGTCCGAAGGCCAGAATGTGAAGATTTCCGGTTTCGGAAGCTTCATCCTGCGCGACAAGGGCGAGCGTATCGGCCGCAATCCCAAGACCGGTGTCGAAGTGCCGATCGCGCCACGCCGCGTGCTCACGTTCCGCGCCAGCCAGATGATGCGCGACCGCATCGTCGACGGGGACTGAGAAAGGCGATGCCGGCCTCCGGAAAGGCGGCCGGAGCGCTGCGCACCATTGGCGAACTGGCCGAGGAAATCGGCCGGCCCCAGCATGTTTTGCGCTATTGGGAAACCAAGTTTCCACAGTTGCGCCCGCTGCAGCGGGCGGGGCGGCGGCGCTATTATCGTTTCGAGGACGTGGCGCTGGTGCGGCGAATTCATGGGCTTCTCTCGCAGGAAGGCTATACGATTCGCGGGGTGCAGAAGCTGCTTGCCGCCGAACGCGGCAACAAGCGCAGCACGCCGCAGACCGCTGCGCTGACCGAAATTCGCGACCGGCTGGTCGCTGCGCTGGATCAGGACGCGGCTTAACGATCCGGCCCGAGTGCAGGATCGAGATCGCGCGGGCGCACGAAGCGCAGCAACGTTCCGGTGCCGCCATCGACCTTGCGCCAGCTGTCGGTATCGAAGCTGATCTGTGCCAGGCTGGCGGTCGGGAACTTCTCCTCGACATCGCTGCGCAAGTCGCTGCCGCCGGGAACGAGCAGCAGCACCAGCTCTTCCAAGCCCGGATTATGCCCTGCAAACAACAGGGTATCGATCGCATCGTCGCATTCCTGGACGATATCGAGCAGCGTCGGCGCGGAAGCGAGATAGAGCCGCTTTTCCCATTCGGGCGCGAGTTCGCTGCCGAACCCCTTTTCGATTTCGGCGAGCGTTTCCTTCACCCGCACCGCTGGTGACGCGATGACATGGTCGAACGCGAGCCCCAGCCCACGCATGTGGCGGCCCATCGTCTGAGCCGCGCGATGCCCCTTGGGGTTGAGCGGCCGATCGAAGTCGCGCGCCACCGGATCGTCCCATCCCGATTTGGCGTGGCGCAGCAGCGTCAGCGTCTTCATGGCTCTCCCGTCACTGCGTTGGCGGCTTCTTCATGGCGCAACCGCGCGCGAGAGGAAAGCTGTACGCGGGCGATTGCTTCGTCTAGCGTCACTCTTTCCACCGGGGTGGCGTCTGGAAAGGCCGACAGCAGCCGCGACGGCATCGCCGCCGACAGCAGCACGAACGTCCCCTTGTCCCCAGCGCGTCGAATCAGCCGCCCGAATGCCTGCGCCAGCTTTGCCCGGATGATGCGATCGTCATAGTCCTTGCCGCCATTGGCGAGTCGCCGCGCGGCATGGAGCACCGTCGGCTTGGGCCAGGGCACGCCTTCCATCACAACGAGCCGCAGCGAATCGCCCGGCACATCGACACCGTCGCGCAGCGCATCGGTGCCGAGCAGCGATGCGCGTGGATCGTCGCGAAAGATATCGACCAACGTGCCGGTGTCGATCGGATCGACATGTTGGGCGAGCAGCGGCAGCCCTTCGCGTGCCAGCCGGTCGGCGATGCGCGCATGGACGGTGCGCAGGCGGCGGATCGCCGTGAACAGCCCCAAAGTGCCGCCTTGCGAGGCCATGGTGAGCCGCGCATAGGCATTGGCGAGCGCGGGCATATCGCCGCGCTTCACATCGGTGACGATCAATACTTCGCTCTGCGCGGCATAATCGAACGGGCTGGGCGCGGCGAAATGATCGGGCGCGGCGGCAAGATGCGTCGCGCCCGAACGCGCCTCCGCCACATCCCAGTCGCCGCCCGCACGCAGCGTCGCCGATGTCACCATGACGCCATGGGCGGGCTTGAGCACGGTCTGGGCAAAGGGCTGCATCGGATCGAGCCAGTGGCGGTGCAGCCCGACATCATATTCGCGGCCCTCGAACCGGTCGACCGCCAGCCAGTCGACGAAATCGGGCGCGGCGGGTCCCCCAATTCGTGCGATCAGCGACAGCCATGCCGTCACTGTGTCGCGCCGCCATTGCAGCGACGCGATCGCCCCTTCGATTCGCGCGCGGGCGGCGCCGTCCATCCAGTCGGGCGATTCGTCGAGCACCGCCTCCAGCCGCCGCCCGAGCGTGACCAGCGGCCGCAGCAGCGCCTCGAGCGCTTCGCTGGCGGGCCCAGCCGCTTCGACCAGCGCCGCGTCCGGCTCGGCCAGTTCGGTTTCAAGGCCATAGCCGGCATCCGCCGCATCGGCGGCGCGAGCATAGGTAAGGCCGCGCACGGCGGCGAGCAGCGATTCGATCGGGCCGAACGGTTCGCCTTCGTTTAGTCGCTGCAGCCACTGGTCGGAGGGCAGGTGCCGCGCGGCGTCGACGGCCTGCGAAATCGCGCGCGCGCCTTCCTCGTCATAGCTGGCGACATCGGAGAGGCGAGCCGCGAGCCCCCGGCGGCGCCCGCGTGCCTTTGATTCGGGGCCGATGATCCAGCGGCGCAGTTCGATCGCTTCCTGCCCGGTCAGCGCGGCGGCGAACATCGCATCGGCGGCGTCGAACAGGTGATGACCTTCGTCGAACACATAGCGGGTCGGGCGGCTGTTCATTTCGCGCCCGCGCGCGGCGTTGACCATCACCAGCGCATGATTGGCGATCACGATATCGGCTTCGGCGCTCGCCCGGGCGGCGCGTTCGATGAAGCATTTCCGGTAATGCGGGCACCCGGCATAGATGCACTCGCCGCGCCGATCGGTGAGCGCCGTCGATCCGTTGCGGCGGAACAAGGTGGGGAGCCATCCGGGCAAGTCCCCGCCGATCATGTCGCCATCGGCGCTATAGGCGGCCCAGCGCGCAACCAGCTGCGCCAATATCGCCGCGCGCCCGGCAAAGCCGCCCTGAAGCGCGTCCTCCAGATTGAGCAGGCAGAGGTAATTTTCGCGCCCCTTGCGCGTCACGATGCGCTGGCGCCGCTCGTCGGGGTTCGGGAAGATGCGCTCGCCCTCATGCCCCAATTGGCGCTGGAGCGCCTTGGTATAGGTCGAGACCCAGACGGCACCGCCGGCCTGCTCCGCCCAGAGGCTGGCGGGGGCGAGATAACCGAGCGTCTTGCCGATGCCGGTGCCTGCTTCGGCCAGCACCATATTGGGCTCGTCGCGCCGGTCGCGTGGCGAAAAGGCGTGAGTGGCGGCGGCGGCATAGTCGCGCTGTCCCTGCCGGGTTTCGGCGCCGGAGCCCGTCAGCCGCGCGAGCCGGTCGCGCACCTCATCGGGGGCGAGCACCACCGGGCGCGGCGGTGGACGCGTCGCCGCTTCGTCCCATTCGGGCAGGCGCGAATAGAGCCAGCGCTCATGGCGTTCGGGCTTACTGATGCGCGGCGATAGCGCGGGCGCCCATGGCCAGCGCAACCGGGCAAGCGATTGCAACGCCGTCCACGCGCCTTCGCGCTCGGGCCACTCGCCCTCCGCCATCGCCAGCAGCGACGCGGCGGCCTCCCGCAGGAACGGCGCGACATCGGCGTCGCTTTCGGGCGGCGACAGGTCGACCGCGCGCGCCAGCCCCTTGGGCGTCGGCACGACAAAGCGCGCCGGGCGGAGAAAAGCGTAAAGCTCGAGCAGGTCGAGCCCGGAAAGCTCGGGATGGCCGAGCCGTTGCCCGACCAAAGGCGCATTGAGCAGGATCACCGGCGTATCGGCGGCCAGCCGGATCGCCTCGCCGCGGCTGAGCGCGCGCGACTCGCCCTCGGGCGTGGTAATCCACACGCCCGAATGGCTGGCGTGGAGGGCGGGCCAGGGCAGCTCGGGGTTCATGGCAGAAACCGCAGAAATGCGTGCCAAGTTCGCACCGGTTCGCACCTATACGCGCGTGCGAGGCCATGAACGGACCTGTGGCGCAAACGATGTGGCGTGACGATCAGCGGGGCGAGGAGATGCGCCATGGGCGCAATGTTGCACGAATGTTCCGCTGTAGGACAGAGGGTGCGGGGGATTTTTGTACCTGCGCTT
>PAOI01000037.1 GCA_002707985.1 Sphingomonas sp. | reverse complement strand
CCGCCTGCACCAGCCGCGTAGTGGGGTCGACCTGATACACATAGCCGTCCGAATAGCGGTACCAGCTCTGCGGCGTATCCTGATAGCGGCTGCGATAGGCATAGGGCACGTTATAGACACCATAGCCCGCCGGCATCGGCGAGCCGATCGACCATTCGTCGCCGGTCATCAGCGCGGCGACCGATTGAATCGCCTGGGTCTGCGGATCGACGCCGTAGAGCACGCCATTGGCGTAGCGATAGGCAGACGGGTCGCTATATCCGTAATAATCGACATAATAATCGGGCACCGTTTCGGCGGCATAGCCGCTGGGCCATGGATTTCCGACGGAAAGCGCGCCACCGAGCAGCGGCAGCCAGGAAACCAGCGTGTCGTTGGCGGGACTGATCCGGTAGAGATAACCGTCGGCATAGCGATACTGGTCGGCGTCGCCCCGCGTGCGATTTTGCCACCAGCTGTCATACCAATGGCGCTGTTCCGCAATGCGGCGCGCCTGACCCGGCGGCAGACAGCCATTGCCGCGGCTTGCCAGCCCCGGGGGACAGCCGTCGATCAGATGCACGGTGCGAACCGGCAGGCGCTGAATCCGCGAAGGCTGCTCGATACGAACGACGCGATCGGGGCCCCGGCGCGGATTGTCGCGCCACACATCGATGCGACGGCGTTCGGGTGAGCCCCGGCTGATGTCGCGCTCACTCGCACCGACCGCAACGACCGGGCGATCGTGCGCGATGTCGCGGCGATCGGGCCGCGGTTGATCGGGCATCGCGCGCGGCGGCGCATGCAGCTCGGCGCGCTGCGGGCCGCCGCGCTGCTCAAGCTGGCCGGGCGCGGGCGGGTGGCGTTGCGGCGCCGCGCGATCGGCGCGCGGGCCACGATCGCCTTCGGGGCGGGCGTTGCCGGGCGCGCGCTGGGCATGGGCCGGACCGGCATTGCCGCGCCGCTCACCGGATTTCGCCTTGTCGTGGCCGGGACTGCCATTGCCGTGCGACTGTGCGAATGCCGGCGCGGCAAGGACCAGAAGTGCCGCACTCGACGCGGCAAGGGCGCTACGCATGATACTCTCCACAAAAGTGGTGAAGGAACGGAAAGCGCGCGACCGGGTTCCCTGTCCCTGCGCAAAGCGGGCTCGACAAGCCGGGTCTTCCCGCCGTAAGCAAAGCGATTATTGCCGGTTTTTTGGGCAGGTTTCGTGGCAACCGGCAAGTGAGGCAGGGGGATTTCCGAATGGCCAGCATATTTTCTCGCCTGAAGGCGCTTTTCACCGGCAAGACCGAAGCTGCGGCACCGCCGCCGCCCGCACCTGCGCCGGCACCTGCGCCTGCGCCGACGCCGGCTCCCGCGCCTGCGCCCGCTCCGGCTCCTGTGGCTGAGACCAAGACTGCCCCCAAACCGGCAGCGAAGAAGGCACCGGCCAAATCGAAGACCGCTGCCAAGCCCAAGGCGCCCGCCAAGCCCGCGGCAACCAAGGCGGCTCCGGCAGCAAAGCCCGCGACGAAGCCCAAAGCTGAAGCGGCTCCGAAACCGGCAGCCAAAACCGCGGCAAAGCCCAAGGCGGCGGCAGCGCCCAAGGCTGCGGCGAAGCCCGAAGCCAAGCCGGCTCCCAAGACGACAACGCCGAAGGCTGCGACCGCCAAACCCGCCGCCACTAAGGCACCGACCAAGGCCGCGACAACAAAGGCACCTGCAAAGACTGCTGCTGCCAAACCCGCAGCAACCAAGGCGCCGGCCAAGGCAAAAGCGCCCGCAGAAGCAAAGGCACCGGCAAAGGCCAAGGCACCCGCCAAGCCCAAAGCCGCGGCGGCAACTCCGGCGGCACCCGCAGCGGATACGCGTTCGCGCGCGGAGCTGTATGAAGAGGCCAAGAAGCGCGACATTCCGGGTCGTTCGGCCATGTCGCGCGAACAGCTGATCGCTGCGCTCGCCAAAAAGTGATCGGCAACCGGGCGGCCATTCGCGCCGCCCGCACGCTCAATCAGCGGGCGATCATCCCCCGCCGTCGATCCGTTTGCTGAGGAAATAGCGGCTGCTGCCGACCGGGTGATCCTCGATCGTGCCGAACAGCGTGAAGCCCAGCTTTTCATAGAAGCCGCGCGCCTGAAATTCGAAGGTATCAAGCCGGATGCCGACGCATCCGTCCGCGCGTGCGATACGCTCCGCCTCTGCCATCAGCGCCGCGCCCAGCCCCTGCCCGCGCGCATCCTCTGGCACGACGAGCAAATCGACGAACATCCAGTCATAGCCGATATTGCCCCACAAACCGCCGCGTTCGATGCCGTCATCGCTGCGCAGCATGATCGCGACCGGGCGATGGCGCCCGTCCCCTGCCTGCGCCTGATTATAGGCGCGCAACGGTTCCAGGATCGCCTCGCGATGCGCAGCGTCGGGCGCTTCCGGCACATGCAGCCGGAAGCCGCCGGTTGCCGGCATCAGAACACCGCGCGTGCCGAGGGTTCGCCCATCATCGCCTGACGCACCAGCGGGATCGGCGGGCCGCCATAGCTGAGGAACTGGTCGTGGAAAGCCTTCCACGCGCGGCGTCCGCCGTTGCGCGCGGTCCAGTCCTCGCGCAGCTTGCGGATCATCAGCTTGCCCATCGTGTAATTGAGATAGGCGGGATCATAGGTGCCGCGCGCCGCCTGCTGGCGGGCATTGCCTTCGTCGATATAGCATTGCTGCTGGAACATCTGCTGCGCCTGCGCCTGAGTCATGCCCTGAGTATGCAGGCCGATCGCCGCCAGAAAGCGGCAATCGCGCAGCAATGCGTTGGAAAGCTGGCCGATATGCGTCGCGCTGTCGCCTTCGCGCAGGCCCGCCTCCCACATCATTTCCTCGGTATAATGCGCCCAGCCCTCGGCAAAGGCATAGCCGACGAAGATCCGGCCCATGATCGACTGCGACCGGTTGGCGTGAAGAAACTGCAGGAAATGGCCCGGCATCACTTCATGCACGGTGGTGAACAGCAGATCGGGTTCGGACGGGATATAGGCGCGCTGCACTTCCGCCGGCCAGCTCGGGTCGGGCGGAGAGATGTAATAGATTGACGGCAGTCCCTTATCGAACGGACCGGGAATGTCGATATAGGCCGAATTCTGCCGGTTATAGGGCGGCGATTCGCGCACTTCGGCTTCTTCGGTGCCGGGGATCGACACCAGATCCTTTTCGACCACGAACTGGCGGAGATCGGGAATCTGCGCCTTTGCCGCTTCGACGGGGCCACCTTCCGGCTTTTCGGCCGACATCTTGTCGATGCACGCGGCGATCGTCTCGCCTTGCGCGAATTTGGCGCATTCGGCGGCAAGCGCATCCTGATTGCGCTTCAGATCGGCCTGACCGACCTTTACCAGCGCGTCGATCGTGATGTCGACGCCCTCGGTCTGTTTCAGCATGCGCAGAAACCGTTCGGGGCCGAGCGCAAAATCCTGGGTCGCGGTGTCGCGCTGGCCGTTCATCCAGTCGCGCAGGTCGCGCATCGCCTTTGACGCCTTGGCAGCGGCGGCGTCATATTGGCGCTGCAGCTCGGCATCCTGAACCTCGGCAAAGGCAGCCTTGCCGTCGCCGGTATAATAATCGGCAAAGCCGCCGAAAGCGGCCGTGCCGTAATCGACGAAGCTCAACGGTAATGGCCCCTTGAGGTTCGCCTGAATTGCAGCGGTGGCCGCCGGGACAGCGTTCAGATAGGCGACCATCGCCCGCATCCGCGTCGCGCCATCGGCATATTCGCGCGCGATATAGACGTTGGGATCGAGGCTGCCGACATACCAGGCCGGGTTCTTGTGCGGTTGATCGGCATCCTCGAGCCAGAACAGCGCGCCTTCGGCGACCTTGACCAGATAATCGCGTTCGAACCGGGCCTGAATGTCCAGGCCCGTAAAGCCGCGCGCCTGACGAATCGTCGTTTTGAGAAACTCGCCGCGCCGCTTCAGGCCCTCGACGCTCCAGTCGGGCAACTGCCCGTCATATTCGTGGCGGCCCTGATAGACGGCAAAAGCGGGATCGAGCTCGAACCAGCGTTCGATCGTATCGTCGCGAAACTGGGGCCAGTTGCCCGCCTGAAGCGACGTCTGATTGCCGGTAATCGGGTTATCGGCCGCCGGCGAACATGCCGCCAATGCCAATATCCCCAGAATAAGCGGCAAGCCTATCCGCATCCCAACACCTCTCCCGTCTCGATCGCGCCGCGATAATGGTGACTCGCAGCGCAACTTGCCAGCCCGGACAGGTTTTGCGGCGTTGCGAAATTCCTTCGTTGCCGCAGATGCCAGACCAGGACTAAGGCGCACAGAATGCCGTCGCATCCGCTCGCCGTCCACAACTTCCGCGTCTATTGGATCGCGCGGCTTTGCGCCACCCTTGCGCAGATGGCGATGGTCATCGTTATCGGGTGGCAGGTCTATGACCTTGCCCGCGAGACGATGAGCATCAAGGAAGCCTCGTTCCAGCTCGGCCTGATCGGGCTGGCGCAGTTCCTGCCGCTGCTTGCCCTCTCGTTGTTCGCCGGATGGGTGGCCGATCGCATCGACCGGCGCTGGATCGCCCGCGCATCGGTGGCGCTGGAGGCAGGGTGTGCGCTGACGCTCGCCTGGCTGACCTGGACCGGCACGATTTCGTTGCCCGCGCTGTTCGCCATCGCCGCGCTGCTGGGCGTCGCGCGGGCATTTGCCGGACCGGCGCTGCAGGCATTGGCGCCCAATCTGGTGCCGCTCGCCTTGTTGCCGACCGCCATCGCGCTCAGTTCGATGTCGTGGCAGGTCGGTGTGGTGATCGGCCCGGCGATGGGCGGCTATCTCTATGCCGCCGCCGACTGGCTGGCCTATGCCGTTTCGGGCGGGCTGGTCCTGATTTCGCTGCTGCTGCTGTTCCTGATCTCGCCCGTCGCGCGCACCGCCACGCGCAAGGACCGCAACCCCTGGCTGCAGATGATCGACGGGCTGCATTATGTGCGCCGCAACCGATTGGTGCTCGGCGCGATCTCGCTCGATCTGTTCGCGGTGCTGCTGGGCGGCGCGACTGCGATGCTGCCGGTCTATGCCCGCGACATATTGCATATCGGTGCGGACGGCCTGGGTCATCTCCGCGCGGCGCCTGCGCTGGGCGCAGTGATAACCGCCACGGCATTTTCCTGGCGGCCGCTGCGCACCGAAGTCGGACGCAAGATGCTGTGGTCGGTCGCTGCATTCGGCCTGGCGACGGTGGTGTTCGGGCTGGCGGGTCCGGGACTGACGTGGATGATCGGCCCGTCGGCGACCGGCAGCGACCTGTCGCCCGCCGTCCTGCTGTCGCTGGCGGCATTGTTCGCGCTCGGCGCGGCGGACATGGTGTCGGTCTATGTCCGCCAGTCGCTGATCCAGCTTTATACGCCCGACGACATGCGCGGCCGCGTCGGTGCCGTGGCAACGCTGTTCGTATCCGGATCGAACGAACTGGGCGAAGCCGAATCGGGGTTTCTCGCCGCGCTGATCGGCCCGGTCGCGGCGGTGGTCGGCGGCGGCATCGGCGCCATTCTGGTGACGATGCTCTGGGCGCGAATCTTTCCCGAACTGCCCCGCGCGCGCACCTTCGACGTACCTGATTCGCACGATATCGCGCCGGCGGAGCCGAAATCGGGCTGATATTTCAGACGACTGGCCGGCATTTACCGAACTTTTGGGTTATTTTCGCAAACTTCCCTCGATCAGCGGGCGGGGGAATTGAGATGCGCGAGCCGCGCGCCAGCGACACACCGACCCATCCGGGCGACCGGCCACGCGACGCCGCCGGGAAACGCGGCACGCGCCTGCTCGCGGCCGCCGTGGCGATGGCGATGTTCCTGTGGCTGACCACGGCGGTCACCGGCGCAGCGCGCGGACCGGGGCTGTTTCTGGCCCTGTCCTATCTGCTGCTGGTGTTCCTTTTGCTCGCGGCGCGCGACGTCGAGCGCGACGCTGCGGTGCGGCCTTCGCTTTTTTCCGCCTTTGCCGAAGGCGCGCTGTGGCACGGGCTGTGCGGCGCGTTTCTGATCTTTCTCGGGCCGCTCGTCTATCTCGCCTTCATCATCGCGGGCGGATCGGGGTCAATGGCTTATCGGTGGCTAGGCGCGCCGCGCTGAACGATCGCACCTTGCGGATTCTCACCGCCCGCCCCAAGTCGCGTTCCTGAAATCACGGAGGAAGCGATGAAGGCCCAGACGATCCTCGAAACGATCGGCAACACCCCGCACATCCGGATGCAGCGTCTGTTTCCCGGCGCTGAAGTGTGGATCAAATCCGAACGCTCCAATCCCGGCGGGTCGATCAAGGACCGTATCGCCCTGGCGATGATCGAGGCGGCCGAAGCTTCGGGCGACCTCAAGCCCGGCGGTACGATCGTCGAACCGACCAGCGGCAATACCGGCGTCGGGCTGGCAATGGTCGCGGCGGTGAAGGGATACAAGCTGATCCTGGTCATGCCCGAAAGCATGTCGATCGAGCGGCGGCGGCTGATGCTGGCCTATGGCGCCAGTTTCGATCTGACGCCGCGCGAAAAGGGCATGAAGGGCGCAATCGAGCGCGCGATCGAGATCGTCGGCGAAACGCCCGGCGCATGGATGCCGCAGCAATTCGAAAACCCCGCCAATATCGACGCGCATGTCCGCACGACCGCGCAGGAAATCCTGAAGGATTTTGCCGACGGCCCGCCCGATGTGCTGATCACCGGCGTCGGCACCGGCGGACACATTACCGGCGTCGCCGAAACGCTGAAGAAAAGCTGGCCGAAGCTGCAGGTGTTCGCGGTCGAGCCGAAGGCGTCTCCGGTAATTTCGGGCGGACAGCCCGGGCCGCACCCGATTCAGGGGATCGGCGCCGGGTTCGTTCCCGCCAATCTCCACACCGCCGCGATCGACGGCGCGATTCAGGTCGACGCCGACGATGCCAAGCAAATGGCCCGTCGCGCCGCGAGCGAGGAAGGGATGCTGGTCGGCATTTCTTCGGGCGCGACTCTGGCTGCGATCGCACAGAAGCTGAACGAGCTTCCCGCCGGTTCGCGGGTGCTGGGGTTCAATTATGATACAGGTGAACGCTATTTGTCGGTTCCTGACTTCCTTCCGGAGGCTTGAACCGACTCGACGTTAACGTGGGATTCAGGTTACGCTGCGCGAGTCGGGGATAAACGCTTGAGACTTCCGGGGGGAACTCGTGCGCAATGCGATGATTTGCGTCAGCATCATGCTGGCGGTTTTTTTGGGGTGGCCGCTGGCGTTCGGCGGTGACGGGGATGCGGGCTATCGTCCGCAACTGGCAAAGCCGGACGCGGCGGAGGCGGCGCAACCGCTTCGCGCGGAAACAGCGCCTGTTTCCGCTTCGGTGCCGGTGTCCACGTCCGTTCAGGGGCCGCCCGAAAGCTGCTACAAACGCTATCAGCGTCAGGTTCGGACCTGTTCGAACGCCAACGGCGCTGCCTGTCGCCTGAAGGCTGCGGATAATTGGGATCTTTGCGAGGCGACCGGCTTCTGGCCAGAAGCCTGACCGCTACTCCGATCTGAGCGGCGCAGCTTCGCGTCCATCTGGCGCGTGGCGACTTGTACTTGCGGGATCGCGCATTACTTGCTGGCGCTATGATGGCGCGTGCGCAACAGCTTTCCCTGTATTTGCGTGACTTGTCGCGGCTTTCCGCGACGGGAGGGCAGTGACGTGCACATGATCCGGCAGTCGGTTCATGGCGTTTCGGTGCCGCTGCGCATCCTGCTGGGCGTCGTGGGCTGTATTGCCATCGCCCTGCCCTCGATCGTCGTCGCGACAGTGCCGCGTATCGTGATCGTGCCGCCCGAAGCGGCAGCGGCAGTCAAGCCGCAGCGTATCGTCCCCAAGGAAGAATTGCCGCCGGTCGAGCCGGTCGATTTCGCCGAAGTCGATCCCGATGACGCGCGCGCGATCAACGCGGCCACCCCCTTTTCCTCGCTGCCCAACCCGGCCGCGCGCGCGTTCCGCATCACCGGAACCCCCGAGGATCGCGAACGGGCAATCGATTGCCTTGCCGCCGCCGTATATTATGAAGCGGGCGACGATGCCGAAGGACAGCGCGCCGTGGCGCAGGTGGTGATCAACCGGGTGCGCCACCCGGCCTTCCCGAAATCGGTCTGCGGCGTGGTGTTCCAGGGTTCCGAACGTCGGACCGGATGCCAGTTCACCTTCACCTGCGACGGATCGATGGCGCGTCGGCCCGGCGAAGCGGCGTGGACGCGTGCGCGCGACGTCGCCAAACAGGCGCTGAACGGCGAAGTCTATCGTCCGGTCGGGCACGCAACGCATTACCATACCGACTGGGTCGTCCCCTATTGGAGCTCGAGCCTCGAAAAAATCACCGAGGTTCACTCGCACCTTTTCTTCCGCTGGACCGGATGGTGGGGCACCCCGCCCGCCTTCACTCGCGCCTATGCCGGCGCGGAGCCGGTCGAGCCCCTGCTCGCGCGGCTTTCATCCGAGCATGGCGATGTGATCGAGGCCGCCCGCGCGAAAGCCGATGCGATCCCCGAAAACGCGCTGCCGAGGCCGATTGCCGGCGATCCCGACAGTTTTCTCGTCACGCTCGATCCGGGGATGAGCCCCGAGGAATTCCCCGCGCTGGCGATCCGCGCCTGCGGCAATCGCGACCGATGCAAGTTCATGGGATGGATGTCGGCGAGCGCCACGCCCGCCAGCCTGCCGCTGTCATCGGGTCAGGTCGCGACAATGGCGTTCAGCTATCTGCGGATCGGGCAGCAGGGATACAGCAAGGCGCTGTGGAACTGCGACCGGTTCAATCGTCCCAGCCCGTTGCAATGCATGCGCCCGCAACCGCTGGCGACGCTGCGCCCGCAAACGAGCTTGCCGACACCGACGCCGCTGCCTTCGCCCGAATATGTCGGCGAAGGACCGCCGGTCCTTTCGGGGGTTCGACGCGCTCCTGCGCCGAGCCCTACGCCGACACCGCGCGCGGTACGGCCGCCGGTGACGCCGCCCGCCGACAATGCGAGCGGCGTGGCACCGGTCGGAGGTTGATCAGGCCGCTTCGAACGCTTCGGGTTCGAGTGCCATGATCGTGTCGCTGCCCGCTTCGATCTGCGAACGCAGCGACGCGGTGCGCGGCAGGATGCGGTCGGCATAATAGCGGGCAGTGACCAGCTTGGTCTCGAGGAACTTCGTGTCGCTGTCGCCATCGGCCAGCGCAGCCTGAGCGGCGGTTGCCATGCGCAGCCACATCAGCCCGATCGCGACGACGCCGGTCAGTTCCATATAGGGATAGGCGGCGGCGCCGACGTCATTGGGGTTCTTGAACCCGTTCTGCGCCATCCACATCGTCGCGGCCTGCATGTCGCCCATCGCCTTTTCGAGCTTGGCGGCGAAATCGGCCAGCTTCTCGTCCTTTTTGGCTTCGGCGATCTCGCCGCCGACCAGCTTGAAGAACGCCTGCACCGCGCGACCGCCCTTGCGGGCGAGCTTGCGGCCGACCAGGTCCATCGCCTGCACGCCGTTGGTGCCTTCATAGATCATGGCGATGCGGGCATCGCGGACATATTGCTCCATCCCCCATTCGGCGATGTAGCCATGGCCGCCATAAACCTGTTGGCAATCGGTCGCGACCTTATAGCCGATATCGGTGCCATAGCCCTTGATCACCGGGGTCAGCAGGCCGACCAGATCGTCGGCGAGCTCGCGTGCTTCCTCGTCACCCGCATCGTGCGACAGATCGACCTGCAGCGCGCCCCACATGCACAAAGCCCGCAGCCCTTCGATCTGCGCCTTGGCCTCCATCAGCATGCGGCGCACGTCCGGGTGGACGAACAGCGTATCGGCCTTTTCTTCCGGATCCTTGGGACCGGTAAGCGCGCGGCCCTGACGGCGGTCATTGGCATATTGCACTGCGTTCTGGAACGCGATCTCGGCGATACCCAGACCCTGAAGCCCGACGCCGAGGCGCGCGGCGTTCATCATCACGAACATCGCGGCAAGGCCCTTCATTTCCTCGCCGACCAACCATCCGGTCGCGCCGTCGTAATTGAGGACGCAGGTCGAATTGGCGTGAATGCCCATCTTGTGTTCGATCGAGCCGCACGAAACCCCGTTGCGCTCGCCGATCGAACCATCGTCGTTGACCAGGAACTTCGGCACGACGAACAGCGAAATCCCCTTCGAGCTGTCGGGCGCGCCCGGCGTCTTGGCAAGAACGAGGTGGATGATGTTGTCGGCCAGATCATGCTCGCCGGCCGAAATGAAGATCTTGGTGCCGGTGATCGCATAGCTGCCGTCCGCCTGCGGCTCGGCCTTGGTCTTGATCAGGCCCAGATCGGTGCCGCATTGCGGCTCGGTCAGGTTCATCGTGCCGGTCCATTCGCCGGAGATCATTTTGGGGAGATATTTCTCCTTCTGCTCCTGCGATCCGTGCGCGAGCAGCGCGGCGACCGCGCCCTTGGTCAGGCCGGGATACATGGCGAACGCCATGTTGGCGCTGATCAGATATTCCTCAAACGCGGTCGAAACGATGTGCGGCATATTCTGCCCGCCGAATTCCTCCGGCGCGCCGAGCGTCATCCAGCCGCCCTCGACAAACGCCTTATAGGCTTCCTTGAAGCCGTCGGGCGTCGTCACGCTGGCGTCGTCGTTGCGCTTGCAGCCCTGCTGGTCGCCCGACTGGTTGAGCGGGAACAGCTGTTCGGCGACGAACTTGCCGCCTTCTTCCAGCACGGCATTGACGATTTCGGGCGATGCCGCGGCAAAGGCCGGCAGTTCGGCATAGCCATCAAGGCCGATCACCTTTTCCAGAATGAAACGGGTATCGCGGACGGGGGCGGTATAGCGGGGCATTATTCTTCCTCAGTCGTGAGTTTCTTCGTCGGTCACGGCTTCGAGAACCGCGACAAATTCCTGCAATTCGGCCATTGCAGCTTCGATATCCTGCTTCTGACGATCGAGCAGTTCGATCCGTTCGCGACAACGATCGAGCGTCACGCGCCGTTGCACGCGACGACCGTCGCCCAGATCATAAAGATCGATCATTTCGCGAATTTCGGCGAGGCTGAAGCCGACGCGCTTGGCGCGCAGGATCCAGGCGAGCCGGGCGCGATCGCGATGTGCATAGATGCGCTGGGTGCCACGCCGCTCCGGCGCGATCAGCCCTTCATCTTCGTAAAAGCGCAGCGCGCGCGGCGTGACGTCGAATTCGGCGCACAGGTCCGAGATCGAAAACTGGTCGCGATCGGTGCGCGGCGCGATCGGTGACAGCGCTTCAAAGCGGGAAACGGCCTTGTTCATGCCACCTCCATTACTTTACCTTTACGTCAACGTCAATCGCTCGTCGCGCAGAGCAGCCGCCCCTTCGGATCGCGCACCGAAGCCGCTTCGACTTCGGATTCGCTCAGCAGGCTGGGTTCGAACCCGGCAAAGGATGCCCGGCCCGAACACAGGGCTTCGCATCCTTCGGGCACTTGCCCCGGAAAGCGGATACGTTCGCCGTCATATTGCGCGTCGAAGCCGCAATCGCCCTTCCCGCCCAGTTCCAGATGCATCACTTCGCCGACCCGGCTGACCGTGCCGGAGCCCGAGCAGGTGATGCCGTCGCCATAATCGACGAATGCGCCGACCTTGTACCCGACCCCGTCGCGGACGATGCACAGACGATCGGTATCGCGCGCATAGAGCCCGGCAATTTCGGTGTTTTGGGGGTCGCGGATCATCCCGCGCGCCAGGGCCGCCGATTCGAGATCGAGCGGCGGTAGCATGTTCTGGCCATTGTCCGCCGCCGGCTCCTCTCCGCCCGAACAGGCGGCGAGAAGCAACGCCATCGCTGCCGCAAATCGCTTCACAGCGACTCCAGCGTGCCGTTATCGGCAATGCGACGGTAGAAGCAGCTTTTCTCGCCGGTATGGCATGCCGGGCCCGCCGCATCGGCGATCACCCACAGGGCATCCTGATCGCAATCCACGCGAATTTCGCGAACCTTGAGGACGTTCCCGGAAGTCTCGCCTTTTTTCCAGAGCCGGCCACGGCTGCGCGACCAGAAAATTGCCTCCCCGCTTTCGCGCGTGGCGGCAAGCGCATCGGCATTCATATGCGCCACCATCAACAGCCCGCCGGTCGACGCATCGGTCACCACTGCCGTTACCAGTCCGGCAGCATCATATCTGGGATCGAGCGTCGTGCCCGTTTCGCGATCAGTGTCCATGCGCGGGGTTTAGCGCAATTCCGCCGCAAGGTTGAATGCGAATCATGCGAGGTTCGCAAGTCCGGAGCGCGAACCGTCGCCCCTGCGCAGGCAGGGGCCCATGTCTGTTCCGTTTTTCCCGCTATCTGACACATCAGCTGCGGCAAATGCGTCAGCCGACCAAATGCAATCGGCAGCGATAGGCCCCCGCCTGCGCAGGGGCGACGGAGATTGGGAAGCGAAGCGCCCCCTCAATGATTGCGAATCGCCTCGATCAGTTCGTCCTTGGTCATCTCGGACCGCCCCTCGATCCCGATTTCCTGCGCTTCGTCGTAAAGCTCGTCCTTGGTGCGGTCCTCGAGCCGGGTGCCGCCATGGTGATCGACATCGCCTTTCGCCTGCGCATTGGCGATTCGCGCTGCCTTTTCCTTCGACGCGCCTTCGTCGCGCAGCGCCTCATACGTATCGTCATCCTTGATCTGCTTGCCGTGGTTCTGTGCCATTTCAGGTCTCCTTTCGCATAGGAAAACCAACGAAAACTCCGACGGTTCACCTTTCTGTGACAAAAGGGCGACAAAGCGGATGGGAGCTCCTATATGGCCCGCGTAGACCGGTTGAGGGACCGATGCTGACCACCAATCCGTTTGATGACGACAAGCTGCGCGAAGAGTGCGGCATCTTCGGCGCATCCGGCGTGGAGGGCGCAGCCGCGCTCGTCGCGCTGGGGCTTCACGCGTTGCAGCACCGGGGACAGGAAGCCGCCGGGATCACCAGTTTCGATGGCGTACAGTTCCACACGCACCGCGCGATGGGTCTCGTCGGCGAGACGTTCAGCCAACAGAATGAAGACGCCATCCGCGCGCTACCCGGCAAGGCTGCATGCGGGCATGTCCGCTATGCCACCACGGGTGATTCTTCGCTGCGCAACGTCCAGCCGTTATTTGCCGAGCTGAGCGAAGGCGGGTTCGCGATCGCGCATAACGGCAACATCTCCAACGCGATGCGGCTGCGACAGGAGCTGGTGCGGACCGGATCGATCTTTCAGTCGACCAGCGACACCGAAACGATCATCCACCTGACCGCCCGGTCGAATTACGACCAGTTGCTCTACAAGTTCATTGACGCGCTGAAGCGTGTCGAGGGCGCCTATTCGCTGATCTGTCTGACGCGCGAGGGTATGATTGCGTGCCGCGACCCGCTGGGCATCCGCCCGCTGGTGCTGGGCAAGCGCGGCGACACGGTGATCGTCGCTTCGGAAACGGTCGGCCTTGACGTGGTCGGCGCCGAATTCGTGCGCGAGATCGAGCCGGGCGAGCTGATCGTGGTGAAGGGCACCGAGATCGAATCGCACCGCCCCTTCCCGCCGCGCGCGCCGCGCCCGTGCATTTTCGAATATGTCTATTTCTCGCGCCCGGATTCGAAGGCGGTTTCGGCAGGCCGCTCGGTCTATGCCGTTCGCAAGGCGATCGGCGCGCAGCTGGCGAAGGAAACGCCGATCGATGCCGATATCGTCATCCCGGTTCCCGATTCGGGCACCCCGGCGGCGATCGGATATGCGCAGGAATCGGGCATCCCGTTCGAGCTGGGCATCATCCGCTCGCACTATATGGGCCGCACCTTCATCCAGCCGACCGATGAAATCCGGCACGAGGGCGTGCGCCTGAAGCACAATGCCAATCGCGACGTGGTGGCGGGCAAGCGTATCGTCCTGATCGACGATTCGATCGTGCGCGGCACCACCAGCCACAAGATCGTGCAGATGATGCGCGATGCCGGTGCGACCGAAGTGCATATGCGGATCGCCAGCCCGCCGACCAAGAATCCGTGCTTTTATGGCGTCGATACGCCCGAAAAGGCCAAGCTGCTTGCCGCGAACAAGTCGCTGGAGCAGATGACGGATCATATCAAGGCGGATAGCCTCGCCTTCATTTCGATGGACGGGCTGTACAAGGCGCTGGGCGAAGCCGGGCGCGGCGAACAGCCGAGCCATTGCGATGCCTGTTTCTCGGGCGAATATCCCACCCCGCTGACCGACCAGCGCGACCGCGAGAATGTCGACCAGTTCGCGCTGATCGAGGAAACCGAAGCGGCCGAATAAGCCCGATCCTTCCGGAGCAATGATGACCGACAAGCCTCTTTCGAACCAGGTGGCGCTCGTCACCGGCGCCAGCCGCGGCATCGGCGCGGCCACCGCGCAGGCGCTGGGCGCCGCGGGCGCGCATGTGATTTTGACCGCGCGGACTCCCGGCGGGCTGGAGGAAGTCGAGGAAGCGATCCATGCGAGCGGCGGCACCGCCACCATCGCGCCGATGGACCTGGCCGAGAATGAAAGCGTCGCGCGGCTGGCCGCCGCGATCGCCGAACGCTGGCCGGCGATCGACACGCTGGTCCTGAACGCGGCTGCGCTGGGCACGCTGAGCCCAGTGACGGCGATGGATTTTGCCGAGCTGGCCAAGGTGCTGACGCTCAACGTCAGCGCGCAGGCGGCGATGCTGCAGGCGTTCGATCCGCTGCTGCGCAAGGCTCAGGCGGGCAAGGTGATCGGCGTGACGTCCAGCGTCGGGCGCAATCCGCGCGCTTATTGGGGCATGTACGGTGCGTCCAAGGCTGCGTTTGACAATCTGCTGCTCAGCTATGGCGAGGAAGTCCGCAACCTGACGAGCATCCGCGTCGCGATCCTCGATCCCGGCGCCACCCGGACGAAGATGCGCGCGCGGGCATTCCCAGGCGAGGATCCGGCGACGTTGAAGGGACCGGAAGTGGTGGCCGACGCGATCGCGCGGCTGGCGGTTGCAGGGTTCGAGACGGGGCATTTCGAACGGGTCGGGTGATTGGCTGCCGTCGCCCCTGCGAAGGCAGGAGCCCATGTCTGTCGCGTCTCGCTCTGGCGCTGACACACAAAGCTCGCGCCTGTCAGCCACTCCGCAACAAGCCACAGCGATAGGCTCCTGCCTGCGCAGGAGCGACGGGTCATTTTTGTCTCTCTGCTTTCATAGTGCCCGTTCGCCCTGAGCTTGTCGAAGGGCTGCGCTTCTGTTCCGAGGTTGAAAAAAGAACGACGGCACCTCGACAAGCTCGGCACCAATGGAGGTGACGGCTATCGCGACAACCCGCCCCGTCGCCCCTGCGAAGGCAGGGGCCCATGTCTGTCGCGTTTCGCGCTGGCGCTGACACACAAAGCTTGCGCCTGTGTCAGCCGCTCCACAGTAATCCACAGCGATAGGCTCCTGCCTGCGCAGGAGCGACGGGGTTATTTGATCGCCTTTACCGCCGCCAATGCGCGTTCGCGGGCTTCGCGGTGGGCGATCAGCTTTTTCGGATAGCCATCTGGACGACAGCCCGCTTCCTCGGGATCATGGATCGCATCGTCGGGCACTTCCGCCAGCTGGGGCACCCATTCGCGGATATAGGCGCCGGCATCGAACTTCTCCGATTGCGTCAGTGGCGCCATGATCCGCACGAACATGTTCGAATCGACGCCGGTTCCGGCGACCCACTGCCAGTTGGTTGCGTTGCTCGCATAATCAGCGTCGACCAAAGTGTCCCAAAACCACTTTTCGCCCTCGCGCCAGTCGATCAGCAGATGCTTGATCAGAAAACTCGCCGCGATCATCCGGACCCGATTGTGCATCCAGCCGGTTGCCCATAGCTGTCGCATGCCCGCATCGACGATCGGATAGCCGGTGCGCCCTTTCGTCCAGGCATCGAATTCATCGCGGACCGTCGAGGAGCGGAAATCGCGCCATTCCATTGCGTCGAACCGGTCGCGCGCATTTTTGGAGGCATATTCTGGATATTGCAGGATGACGTTCTGCGCATAATCGCGCCATCCGACCTCCCCCAGAAAGGTGCCGACCGATCCGCCGACGCTCGACGTGCGGTGCCAGACATAGGCGGGCGAGACTTCGCCGAAATGCAGATGCGGCGACAGGCGCGAGGTGCCTTCGAGGGCGGGCAGGTTGCGCTGGCTTTCGTATCGCGACGCCTGGTCGATAAAGGCGTCGATCCGCTTGCGGGCGCCCGCCTCGCCCGGCTCCCATTCGGCTTCGAACCCGCTGGCCCAGTTGGGCTTTGGGGGAAGCAGGCCCCAATCACCGAGATCGTCCGATTCGGGCCAGCTTTCGGGCACGGGAATGTCGCGCGGACGGTTGGCCGGCTCGGGCGGCGGCATGCGTTCGGAAAGCGCGCGCCAGAAGGGCGTGTAGATCTTGTACGGGCTGCCGCTGCCGGTCGTCACCGATCCGGGCGGTGCGAGATAATTGCCGTGATGGCGGACAAGGTCGAGCTTCTCCGCCACCGCGCGCTCGGCGTTACGCCACCAGGGTTCGTAATGGCGAAGGCAATGGACGCGCCCTGCCCCCGCCTCTTCCGCAAGCTGCGCCAGCACCTCGTCCGATTTGCCGCGCCGCAGGATCAGGCGGGAGCCCTTTTCGCGGAGGCTTGCGTCGAGGTTTTTCAGGCTGTGATGCAGCCACCAACGCGATGCGCGGCCCATCGCGCGGTGACGCGGCGTTTCATCGTCGAGAATATAGACCGGGATCACCGGCCCCTCGGACGCTGCCGCAATCAACGCCGCCTGATCGGAAAGCCGCAGATCGCGGCGAAACCAGAGAATGCTGGGCTTGGTCATCCGAAGAAGAGGATTTCTCACGCAAAGGCGCAAAGGCGCGAAGAGAAGGAAGTATAAAGTCGTTCAATTTTTATAGTTGTTTGCGATCCTACGCACGCCCTGCCGAAAGGTTTCAAACCCGAAATTCATCAGAAGGCCCAGTGGCAGGTTCATCAGCCGAAGATAGGTCAGCACTTGCTTTCCGTGTATCGGCGAGAACGCCTCCGTCGATTTCAATTCGATCAAAAGCTGCTCTTCGAGCAGCAAATCCGCTCGAAAGCCTTCCTGCAGAACGACGCCGTTATAGCGAATGGGAATCGGCTTTTGCCGCTCGACGACAATGCCTCGCTTCGCGAGGCTATCGGCCAGACAAGCTTCGTACACCGATTCCAGGAGACCCGGCCCGAGCGCTTCATGCAGCTTGAATCCGCAATCCACCGCTTCACGCGCCAGTGCCTCAAGCCGTTCGCTCACTCGCCTCTCTTTCTACCTTTCTCTTGGCGCCTTTGCGCCTTTGCGTGAGAAATTCTTACTCGTGGCGGCGGGAGACCAGTTCACTCCGCTCGCGGTTGTTTCTCCACCATCCAGGTCTGGCCCTTGGCGACCAGTTTCTGTAGGTCCGCGACCTTGCCTTCGCTCGCGGAACGATTCTGATCGATCACTGCGCTGTCGAAGGTCGCGGCGGGATCGTCGTAAATCACGCCGAGCGCCATCGGAAAATCGCCGAACGGCATTTCGACCAGCAGATGCGCGATCATGCGGTTGGTCTGATCGTGGACGAGCACGCCCGCGCCTTCCCAGTCATCGCCTTCGACATCGACGACCTTGAGGCCGAGTGTTTTGGCGTCGAGCGCAAGACCCTTCACACCGCCGGTCTTTTCCGATCCGAACAGCATCGGCTTGCCATGTTCGACCCAGAGCTGAGTGTTGGCGGCGTTCGCCTTGGCAACGAAGGGATCGAAGACGTCGGCGTTATAGACAATGCAATTCTGGAAAATCTCGACGAACGCCGCGCCCTGATGCGCGTGCGCGGCCTTGAGCACCGTCGGCAGATTCTTGTTCACGTCGATCCCGCGCGCAATGAAGCGCGCACCGCTGCCCAGCGCAAAAGCGCAGGGCTTGGCGGGGTGATCGACCGATCCGAACGGGGTTGAAGGACTACGCGTGCCTTCGCGGCTGGTCGGCGAATATTGGCCCTTGGTCAGGCCATAAATCTCGTTGTTGAACAGCAGAACCTGGCAATTCAGGTTCCGGCGCAGCAGGTGCATCGTGTGGTTGCCGCCGATCGACAGCGCGTCGCCATCGCCGGTGATGATCCATACGTCGAGGTCGGGATTGGCGAGCTTTACCCCCGTCGCCACTGCCGGCGCGCGGCCGTGGATCGTGTGGAAGCCATAGGTTTCCATATAATAGGGGAAGCGCGACGAGCAGCCGATGCCGCTGACGAACACCGTGTTTTCAGGCGTGCCGCCGATTTCGGGCATGGTGCGCTGCACCGCCTTCAGGATCGCATAGTCGCCGCAGCCGGGGCACCAGCGGACTTCCTGATCGGTTTCCCAATCCTTGGGCGTCGACTTCTTGATGGGGGTGATGTCGTTCATTTTGCTTCTCTCAAAACCCGCCGTCATGCTGAACTTGTTTCAGCATCCACCGCACAACAAATCCGGCCTTCGCCAGCGGAGCGGTGGACCCTGAAACAAGTTCAGGGTGACGAATGTGGGAAATCCGCATCTCAGTTGCCCAAAGCTTCCTCGATCGCCGCTTCGATCTCCGCGATCCGGAACGGCTGGCCCGAAACCTTGTTGAGCGGCTTTGCGTCGATCAGATACTGGTCGCGCAGCACCGTCTTGAGCTGGCCGGTGTTCATTTCGGGCACGATCACCTTGTCGAAGCCCTTGAGCAACTCGCCGAGGTTCTTCGGCATCGGCCAGATGTGGCGGATGTGAATGTGCGCGACGTCGAGCCCCTTTTTGCGGGCGCGGCGGACCGCCTGATAGATCGGGCCATAGGTCGATCCCCAGCCGACGACTGCCAGCTTGCCGCCAGCTTCGCCGAGCGCCAGCTCCTGATCGGGGACGTCGATCCCGGCAACCTTGTCGCGGCGGATGTCGGTCATCGCCTGATGGTTGGCAGGCGCGTAATCGATATTGCCGGTGCCCTGCGCCTTTTCGATCCCGCCGATGCGGTGAAGCAGGCCCGGCGTGCCGGGCTTGACCCAAGGGCGCGCCAGCTTGTTGTCGCGGGCATAGGGCAGGAATTTCTCGCCCTCCGCCGGTGCATCGGTTTTGAACGTCACCGGGAACGGCGCATAATCGCTCATGTCCGGCACCTTCCACGGCTCGGCGGCGTTTTGCAGGTATCCGTCGGTGAGCAGCATGACCGGCGTCATATATTGCGTGGCGATCCGCACCGCCTCAATCGCGCAGTCGAAGCAGTCGGCGGCCGAGCGGCTCGCGATCACCGGCACCGGCGCGTCGCCGTTGCGACCATAGACTGCCTGATAAAGGTCCGACTGTTCGGTCTTGGTCGGCAGCCCGGTCGAAGGCCCGCCGCGCTGGGCATTGACGATGACGAGCGGCAGCTCGGTCATGATCGCCAGGCCGATCGCCTCGGTCTTGAGCGCGATACCCGGACCCGAGGAACAGGTGACGCCCAGCGACCCGGCATAGGACGACCCCAGCGCCGATGCGACTGCGGCGATTTCGTCCTCCGCCTGAAAGGTGGTGACGCCATATTCCTTGAGCCGCGCGAGGTGATGCAGGATCGCGCTGGCCGGCGTGATCGGATAGCCGCCATAGAAGAGCGGCAGGCTCGCCAGCTGCGCGCCCGCGACCAGCCCCAGCGAAATCGATTCCGCGCCGGTGATGGTGCGATAGAGGCCCGGCTCGGCGGGTGCCGCGGGAACCGAAAGCCGCCCCACCTGGCCGCCGATTTCGGCGGTTTCGCCATAGGCGTGGCCGGCGTTGAGCGCGGCGATATTGGCTTCGGCGAGTTCCGGCGCCTTGGCGAACTTCGCCTTGAGCCAGTCGATGATCGGCTGGCGATCGCGATCGAACATCCAGAGCGCGAGGCCGAGCGTCCACATATTCTTGCAGCGGAGCGCTTCCTTGTTGCCAAGTCCGAACGGCTTCACGGCATCGAGCGTCAGCTGCGAGATATTGAGCTTCATCAGCCGCCATTTGGCGAGACTGTCATCCTCGAGCGGATTGGCGTCGTATTTCGCCTTGGCAAGGTTGCGGTCGCCGAATTCGCCTTCGTCGGCGATGATCAGGCCGCCGGGCTTGAGTTGTTCGACATTCACCTTCAGCGCCGCCGGGTTCATCGCGATCAGCACATCGGGCGCATCGCCCGCGGTATCGATTTCGGTCGAACCGAAATTGATCTGGAACGCCGACACGCCGAACAGTGTCCCTTGCGGCGCGCGAATTTCGGCGGGGAAATCAGGGAAGGTGGCAAGGTCGTTGCCCGCCAGCGCCGTGGAAAGCGTGAACTGCCCCCCGGTCAGCTGCATGCCGTCGCCCGAATCGCCGGCGAAACGGACAACTACGGCTTCGGGCAGCGGATTGGCCGACGCTTCTTCGGGCGTCAGAATATGTGTGGCAGTTGCCATCGAAACTTCCTGCGGATCTTATGTCGTGGCGGGCGCTCTACGCCTGTCATTGCGTTTACCCAAGGTAGAAAAACCCCCGATCATTGCAATGTCGGCTTGGGCGTCGGCTTGGGCACACCGCCCTTCCCGCCTCCCGCCAGCCCGGTCAGAACGCGACGTAGCTGTGGTAATCGGTGTAAAAATCGTTGTTCCATGCAAACTCGACGAACGACATGCCGATCGTCTGATCCAGCCCGTCGACATGGTGCCACCAGCCGATCGGGATGAACAACGCATCCCCCGGACCGATCGTGCATTCGAGCACCGCAGGCTTTTCGGCAGTCGCAGGCCCCGGCAACAAATCCTCGCTGCCCCAGCGGCTGTAGCAATGGAAATGATTGCGCATCTTGGGCGTATCGTGGCTGGCCACCATCCGCACCCGTTTACGACCGACCATCTGGATCAGCAGATTGTTGGTCAGATCATGGTGCCAGGGCGTGACGGTGCCCTTCGGCCCCACCCAGATGAAGCCGTTCTGCTCGCCGCCGGGCCGCAAGATGCCGGGAATGCCGCCGATATCGCGATAGAAGGCGCGAAACGTCTCCTGATTCTGGGCACTGTTGTTGGCGGTGATGTAAAAGTCGTTGGTCGGCTCGTCCGACGCCAGCCGCTCGTACAGCTCCGCAAAGCTGCGCATCGCGCCGTGGTCGCGGGTGTTGATCTCATAATCCTTGTCGGCTTCGCGCCCGGTCTGGACGAACACCTCGCGCCTGCCGAGCACATTCCGGAAATAGTCGAGCGACCAGCGCTCGCGCGCTTCCCAATGATCGAACAGGCCCTGCACCACCACCGGGCGATGCGCACGATAATATTCGCGATAGAAGGTTTCGCCGTCGATCTTGCCGATCACCGGGATTTCGCTGCCACGCGGGTCGTTGGCAGCGAGCCGGGCGCCGTTCTGAAGCACCCATTCCCATTTGCCGATGCGATTGCGCAGCTTTTCGGTGGCCAGGAAATAGGGGCTCTTTGTAGCGCGGGCGATCTCCTGTTCCACGAGCGGCAGCGAAAGCCCGGCGGAACCCGCCAGCTGTTTCGCCAGCAGATCGGGATCGGCGCCTTCCAGCAACCGTTCGGCGATCTTCTGCCGGAAATCGTCATTGATTGCGGCGCCGCGTGCCGCCTGCGCCGCTTTGCGCTTGTTCGCCTTTGCCATCCTGTCCGGTCCTGTAGTCGCAACGCGCTTCGTTTTGCGAAGCACGCGCTATCTACACAGCCGCGGCGCCAAGGACTAGGTCGTGAACCCATAAACGGCACCGTCGAGGTTTGAGGCAAAATGGCTCATTGCAAGGAGGCAGGGCGCAGGAATATGGCGATATTTCAAGATCTGCCGACGCAGCACTGGGCCATTTTGGTCAAATCCCTTCGGGACGCCGGAATGGCTTCCATCTCGGCCCAAAGCGGCCTTGGAAGGGCACCCAGCCCTCCCGGCGGCCACTTTGGCCCGATATGTTCGCCATTCCGGCGCCTCGGCGGTGCCGTTTATGGGTTCACGACCTAGGAGCAGCGGCATGACCGATCCCAAAGATCTTCCCTATCGTCCCTGCGCCGGCGTGATGCTGGTCAATCGCAGCGGTCTCGTCTTCGTCGGACAACGGCTCGATACGACGCTGGAGGCATGGCAGATGCCACAGGGCGGGATCGACCCGGGCGAGCATCCGCGCGACGCGGCGATCCGCGAACTGCGCGAGGAAACCGGCGTTGAGGGCCATCTGGTCGAGCTGGTAGCCGAAGCGCCGCAGGAGCTGACCTACGACCTGCCCGACGATCTGATCGGCAAGGTGTGGAAAGGCAAATGGCGCGGCCAGCGGCAACGCTGGTTCCTGTTCGGCTTTCTGGGCGAAGACAGCGACATCGACATTGCGACGCCCGAACCGGAGTTTCGCACCTGGCGCTGGTCGCCGCCCGAACAGCTTCCCGAGCTGATTGTCGGGTTCAAGCGCGAAATATATAGCGAGCTGGTTCGCGTCTTCGCCGATCCGCTTGCGCAATGGCGCAATCTGCCCTGAACCTGCCCTTTTCCTGACCCACGCCCCGGATTATGGAGTTCGCGTGCGTACCTTGCTTTCCCTGTCCGCCTTGCTCCTGCTCGCTGTCCCGGCCTATGCGCAGGACGCTGAGATCGAAGCCATTTCGCCCGAAATCCGCGCCATGCTGGAAGCGGCCATGGAAGCAGGCGACGAGAATGGCGTCGCTTCGATCGTGAAATATACCAAGGCTACAGCCCCCGACAGCGCGGACGGCGTCACCCGCCTCGCCAATCAATGGCGCACCGAGCGCAGGCGGCTTGCCGAGCGTCGGCTGCGACAGTCGGATTTTCTCGACCTGCTCAAGGGCAAGATCGAACTGGGCGGCTATCGCACAACCGGCAATACCGAGAATATCGGGCTGGTCGGAGCAATCGAATTGCGTCGCGAGGGATATCGCTGGCGCCATAAATTGCGGCTGCGCGGCGAATATCAGGAAAGTCTCGGCGTCACCACACGCGAACGCTATCTCGCCGCCTATGAACCCAATTACAAGATCGACGACCGCAGCTATGTCTATGGCGCGGCACAGTTCGAAAGCGATCGGTTCTCGGGCTTCGACGAGCGCTATTCGCTCTCGGCCGGTCTGGGTTACACCCCGATCAAGCGCACCGGCATGACGCTGGAGCTCGAAATCGGCCCTGCCTTCCGTCAGACGCACTATACCGACGATACCAACGAAGGCTATGTCGGCGGTCGCGGTTCGCTCGATTTCAAATGGAATCTGGCACCCAGCATCCGCTTTCAGCAGACCGCATCGACCTATCTCCAGTCGGAGAACAGCACCGTATCGAGCAACACGTCCTTCAACTTTCGCGTGCTCGGTCCCTTGTCCGCCCAACTTTCGTACAATCTGCAATATGAAAGCGATCCGGCATCCAGCCGCCGGAGCACCGACACGACGACACGGGCGGCGCTGGTCGTAGACTTCTGATTTCGCAACGGTTCACCTTAAAGCTTTTTGGCGCTAGATGCTGGGGATGACTGCGCTATCCCCTCAGGAAGCCGAAGCCGTCGCGCATTGCGCCGCATCTCCGATGCTGGAGCGCACGCGCGACTGGGTCGCCATCAACAGCGGTACGCGAAACCTTGCCGGGCTGGCTCGCATCGCCGACCAGCTCGCCGATGCCTTTTCCGCCCTGCCCGGAACGATCACGCTCGAAGCGCCCGATCCGGTGGAAAGCGTCACCAGCGATGGGCGGGTCGAAGCGATCGAGCATGGCCGGCATCTGCACCTCACCGTCCGTCGCGACGCGCCGGTGCAGATCCTGCTGACCGGACATATGGATACGGTGTTTCCCGCCGATCATCCGTTTCAGGAGGAGCGCTGGCTGGATAACGGCCATCTCAATGCGCCGGGCGCCGCCGATATGAAGGGCGGCCTTTCGCTGATGCTTGCAGCGCTCGAATCGGTCGAGGCCAGTCCGCTGGCGTCGCGCATCGGTTATGAAGTCGTCATCAATTCGGACGAGGAAGTCGGCTCCTTCTCGTCCGCATCGCTGCTCGCGCGCGCCGCGCGCGGCAAGGTCGCGGCGCTGACCTATGAGCCGGCATTGCCCGATGGGACGCTCGCGGGCGCACGCGGGGGCACCGGCAATTTCTCGGCGATCGTTCACGGGCGCAGCGCGCACGCGGGACGCAATCCCGATGACGGCCGCAACGCGATCGTCGCGGCGGGCGCGCTTGCGGTGCGGCTGTTTGACATTCGCGGCGAAGGACTGTCGGTAAATCCGGCACGGATCGAAGGCGGCGGACCGAACAATGTCGTGCCAGAACTGGCGATATTGCGCATCAATTTCCGGCCAAAGGACGAAGACGCCATCGCCCGCGCCCAGGCCGCGATCGACGAAGCGATTGCCGAAGTCGCAACGCGCTATGACGTGCGGATCGAACTCCATGGCGGCTTCAATCGTCCGCCCAAGCCGATCGATCCGGGCGCGGAAAAGCTGTTCGGGCTGGTGAGGCGGGTCGGCAGCGACCTTGGCCTCGAAATCGCGTGGAAAGCGACCGGCGGCGTGTGCGACGGCAACAATATCGCCGCGTGCGGCGTGCCGGTGGTCGATACGATGGGCGCACGCGGCGGCGCGATCCATTCGTCCGACGAGTTTCTGATTCCCGAAAGCCTGGCCGAGCGCGCGGCGCTTTCGGCCGTCACCATTTTACGTATCGCCGAACAGGGGCATCCATGACGTTCGTAATCCGCGCTGCGCGCGATCAAGACCTGCAACCTTTGTACGAAATGGCGAAGCTGACCGGGGGCGGCTTCACCAACCTGCCTCCCGAAAAGGACGCTTTGCGCACCAAGCTGGAGCGCAGCCATCAGGCATTTGCCCGCACCGGCGACGACATCGCCGACGACCTGTTCGTGCTCGTGCTCGAAAATATCGAAACCGGCGAAGTGCGCGGCACGTGTCAGATCTTCACGCAGGTCGGCCAGAAATGGCCCTTCTACAGCTATCGCATCGGCATGGTGACCAAACATAGCCAGGAGCTGGACCGAACCTTTCGCGCGCAATTGCTCAGCCTTGCCAATGATCTGGAAGGGTCGAGCGAGGTCGGCGGGCTGTTCCTCCATCCCAAGGAGCGCGCCGGCGGGCTGGGCATGTTGCTCGCACGCAGCCGCTATCTGTTCATCGCGCGCCACCGCGCCCGTTTTGCCGATCGCATCCTCGCCGAACTGCGCGGCGTGATCGACGAAGCCGGCGGATCGCCCTTCTGGGACGGCGTCGCAGGGCGCTTCTTCGGCATGAGCTTTCAGGAAGCCGATGAATTCAATGCGATCCACGGCAATCAGTTCATTGCCGATCTGATGCCCAAACACCCGATCTATATCGCGATGCTGACCGAAAGCGCGCGATCGGTGATCGGCCGCCCGCACCCGAGCGGCCGCGCGGCGATGCGGATGCTGGAAAATGAAGGTTTTGCCTGGGAAAATTACATCGACATTTTCGACGGCGGGCCAACGATGACTGCGCGCACCGATCAGGTGCATGCCATCCGCGACGCGCGCACCGAAACCGTAACCGCCATCGCCGATGGTGGCGAGCCGGGGCTGGTCGCGAGCGGGCAACTGGCGGAATTTCGCTGCGCGATGGCGCAGGTGCGCCGTTCCGCCGACGGCGTGTCGATCGACTCCGACGCGGCGCGCGCGCTGGGCGTCGGCGAAGGCGATATGGTGATGCATGTCGGGCGTTGAATGCGTGCAACTGCGGCAGGGGAACGCGTCATGCTGACCGAAATCAATTTCGACGGCATTATCGGCCCCAGCCATAATTATGCCGGTCTGAGCCCGGGCAACCTTGCCGCGACGAAGAATCGCGGGCTCGTTTCGCAGCCGCGCGCCGCGGCGCTTCAGGGCATTGCCAAGATGCGCGCCAATATCGCGCTGGGGCTGAGGCAGGGGATTCTCCTGCCGCATGCGCGCCCCGACCATCGCTGGCTCGACAGCCTTGCCACGCAATTCGCCGAAGCGCCTCCGCATCTGCAGGCGCAGGCGCTGTCGGCTTCGGCGATGTGGGCGGCCAATGCCGCAACCGTTTCACCGGCGCCCGACGCGATGGACGGACGGTGCCACCTGACCGTCGCCAATCTGGTCACCATGCCGCATCGCAGCCATGAATGGCCCGAAACGCTGGCGCAGCTGCGGCTGGCCTTTGCCGGCGATGCTTTCGCCGTGCACGCTCCGGTTCCCGCGCCATTTGGCGATGAAGGGGCCGCCAATCATATGCGGCTGACGGTCGCGCATGACCGGCCGGGCGTCGAGATATTCGTCTATGGTGTTTCGGGCGGCCCCTACCCCGCTCGCCAGCATCGCGAGGCAAGCGCGGCCGTTGCGCGGCGGCATCGGCTCGATCCCGCACGCGCGCTGTTCGTCCAGCAATCCGAAGCAGCGATCGCCGCCGGGGCGTTCCACAATGACGTCGTCGCCGTCGCCAATGAACGGGTGTTGTTCGCGCACGAACAGGCCTTTGCCGACAAGGACGCATTCTATGACGCCCTGCGCGCGGCGATGCCCGAGGTCGAGATCGTCGAAGTCCCGGCGGACCGTGTCAGTCTGGAAGACGCGATCGCTTCCTATCTCTTCAATGCGCAGCTGGTGACCTTGCCCGATGGCGGCATGGCGCTGATCCTGCCGGGCGAGGCTCGCGACACGCCCGCCGTGTGGCAATGGCTTCAGGAAATGCTCGCCGGCAATGGACCCATCCGCCATCTCGAAGTGGTCGACGTGCGCCAGTCGATGGCCAATGGCGGCGGTCCCGCCTGTCTGAGGCTGCGTGTGGTGGCCGATCCCGCCACCATCGACTCGCGCTTTCTGGTCGACAACGCTCGTCTCGATGCCATTGCGGACGTGGTGGAGGCGCACTGGCTGGAAGCGATTGCGCAGGACGAGATTGCTGATCCGGCATTGATCGCGCGTGTCGAAACTGCCCGTCAGGCGCTGCTCGAAATGCTGGAAATTGTCGAATTAACTTACAGTTAACCCTGTACTTTAACATGAAAGCACGCGTTTCCGGGATTGGCCCGCCCCTTGCTTAATCATGGGTATGTGGCATCGATTCGCTCGGCTGTTCATCATCAAGACCAAGTTCGAGGCTTTTCTCGTCATCTACGGTCTCGGCACCGGTGCGGTGGAGCGCGGCCTCCATTATCTCGACCGGTTTCCCGGGGTCGGCGGCTGGCTGTTGTTCGCGGTCTGCCCGATCGCGGTTTTCATGGCCGGCGCGCGGATACTTGATTCGATCGACAACAGCCCGTGGTAAAGCATTTGTGCTGGAGCCGGGCGAAGGCTAACGCTTCGGTAACGCTTGCTTCTTTCGGGGGATTTTAGGGGCCGTGCGGCTGTTTTCCGCAATTTTCTCGTCGCTCAGCGCCTTGTCGGTGCTGGTGACTGTCGTCGGCGGCGGATTGCTCGTCTGGAACATGCACAGCGGCTATACGGCCCAGCTCGCTGCGCAGGATCGTGAACGCCTGAGCGCCTTTGCCCAGCGCGCCACCGAAGTCGCAATCACCGGTCGCCCGCTCGATCGCTTTATTGCCGATTTCAACACCGCCGGCGGCAATCGGCTGGCGGGCCGCATCCAGCTCGCCTCGCCCGAGGGAAAGGCGATCACCGGCCCGGGAACGGCGGGCACGCCCAGCGCCGAGGCTCCCGTCGAAATCAACGGTCGGACGATCGGTATCCTGCGCGTCACCCGCCCGCCGCAGCTGAACGCAGCGGATCGCGATTTTCTGGCGATTCAATATATCGGCATCGGTGCGATCATCGTCGGAATGCTCGCCATCCTGCTGCTCGCGGCATATCTGTTCGCGCGGCGCTGGTCGCGCCCGCAAGTCGCGCTCTATCGCATGAGCCACGATATCGTGCAGGGCGACCACGACGTCTATTTCGAAGAACAGGGCTATGCCGAAACCGCGGCCACCATGCGCAACCTGCATCGCGTGGCGCAACAGTTCAGCCGTCTGGAAACCGCGCGGCGCACCTGGCTGGTGACGATCGCGGACGAGCTTCAGCAACCGGTGCACGATCTGGGCGAACGGCTTGAAACGCTAGCGAGTGCCGAGCCGTCTGTGGACCAGGATCTGCTGATGGGGCTGGCGGAGGATCATCATATCCTCAATCGCATGGCCAATGATCTGAGCGCAGTTGCGCTGTCCGATCTTGGCCGCCTGCCCGTGGAATTCGCGCAGGTCGATCCCCGTGCGCTGATCCACAACGCCATCTGGAGCAACGGCAAGCGGGCCGAAGCCAGCGGCGTCCGGCTGGAGACCAGCACCCTTCCCGAATATACGATTCTGGTGAAATGGGACGGCGCGCGTGTCGAGCAGCTGTTCGGCGCGCTGATCGAAAACAGCCTGCGCTACACGCCCCCGGGCGGCCAAATCGTACTGGGGCTGGAAAGCTCGCGCGACGCATGGCGCCTGATCATCGACGACAGCGCACCGGGCGTCGACGTCGAACTCGCCCAACGGCTGTTCGAACCCTTTTACCGCTCGTCCGAACGTGCCGAGAGCAAGCGCGGCGTTTCGGGTCTGGGGCTGGCGACGGCCCGCGCCATCGTCGATGCGCATCATGGCCGGATCGAAGCGGGTCGTTCACCGATTGGCGGGTTGCGTGTCGTGGTGGTACTGCCGAGCAATCCTCCGACTGCCTGATCGCATCGGCGGGGGCCCGCCGATCCGGCACCACGTCAACATTCCTGAACCACGCAAACCGCCAAGCCTGAAGCCGGGCGATGCGTTTACGAGCCAGTTCCGGTCAATAGAGGCCGGGCGGCAATTGCACCGGCACCTGCCTGACCGGCGGTGCGAGCCCCTGGCCATCCTCCGGCCGCCGCAGGGAGCCACAGGCGCGGTCGCGCTGCGCTGCATCGGAACCGGCCTTGGCCGGCAGGCGCTCGGATGGGGGGCGATGATAGGACATGATTGTCTCCGTTCGTTGCCATCCTAGGGCAATGATCCGAAGCGCGGGATCGGATTGCCGCGAACGCCGCGCCCGATGCAGCGAATGCCGTGTGCCGGAAAGGATACGGCGCCCACCTGTCCAACGAAGTGCCGGTGTGGCGCCGCGAACTGCATGCGCGGCGGATTTACAATCCTGCAGTTCGGGCCTTAGCGTCTGGCGATGACGTCACCGCCCGATGAGAATGATCCGCTGCTTTCGCGGTTCGGCATCTCCATTCCCGCCGTTATCATCATCAGCTTCTGGGTAGCGCAGTTTTCGCTGCTCACTGCCCAGCGCCTGCTGATGGAAGAAGACACCGGCGAGACCGAGATTCTGATCCCGCGGCTGATCGTGACGCTCGGCGCCATCATTCTTTCGATGCTGATCCACCGCTTGATCCGCGCCCAGAGCAATATGCCCGGATCGCAGCGCATCGCCTTTGTCCTGTTGCTCGCGATCGGCGGCGCGCTGACACACAGCCTGCTCAATTTCGGCGTGTTTCATCTCTTCATGCCGGAGATCAACAGGATCAGCTTCACCTGGGTCTCCTATTCCTACGCGATCATCCAGTGGTTCTGGGCCTATGGAGCCGTTTCCGCGCTCCTTCTCGCGGCCGTGTATGGCGAGGAATTGCGCGACCGGGAAAGGCGGTTGGCCGAAGCGCGCGCGCTTGCCCATTCTGCGCAGATGCAGGCGCTGCGATACCAGCTCAATCCGCATTTCATGTTCAACACGCTCAATTCGATCGCTTCGCTGATTGCATCGCGCGAACCCGAACGGGCCGAACAGATGGTGGAGAATCTCTCCGACTTCCTGCGCGCCGCGCTTTCCACCGATCCCAGCGAAGATATTGCGTTGAAGCGTGAGCTGGCACTGCAGTCGCTCTATCTCGCGATCGAAGCGGTGCGGTTTTCCGACCGGCTCGTCGTCGACATGCAGGTCCCGACCGAACTGGAGAATATCAAGGTTCCCAGCCTGATCCTGCAGCCGCTGATCGAAAATGCGATCAAGCACGCGGTCGCACGATCGGACGGCGTCACGCGTCTCGAAATCGCCGCCAGACGCGAGGCGCGCGGCGTCCGCATCGAAGTGCGCAACACGCTGCATTCGCAGGCGACCGACAATACCCGCGGGGAGCATATCGGTCTCGCCAATGTCGCGCGGCGACTCTCGGTACGTTATGGAAGCGATTGCGCGTTTCGCTCCGGAGAGACGCCGGACCGCCATTACTCGGTCAGCTTCGTGATCCCGGATATGACGCCATGACGATGAAGCTGCTGATCTGCGACGACGAGCCGCTTGCCACCGAACGGCTGTCGCGATTGCTGGCGCAACGCGAAGACGTCGCGATCATCGGCACCGCGCGCAACGGCACCGAAGCGCTGGCGCGCGTCACGGACCTGCGACCGGACGCGATTCTGCTCGATATCGAAATGCCGACGCTCGACGGATTCGACGTGGTCGAGGAACTGGCGCGCAGAGCGGGTTCCGAAGCGGACACCACGCCGCTCATCGTTTTCATCACCGCCTATCCGCAGTTCGCTCCTGAGGCTTTCGACAGCGGCGCGATCGATTTCCTGACCAAACCCGTGCGGCAGGCACGGCTCGAGCGAGCGCTGGAGCGTGTCGGACAGGCCATGGCCGATCGCAGTGCGCGACAGCGGCTCGACGAGCTCTCGCGCGAGCTGGCGCAGCTCCGCGCGATGCGCGACCCGACGAGCGAACCGGGCAGGCGGCTCATGGTCAGCCGCCGGGGCGAGATGGTGAGCGTGCAGCTCGACACGCTCGAACGCATCAGCGCAGAAGGTGAATATGTCCGCCTCTATCAGGGGCAACAGACGTTTCTTCANCGNGGGTCGCTGACCGCCTTGCTGCCCAATCTCGATCCGGCGCGGTACAAGCGCGTGCACCGCTCGCATATCATCTGCACCAGTTGCATTGCGTCGATCGTGCGGCGTCCGGCCGGCGGATTCCGCATCGTCACCGATCGCGGCGAGACGCTGCCCGTGGGACGAACCTATCACNCTGTTGTNCGGGAAATCCTGGAAGAGCAGAGCCTTCCCANAGCCGAATAAAGTACGANNCGCACCTATAATCGNNTGCCGTGANTCCACTGGCACGGCNCTCCATTGCTTTGCNTTCGCNATATTTCGNTNAAAANNACGCCANANNNNGAGACCGNAAAGCGNCTTCTGTTGCGGCNGCGCAACATNCCCGTCNCAAANNATAGTTCTAANCGTACCTTTTTCTTGTGCCCCCGCTCGGCTCGGGTCTAGCGCTTGGTCATGACCAGCGCNCCCGAACTCAAGGGCGCGTCGGATGCGGGTCCTCGCNGAGGCAACCCGTACCGCTCACGCAGCAGCGGGAGTGGTTTCCACGACGAACAGGGGAATGATGATGAGACGTTCTTCATTGCTTTCCGGCAGCGCTCTTCCTGCGATGCTGCTCGGAATTGCCGCCTTTGCCGCGGTGCCGGCACAGGCCCAGACTGCCGCGCAGGACGATACCAGCCAGGACCAGACCGCCGATGCGCCGCAATCGGAAAGCACCGGCGAGGAAATCACCGTAACCGGGTCGCGCATTCCGCGCCCCAATCTGGACTCGCCGGTTCCGGTGACGTCGCTGACCGGGGATACCTTCTACGAGACCGGCAACCTGTCGGTCGGTGACGCTCTGAATGAACTGCCCGCGCTGCACACCACGTTCAGCCAGGCCAANTCGACACGCTTCCTCGGCACGGGCGGCCTCAACCTGCTCGATCTGCGCGGACTGGGCACCCAGCGCACGCTGGTGCTTCAGAACGGCCGCCGGCATGTCGGTGGCGATATTCTGAACTTCGGCACGTCGGTCGACGTCAACACGATCCCGACCGACCTGATCGAGCGCGTCGACGTGGTGACCGGGGGCAACTCGGCCATTTACGGCTCGGACGCGATCGCGGGCGTCGTCAACTTCGTGCTCAAGCAGGATTATGAAGGCATTCAGTTGCGCGGCCAGAGCGGCGTCAGCAGCTATGGCGATGCCGGTTCCTATTATCTGAGCGGACTCGCCGGCACCAATTTCGCCGGCGGACGCGGCAATGTCGCNGTCAATTTCGAATATGCGCACCAGGAGGATTTCTACGCCTCGCAGCGCCCCAATCTTCGCAACACCGCCGGCTTCATTCAGGTCGACAGCGACCCGTCCTCGGCCGTGAACGGCAGCGACGGAAACCCCGATCGCCTGTTCTATGAGGATATCCGCAATTCGATCTATTCGAACGGCGGCACCTTTCTCTCCTATCTGGGCGGCGATTTCCTGACCCCCTATCTGTTCCAGGCGGACGGCACGCTGACGCCGCAGACCGGAACGCGGATCGGCCTGCCGCCCTTCGGCTCGTTCGTCGGCGGCAACGGCAGCAACTTCCGCGAAGGCACGCAATATGGCCTTTCGCCGAAGCTGGATCGCTACAGCACCAACGTCATCGCACATTTCGAAGTGAGCCCGGCATTCGTGCCGTTCGTCGAAGCCAAATGGGTGCACACCGATTCGCTGAGCAACGCCAGCGGCCCGTTTTTCTTCTCCGGCGGCACCACCGGTTCGCCGCGTGAGGTCTTCTATACCGACAACCCGTATCTCAACCCGCAGGCGCGCGAAGTCATCAGCGACTATTACGGCGTTTCGACCACCGACGTCGTCCCCTTCGCCTTCATCCGGAACGTCGTCGAACTGACCAATCGCGAAGAGGCGACCAAGCGCGATACCTATCGCATCGTCGGCGGTACGCGTGGNTCGTTCGGCAGCAACTGGAACTATGAAGTCTCGCTCAACTATGGCGAGTTTCAGGAGGACACGACGATCCTGGGCAACGTCAATCTCCAGCGCTTTCTGCTGGCGATCGACGCCGTCGACGAGGGAGNGGTCACCACCGGCACCGCGAACGGCAACATCGTCTGCCGCGCGCANGTNGATCCCAGNGCCGCCATTGCCTATGAAGGAGCCGCGAACCCGGCCTATGCGGCCGCGCAACTGGCAAATGACGTTGCCGCGTGCAAACCGATCAACCTGTTCGGCGCGGGCAACATCACCGATCCCGCGCGCAACTATCTGCTGCAGGACAGCTGGCAGCGGGCGAAGATCACGCAGTTCGTCGCCAGTGCCTATATCGCCGGCGATTCCGGGGACTGGTTCGAANTGCCGGGCGGCCCGATCGGCTTCGCCGTGGGTGCGGAATATCGGCGCGAAACCAACTATTTCGTGCAAGATGACGCGACGGTTGCCGGGGTGACCTTCTACAATTCGATCCCGGCCTACACCTTCCCGTCGTTCGAAGTGAAGGAAGCCTATGCCGAACTGCGNATTCCGCTGCTTTCGCACGTGCCGTTCTTCGANGAACTGACGTTCACGGGTGCGGGCCGCATCGCCGATTACAAGGGCGGCACCGGCACGGTCTGGTCGTATAATGCGGGCGTCGAATGGGCTCCCGTTCGCGATCTGCGGCTGCGCGCCAATTATTCGCGCGCGGTTCGTGCGCCGAACCTCGTCGAGCTCTATTCGCCGCTCGGTCAGAATTACGCTCAGATCGGCACCAACGACCCATGCGCGTTGCGCAATATCGGCGCGGGTTCCGCGACACGCGAAGCCAATTGCCGCGCCGACGGCGTTCCGACNNACTANGATCACGTCTATCAGCAGTCCCTGCCCTATCTTTCGGGCGGCAATNCCAATCTGAGCGCGGAAAAGTCCGACAGCTACACGATCGGCGGCGTATTCGAACCGCGCTTCCTGCCCGGCTTCTCGCTGACGGTGGACTATTACGACATCACCGTGAACGACGTGATCAGCACGCCGACAACGCAGAACATCCTCGATGCCTGCTATGACGCGGCTGACCTCAACAACCAGTTCTGCGCATTGTTCAACCGCGCAGGGCCGGGTGGCGGCCCGCAGGGCGAAGTCGAGGGCCAGATCCTCAACAACAGCCTNGCGGTCGTTCCGCTCAACTACGCCAAGCTGAAGGTTCGCGGGATTGACTTCGAACTCGGCTATCGCGCCGATCTCGGCTTCGGCCAGTTCTCCGGGCNTGCCATCTACACCCATGCGATCAAGAACGACCAGTATCTCGATCCCACCCGGCCCGATTATGCCGACCGCATCCTGGGCGAACTGGGCGATCCGATGGATGCGTTCAATGTCGACATGAGCCTGCAGACCGGCGGCGTCACCTTCGGGTACAGCCTCCGCTATATCGGCAAGATGGTGATCCACAACTGGGAGGACTGGTTCAGCGTCCAGGGACGTGATCCCGAAAACGCCGACTATGCCGACCGGACCTGGTATCCGGAGGTCTTCTATCACGACGCCCGGATCGCCATCGACGCGACGGAAAAGTTCAACTTCTATCTGGGCGTCGACAACCTGCTCGACACCGCCCCGCCGCTCGGTCTGACCGGCATCGGCGGCGGCAGCGGCATCTACAACAACCGCGGCCGTTTCTTCTACGCAGGGTTCGTGGCCAAGTTCTGATAGCCCCTGTACGGCGGGCGCTTCCTCAAGGAGCGCCCGCCATTTTTCTGTTTCACGGAACATGGCATGACCGCCACGATGACCGTACCGTCCTCCGATCTCGCCGCCGTGACGGCGGCCGCCCGCCCACCGGGATTCGTGCGGGCATGGCATGCGCTGGAAGCAGGCGATCTGGGCCGCGCCGAACGCGGTGTCCGCGAGCTGCTCCGGGCCGATCCGAATAATCCCGCCGCGCTGATGCTGCTCGCCGAACTCGCCGCACGGCTGGGCATAGCGCATGAGGCAGAGGCGACGCTGACGCGCGTTATCGCGCTGGTACCGGCGCTTCCCGATGCGCGATTGCGGCTTGCCGAAATCCTGGCCGATCAGGGGCGTGTCGGCGAAGCGCTGACGCATCTCGACGCGGTGCTAACTGCCGCCCCCGATCATCGCGAGGCCGGTCTTGCCAAGGCCGCGCTGCTGGCGCGGATCGGCGACCATGAAAGTGCCGATCGACTGCACCGCCGTCTTGCAGCCGCCGCACCGGAGGATTCCGAACTGCACCTGGCACGCGGCAATCTTGCCAAGACCACCGGACGAACCGAGGAAGCGATTGCGCATTTCCGGGCCGTGACGCGGCAGAACCGTCAGGTCGGCGAAGCCTGGTGGAGTCTCGCCAACCTCAAGACCGCGCCGTTCGATGCGCGCGATATCGCGGCCATGCGCGCCTTGCTTGCCCACCAGGACCTGCCTCCCGGCGACCGGGTGCATCTCCATTTCGCGCTCGGCAAGGCGCTGGAGGACGCGCGCGAACATGGCGCGGCCTTCGCCGAATATGCCGAAGCCAATCGGCTGCGCCGCAGCGCGTTGCCCTATGACGCCGATCATGTTTCGCGCGAAGTGGACGATCTGATCGCGCTGTTCACCAAGCCATTTCTGTCTGCGCGCGCAGGCCCGGGGGCACCCGATCCGGCGCCGATATTCATCATCGGACTGCCGCGATCCGGCTCGACGCTGGTCGAGCAGATCCTGGCCAGCCATCCGATGATCGAAGGGACTGCCGAGCTGCCCTATATCCCGGCGCTCGCCCAATCGGTGATCGCGCGGCAGTGGCAGCGTCGCGACCTGCGCTATCCGGCACATCTGGCCGAACTTACCGAGGCGGACCGTCGCGATCTGGGCGAACGCTATCTGGCCGCAGCGCAATGGCATCGGCATCAGGACCGGCCCTTGTTCCTCGACAAGCTGCCCAATAACTGGCTCAATATCGGGCTTATTCGCCTGATCCTGCCGAATGCGCGCTTCATCGACACCCGGCGCGGCGCAATGGCCTGGGGATTTTCGAACTTCAAACAGCATTTCGCGCGCGGGCAGGCCTTTGCCTATGACCTGGTCGATATCGGCTGCTATTATCGCGACTATGTGCGGCTGACCGCGCATTTCGATGGCGTCGCGCCGCGTATGATCCACCGCGTCGATCATGAGGCATTGCTTGCCGACCCGGAAGCGCAGGTCCGGGCTATGCTCGACTATCTGGGGCTGCCCTTTGATTCAGCATGTCTGCGGTTTCACGAAAACCGCCGCCCGGTCCGCACGGCCAGCGCCCAGCAGGTGCGGGCACCGCTGACCGATGCCGGCGTGGATCGCTGGCGCGCCTATGCGCCCTGGCTGAAGCCGCTGCGCGAAACGCTTGGGTCGCTTGCCTAGGCGAGCGCCGGGGGCGCCGCGCTTTCGCCGATCACCAGTCGCCGCGTCTCACCCGGATCGCGCAGCTTAAGCCCCCACCCCTTCACCGTTTCGATCGGATCGGGCGCACCGGCTTGCGCAAATTTGCGGCGAATGCGGTGGAGGAAAACGTCGCGCGTCCGCGTCCTGGCGCCGTCTTCCGCGATCAGCGCCTCGATCTCGCCGGACGTCGCCCGCCCGCGCGCGATCAGCGCGGCAACGATGCGTGCCTCGATCGGCGAAAGGGCAATTCCGCGGTCGTTCCAGCGAATCTCGGTCGGGTCCAGAAACAGGGTCAGGGCGCCGCGACGGATCATCGCACGCCGCCCGTGCGAAGCCGGAGGCGTCTTGGGGGATCCGCGCTCCGGCCGGGCGCGGGATGCCCCCGATGGCTTGTAGAATTCTTCGATCAGCGCCCCCGGCGCATCGCCACCGGCCGCATCGTCCGACGGCGACAAAAGCAGAGCGAGCAAGTCGCGCGCGCGCCGTGCCGGATCGGCGATATTCAACAGCCCGCGAAAGACGCCGATCAACAGGAGATGCTCGATCCCGATCGCCAGCGGCCGCTCGATCGATTCGGCATAGGCGACCGGCAACCAGGGATGACGCGCACCATCGCGGCCGACCGAAAGCGCCAGTTCACGATGCGCCACTCCGTCGACTATTTCCCGGGCTGCGCGCAGATACCGGCTCACCATCGCGTCGAAACCGCCATTGGCGCTGGGGATCGCAGGCAGCGCCGCGACAACTTCCTCAAGCAGCGCGAGCCGCGACGCGCGGAATACCGCTTCGCAATCGGCATAATGCGCCCGGATCGCCGCCACCGGGACGCCGGATAACGTGGCAACGTCGCGCAGATCGAGATTGTCGCCCTCGCGCCGCTGCAGCAATCCGCGCGCCGCGACCAGAATGCGGCTGCGCACCGCATCGCCGGGGCGGTGTGGCGCCGATGCGGCCCGAACTGCCGCAAACGAGATCGCTTCCTGCTGCACGCCGCGCAGAATATCGGGGATCGGTCGGCAGGTGACTCGCCAATCCGTGGATCGCTCCGGCCACGCAACGAATGCCGGCTGGCGGTCCAGAACGCGCCAACTGCGCGCGCGGCGCGATCAACTGCCGCTTTCGGCCGCCGTTTCCCGCAACAGAGTCGCGAGCATCCTGTCGAGCCAGCCGATCCGGGCTTGCACGGAACGTACCGCATTATCGTGCACGAACGCCTTGAACGGCACGTCGACGCCCGCCTGATAGGCATCGAGCCGATCCAGTTGCTCCGTCAGGCTTTCCTTTGCCGACAGGATCCACTCGATCCGCTCACCGGGCTCCAGAAGGTCGAAGGACTGGACCTTGGTGCGCAGCGGGTCCTCGAGCATCACATGGCTCTCGCGCATGTCGAGCACCCATTGGCGCACCGCTTCGCGACCGAAATCCGAACAACGTAGCTGCTCGGTGCCGCGTGCGTCGCCGGCGACCTGTTCCTTGATCAGCATCCCGCGTTCGACGAGCCGCTTCATCAGCGGATAGATCTTGCCCTTGCTGGTGTTGAAGTTGCTGACCGGCGACCGGTCATATACTTTTGCCACCTGATAGGCCGTGATCGGCTGGGCGCGCAGCACCAGCCCCAGAAACGTGCCTTCGCTATCGCTGAGCGACAAATCCTGTTCCGCCGCCCCTGCCCCCGACTTTTCCGTCATGCCGTTCCTTATCAAGGCAAGCGGCGCCTCGGCAAGCGCAGGGGCCGAAGCAGCGATTCATCGGGTGCCGCGACCACGGGGCGGCGCCGCGATTTCTCGCAAACTCTTATAAGTTCGGGGTTTCCGGTGAAATGAAGCGCAAAACTGCTGCTGGAACCGGTTCTTACCGAAACGCTGCGCTATTTGCGGAAAAGCGGACTTAGAACGCCGCTAACCTCTTCACCTTTCGCGCTTTTGTCGGGGTTGAATACCCCAGCGGAAAAATGGCGCGCCCGGAACGATTCGAACGTCCGACCCTCAGATTCGTAGTCTGATGCTCTATCCAGCTGAGCTACGGGCGCGCATTGGAGGGCGGGACATAGAAGCGTCGCCGCAATAGTGCAAGCCCGTTGCGCGACCTTTTCTCGCCGCATAGAGCGGAAATGTGAAACACGCCCTGTTCTCTCTTTCGCTCGCCGCCTGTGCGGCGCTGACCGGCTGCATCGACAGCTCGGATCGTTATCCCTCGCTATTGCCGAGGGAGGTCGAGAATCAGAGCCTGGCCGAGCCGGATGTCCCGGCACCGGTGGCCACGCCCGATGCGGCGCTCGACGCCCGGATTGCCGCTGAAAAAGCGCGGATTTCCGAAGCGGCAGCAGCTTTCGCAACAGCCGCGAGCGACGCCGAGGCAAAGATCGCCGTCGCGGTCGGCACTGCGCCCGGCAGCGCGGCATGGCTGAGCGCGCAGGAGGCGCTGGGCAAGATCGATACCTTGCACGGCACGACGCTGAATATCGCCGTCACGCTCGATTCGCTGGCGATCCAGCGCGGCGTCGACGGCAAGCCACCCTATCCTGCGCTCGAGGAGGCCGTCGCGCAGGCAAGCGCCGAAAGCGAACGCCAGCAGGCGCGAATCGATTCGCTGGAGCGCGGGTTTACCGGCAACTAACGACCCGGGCGTCGACGCCCGGCGCCTATTCGTTCGCCAGATCGGGATGAAATGCCCTGAGCAGCGGTACGATCGATGCGTGATCGTCGGTCCATGCCGCGATGCCGGGCCGTCCGGTCAACGGACGCCAGCCATTGCCCGCGACCGTGAGGGCGTCGAGCACATCCTTGTCCCGCGACAGCGCGATCCAGTCCGACACCGTCGCTTCGTCCCCGGCTTCAGCGGGGCTTGGGAAATAGACCATCCGCGCCGCATGCCATCCGCTGCGTTCCGCCGCCGCCGCCACGACCGGCGACAGGGCAAGGAAACGATTGGATATGTGGACCAGCAACAATCCCCGCCGGTCGAGCACGCGGCCATAGGTTTCGAACGCCTCCACCGTCATCAGGTGCATCGGCACAGCATCGGAGGAAAAGGCATCGAGCGCGAGCAGGTCGAGGCTGTCGTCAGCCATTTCACCGAGCCGCACCCGCGCATCGCCGATGGCAATATCCGCGTCGGGCAAACAGCGTGAGAGAAAGCTGAACCGCCCCGAATCGCGCGCCAGCGACACCACGACGGGGTCGATTTCGAAAAAGCGCCACCGCTCGCCGGGGCGCGCGTAACAGGCAAGTGTACCGGTCCCCAGCCCCACCACGCCGATCCGGGCGTTGCGGCCATACAGGAACGGAGCGATCCGCATCGCCTGTCCCACGCCCGATCCGGGCACATAATAGGTGGTGGGCTGCGTCGTCTTGTCGCCCTTCAGCTGGACGCCATGAAGCGTCGTGCCATGTGCCAGGCGGCGCTCATCCGGCATATCGCTGACGGTATAGACGCCGAAATAGCTGCGCGTGCGGTCCCCCGCGAAGGTAAGCTGGAGTGAACGATAGCCGCCGAACAGGAACAGCGCCCCGGCCAGCGCAATGAAGAACGGCACGCGCATGCCCACCGACGCCACACCCAGTATCGCAATGGCGATGAACGCCAGGCTCTCATGCTTCGCGCCCAGCACGCCGCCCGGATTAGCGAGCCCCAGCCAGATCAGCAGCAGCACCGCAACGCCGATCGCAGCCGACCGGACCAGTATCGCGCCGCGGTCGCCCGACCAGAATTTGCGCAGAAAGCCGAACAAGATCGTCTGCGGCACCAGCAGCGCGGCGGCGAGGATCAGCAGCGGATATTCATAGGTCCAGTCGAACAGCACCGGCGCGACCAGCCCGGCGAAAACACCGCCCAGCATGCCGCCCAGCGCCATCGCCAGATAAAATCCGGTCAGCCGATCGGGCTCGGGGCGAAGCTCGTACATCCGCGCATGCAGCGCCACCGAGACGAAGAACAGCAAAGTCAGCCCGATCCCGGCGTTGAGATAGGTATATTCCTCATGCCCCGAAATCAGCGTCGCGCCGAACAGCAGCAGCATCACCGGCGCGAAGAATGTCGCGAGCCTTGCCCCGGTGCGTCGCGTGGCAAAGGCCAGCACGAAGCTGAGCAGATAGAGGCCGAGCGGCAGCACCCAGAGCAAAGGCACCGCAACGATATCGGTGGTCAGAAACGTCGTCGTCGCGAGCATCAACCCGGACGGAACGAACGCCAGCGCGATCCAGTGGAGCACGCGCTGCAAGCCGGGCGCCGGGCTTTCCGGCGCAACCCGCTCAGTCGGCGACGCACCTCGGGGCAGCAACCAAGCACAGGCGGCCACCATCAGCACGACGCCCAGATAGCCGATGCTCCACAACATGCTCTGGCCGTGCAGGGCCAGTTCCGGCTCGACCAGCAGTGGATAGGCGACCAGCCCGCCGAAACTGCCGATATTCGATGCGGCATAGAGCGCATAAGGATCGCGACCGCCCGTCGCGACGCTGAACCAGCGTTGCATCAGCGGCGCCTGAGCCGATACGGCAAAGAAAAGCGGCCCGATCGACGCGCCGAACAGCCACGGCACCCATAATGCCGGTTCGGCATCGGCGGGCAGCTGAATCGCCATCAGCCCGATCGGCAACCAGAATGCGGAAAGCGTCAGTACCGCAAGATGGATGCCCGCCTGAAACCGCGGCTG
>PAOI01000036.1 GCA_002707985.1 Sphingomonas sp. | reverse complement strand
TCCGGCGTGGATCGCCATCGCCGCTTCGATCAGCACCGTCGCGGCAAAACGCCCATGCGCCCATGTCTGGCTGCAGTAACGCGGCGACAGACCCAGCGACTCGGCGATAGTATCGTAATCCAGCCCGCGCGGCGAACCGACCTGGGAAATAAGCCCATCGACCTGTCCGCGTTCGAGTGCGGCATCGGCCAGCGCGGCGTCGAGCGCGGTCGCCGCGAATTGCAGCACCGATGCCTCCGGCCGCCGCTCGAAGCTGCTGGCGCCGACCCCCGCTATCGCTGTCCTGCCGTCCAGAAACGCCATTGCCTGCCCTAAAGCCCCAGTTCCGCCTGCGCTTCCTCGCGCAGCTTGTGCTTGGCGACCTTGCCGCTGGCAAGCCGCGGCAGTTCCTCCTCGCTGCGGAACAGCACATGATGCGGCACCTTGAACGAGGCCGCCCGCTCCTTGACGAACCCGCGGATATCGTCCGCCGCCAGCTTGCCAACACTGTCGACAAAGGCGACAACCAGCTCGCCGCGCACCGGATCGCCGACCCCGACGACATAAGCGTCGCGCACGTCGGGGTGCCCGGCAATCAGCTGTTCGACCTCGACCGGAGACACGTTGATCCCGCCGGACTTGATCACTTCCTTCAGCCGCGAATGGAAGATGAAGCGGCCGTCGGCATCGAACCGGCCAAGATCGCCGGTATCGAAGAATCCGTCGGGCCGCAGCGCCTTGGCCGTCTCTTCCGGATTACCCAGATAGCCCTGCGTCGTATGGCCGCGGATCAGCACCAGACCGACTTCGCCCTGCGGCAGGTCATTGCCCGATTGCGGATCGACGATGCGCATTTCCATCCCTGGCAGCGGCGTGCCGCTGGTCTCGATCTTCGCTTCGATCGGGTCGTCGGGCCAGCCGACCGTGGCGTTGCCATAGCTTTCGGTGAGGCCATAGGCTGGCACCGCGCCCGTGATCCCCATCTCGACCAGCGTCAGCCGCTTATATTCGGCAACGGTCCCGGCATTGCCCTTTTGCAGCGATCCGATGCGCGCGCGGCTGAAGTCGGAATGATCGAGCATCGCTCGCGTCATGTTGCCCGTGCCGTAATAGACCGTCGCGCCGGTCTTCTCGATCACATCGATGGATCGACCCGCCTCGAAATAATCCTGAAGTACCAGCGCGGCGCCGTGCGTCAGCGTCGCCGGCAGCGCATTGGTGGCGCCCAGGCCATAGAATAAAGGCGTGCCGCACCACACCCGGTCGTCGTCGCCGATCCCCCGGCGCACGCCCAGTTCATATCCGTTCGCGACCACACCCGAATTCTGCAGCATCACGCCCTTGGGCTCGGCAGTGCTCCCCGATGTGTAGAGCACGAACATCGTATCGTCGCCCTGCGCCTGTGCGGCTGCGGCCGCAAACGCCGCGCTGTCGACTTCGTCTGCTCGGCGCAGAAATGCGGACCAGCCGGGAACGCCCGCCGGGACGTCACCGACGAAATAGATGTTTTTCAGCGCCGGGAATGCTTCCGAACGAACCTCGCCGCCCTTCGTCGCGCCGGGTACGATCTTTTCGATCAGCGCCAGATAATCGGCCTTCAGAAAATGCACGGCGCTGATCAGCAACCGGATGTCGCAATGGCGCAGCGTCCAGCGAAGCTCGGTTTCCTTGTACCAGGTATTGAGCGGCACCAGCGTTGCGCCGAGATACGAAGCCGCTAGCGCCATCACCACCCATTTGGGCTGATTGCCCAGCAACACCCCCACCCGATCGCCCCGGCCGATGCCATGCGCCATCATCGCTTTCGCGGCGGCAATGCTCCGTTCCTGCAATTCGCCATAACTGATGACGTCGGAGCCATGGAAGATCGCGGGCCGGGATCCCGCCCGGGCCGCGAAATCGTCGAACACCGTTGCCAGACGGTTCGCGTCAGATTTGTGCATTGCTGTCCTCGATTTCCCAGGCGCGCTCCAGCCCCGACAATGGGGCGATGGCCGCACGCCCGCGCGCGAGCACATCTGCTTCCTGACCGGTCACCCCGGTTTGCGCGAGTTCGCTCCACAGATCGGTCAGCACGGCGTTCAGCGCCGCGATGCCGTTGAACGGGTAACAGGCCATGGCGAATCCCGCCTCGGCCAGCTCTTGCCTTGTCGGTACTGGCGGATGCACGCCGCCGATCCACAGCAGCGACACGTCGCCGATCGCGGCGCGCACTGCCGACGCATTTTCGGGGCCGAGATCGAGGACCATGCCCGCGTCGGCACCAGCCGCGACACAGGCGCGGCATCGCTCGGCGGTTTCCGCGATCGATCCGGTCACGCGCAGCGCGTCGGTACGCGCCACGATCACGGTGTCGGGGTTTCGCCGCGCCGCCGCCGCGGTGCGCAGGCGTGCGGCCATCGCGCCGGTTTCGACCACGCGCCCGCGTCCGCGATGATATCCGGCGAGCTTGGGATAGGGCTGATCGTCGATATGCAGCCCGTCCGCTCCGGCCTGTTCGATTTCACGCACCGCGATGTCGAGATGCGGCAACTCGCCGAACCCGGCTCCGGCATCGACCAGCAGCGCCAAATCCGATACCGCCCTGACCCGGCGGACCAGTTCCGCGGTTTCAGTGAGCGTCACGAACGGCTGCCCCTTGCCCAGCCCAAGCGCCATGGCATTGCCGCCAAGGTACAACGCCCGATGCCCGGCCTGTTCGGCGATACGCGCGGTCAGTGCATCGTGGATGCCCGGCGCCGATATGGCGCCGGCTTCGTTCAGAACGCGCTTCAGTCGGTTCACGCCGTCTGCACCGCGAAATCGAAACTGGCTTCCAGTTCGTTTTCGCGGCCCGGCACGGGCTGCGGACTGATCGTGAGGTCGGGGCTTACCGCCCCTTCGACATAATCGCTGTCCAGATACGGATTGTCGGCGATGAACAACTGCGTCGTCAGCAAGCAGCGGTCGCCGAGCCATACCTTGGCGTGGATGTGTGCACAGCGGCGGTTGTGACGCCCCATTGCGCGAAACAGTTCGCCGATCGGATCATGATCGTGGTCGGAATAATCCTTGGGAAGCGTCGTACGCAGTCGATAGCGCCCGTCGCCGTCGACCGGGACGCGACCATAGAGCGCATGGTCGACCCGGTCATAATGGCCGTCATGGTCGGCCTGCCAGAAATCCAGCACGGCGTCGGGGATCGCCGCGCCCGTCGCCGCGTCGGTGACGCGGCCCGAAAGGGTGAGCACCGGCACGTCGGCGGGCGGCGTCTTTCCTTCGAACAGGTCGCCGTCGGGATAGATTTTCGACCCCGAAAAATGGAACGGCCCCTCCAGATTGGGGCGCGTGCCATTGGCAACCAGCGCCGTCGCATCGACGCTGGTCATCGCCAGCGCGACGTCCACCAGGCTGCGGCAAAAGCCCGCCTGCCCCAGCCGGTTCAGAAAATCGCCCGCGACGTGCAGCTCGTCCTGCGTGATCTCGAATTCGCGAACGACTTCCTTCATCCGGTCGACGATGGCGGCATAGATCGCCTTCAGGCGCGGATCGCCTTCTACGCCGGGGATCTCTGCCCCTATCCTGGAGACGGTAATCTGCTGGTCGGTCATGGTTTTAGTACAACGCGGCCCGCGGCCGCGCCTCCTTCGACGATTGCATGGGCACGGGCGACTTCCTCCAGGGGAAAAATGGTATCGACCCGCGGCGTTACGATGCCGCGCGCGACAAGGTCGATCGCATCGGCCAGTTGGGCACGGCTAACGCTGCCGACGCCCAGAATGGCGGCGCGCTTGAAGAAGATTCGCGCCGGGTTGATCGAAACTTCCTCGCCGAAAAGCTGGCCGACGATCGCATAGCGGCCATGCACGGCAAGGCTGTCGAAACAGGCGTTGAAGACGCGACTGCCGACATTGTCGATCACCACATCGACGCCCTCTCCGTCGGTGATCGCCTTCACCTTTCCCGCGAAATTTTCGCTATCGCCGGCAATGATCACATCGTCTGCACCGATTTCACGCAGGAACTCCGCCTTGGCTTCGCTCCGGCTGACGGCGATCACGCGCGCGCCGGCCGCGCGGGCGATCTGGACGCTCGGCACGCCGACGCCCCCGGTCGCGCCCGTCACCAGCACCGTGTCGCCGATCGTGACCCGTGCGGTGTCGCGGACGGCGTTCAGCGCGACGCCCGCGCCCGGACCAACCGAGCACATGGTTTCGAAGGGAAGTGCCTTCGGAAAGGCAACACAGGCGTCCTGCGCCAGCGCGACATATTGAGCATAGCCACCCTTGACCGGACGGCGGCGACGGCACGTCGTTTCGCGTCCCGACCGGCAAAGCCGGCACCGGCCGCAGCTGATGAATGCCTTCGTACAGATCGTGTCGCCGATCTTCAGATCGACGACGTCGGTGCCTGCCTCCACTACCGTACCGCTGATCTCCAGCCCCAGTATCGCCGGGAATTCGGTGTCGCGGCGATAGGTGCCGTTACGCTCGACCACGTCGCGATAGGATACGCCGCACGCGCCGACTTTGATCAACACTTCGTCGGGACCGGGAACCGGTACCGGAACCTCTTCGATGGTGAAGCTGTCCGGCGGTCCCGGCGCGTGAAGCACGGCCGCCCGCATCGTCCCGTTCATTCGGCCGCCTGCACCTGCTCGAAATAGGGGTTGGGCACATGGCCGAGGCCCAGGCTGTCGCGCAGCGTCGTGCCTTCATATTCCGTGCGGAACAGGCCCCGGCGCTGCAACTCCGGAATGACGAGGTCGACGACCCGTTCGAGCCCGGCGGGCAGATAGGGTGCGACGAGATTGAACCCGTCGCACGCCTTGTCGCGATACCATTCCTCCATCACATCCACGACCTGCGCCGCACTGCCCTTGATCAGCACATGGCCGCGGGCAGGCAGGATTTTCTGGTAGAGCTCGCGCAGATTGGCGCCGTCGCGCTGCGCGATGTCCGCTACCAGGTTCCGGAAGCTGCGAATCCCGAGGGTTTCCGGAAGTTCAGGGAGGGAGTCTTCTGGCGAGTAGCCGGTCAGGTCGACGCCGCACATCTTGCCGAGCATCTTCATGCCGACATCGTCGGGAATCAGCTCCTGCAACTCGCGATAGCTTGATTCGGCCTCTTCGGCAGTTTCCCCGACGAAGATGCTCGCGCCTGGGAAAACTTTCAGCGTGTCCGGGTCGCGCCCCTTGGCGCGCGCCGCCGCCTTGACCTTGGCGTAGAATTCCTGCGCCGCTTCCTTGGTCTCGGTGACGGTGAAGATCACGTCCGCATGATTCGCCGCCAGGTCGATTGCGGCGGGCGATGCGCCGGCAACGACGATAACCGGGTGCCCTTGCGGCGGTCGAGCGCTATTCAGCGGCCCGCGCACTTTGAAGTCGGAGCCTTCGTGATTGACGAGGCGGATTTTCTCGCCGTCGAGAAATACGCCCTTTGCCTTGTCGAACACGAAGGCATCGTCCGCCCAACTGTCCCAAAGGTCTTTAACGACGGACACGAATTCGTCGGCACGCGCATAGCGGTCCGCATGCTCGACATGCTCGTCGCGGCTGAAATTCTGGGAATCATTGGCGTTGGACGTCGTGACGACGTTCCAGCCCGCACGCCCCTTGCTGACCCAGTCGAGCCCGGCATAGCGGCGCGCTACACTGTATGGCTGATCATAGGTGGTCGTTGCGGTAGCAACCAGACCAACACGCGAGGTATGCGTCGCAAGCGCGGACAGAAGGCAGATCGGCTCAATCACCGCCGGCCGCACCACAGGATTGCGGCTGAGAAGATCGCGATCCTCGATCCCGTTGACGCCATTGCCATCGGCGAGAAACATCATGTCGAGCTTGCCGCGTTCCACGATTTTGGCGAATTCGACCCAGCGATCGAAATTATAGCCGGCATCCATAACCGCATCGGGATGCCGCCAGCCGCCCGAATGACCGCCCGTCGGTGACATGAACACCGAAAGCTTGAGCATCATATTCTCCCGCATGACCAATTCATCTGCCGGAGACTAGCCCCGGTTCGATCTCTTCTTCAGACATGGCGGGGGAAACAATCAATGCACCCGAACGCGTCAGCCGGTCATATTCGCTCACCCGATAATCGCGCGACGGCGCCCCGGCGATCGCGAGCGGTGCCGCCGGTTCAGTTCTCGCGGGGACGGTGGCGCCGGATCGTCGCGAGCCCGGCCAGCGTCATCGACTGCATCAACGCTTCGGCAAGTTTCGCATCGCGCTCGTGGCAGGCAAGGACAAGCCGGGCGTGATCCGACAGCGATCTCGCAACGTCTTCCGTCGAGATATGTGCGAGTCGGCCCACGCTCATGCGCATCTTGTAGGTGCTGAGCAGGGTCCGCAGGCTGGCATTGCCGCAATTATCCAGCCAGAAATTATGCAGGCTCCGCCGATCCTTCTGGAACAGCTCGGTATCCTGGAATGCTCTGTCCTCGAGCGTCCGGTGCAGCCGGTCCATTCCCGCGAGCAGTTCCCCATCGGCATTTCCCACGAAGAGCGCAATCATATAGCCGTTCAGCACGCTGCGGATATGATAGAGCTCCTCCACCTCGCTCATGCTGATCCGGGCGACGCGCGGGCGCCTGCGGGGCGGGATTTCGACCAGTCCCTCTTTTTCGAGAAGCATCAGCGCTTCGCGCACCGGCGTACGACTGGTGCCGAAACGCGCGGCTAGTTCTACCGAATTGAGATCAGCACCGGGCTTGAGCGTTCCGTCAGTGATGACACTGGCGATTTCGCCGGCGATCTTGCCCACCAGCGAATCCTGGCGCTCTTTCAGATCGATGCCTCCAACAAGCCCGGTGGCGATATCTTCATTGGTCATGGAGGCGTCCATCCGATGGTCCCTGTTATTTCGGGCGCGAACCCGAACTGCCTCCATACCGTCTAGCATGTCACAGCCTCAAGCTTCCGCCGTCCACGATCAGAGACTGGCCGTTCACATAGGCTGCGGCGTCGGAAGCGAGGAACGAAACGGTGCCCGCGACATCTTCCGGAGTGCCCGCGCGCCCGGCCGGAACGCTGGGCACGGACTTGGACAGCTTGGCGGGATCGATCGGCGCCCCTGCTTTCTTGCTCATGCCGCTGATCGTCCGGCTCGTGTGGATGAGGCCCGGCAGGACTGCATTGGCGGTAACGCCATCCGCTCCGAGATCGAGCGCCCAGGTCTGCGCCAGCGCGATCACACCGGCCTTCGATGCCGAATAGGCGGAATTCATCTTCGAGCCGACGCGCCCCGCCACCGACGCCACATTGACGATACGCCCCCAGCGCTGTTCGCGCATCCGGGAGGCCACTGCCTGCCCCATCAGGAAAGTGCCGGTGACGTTGATCGCCATCACCCGTTCGAATTCCACAGGATCGACATCGACGATATCGCCATGGCCCATGCTGAACGGGGCGCCGGCATTGTTGATGAGAATGTCGATGCCACCGAACGCCTGAGCGGCATCTGCCATGATCCGAGCCACGTCATCGCGGCTACTGATATCCCCCAAAGCCGATGTCGCAGTGCCCCCGGCGGTGCGGATTTCCTCGACCAGCGATGCCACGCCGCGCCATTCGGCCTTGGCCAGCCCGTCGGGCTCATGCGTATCGCGCGCACCGCCTGCCTCGATGTCGACGACCACTACGGCATGTCCGTCCCCTGCCAGCCGGCGGGCGATTGCCGCGCCGATTCCGTCCTGCTTCCCGCAACCCGTGACGAGCGCGACTCTGTTTTTTGTGTCCATGTCCCTGCCTGCCTTAACCCCCTGATCGAAAACCGGACCTTCTTCGCCCGCATTGCGGCCGGCCGCGAGCGCACCCACCCCTGATCGGCCGCCTTTTCGAGTATCCGATTTCATGCGGATAATCGTAGCGCCGCGCGTGCTCCGGCGGTTCCGCGCGCTTAACGCCAATGCAAATAGCGACGAGGGAATGCGAATGAGCACCAATTTGCAGGATCGCCGGGCGATCAATCACGGCTTCGATCCCGACAATGGCAGCTGGGTTCACCGCGGCCTTGACCTTTCCGAACCGACATCGATCACGGAGGAGGAAATCGCTGCGTTCAAGGCACATTATGCCAGCCAGTTCGGCCATTCGCTGGACGGCCTCAACTGGTGGATCGACCAGAGCCCGGAAGTGCTCAAACGATACCGGCTCTATTGCAGCCTGACGCTGCGTGTCGAACCCGCGCAGACGGGAAACGGCACACTGACCTTCTACGCGCTGATGGGGCACGTAACGGGTGTGCGCTATATCCTGCACAGCTGGAAGACGCGCGGCGTCAGCAACGCGCAGGCGCTGGAGATGCTGGCGATCGCCTTTGTCCATGCCGGGCCGCGCGGCATGGAAACGGTCGCCGAGGCCGCCAAGGGGATCGAATTCGACACGACGCCGGCCGAGCCCTGCAAGTTCCCAGAAGGCTGGGCGCCCGATATCGACGCCTTCCGTTCGGGCATTGATTATTCGACGGTCGACCTGACAGCGGAAGAAAAGGCCAGTCTCTACGACTGGTATCTGCGGACGATCGGCGAGATCCCGCCCTATGTCCGTTTCATGGCCGAGCACCGCCCGCGCCTGCTCAAGACGCACCGTTCGCGGATCGAGAACATGCTTTATGTCCTGCCCAAGCAGTTCTGGCCGACGACCATGCTCTATTACCATGTGATGAGCCGCACCGCCGAAGGCATTCGCGAGAATGTACTGCTGTGCAAGGCATGGGGCGTGACCAAGTCGGACGCGCTCGACACGATCGGCAACGCACTGGTCTATGGACAGATGGAAGCCGCGACGATGGTGCAGAACGAAGCCGGCGACATCTTCGACGGCTGGCAGGATCGGTAGGATCCACGGCTGAAATCGGGACCGCGCGGCGCCAGCCGCAGCGCGGTCCTCCCCCCTCAATTATTCGCGGATCGGCAATCGGCAGTCGAAAACGCCTTCGGCGATGCGGTTAAGCAGGATTTCAATCGTTCCGCCGGCAATCATCCAGCCGCGCGTGCGCCGGAAGCAATATTCGACCAGCGATTCCTCGCTATAACCGGTGCCCCCCATGATCTGCATCGCCTCGTTCGCCATGTCGAACCCGGCACGGTTGCACGCCACTTTGGCGATCGCGGTATCCTGCGGCGAGGGAAAGCCCTTGTCCGCCGCAATCGCCGCCCGATAGAGCAGGAGCTGCGCCGCCTCTGCCTTGATCTTCATTTCGGCGAACTTCCACTGGAGCCCCTGAAAATTGACCAGCGGCTGTCCGAACTGGCGCCGATTCAGCGCATGTTCGCGGGCCTGTTCGAATGCATAGCGCCCCAGTGCGAGCGCGCGCGAGCTGTTGCCGAGCCGTTCGACATTGAAGCCAGATATCTGTTTCTTGAAGCCGCCGGGACCCAGAACGACGTCCTCCGGACCGACATAGACATTGTCGAAATAGATCGAGTTCCAGTCTTCGCCCGAAAGGAAGCGCGACGGTTTGCCGAAGGTGAGGCCTTCGGCGCCGCGACGGATCAGAACCGATCCGATCCCCCCGACACCGGGGCCGAAGCGCACATAGACGAGAAACACCGTCGCATGCAGGCCGTGAGTGGTGAAGATTTTCTCACCGCTGATCCGCCAGCCGTCGCCATCGGGCGTCGCCGTCGTGGTCAGCGCAGTGACGGCGGACCCCGCCCCCGGCTCCGTCATTGCGACCGCGATCAGTTCCTCGGCACGCAACAACGGCCGCAGCACGCGTTCCTTCTGCTCGTCGCTGCCGAACTGCGACAGCACGCGGATCGCGCCGAAATTACCGGCCTGAACCACGTCGGCGCTGCGCGGGCACGCCATCGCCACTTCCTGGATCGCGATTACCGCATCCATCAGCGTGCCGCCGACACCGCCATCCTGTTCGGATGCGGTGATGCCGATCAGCCCCGCATCGACCATTTTGCGCGCGACATCCCAGGGATAGTCGTCGCTGTGCGCGCGATCGAGCGCCTTTTCCTTTAGCTCTCGATCGGCGAATGCTGCGACGGCATCCCGGAATATCGACTGTTCTTCGGTGAGATTGAAATCCATCTGATCAGCTCTTTGTCCGTTCGAGAATCATTGCGATTCCCTGACCCAGTCCAATGCACATCGTGACGAGCGCGTAACGCTCGTCGCTGCGGGCAAGTTGTCGCGCGGCGGTCAGCGCGATGCGTGTCCCCGACATACCGAGCGGATGACCGATGGCAATCGCACCGCCATTGGGATTCACCCGGGAATCGTCGAAAGCGATGCCCATCAATTTCATGCAGCCCAGCGCCTGGCTGGCGAAGGCTTCGTTGAGTTCGATGACGCCCATGTCCGAGAGGTCGAGGCCGGCGCGTTCGAGCGCCTTGCGACTGGCGGATACCGGCCCCAGCCCCATCAGGCGCGGCTCGACCCCTGCCACGGCGCTCGACACGATACGTACCGACGGCACGGCTCCCACCGCGTCGCCTGCCTCGCGGGTGCCGACGATCACCGCTGCAGCGCCATCGTTGACACCGGAAGCATTGCCCGCCGTCACGACACCGCCCTCGAACAGCGGCCTCAGCTTGGCGAGTCCTTCCAGATTGGAACCCGGACGCGGATGTTCGTCCGTGTCGATAATGGTTTCGGCGCCCTTACGTCCCTTGATGGTAACCGGGGTGATCTCCCCTGAGAAATAGTCGTCGGCCAGCGCGCGCGCGTATTTTTCCTGAGACGCCTGTGCGAAGCGATCGGCGTCTTCGCGCGAAATGCCGATCTCTGCCGCGACATTGTCGCCGGTCTGCGGCATGCTGTCCCGACCGAAATGCTTGTGCACCAGCGGGTTGGGGAAGCGCTCGCCGAGCGCTTCATAAACGCGCGGCACGCGCGCGAAGGCGGTTTCCGACTTGGCCATGACGAACGGTGCACGCGACATGCTTTCGACCCCGCCCGCGAGGAAAAGCTCGCCCTGCCCCACCGCCGCCGCTCGCGCGACATCGGCGATGGCCGCCAGCCCGCTGCCGCAAAGCCGGTTGATGGTCTGCGCCGCCACTTCGACCGGCAGCCCGGCGACCAGCGATGCGTGACGGGCGACGTTGCGCGCATCCTCGCCCGCCTGGCTGGTGCAGCCGATTACTACGTCCTCGATACGGTCAGGCGCGAACGGCGTCTTTTCGATCAGTGCCGCGATACAACCCGCCAACAGATCGTCGGGACGCACGCTCGAAAGCGCGCCGGCGTAGCGGCCGACCGGCGTGCGCAACCCGTCGTATAGGAATGCCTCGCGCATCAGCCCGCCGCCCGCACGAATACGGCGCCATCCTCGACGCGCACGTCGTAAGCTGCGACATCCTCATAGGCCGGGCCGCCCTCGATCACCTTGCCGGTGCGGATTTCGAAGCACGACTGGTGCAGCGGGCATTCGATGCGATCACCCTCAAGCCAGCCTTCGGAAAGGCGCACATCCTCATGCGGGCAAATGTCACCGATCGCGAAGATCGTGCCTTCATAGCGATATAGCGCGATCGCCCTTTCTCCATATTCGGAAGCGAAGGGCTCGCCCTCGACCACGTCGCTCTCTGCGGCGACACGGACCCATTCCACACTCATCATATTCTCCGGCAATTGCAGGCGCGGACCGTTCAGAGCCCCATTTCCCTGCGATAGAAATCGTAGAAGGCGCGAATGAGCGTCTCGGTCATCATCGTCGACTGCGCCTCGGTTCCGTGACCGCCCATCTCGAGTACCTGAAGCGCATGCGGCGATCCTTCGACGACCGGCTGCATCAGCGACAGGACTTCGCTGTCCTCAAGGCTGACAAAGCCGGCGGGACCGACGAGATTGCTTTGCTTGAGGCGAAGTTCGCTGACCTGCTCGTCATCATCGGCATAGCCGAAATAGGTCCAGACCAGCTCGTGCCTGCCGACACCCTTGGGAATAATGTGACGGACGACGAGGCAATTGAAATATTGCTGAACGAGGATCGTCGGAAAGACCTGAAACGCGCCCATCATCCCGTCGTTGAATTCGTCGACGACCGAATTGACGACGTCGGTGTCCTGAATCTGCAGCGTCGTCTTGATGCTCTTGATCTGCGCCGAGGCTTCCGATGTGCGGTTGCGGAGTTCGGGATCATATTGCGAATAGGTATATTCGTGCCGCCCTTCCTGCAGCGGCACGCTGTGATAGTCGCCGTCGGTGCGCAGGATGCCGAATGTCGACAGAAACGGGTGCATCAGCGTCGCGTGATAGGGGTCGCGGCTGTTTTCCCAATAGAGCTTCCAGTTGCTGTCCACGACCTGACGGCTGTAACCGACCAGACGCAGGGGGCGCCGCGATACGAGCCGGTCGAGCCGGGTGAGGATTTCCTCGCCCAGATAGTCCTCGAGCGGCGGCGTCTCATCGCTATAGGTCGCCCAGATCGAGCCCCCGCGGACGGCGACGCGCAGCTTGGTAAGGCTGTTCTTCGCCTTGTCGAAGTCGCGCGGCATGCCGCCCTTGCCCTGGACGCCGCGCAGGAAAGGCAGCCCCATCAGATCGCCTTTCAGCGAATAGGACCAGTGATGATAGGGGCAGGTCAGATCCTTGGCTTTCCCGCTATTCTGCCAGCAAAGCAGCGAACCGCGGTGCGCGCAGCGATTTTCGACCACGTGGATTTCGCCGTCGGCATCGCGCGTGATGATGACCGGGCGCTCGCCGATCCAGCTACGGCGGAAGGTGTTCGGCTCCGGAACCTCGCAGTCTAGCCCGACATAGTTCCAGACCTTGCCATAGTGGAAAACCTCAAGCTCGCGCGCGTAGATTTCGGGATCGGAATAGATCCAGGCGGGCACGCGGCTGACGCCCTCGGCCGGCCATTTTCTTTCCTGCGGTTGCGCTTCGATTGTGTCGTTCATGCTCTGCTCCGCCATCAGACCGGGATCACCAGCGTCGTGCGAATCCGGTAATTGTCATAGACGCAGCTGCGTTCGGCGAAGCGCAGCCCTTCCGTCGTGCGGACGATACGGTCGAGGTAGCGCCCGACCATCAGCACCTGCGGGTCCTGTTCGAGCAGCGATTCGACGATCAGGAAATTCGCCTGTGCGCGAAGTTCCGCGCCCTCCCCGCCGGTAATACGGACGCCGCTGATGAAATGCCGCAGCGAGCGCGGCTGGTAGAGCGCCGCTTCCTTGAGCGCCATCAACCGGTCGACGATCATCGCACGGCTGGAACAATAGATCGGCGCATGCCGCAGCCCCGCGTCGTGGTTTTCGCGCGAGATCACCTGATAGAGCGCGTCTTCGGTGAAGAAGTGGGGAAACGCCGCGAAATCCTCGGCATCGAGGCACGCCGCATAGTCTTCGTAAAGGTCTCGCAATGCAGCCCGGTCAGCGGTCGCGGACGTGGCAGTGGGCGCTAGGGTATCCATCTCGCGCCAATCTCCTCTCTCAAGTGTCGACAGTTTAGGCGCCGATTACGTTTGCCCGATCAAAAAGCGCGGCGCGGCGGCCGGATTTCGAAAGAGCGATCTTTGCGCGATGCCGGCGCCTTTCCATTGTCGCGTCTCGGGCGCGGAGCCCAATCGCGGCCCATGGTGTTCGAAACCAATATCGTGCGCGTCGCACCGGCCGACATGGCCGCGTTCGAAACAGCTTTCGCCGCGGCCGCAAAACTCATCCGCGAGGCTCCCGGGTGCCTCAACGTGCGCCTGATTGCGCAGGTCGAGGCCGAGGGCAGCTACTGGATCATTATCGGCTGGCGCGATCTGGAGGACCATGTCGTCGCCTATGCGCAGAGCGATCGGGCGACGCGCGTCAGGGATCTGATCGCCCCCTTCATCGTCGCAATCGAGCGCGGGCACGGAAAAGAGGTCGCACTGATCTGACGGTCGGTTACGACTTCAGTCCATTCCCGCATGCCGGCGCGGCATGACTTCACCAGGCGGAAGGGCCGCCGGAACGCTCATCAGACCGAGCGAGCGCGAAACCACCTGACGGATGATCTGAATCACGCTGCTCTCGTTGATGCCGGCCGGCGCCCGGACGCACAGCGACAATTGCTCACCGCGGTCGCGCGTCGGAAGCAAGATCGAGAAATGATCCTCACCGCCTTCGCTATAGCGCACATATCCGCGAGCGCTCGACGCATCGAGTTCGGCCGCCAGCACTTCGAACCGCACTCGGTCCTGATCCTCATCGGCGTTGAGGCGATGGACATATTTGCGCACCAGTCCGCGATCGGTGGTCAGCAGCAGCGCCAGCCCCTCGGCCGATTTCAGCAGCGGCAAATCCGCGCCCTGATGGGGCGCATTGTCATCACGAGCCACGACATGAAGGCATCGCACATGCACGCGTGAGTTGGTGGCAACTACCACGGTGCAGCCGGTTCGGTCGGCGATCTCGTCCATCATCCCGAGCAGCTTGCCGTTGCGGACCAGTTCGGGCTCGACCCAGGCGCCCAGCATCGCAACCCGCATCGAAAGACGGAAATTCCGGCCTCGCGTTCCCCGCCGCAGATAGCCGAGATGAACCATATAGCTCAGAAGTTCGGACGCGCTCGACTGAGGATATCCGTAGCGCCGGCAGATGTCCGTGACACTCGCCTCCTGATGATCGGCGTCGAAATATTCCAGCACCTCGAAAACCCGCTGTGCGGACTTGATCGATTTTGCCTCTGCGACTCTCGTCATTCGACCTCTCCTATTGCCCGGCCGCGTTTCCGGCCGTGTCCTTGATTCTGATCAAATAGGTTAAAGTGTCGACACTTGTCGCGCAAGAGGGTTCATTCGGAGCTTTCCGTGGGCGGATATCGCGCCAATCCGCGCCCTCAATCGCCTATTCGATTTTCTCGGCTAGCTGAGTGTCGACAGTGTAAGCGCCGCGTCCCCGCGATAGGACTCGAGCCGGATTTCACGAATATTGGGTTTCCCGAATGATCGATTCGGCCAAGGCTACGGCCGCCGACGCAAATACCGCCCATGCCGAAAACGCGCTGGACCGTTTCTTCAACCCCCGCTCGATCGCGGTAATCGGAGCTTCCGACGATCCCTCGCGCATTGGCGGGCGCACGCTCCAGAACATTCTGCGCGGCGGCTTCGAAGGTCGGGTCTTTCCGGTAAATCCAGGGCGCTCGACCGTCCAGGGCCTGAAGTCCTATCCGGACATCGAAAGTGTTCCCGAATCCGTAGACTGTGCGGTCATCGCGTTACCGGGCGAACTGGTCGTGCCTGCCGCGCTGGCGTGCGAGCGCAAGGGCATTCGCGCGCTCGTTATATTTTCCGCAGGTTTCAACGAAGCGGGGGAAGCCGGACGCGAACGGCAGGATCGTCTCCGCGAAATCGTCGATCGCAGCGACATGCGCATCATCGGTCCGAACTGTCTGGGCGCCTTCAACGCCGCCAACGGAACCTGGCTGAGCTTCACGACTCAGTTTCAGGACAGGCCAAGCGGTCCGGCCATCGGGATCGTCAGTCAGAGCGGCGGATCCGCCGCGCACATGCTCAAACTGGCCCAGAATCGCGGGCTTGCCATCGGTAAATTCGTGACGACGGGGAACGAAGCCGATGTCGAATTTGCTGATGGGCTGTCGGCGCTGGCCGACGATCCCGAGATCGCCGTCATCGTCGCCTATATCGAAGGCGTGCGGTCAGGCCCGAGCCTGATCGCGGCGCTGGAAAAGGCACGGGATGCCCAAAAGCCCGTCCTGGTAATCAAAGTGGGGCGCACGTCGGCCGGGGCGCAGGCGGCCGCGTCGCACACGGCCTCCATGGCGGGCGAAGACAGCCTGTACGACGCGATATTTCGCGAATTCGGCGTGTACCGCGCGCGCACCATGGAAGATTTGCTGGACGTGGCCGGATCGATTCTTGCCGCAGAAAGGTTTCCGCAGGGAAACCGGCTGGGCATTGTGACGATATCCGGCGGCATCGGCGCTCAAATTGCCGATGCTGCTTCGGATGAAGGGATGATCCTTCCGACAGTTCCCGAGGATTGCCAGAGCCGCCTGCGCGAACGCTGCCCCCCTGGGATTTTCCTGAATCCCGTAGATGTGACTGCACAGCTTTCGACCGACCCGGGGCTGCTTGCGACGAGCATGCGGCTGATGCTGGAGACGGGCGAGTATGACGCGCTTCTCGCCTTTTTCGGCATCTATGCGGGCATTCCACGGCTTTCAGACGTATTTCTGCAAGATCTCACACGCCTTCGAGCCGATCATCCCGATGCGATCATCGCGCTTTGCATGGTCGCGCCGCCGGAAGAAACGGCGCGCTACGAAAAGGCCGGATTTCTGGTTTTCGAAGAGCCTGCCCGCGCCATCCATGCGATCAGCGCGCTACGCCGACTGGGCATGAAGACGTCGGCAACAGCGCCGAGCGATGCCGCCGCTTCCGACGGTCCTGCAATTCCCGCAGGCGCGCGCTTCGATGAATCCGAAGCGAAGGCGTTGCTCGCGTCGGTGGGCATCGATGCGCCGCGCGAGAAGCTGATCGCATCGCGGGATGAAATCGAATCTGCCACGTCCGGCATGCGGTTTCCGCTCGCGATCAAGATCGTCTCGCCCGACATCGCGCACAAGACCGAAGTAGGCGGGGTTCGGTTGGGTTGTCCCGACGCGGCAGCCGCGCACGACGCCGCCCGCGACATTCTGGACAATGTCCGCCGTGCCGCACCGCAAGCGCGGATCAACGGCCTGCTGCTGTCCGAAATGATCGGTGAAGGCCAGGAGCTGATCATCGGCACCCGGCGCGACCCGATATTCGGCCAGTTCGTCATGGTAGGGTTCGGGGGCACGACCGCCGAGCTGATCCACGACGTCGCCGTCCGCCGGGCGCCGGTCGATGCGGCACAGGCCGACGAAATGCTCCGATCGCTGCGGACCTTCCCGCTGCTCGACGGCTGGCGTGGCACGCCGCGCGCCGACGTCGACGCGGCCGTCGCGACCATTTGCGCCGTTTCACGCATTGCCGCCGCCAACGCCGACACGCTTGAAAGCATCGAGATCAATCCGCTGCGCCTGCAGAAACAGGGAGCCGGTGCCTACGCTCTCGACGCACTCATACAGACCTGCCCGGGAGACGATGCATGACCGAACCCGTAACCTGGACGCTGGACGACGGAATCGGCCGGATCGAAATCGACAATCCCCCGGTCAACGCGCTCAGCAATGCCGTGCGCAAGGGCGTTTCGGACGCGCTGAAGGCGCTTGGCGACGAACCGTCGCTCACGGCAGTCGTGATCGCATGTACGGGCCGAACCTTCATCGCCGGCGCGGACATCCGCGAATTCGGCAAGCCGCGCCAGCCCCCGACGCTGGCCGAACTGTGCGACCAGATCGAGAGCTTTCCGCATCCGGTTGTCGCCGCGCTGCACGGAACGGCGCTGGGCGGTGGTTTTGAGATCGCGCTCGCATGCCATGCGCGCGTGGCTACCGTCGGAACGCGCATCGGCCTGCCCGAGGTCAAGCTGGGGCTGATCCCCGGTGCCGGGGGGACCAATCGTCTCGCACGGATCGTCGGTGCGAGCGAGGCGCTGCAGATCGCGCTGTCGGGCGATCCGGTCGACAGTGGCCGCGCCCAGGCCCTGGGTCTGCTCGACAAAGTCACCGATGGCGAACCGGTTTCGCAAGCGGTCGCGCTTGCGCGCGAGCTTAAGCAGCCACCCGTTCCTACGCGATCCCTGCCGATCGAAGGCGCGGAGTCGGCCGCACTGGAAGAGCGCATCGCAAATGCGCTTTCGAAGACCGCAGGCCAGCACGCGCCGGCGGCCATCGTGGAATCCCTCCGCCGCGCCATTGCCTTGCCCTTTGATGAGGCAGTCGCGGCGGATCGCGAGGCATTTGCGGAACTCAGCGCCGGTGCCCAGTCGAAGGCGCTGCGGCACGCCTTTTTCGCCGAGCGGCAGGCAGCCAAGTTCGACTCGTCTGCCGGCTCGGGCAAGCGAATTGAAAAAGTCGCGATCCTCGGCGCGGGGACGATGGGCGGCGGAATCGCGATGAGCTTTGCCGCAGCCGGAATCCCGGTTTTGCTGATTGACACCGGCACCGAAGCGCTGGAGCGCGGTCTCGCGCGCATAAAATCCAACTACGGCCGCTCGGTTTCGCGGAAATCCATTTCGGCGGAGGAAGCCGAGCAGAGGCTCGCGCGGATCGCCACTGCCACGGATCGGGCGTCGGCGGCGGACGCCGATCTGGTGATCGAGGCCGTGTTCGAGGACATGGACCTCAAGAAACAGATTTTCAGCGATCTGGAGGCGATTTGCGCGCCCGACTGCATCCTGGCGTCGAATACCTCCGCGCTCGACATCGATGCGATCGCGCAGGTGCTGAAGCACCGCGACCGGTTCGTGGGGATGCATTTCTTCAGCCCCGCCAATGTAATGAAGCTGTGCGAGATCGTGCGTGGGGCCGACACCTCAGCCGCGACCATCGCCAGCGCGATTACAGTCGCCAGACGAATCGCCAAAATTCCGGTGGTGTCGGGAAATTGCGACGGCTTCATCGGCAACCGCATGGTGGCGAAACGCAGCGCGCAGGTCGATCGCCTGTTGCAGCAGGGCGCGCTGCCGCAGCAGGTGGACGCGGCGCTCAAAGCGTTCGGCTTTCCGATGGGGCCGCTGGCGATCAACGACATGTCGGGCCTCGATGTCGGCTACAGCATCCGCAAGCGGCGCGGGACAATCTTCCCGATTGCCGATGCCGTTGCCGAGAGCGGCCGGCTGGGACAGAAAACGGGCGGCGGCTATTATCGGTACGAAGCCGGTTCACGTACGCCGATCGCCGATCCCGAAGTGGCCGCGCTGATCGAGCAGGTGCGCGCCAAGCTCGGCGTCGTGCCGCGCGAATTCGACGAGAGCCAGATGATCCAGCGGATGATCTATCCGTTGATCAACGAAGGCGCGAAGATCCTCGAGGAAGGAATCGCCCTGCGCGCGTCGGACATCGATGTCGTCTGGCTCAACGGATACGGATTTCCGCGCTGGCGGGGCGGGCCGATGTTTCATGCCGGAACCATCGGCCTGTCCGAAATAGCGAACAAACTCACCCTATTCGCAGAGGAAACGGGCGATGCTTCGCTCATGCCCTCCGCACTGCTCGTGCGGCTCGCCGGGGCGGGCGCCACTTTCGATGACTGGGACAAGGGCGCGCTGCGCGACGTGGCGTGATCAGGGAGAATGTGATGTCAGATTACAGCAGCTACGAATTCATCTCGGTCGAGAAGCGCGCCGACGGCGTCGCGATCGTGACGATGAGCCAGCCGGAAAAGCTCAATTCGATCGGTCCGGAACAGCATAAGGAAATGGAATATATCTGGGTCGATCTGGCCCGCGACGAGGATATCAAGGTCATCATCCTGACCGGCGCCGGCCGCGCCTTCTCGGCTGGCGGCGACGTCAAGAAGATGGCTGCGCGCGCCGGCACCGAATTCGGGCTGAAATACGCGCTGCGTGTGCCGCAGAACACGCTGCGCCTGTTCGAACATATGCTGCTTGTCCCGCAACCGATCATCGCTGCCGTCAATGGCGACGCGATCGGGCTGGGCCTCACCGTCGCGCTGATGGCGGATATGAGCATCGTTGCCGATGACGCGCGGCTCGGCGACACGCATATCAAGGTCGGTCTGGTAGCGGGAGACGGCGGCGCGGTGATCTGGCCGATGATTGTCGGGCCGCAGCGTGCCAAGGAATTCCTGATGCGCGGCAAACTGCTCAGGGGCAGCGAAGCGGCGCAGATGAACCTCGTCAACTATGCGGTCCCCAAGGAGGACGTACTCGCCGAGGCGGAAAAGATCGCAGTGGAAATCGCATCGCAGCCGGTCTGGGCCGTGCGGTTCTCAAAGGCGGCGGTCAACAAGCAGGTGAAGGCGCAGCTCAATCAGGTGCTCGAACTGTCGATCGCTTATGAATCGGTCACCATGCTGACCGAGGATTACAAGGAAGCGGCGAATGCTTTCGCCGAACGCCGAACGCCTGAATTCAAGGGCTATTGATACGGAGTTACCGGCAACGGCCTGACGCGTAGGGACGCGTCAGGCCGCCAGCCCGCCTGCATCGGCGATCAAGTCGATATGATGATCGGCATCGCCCAGCAGCGCGTCGATCGCGGTCAGCCGCTTGAAGGCATGGCCGACCTTATATTCCGACGTGATTCCGATCGCGCCGTGCATCTGAACGGCTTCCTGGCCGATCCTGCGACCCGAGCGACCGACCTGCACCTTCGCCGCCGAAATATTCTTCTGCCGCTGATCGTCGGGAAGGTCGAGCGAGAGTGCGGCGAGAATCGCCATGCTGCGCGACAGTTCGAGCTCGATCAGCATGTCGACGAGCCGGTGACGTAGCGCCTGAAACGAGCCGATCGGCACGTCGAACTGCGTGCGGGTCTTCAGATATTCGGTGGTGAGATCGAAGGTCTCGCGCATCGCGCCGACCGCTTCGGCGACCAGCGCGGCATTGGCTTCCTCGAACACGCGCGCGAAAATCGCTTCGCCCTGCCCCGGCTCGCCGAGAAGTGCGTCGCCGGGAAGCGCGACATCGGCCAATGTGACGGTCGCCAGCGGCATCCCGTCATAGCCCGTGCCGCGCACCACATCGACGCAAGGCAGCGTCGTGGGAACGAGGAACAACGCCAGTCCGGCTTCGGTCCGCGCGCTGACGATCAGTTCGTCTGCGCCCGCACCGTGCGGGACCGAAATCTTGCAGCCATCGAGGCGCCATCCTTCGCCGGCACGACGTGCCGTTGTCGCGACATCAAAGGAATGGCGCGGCATTGCCGCTTCCTGATGCGCCAGCGACATGACGTGCGATCCGGCGATGATCGCCGGGATCCGCGCTGCCTTCTGCTTCTGCGAGGCGGCGATGCGCAACGCGGCACCGGCCATGACGACCGTGCTCAGATAGGGTTCGATCACGAGCCCCCGGCCCAGCGCAGTCATGATGATCATCGTCTCGACGCCACCGCCGCCGAAGCCGCCATCTTCTTCGGCAAAGGGCAGGCCCAGCAGACCCAGCTCCGCCAGTGCGCTCCAGTTCTCGCGGCTCCAGCCCGCATCCCCGGCCATGATCTTCTGGCGCGTCTCAAACGCGTATCGATCCGCCACGAACCGATCGACCATGTCCGCGAGCATCTGCTGCTCTTCGGAAAATTCGAAATTCATTTTGTCGCCTCAGAATCCCAGGATCGATTTCGCAACGATGTTGCGCTGAATCTCGTTCGCGCCGCCGAAGATCGATACCTTGCGCATCGTGAAATAGAACGGCGCCGCCGCCGCCACCCAGCCTTNNCCGGCTGTATTTGCCTGCGTCGCGGCGTCGGTAGCGANCCCGGCGGGCCCGGCCAGNTCGAGCACCANCTCGGTCATGCGCTGCTGGATTTCGGTGCCCTTGATCTTGAGGATCGATGCGGCGTGGCCGGCATGCGCACCATGGGCATCCGCCGCGACCACGCGCAGCTGCGTCAGTTCCAGCGCGCGAAGCTCCACTTCCACCTCGGCAAGCTTGCGCCGCAGCCGATNGCGCTCGCGCCCGGTCAGCGCGCCGCGTNCCGCCAGATCGCGCTCCAGTNCCCGCANCTGAATGAGCCGTTCCTTGGAAAGNCCGATCCGCGCGATNCCGCTCCGCTCGCCGCCGAGCAGCGCNTTNGCATANTCCCANCCCCNGCCTTCNTCGCCGATCCGGTTTTCGACCGGAACGCGGACATCGTCGAAAAAGACTTCATTGGCATCGTGCCCGCCGTCGATCGTCTCGATCGGGCGCACGGTGATGCCCGGGGTCTTCATGTCGAGCAGCAGGAAGGTGATCCCCTGTTGCTTGCGGCCCGAACTGTCGGTGCGCACCAGCGCGAACATCCAGTCGGCATGTTGCGCCTGGGTGGTCCAGATTTTCTGGCCGTTTATGACATAGTCGTCGCCGTCGCGCGTCGCGCGCGTTTTCAGCGCGGCAAGGTCGGAACCCGCGCCCGGCTCCGAAAAGCCCTGGCACCACCAGTCGTCGAGATTGGCGATCCGCGCGAGNAANCGGTNCTTTTGCGCNTCGGTGCCGAAACGCGCGATGATNGGGCCGATCATGTTGATGTTGAACGGCGATCCTTCCGGCGCATGGGCGAGCGCCATTTCTTCCTGATAGATATAGCGCTGNGCCGGCGACCATGCCTGTCCGCCATATTCGACCGGCCAGTTCGGCACAGCCCAGCCCCTGGCATTCAGGATACGCTGCCAGCGGACGATATCGTCCTTTTCGAGATGCCGCCGCTCGATCATCTTCGCGCGCAGATCGTCCGGCAATGCTTCGCGGAAGAATGTCCGCACTTCGTCGCGGAACGCCACTTCCTCGGCCGTGAAATCGAGATCCATGCGCTCAGACCATTTCCGCGGTGGCGACGTCTGCCGTCTCGGCGAGATCGCGCATCAGACGCCGCACGTCGGCAATCGTTTCGAGCGTTTCGAGATCGCTGGCGACGCGCGCCTGTACTTCGGGCGCAAGCAGCCCTTCGACGCAGCGATCGAATTTTTCGAGTGTTTCCGCTCGTGACAGCGGATTGGACGCATCGCCCCGCGCCACGGTCGCAACACCCTCGATCCGGCTGCCGTCGCGCAATTCGATGGTGATGCGGTCCTCCGCGCCGAGCTGATCATAGCCCCATTCATCATGGACGATCATCCGAACCTTGCCGCGCTGGGCGAGAATGGCCGGATCGTGGAGCTTTGCTTCGGAAAAAGTGCTGACGCCCATCGGCTCGCCGACCAGCGTGGCGCCAACCACGTGCGGCAGGCTGAAGCGCGCTTCCTCGACATCGCGCGGTTCGGGATATTTCATGATCGCCGGNAAGGCAGCATTNACTTCGACACGCACCTCCGCAACCGCATCNGCCNCGATGCCGTTGNTTTCGATCATGTCCTTCAGGCAGTCNATGATCCGCTGGAGCATGTAGCAGCAGGGATATTTCTTCTGGCCCACCGCCATGACCCGGAGGTCCGATCCGGTGCCGGGCGACAGTGCCAGATCGGGCAAACCGCCAAGCGCATCGAAATAGCCCGCCTTGCCCTCCAGGATCGAAGGATTGCCTCCAAGNCCGAGTGCAGCGAGCTCCGCCGCCATGATCCCGTCGCGCGCCGTAAACCCTGCCTCGATCACATGCGCCGACGAGCCGGTCTGGCGCACCAGTCCGCCCCCGACCGACGCTGCCAGCGTGATCGCGGCACAGGTGGCCTGTTCGTCGAGCTTCATCAATTTTGACGCCGCTGCCGCAACGCCCAGCGTCCCTACATTGGCGCAGGACAGAATGCCGCGCGCCGCAGCGCCGCCGTTGGACAGCGCCATGCCCGGACGGGCGGCGACTTCGAAACCGATAATCACCGCCTCGATGACATCGAGCCCGGACGAACCGAGCTTTTCGCCGAGGGTGAAGACCGCCGGGATCAGGCAGCAGGTATATTGCGCCTCTGGCCAGGCAACGTCTTCCAGCTCGGTACAATGCGAAGAATCGCAATTGAGCATCGCCGCAAGCTGCGCCGAAGTACCAAATCCAAAGCCGATCACGCTGGCTTCGGCGGTACTGCCCTGAGCCCGGACATAGCTTGCCATGGTGCCGGAAACCTTCATCCGCGCGCCGAGCACTGCCGACCCCAGCGAACTGATACAAAGATCCTTGGCGCGCTCGACCACTTCCGGATCGATTTGGGTGAGGTCAGTCGTCACCACATAATGCGCAAGCTGCTGCGCGGTTGTCATGTGCTTCCTCCGTGTCTGGCGAAAGTCATCGGAAGCAAGCGGTTCGCGGTCAACGCGCGCCCGAGAGCACGCGCGCCAATTCGGGTAAGCGATCTTTGGCGTCAGTCGCGCAGCGCAAGGAGAACCCTGCCGTTGCGACCGCGGCGCCGCGCCGCATGTAAGGCCATATCGACGGCACCGAGGTCATGAACCGAATCGACCGGCTCGGGATGCGCCTCCAGCAGCTTCGCGAGCCGATCATAAAAGGTTTGCAAATCCTCCATGTCGCGATCGACCTCGGCCCGCCGAAGGCTGAAGCCCCGGATCGTGAGGTCGCGCCCCGTCAGCAAGGTTGACGGAATGGTGCAGGGCTGGCCGGAAATATGGCCATAGACGATAAGCCGCCCGCCGGGACGCAGCTTTGCGGCAAGCTCCCCCGTCGCCGCCCCCGCCAGCGCGTCGAGCGCACCATCGGCGGCGCCGTCCGCCATATCGGCGACATCCTCCGCCCGGATTCCGGCTGTTCCGGCGAGAATGTCGATCCAGCGCACCACCGAGGAGCGCGATGCATTGTGGACGAGGCAATCGCCCCGGCGAAGCGCCAGCCCTTCGATCAGACGCGCGGCGGTGGCAGGGTTGATCCGAAGGAACGCCGCCTGGCTGTCCTGCAGGGTGGCGGGGAGACGAATGAACTCACCTGCACGGAGCAGCCGGTGCGTCGCCCAGTTTCCGCGCGACATCGGGATAACCCGGCTGCCGACAAGGTCCGGCGAAAGATCCTGCCCCACTTCCTCGATCATGCCGACGCCTTCGGCGCCCAGAACCAGGGAAGCTTCGCCGAAGCCGGCATAGCGCCCGTCGATCGACAGAAGGTCAGCCGGATTGACTGCAGCGAACAGCATCCGGACACGGATTTCGTCTTTCGCGGGCCGTCCGGGATCGGGTACCGCCCGGACTCGTGTCGTGCCACCCGGCTCGTCCGGTGGAAATACCGCAAGACAGCTCAACGGCTCACGCCTTCAGATAGCCCAGCACCTGCTTCGTGGTCCGCAGCCGCGACAGGCGCGGCGCGATGTCTTCGAGCACGAAGTCGTGCTGAGCGACCGTCATCGCCGCCGCCGCGTCGGTTACCAGTATCTGGGCATAGCCATGGGCATAGGCCTCACGCATCGTCGTATCGACGCCGATATGCGTCACCAGTCCGGTCATCAGCAGCGTATCGATGCCGCGCCGACGCAGATGCGCATCGAGATTGGTGCCGTGGAACGCGCCCCAGTTATATTTGTCGACGATGACGTCACCATCCTCCGGGCCCAGCTCCGGCGCGATTTCGCGCATTTCGTCGGTGAGGACGAAGCCGCCGGCGAAACTGGTTTCCGAGGGCACATCCGGCTGCGGCATCGCATTGTCTGCGTGCCCGACACGCACCAGCACGACCAGCACGCCAGCTTCGCGACAGGCGCGCGCGAGGCTTGCACAATGATCGAGCACCTGCCGAGCCGGAGACGGCGCGGTATCCATCGCCACAGTGAAATTCTGCATGTCGATGACGACGAGCGCCGTCCTGGCCGGCTCGATCGCTATGGCTTCGGATTCCATCCTTGCTCCTTCGTTTGCCGTTGGATTAGCCGGGAAACGGGCGAGCGGCAGCCGCGCCATAGGGCATCGACCAAGTCTTCGCATAAGCGAAATTCGACCCCGAACCATCTTCGCGATTGGACGGTCTTGCTGCACAATTGCTCAATGCCGGCAGTCAGTAAGGAAACCCGAATGAGTGTGAAAGTCGACATCGCGGACGGTATTGCCACCGTTACGCTCGACCGGCCCGAGGCCCGAAATGCCATCAATATCGCGATGCGCGAGCAGCTATGGGTCGCGTTCGAAGCCTTGTCCGAGGACGACACGGTCAAAGTCGTCATCCTGACTGGTGCCGGAGATCATTTCTGCGCGGGGATGGACGTCAAGGAAATGGGCGGCGGCGGCATCGACTGGTCGCTGACCAAGATCCGGCGCCTTCACCGCATATCCCGAGCGATCATGGGCCTGCGCAAGCCGGTGATCGCCGCCGTCGACGGTTCGTGCGTCGGCGTCGGCTGGAGCTACGCGCTGTCGTGCGACTTCGTGATCGCTTCGGATCGCGCCCGATTTGCGCAGATCTTCAACAAGATCGGGCTTGCGCCGGACGGCGGCGCGGTCTGGTTGCTGCGGCGTTATGTTGGGGCGATGCGCGCCCGGCAGATCGTCTATTCGGCGCGAATGGTTCCAGCCGAAGAGGCATTGCAGCTCGGCCTGGTGCTGGAAACCACGTCGGCCGGCGCGCTGATCGAACACGCGCGCGCATTCGCGCGGCAACTCGCCGACGCACCATCGCTCGCGATCGGCATGGCCAAGCGGCAATTCGCGCTGGCGGAGACCCTGAGTTTCGACGAATTCCTGGAAGCGGAGACCGCAATGCAGCCGCTGATGAGCCGCACCGAGGATCATCACGAGGGCATTCAGGCCTTCCGCGAAAAGCGCGCGCCCAAATTTTCGGGCGCCTGACGCCTCAGGCGGCGTAGTCGCGCATCACCTTGCCCGGCAGGCGCTGCTGCGCAGGGATCGGGCCGTTACTGTCCGCCAGCCGCTGGCCATTGACCCAGACGCCATGGACGCCGAGCGCGTCGGTGCGCAGGCGGTTGGCGCCACCGGGAAGGTCGTGCAGCCGCTGCTTGGGCCCGATGCCGACCGTTTCAGGGTCGAAAAGCAGCAGGTCCGCAGCCTTGCCGACGGTCAGCGTCCCGCGGTCGCGGATGCCGAACAGATTTGCCTGCTGCCCGGCGAGGCGCCGTGCGGCTTCTTCCAGCGACAATACGCCGAGCTCGCGCACCCAGCGGCCGAGCAGATGCAGGCCATAGCCCGCCTCGCACAGGAAGCTGAGATGCGCGCCCGCGTCGCCCAAGGAAATCTGATTGTCGGGGTCTTGCAGGATGCGGCTCACCGCGGGCACGTCGAAGTTGGAAAACTCGGTCGCGTATAGCGTCTTCAGATCCTCTTCGAGCGCCAGATCGAGGAACTGGTCGAACGGATGCTTCCCGTTTTCGGCGGCGAGCTCGGCTACCGATCGTTCCTCGACGGCGCGATTCTTATCCAGCGCCGCTTCGGCGACGGTCAGCGTGTCCCAGTTTCCGCGGAAGATGCGCATGCCCGGATTGGTGGCGATTTCTTCCTTCATCGCCGCGCGCCACGCCGGATCGCGAAGCACTGCCTTATATGCTTCGCCGCTGCCCGCCTCGATCGCCGGCTTCCAGGCGTCATAGGCTTCGAACGGGTATGGATTTTCGAGCGTGAAATCCATCGCCATCGGCATGCAGGAGCACTGGCCGTAGAGGCGGCGGCCGCGCTCGCGCGCGTTACGCAGCGCGGCCAGATCCTCGAACACCTTGTTCGGTGCCGCCGGATGGTGGCGCATCGCCGATACCAGCACCGGGCGCCCCGAGCATTCGGCAAGCCGCTCGACCCAGTCAATGTCGGTCTTGGAACCCTTGACCACCATCAGCGTGCCCTTGCGCTTGCTGCCGACGGTCTCCGCAATCGCCTGAAACTCTTTGTCCTCGGCAAGGCGCGACGGCATCGGCACTCCGCCCCAGCCGACATGCTGTTCATGAACGGAGCTGGAAAAGCCGATCGCGCCGGCATCCATCGCGTCCGCCACAATCGCACACATCGCCTGAATCTCGTCGTCATTGGCCGCGCGTTCGGTGGCGTCCTTGCCCATCACAAAAGTGCGCAGCGCCGAATGGCCGATATAGACGCCGATATTGGGACCCACGCCCTGCCGCTCGATCATTTCGAGATATTCGGGAAAGCTCTCGAAGTTCCAGCGGATCCCTTCCTCCAGCGCCTCCAGCGCCATGCCTTCGACTCGGGTAAGATGGCCCATCATCAGTTGCCGGTCGTCCGGACGGCAGGGCGCGATCGTGAAACCGCAATTGCCCATGATCACCGTCGTCACGCCGAGCGCCGGTGACGGATCGCACAGCGCATCCCAGGTGACCTGCGCGTCATAATGCGTATGCGAATCGATGATTCCCGGCATCAGCGCCAGCCCGTCGGCATCGATCGTCTCGGCCGCGTCACCGAGATCGCTTCCGATCGCGACGATCTTGCCGTTGGCAACCGCCAGATCCTGCCGTTCGGGCACCGATCCGAGGCCGTCGAGGAGAAGGGCGTTGCGTATCACGAGGTCGTGCATGGTCATCCGATCCGTTGCTGGTTCGAAAGCCCGACTATCGTACCGGGGCCTCTTGTGCGTGGCCGCGCGGCGCATTCCGCCAACTTATCGAATGAGCGAAGCCGGTCAGGACAAATAGACGACCTTCTGCTCCTGGAACGAGCGCAGACCCTCCAGTCCGCCCTCGCGGCCAAGCCCCGATTGCTTGTAACCGCCATAGGGAAGCGTGCGATCGACGATCACGGCGTTGCGCGCCACATTTCCGCTCCGCAGCTTGCGGGCAAGCCGCCAGACCGCGTCGTCGTCATGCGTGAACACGCTCGCATAGAGGCCATATTCGCTGTCGTTGGCAATCGCCACGGCCTGTTCCTCATTGTCATAGGGAATGACGCAGACGACGGGGCCGAAAATCTCCTCGCGCGCGATCCGCATTCCGTTGTCGACATGATCGAACAGCGTTGGTTCGACGTAGAAGCCGCGATTGAGATGCGCCGGACGACCGCCGCCTGTAACGACACGCGCCCCTTCCTGACGACCGATGGCGATATATTCCTCGACGCGGTCGCGCTGTCGCTCGATTGCGAGCGGCCCCATCTGCGTTTCCGGGTCAAACGGATCGCCCAGACGGATCGCCCGCATCCGCGCGGCGAGCGCCTCGACCAGCGCATCGTGGCGCGACTTGTGGACCAGCACGCGCGTCAGCGCAGAACAGGCTTGCCCGGCCTGCATTGTCGCGCTGGGGACCAGCCGTTCGACTGTTTCTTCAATCGACATATCGTCGAGCAGGATCGCGGCGGACTTTCCGCCCAGTTCCAACGCGACGCGCGCGATCCGGTCGGCACAGGCATGGGCGATCCTGCGCCCCGTCGCGGTGCTGCCGGTGAACGTCACCTTGTCGACGCGCGGATCGGTAATCAGCGCTTCGCCGGCCTCGTTGCCGCCTGGCAGGATGCTGACGACTCCTTTCGGCAATCCCGCCGCGTCGACGCATTCGGCAAGCAGATGCGCGTCGAGCGGCGTCGAAGGCGCGGGTTTGAGCACGACGCTGCATCCCGCCGCGAGCGCGGGCGCCAGTTTGAGCACACTGAGGTTGAGCGGCGCATTCCACGGCACGATCGCCGCCACCACGCCGACCGGATCGAGCGCGGTCCAGGCCTCGCCATTGACGCGTTCACGCTTTTCGACCGTCACATCGGCTTCGAGCAGATCGGCGTACCAGTCGAATACACGCGGCGGCCCGGCGGTGCTGTTGAACGAGACCGACCAGGGCGAGCCCATTTCGAGCGTCAGCGCGGCAGCGAGCTGTTCATGACGGGCGCGAAGTTCGTTCGCGATCACGCGCAGTTTCCGCGCACGCTCCGGGACCGGCGTGTCCTGCCACACCCGGCTGTCGAAACTGTCCTTTGCGCTCGCCACTGCCTGCGCGACATCCTGCGCCGATGCTGACCCGACGCTGGCAACTTCCTGTTCCGTAGCCGGGTCGATCACCGACAGACGCTCGGAACCGGTCGGGCTGGTCCAGCGCCCGGCCAGATAGATCGCGTCAGGGTTAGCGAGCTCCAATGTCCGCTTCACATCGCATTCCTTGCATCTTCGAGGATCATGTCGGACGCCTTCTCGGCGATCATCACCACCGGCGCGGCGGTATTGCCCGATGGCACCGACGGCATGATTGCCGCGTCCGCCACCCGCAGATTGTCGAGCCCGTTCACTCGCAATCGCGGATCGACGACGGCATCGCGCCCGACACCCATCCGGCAGGTGCTGGTGAAGTGATGTCCGGGGGAGGCGATCGCGCGGATATGCGCGAGCAGCTCCGCATCCGAACTGTCGAACGGCGGGTAAGATGATTTGATGAAATCGCTCATCGGCTTGTGCGCCATCGCACGAAGCAACCGACGCAACGCCGCAACCGTCATCCGTCTGTCGACGTCGCTGTCGAGATAGCGGGGATCGATCAGCGGCATTGCATGCGGATCGGCGGAGGCAAGTCGAATCGATCCGCGGCTTTCGGGCCGCAACTGATAGGCCGATGCCATGAACCCGGATTCGGCGCGCAGTTTCCTGCCGTCGGGCGTCGTGCTGAAGGCGAGCAGATAGGCCTGGCTGTCCGGCCTGCCGCGCGACCCGTCGGCACGATAGAAGGACCCCGCATAGCCCGCCGCCACGGTCAACGGGCCGCGCCCGAGCAGCAGATATTCCAGCCCCGACATCGCTTGCCCGACCGGCCCGCGCAGCCGATCGTTGATCGTCACCGGGCGTGTCGCTTCGAAGGTACAGCGAACGTTGAGATGATCCTGCAGCCCTTCTCCGACCGGAGAGTCGCGCAGGACGCCGATGCCATGCTCGCGCAGATGCGCCGCCGGACCTACACCCGAAAGCATGAGCAGTTGCGGGGAAGCAAGCGCGCCGGCGCTGAGGATCACTTCGCGCTCCGCGGCGATACGCATCGCTTGCCCGCTGTCGCGCTCAACCTCGACACTGTCGGCGCGACGCCCCTCGAAGCCGATCCGCTTCACGCGCATCCGGGTCAGCACTTGCAGATTGGGCCGCTTGCGTGCCTCGCGCAGAAAGCCCTGCGCCGTCGAGCAACGGCGCGTGCCCCGAACGGTCATCTGATAATAGCCGACGCCTTCCTGCTCGGCCCCGTTGAAATCGCGGCTAGACGGCAAGCCATCCACTTCCCAGCCACGGATAAAGGCATCGCACAGCGGATGACTCGAGACCGGATCGCGAACGGCAAGCGGCCCGCCGACGCCATGCCACGCATCGGCTCCGTCCCGCTGATCCTCCGAACGCCGGAAATAGGGCAGGACATCGTCATATCCCCATCCGATGCAACCCTGTGCTGCCCAGCCGTCGAAATCTTCGCGCTGCCCGCGCACATAGAGCAGGCCGTTGGTGGCACTGCTGCCCCCCAGCACCTTGCCGCGCGGCACGCCGATCCTGCGGCCATCGAGCTGCGGCTGGGGAACAGTGCTGAAACGCCAGTCGAACCGCGGATCGCCCGTCACCTTGCCATAACCGATGGGGATATGGAGCCAGGGATGATGGTCCGCACCTCCGGCTTCGATCAGGATAACCGAATATCGACCGCAGGCGCTCAGTCGGTTGGCAAGGACGCACCCGGCCGTCCCACCACCGACAATGACAAAGTCGGCGCGCATCGCCGGTACGGTCTTCTGGTCCATATCAGGCTTGGCTAACGTCAGGCCGACCATGCCACGATGGCGCTGCGCGTCTGGCTAGTGGTTTATCGCAGATGTGATGGGGGCGGATCGCGCTGCGCGGTTCGCCGTAGCGGCCCTATGCCCGGGGAGCCCGGTTCATCAGTAATCCAGTCCGGGATAGCCGCCACCGTTGACGAAAAGCAGATCGCCGTTGACCCCCTTCGACCGGTCCGAACACAGGAATACATAAGTGTCGGCAACTTCGCGCATCGTCATGTAGCGGCCGATGGCGGTCATCTCTGCAAGTCGCGTAACGGCATCCGGCGGGGGCGCCTTCTCGCGCCGCGGCATCGGCTCCGCCGGCCGGACGGCACCGGCCTTCTGCGTGCGGACGATGCCCGGGGATACGGCGTTGACGCGCACGCCACGTGGCGCCGCTTCCAGCGCCAGCGTGCGAGTCATATTGACCAGACCGCCCTTGCCTGCCGCCTGGAGCGCGAAACCGTAAATGGGATAATGCGCGGCGTCGGCCGAGGTGTTGACGATCGACCCGCTGCCTTGCGGATACATGATCCGCAGTGCTTCCTGACAGCAGAAGAAGGTGCCGCGCAGATTGACGTTGAGCACCTGATCCCATTGCTCGACCGTGACGTCGAGCGTTTCGCCGCGCCAGGAATAGCCGCCAATATGACAGGACGCATCGAGCCGTCCCCAGCTTTCTGCGACCCTCCCAAACGCACTCCGGATCTGATCGACGTCACCGACATCGACTTGGAGCGCCAACACCTCCACGCCCATGCCGCGCAGTTCTTCTGCGGTAGCCTCGTTCGCGTCGCGGGACACGTCCAGGCACGCGATTCTGACCGCGCCCTCGCGCGCGCAGACAAGCGCCGTTTCGCGGCCGATTCCGCTCGCCGTTCCGGTAACGAGGACGGTTTTGTCCTTCATCAGCATAGCCATCTCCCGCTTCTTTGCGGCGCCCGTGTTAGGCCGCCGGGCACGGACGAGAAAGCCGCGCGCGAGAAATCGGATAGGCGAAAGCGAAGCGGGTCATATCGACTTGGCGCTGTCACATCAGCAAACCCTTCTCCCGGATTGAGAGGAGTCAGGAAATTGGCAACCGATTACAGCAAACTGAGCCCCGCCTATCGCGGATATGCGCTCGGCCTGATGACGGTGATGTTCACACTGGCGAACATCGACCGCTCGATTCTGTCGATCCTGATCGAGCCCATCCGGGTCGAATATGGCCTTTCCGACACCCAGGTCGGGATGCTCACCGGGCTGGCCTTTGCCGTACCCTACGCAATCTTCGTCATTCCGCTCGGTGCGATGGCCGACCGCGCCAATCGGGTGCGCCTGATCGTGTTGCTCATGCTCGGTTGGAGCATGCTGACCGCAGCGACCGGCCTCGCCCAGTCATTCCTTATTTTGGTGCTGGCGCGAATGGCGCTGGGCGCGGCGGAATCGGGATGCGCGCCGACGCTCACATCGCTGACCAGCGATATCTTCCCGGCGAAGCGGCGGGGATCGGCGATGTCGTGGCTCTATTTCTCATCGCCGCTCGGCGTGACGCTGGGCCTCGCCATCGGCGGGCTGGTCGCCGCGCATTTCAGCTGGCGAACGGCGTTCTTCGTGGTCGGGCTACCCGGGCTGGCGCTTGCCCTACTGGCGGCATTCACGCTGCGTGAGCCAGTTCGCGAAACCACCGACAGGCCGAATGAGGGGACGAAGGAACCTTCTTCCATCGCGAAGGCGCTCGGGGTCGTCATGCGCGACCACCGTTTGCTCTTCCTGATGCTCGGAGGTGCGTTCTGCATCGGCGGTCAAGCGGCCACCAGCATCTTCATGGGCCCCTTCCTCATCCGCCTGCACGATATGGATGTCGGCCAGGCGGGCGCGCTGCTCGCACTCACCTATGGCATCGGCGGGATGATCGGCATGCCGCTCGGCGGATATATCACCGACTATATCACCTCGCGCTTCCCCGGGCGCGAGCTGACCTTTTTCGGATTCGTCAATCTTGTCGTGTTCGTGATCGCGGCGGCGGCGTTTCTGGTGCCCAGCTGGCCGGTGGCGATCGCATTGCTCGCGATCTACTCGGCGGGTTGCGTCCTCTATTACGGCGTTACCTTCGCCAGTTTCGCGCAATGGTCCCCGCCGCATCTGCGCGGCGGAGCCAGCGCCGTGCTGCTGCTGGCCATGAACCTGTTCGGCTATGGCGTAGCGCCGCAGTTCGCCGGTGTCATGAGCGACGTCGCCGGGGCGATGGGCTTCGCCCAGCCGTTACGGATCGCGATGGTAGGATCGAGCATCCTGTTCGCGATCGGCGGCATTTTCCTGCTGATGGCGGGACGCGCGGCGATGCGCCGCACGGCTATCTGAACGCAGGTCGATCGGGCAGGCGACAAGCCTGCCCTTCGAAGCAGTAGCGATTTCAGTTTTGGGAAAGCGCTGTCTCGGCGGCGATGGCGCCGAACGCGAATGCTTCGCCCAGATTGGCACCCGGCGAAGGATAGAGGATCCCGATCGCGCCGCCGAGTTCACCGGCCCCGAACAGGCCGGGGATGGGCTCGCCATGGGGCGTCAGGATCCGCGCCTTCGCGTCGCGACGCGGTCCGCCGTTGGTCGTGGCGCCGCCCGGATAGACAGAAACGCAATAAAAGGGGCCCTCTTCGAGCGGAACCAGCGACGATTCCGGGCGGCCATGTGCGTCTACGCCTTCTGCGCAGCCCTGATTATACTGCGCGACCGTCCGCGCTGCCGCTTCGGGGTCGGGGCATCCGGCGAGCCGGGCGGCCTCTTCAACCGTGTCGGCTTCCGCGATCCAGCCCAGGTCGATTTCCGCGCGATTGTCGGGGCTCCATGCATAATGGCCGTATGAGCCGCCGGACACAGGCCGCGCTTCGATCCGGCGCTTGTCGAATATCCAGTAGGAAGGGATGCGGGGATGCTCGAGCAGGTCGGCATCATAGTGCAGCATCTCATAATAGAAATTCGGCTTGGAAACCGCCTGCAGATATTCGTTCGCGAAGCGGCGGCCATATTTGTCGACGATCACATAGCCGGGCGGGTTGAGCGAAACGTTGAAGGTCATTTCGCGCCCGTCAGGATGTTTGAAATGCCCGACCGCACGACCGATCATCTGGTTCATGTGCCACAGGTCCGCTCCGACCGCCTGCGCCATCTTGATGCCGTCGCCGGTGTTGGACGTCGCCCCGTAGAAATAGATCGGATAGGCCTTGAGATAGTTCAGGATCATCTCCTGATTCTGCTCGAATCCGCCGCTCGCCAGGACCACGCCACGGCTGGCGCGCACTTCGAACTCCTCGCCGTTGCGCTTGCAAAGCACGCCGGAGACGCGCCCGGCGTCCTGGATCAGGCGCTGTGCCTCGCATTCGAAGATACAGGTGATATTGGCCTCGGCCTCGACTGCTTCGACAAGAAGATCGTGGAGCGTCTGACCGTTGCCGAACGGCACCGGCCATTTGAACGCCAGTTCGCCGGGGGCAGGCAACGTATATTCGATGGTCGACGGATCCGCGCCCTTGGGCAGCGGCGCATAGACTTTGATCGATTCAAAACCGGGCAATTTGGGATACCAGCCGCCCGCGGCGTGCATCGAGGATATGCCCATCTCCTGCGCCCATCGCTCGACGCTTACCGCGCGCTCAGCCCAGGCCCTGCTCACATCGATGGGGATCATGCCCCCGGAGCAGGCATCGAGATAGCGCGTCGCTTCCTCGACGTCGTCGGCCCCCATGAACAGCCCGCCGGACATTCGCGTGCTGGAATAATGCGCGTCGGCCGGCTGTTTCTCGATCAGTAGAACTTTCGCTCCCCGACGTGCGGCGGTGAGTCCCGCAGCCGCGCCCGCTGCGCCGAAACCGACAATGGCAAGATCATATTCATGGGTCATGCTTCCGTGGCTATTTGCTCCGGAGCGGGCTGTAAACGGCGCCTCACGCTTATTCGGATGAGCGAAATTCTCGGCTCCTGCGCAGGATTTTGCCGCCGATTCTGCGGCACGCAAAAGGCAAAGCGCCCCCGCCACGCAATGTGACGGGGGCGACTATTGGCCGGATATCAGTTCCGAGGGTCAGTTGCCGAAATCGTAGCGCAACTGAAGGCCAAACTGGCGCGGGGCGCCCGGAACCACCGCAGCAAACCCCAGCGACGAATATACCGAAGCAAGCGGCTGATACTCGATGTTGTTGGTGACGTTGCGCACAAACAATGTGGCGTCGACTCCGGTACCGCCAATGCTCGCCGCCTTCAGATAAAGATCGAGCTGGTCGTGCGCCGGGATCAGGTCATAGGGGATCGTGGCATTGTCGATACCCAGATAGCTGTCCCTGCCCGAATAGGCTGCGGTGAAGCTGACCGTTCCGATATTGTCGCTCCGGATCAGATCGACCGTCCCCGAAATCCGCCAGTTGTTTTTGGGAACGCGTGCGAAGGGCTGCGACGAAAGATCAGCGCCCGAGAACGGGTCGATGAACTTGTCGAAGCTGGCATCGGTATAGCCCCAGAAGCCGCTGATCCGCACCCGGTCAACCGGGACGAGGGTAGCTTCCAGCTCGACGCCCTGAATGGTCGCTTCGGCCGCGTTGACCACGACGGTGAAGGGGCTGCCGGAAGTCGTGTCGACCGCCTGGCGCTGCACGTTGGTGTATTTGGAATGGAACAGCGCGATGTTGGTCTGAAGGAACGCGCCGCCCAGATGCCAGTCGCGTTTCAGACCCAGTTCCAGGCTGCGGACATATTCCGGCTCAAACGCACGGCGCAGTCCTGCCTCGGAAGTGGCGCGGGCCGAGAAACCACCGGCGCGATAGCCACGACGATAGCTGGCATAGAGCAACGTATCGCCATCGGGCTTGTAATTGACTGCAATGTTATAGGTGAATGCATCGAAATTGGCCGATGCGTCGACGCGACAGGCCGGAGTGTCCCCCGGATTCACTTCCGGCGTTGCGGGATTATTGTCGTCGTCGATCGTGAAAGCGCATCGGGTATCAATGACGCGATTCAGGATCGTGGCACCACGTTCGTCCCAGGTGTAACGGCCACCGAGCGTGAGCGAGAGGCCGTCGAACAGCTCGTACGTGCCTTCGGCATAAAGCGCGTAGCTTGTATTATCGAACTTCTGCCGATTGTCGGTCGCGCCGGGAACAAAGGTAGTCGAGGATTCCGCTCCACCCGTCTCGGTTCCCAGGATCACGCTTGAAGCATTGTTGTCGCCGGTTTCGTGGAAATAATAGGCCCCGACAATCCAATCCAGCGCACCCGAGCTTCCGGCCAGCTGCAGCTCGTCGCTAACCTGCTTCGACGAGTCATAAATCTCCGTCTGGAGAACCGGGTGTTCGGTCCCGTCGAGGTCGACGAGAATGTGGCTGTCAACATTGCGATAGCCGAAGATGTTCTTAAGCGTGATATCGCTGGTCAGATCNNACGTCGNCGTGTTCTGGACGTCAAACGTCTCGACCCGGTTGAACTCCGGCGTGCCGTTGTTGATGCGCAAGTCACCGCGCGCCTTCTGCTCTGCCGAGAGCTCGGCGACGGGCCGATAGTTCCTGGCAGCGCCGAGCAGCGCAATATAGCCCGTGGGATTGAGATAGTTCGCAAAGCCGCCCGTGCCGCCGTCATCCTCGTTGAAATAGTTGAGCATCGTGACGTTTTCGACCGAACCGTGCCGCAGCAACAAAGACCCGCGCAGCGAATAATTCTGCGTGTTGTTGACGTTACGCTTGAGCGTTTCGTCATAGATGTAGCCGTCATCATTCGATGTCGAGCCACCCAGACGAACCGCCGCGAAGTCGGACAGCGGCAGATTGATATACGCGTCCGCGTTGAAGGTACCGAACTCGGCAACGGTCGCACCGGCACTTCCCTCGACTCGATCTGTGTTGGGCAGATTGGGCCGGATAATGATCGCGCCGCCCGTCGCGTTCTTGCCGAACAGCGTGCCCACCGGCCCGCGTATGACCTGAACGCTGTTGACGTCGAACAGCGTCTGGTTGAGCCCCTGGGTTCGCGCCATCACGACATCGCCGAAATAGACGCTCACCGAAGGGTCGGACAGACCGCCGCGTTCCGANTGCGACTGGCCACGAATCGAAAACTGCGGCGCAGACTTGGCGCCGCCGGCGGTGCCCGCCACCGAAATCATATTCGGCGTCATGGAGCCGACATCGGCGACCGAATTGACCTGATTGAGGCGCAGGGCATCCTGATCGACCGCAGTTACCGCGATCGGCACGTCCTGCAGCGCTTCTTCGCGGCGCGTTGCGACAACGATGATCTCATTGCCCTGGGTCGCACTTGGTTCATCGGCGGGCCGATCCTGCGCATAGGCAGGAGCACACCACGCCACCAATCCGGTAGTGACCATCAAAGCGCTGCAAATATGACGTGATTTCATAACTGTCTCTCCCCACATATTTTATAGTTGTCGGGCCGAAGCTTCCGGCGCACGCGCACGCTCTATTGTCCTTAAGGGTTCACTCCCGGCTTCGAGCGGCCAGGTGCTGATCGGGACTATTCTGTCGACATAATCGAGAAATTTTCTCTCATCCCAACCGGCGTCAGACGAGCGGAATGCCGCGTACACCATATGGATGTTCGCCTTTTTTCGGGCGAACAATCGGATTTCGCGAACGCGAGCCCCTCTTTCGCTTATGCGATTTTGTGTCGACACTATCCCGAGCCTGGGGGCGCGGGCGGAGCGGATTGAGCCGGAGTATAGGCGCATCGGAAGCTTGCCCTCGGCCCCACCCCGCCAAAACCTGCGGCGTTGCCCGCGAAGAGGGCATCGGCCTGTCCCGACAGACCGTAAACAAGGTGCCGCACGAATTTCAGGAGCGTGGCATCATCTCGATGAATCAGGGCGCGATCACTTCCACCGATCTTTTCCGGGCTTCGCGAAATCGCTTTGAAAGGCGCGCGTTCGCATCATTTCGCCACCGACCCGTCATNAGGNGAGACACCGCGNACCNAAGGTCGGCGANGTAGCTGCGCTTCNGTTCGNGACNGTCANGCCCGTGGCNGCTGNCNGCGATAGCTNAGCGCNTCNGCGACNTGGATGCGNCCNACNCCNTCGCTNTCNGCCAGNTCNGCGATCGTCCGCGCGACGCGCAGTANGCGGGTATAGCCGCGNGCCGACATCCGCATCGCTTCGGCCGCCTGTGCCAGCAACTGGCGGCCCGCATCGTCGGGCGTGGCAAAGCGTTCGAGNGCNTCGCCTTCCAGCTCGGCATTGGTGCGNGCATTGTCGCCGGCCAGNCGCTCGCCCTGCACCGCNCGCGCCGCNGCGACCCGCNCCGCGACTTCCGCCGATCCCTCGGCGGGCGGCGGCAGGACCAGATCGGCGGCGGTCACGGGCTGGACATCGACATGCAGGTCGATCCGGTCGAGCAGCGGCCCGGATACCTTCGCCTGATAATCCGCNGCGCATCTGGGCGCACGCGCGCACGCCAGCGCCGGATCGCCCAGATGGCCGCAGCGACAGGGATTCATCGCCGCCACCAGCTGCACCCGCGCCGGAAAACTGACATGCGCATTGGCGCGCGCGACGCTGACCGTGCCGGTCTCGAGCGGCTGACGCAGCGAATCGAGCACGGCACGTTGAAATTCGGGGAGTTCGTCGAGAAACAATACGCCCAGATGCGCCAGACTGACTTCGCCCGGCTTCACCTTCAGCCCGCCGCCGACCAGAGCCGCCATCGATGCCGAATGATGCGGGCTGCGGAACGGGCGCGTCCGCGTCAGCCGCCCCTCCTCCAGCTTCCCCGCCACAGAGGCGACCATCGAAACCTCGAGCGCCTCGGCAGCGTCGAGTGGCGGCAATATTCCCGGCAGGCAGGAGGCAAGCAGCGACTTGCCTGCTCCGGGCGGCCCGCACATCAGCAGATTATGGCCGCCCGCCGCCGCGATCTCCAGCGCCCGCTTGGCGGTTTCCTGTCCCTTCACCTGTTTGAGGTCCGGGCCCATGCCGGGCGGCTCCGCCTCTCCCGGCGCCGGTGCGGACAAGAGCTGATTGCCCTTGAAGTGATTGAGCAGCGCGATCAGGTCGGGCGCGGCGACCACTTCGACCGATCCCGCCCATGCCGCTTCGGCGCCCTGCGCGGCGGGACAGACCAGTCCCTTGCCCTGTTCCGAAGCATGAAGCGCAGCGAGCAGCACGCCGGGCGACGGCGCGATCCGCCCGTCGAGGCCCAGTTCGCCCACCACGACATATCCCGACAGCGTTTCGGCATCGACCACGCCCATCGCCGCGAGCAGCCCCATCGCGATCGGCAGGTCATAATGCGATCCTTCCTTGGGAAGATCGGCGGGCGACAGGTTGACGGTGATTCGCTTGGGCGGCAACGCCAGCCCGATCGCGGCAACTGCCGCACGCACGCGCTCGCGGCTTTCCGCCACTGCCTTGTCGGGCAGGCCGACGACGACAAAGGCAGGTACGCCCGGCGCCACCTGCACCTGCACTTCCACCGCCCGCGCTTCGAGCCCCAGATAGGCTACGGTCGATACGATCGCGACCAAAATGATCCCCCCTCTGCCCCGCGCGCAACCATAACGGCTTTGTTGCGTACGGGAATGCCGCAAATCGCGACTCTTTGGCTTGCAGCGAATCGCGCGGACGCCCACATGAGGGCGGAAATGTCCGCGCCCCCGCCCCGCAAACGCCGTCGCCCCGCCCATCCCGTTGTCCGCGTGTCGATGCTTGCGACCGGTACGACGTTGATCATCGCCTCGCCTTTCATCGGCGTGATCCCCGGCCCGGGGGGCGTTCCCGTCTTTGCCCTGGGGCTGGTGATGGTGCTGCGGCATTCGCGCTGGGCACGGTATCGCTTCGTGAAAACCAAGCAACGCTGGCCGAAATTCGGGAATTTCGCCGATCGCGTGCTTCGCCGGCCCAGCGCATTACGCCGCCGCAATCGCAAGGCCGAAGCCGAACGCGGCGAAGTCACCGTGACGGTGATCGAACTCGATCCGGCCGCGCGCGGCGGCATTACCGGCCTCACCGACACGGCGATCGGCCGCGAGAGCAACACGCGTTGACAGCGGTGCGCGCTTTGCCTATGAGCGCGCCTCACACGGCCGTCTTTGAGGCGGCCTTTTTACGTTCCAGAATCCTGAGGATGAGCGATGAAGCGGACTTTTCAGCCGAGCAATCTGGTGCGGGCGCGCCGGCACGGCTTCCGCGCACGCATGGCGACACCGGGCGGCCGCAAGGTAATCCGCGCCCGCCGCGCGCGCGGTCGCAAGAAGCTGTCGGCGTAACCGCGCCGGGCGCGCGGGCAGGTGTGATGCTTGCCCGCATGACGCGCCGTAGCGAATATCTTGCTGCCAACAACGGACGCCGGGCCCCCATGCCCGGCTTCGTTCTTTTGGTGCGCGATCGCGGCGACGGTGATTCGCAGATGCGGATCGGCATCACGGTTTCCCGGAAAGTCGGCAATGCCGTCACCCGCAACCGCATGAAACGGCGGCTGCGCGAACTGGCACGCGCGATCCTGCCGCAGGCGGGGCATCCCGGCGCCGATCATGTGCTGATCGGGCGCCAGGGCGGGGTCGAACGCGAATTCGACAAGCTCGATCAGGAATTGCGCAAGGCGCTGACGAAGACCGCTCCGCGGAGAGCCGACGCATGATCGCGAAGCTGCTCATCCTGCTGGCGCGCGCCTGGCAAATCGGTCCTTCGGCGATATTGCCGCCGTCGTGCCGCTATCAACCCAGCTGTTCGGCCTATGCAATCGAGGCGCTTCGCCGCTATGGCGCGCTGAAGGGAAGCTGGCTGGCGGCAAAGCGCATCGCGCGCTGCCATCCATGGGGCGGCCACGGGTACGATCCGGTACCGTGACGCGCCCGATACGGGGATAATTGGTGAAAGAAGAGCAGAAGAATCTCATCATTTTCGGCGTGCTTGCCGCGTTCATCCTGTTCGCGTGGACGCCGATCATGCATTATTTCATGCCGCCGGCCACCAACCCAGCTCCCGTGGTGGAACAGGGCGAGATCGTCACGCCCGCGCAGGATCAGGCCGATCCGGCCGCCGATACGGTGACGGCGATTCGCGACCGGAACATCGTTCTGGGCGAAACGCCGCGTGTGCGGATCGACACTCCCGCGCTCAGCGGCTCGATCAATCTGAAGGGCGCGCGGATCGATGATCTGGTGCTCAAGGAATATAAGGAAACCGTCGAAAAGGATTCGCCGCCGATCCGGCTGCTTTCGCCTTCGGGTACGGAAGGCGCCTATTTCGCCGGGTTCGGCTGGCGCGGCACGGGCGTTACGGCGCCTGCTGGCGATACGGTGTGGCAGGCGAGCGGCGATCTGCTCGCCCCCGGCAAGCCGGTGACGCTGACTGCCAGCAACGGCAGCCAACGCTACCGCATCGATCTGGCGGTCGATGAAAATTACATGTTCACGATCCGCCAGACGGTACAGAATGCCGGTGCGGCACCGATCGCGGTGTCACCCTATGGCTATGTCAGCCGCCGCGGCAAATCGACCGATCAGGACCTCTGGGTCGCGCATGTCGGCCCCGTCGCCGTTGCCGACGGCGTCGCCAAATATATCAATTACAAGGATTTTGCCGACGCACCTGTCTCCTATCCCACGACCGGAGGATGGGCCGGGTTTTCGGACCATTATTGGCAGACTGCGCTGGTGCCCGATCAGGGCGTGCCGGTAACGCTCAAGCTGCGCACCGGCGGCAGCGATGTTTATCAGGCCGATTACAGCGCGCGTGACGCCGTTCAGGTCGCGCCCGGCCAGCAAGTCGTGCAGACCTCGCGCTTCTTCGCAGGCGCCAAGGAAACCCGCCTGATCGACACATATGAAGAAGATCTCGGCATCGTCGAATTCGACAAGATGATCGACTGGGGTTGGTTCGGCATCGTCGAAAAGCCGATCTTCTATTATCTCGACTGGCTGTTCCGCATGGTCAGCAATTTCGGCGTCGCGATCATCCTGCTGACGATCACGATCCGCCTGCTGCTCTTCCCGATTGCGCACAAGCAGTTCCAGTCGATGGCCAGCATGCGTGCGGTGCAGCCGAAAATGAAGGCGCTGCAGGAACGCTACAAGGACGACAAGCCGAAGCTGCAGCAGGAAATGATGCAGCTCTACAAGGACGAGAAGGTGAACCCGCTCGCCGGCTGCCTTCCCATGTTCCTGCAGATCCCGATCATGTTCGCGCTGTACAAGGTGCTGATCCTGACCATCGAAATGCGGCACCAGCCGTTCATCCTGTGGATCCGCGACCTTTCGGCGCCCGATCCGCTGACGCCGATGAACCTGTTCGGCCTGCTCGCATGGGATCCCCCGGGCTTCCTGCACATCGGCGTCGTTCCGATCCTGCTGGGCGTATCGATGTTCTTCCAGATCAGGCTCAATCCCGCGCCGATGGACGATATGCAGAAGCAGATTTTCAGCATCATGCCGTGGGTGCTGATGTTCATGATGGCGCCGTTCGCCGTGGGCCTCCAGATCTACTGGATTACGTCGAACCTGCTCACCATCGCGCAGCAGACCTGGCTCTACAGCCGCCATCCGCAGCTCAAGACGAAACCCGCCGGATGACGGCCGAGTTCGACCCCGATGCGATCGAAGCGGCGCGCAAGGCCTTTGCCGGGCGCGTCGAGTTCCTGAAATCGGCGCCCGAGCTACGCTTTCTGCCCGATCCGCAAGTGCCCGAAGTGGCATTTGCGGGCCGGTCGAACGTCGGCAAATCCTCGCTGATCAACGCGCTCACCGGGCGCAAGGCGATCGCGCGTGCATCGGTGACTCCAGGACGGACCCAGGAGCTCAATTTCTTCGACGTGGGCGATCCCCTCGCCTTTCGTCTGGTCGACATGCCCGGCTATGGCTTTGCCAAGGCGCCCAAGGATGTCGTCAAGAAATGGCGCTTCCTGATCAACGATTTCCTGCGCGGACGCGATGTCCTGAAACGCGCGCTGGTGCTGATCGACAGCCGCCATGGCATCAAGGAAGTCGATCGCGAAATCCTGGAAATGCTCGACAAGGCAGCGGTCAGCTATCGCATCGTGCTGACCAAGGCGGACAAGATAAAGGCAAGCGAGCTGGCCGAAGTGTTCGAACGCACTGCCGCCGAAGCGCGCAAACGCCCCGCCGCGCACCCCGACATTCTCGCCACCTCGAGCGAAAAGGGGATGGGCATCCCCGAACTGCGCGCCGCGGTGATCGAAGCGATCGGCTGACGGCGCGTCGCCGGCGCCCGGCCGCCCTTCAGGGCCGGGCCGGATTATGCTTGGTCAGAAACGCTTCCAGCAGTTCCAGAAACCGCAGCCGGTCTTCATAGCGGCTGAGATGGTGGTCGCCCTCTGGAAATTCGACAAATTCGAAATCCCGGCCGGCTTTTTCCAGCTTCTCCGCCATCTCGCGCGACTGGGCATAGGGGACCACCATGTCCTCGCGGCCATGGATCAGCAGGATCGGTGTCGAAAACTGCTCGGCAAAGTTGATCGGCGAGACTTCTTTCAGATCGGGCGCCTGTTCGGACAGCCGATCGTTGCGCGCCTCCGAATGGAGGAACCGGCGGTTATAGCCGCGCATCGCGTTGAGATCGGACACCCCGGCAAAGGAAACCGCACAACGATATCGGTCGCCATTGCGCTGCGCCGCGCGCATCGCCGCATAGCCGCCATAGGAACCGCCAACGATACAAACGCGCTCCGGATCCGCGATCCCCAGTTCGGCAAGCGCCGTGACTGCGTCGTCGAGATCGTCCTGCATCTTCAGGCCCCACTCGCCGTCCCCGCGCGCTGCAAAGGCGGCCCCGAAACCCGACGAGCCGCGATAATTGGGCTGCACGACGACATAGCCGCGATCGGCCAGAAACTGCGCCCACCAGTCCCATTGCTCGCTGTCATGGGCATAGGGGCCGCCATGCGGCATGACGATCAGCGGCATCGCTTTCCCCGCATCGCGCGGCGTGGTCAGGATCGCGCTGATCCTCAGCCCGTCGCGCGCCCGATACTGGATGGTGCGGACCGGATGCACGCGGCGTAGCCCTATCTGGTCGTTGACATAAGTCAGCAGCCGCATCGATTCATCGGCGGTGTCATAGAGGAAATAGGCGCCCGGAGCGCTGGCGTCGCCGACATATACCACCGCACGGCTCTGATCCGCGCTGAGCGACGTGATCTGCGTTTGCGAATTGGGAACGCGCGCTGCGATTTTGGCCGCCAGCGCTTCCATTTCGGGGGTGAACCAGTGAATGCCGCCATCCTCGCCGCCCGATCCGACTCCCAGCAACCGGGTGCCGCTGCGGTCGACGAAAAGCCCGCCCAGATCGCTGCCACTCGCCGAATAGAGTTTTTCGCCGCGTTCAAGCGTGGTCAGATCGAATTTGAACAGCGCGTCGAATCCATCGCTATCCTCGTCGAAAACGATCGCACTGTTGCCGTCTTCCAGAAACATCGCCGGCGCCACCACCTGGCGGTCGGCGGTCCGCGCACGATCGACGGTGCGAAAGGACGCATGTCCGGGATCGCGATAATAGAGCTTGTTGAACCGGCCGTCTTCGGAATAGCCGACGCCCATCCGGATGAAGCCGCTGGCATCGGCATACCAGTCCATCACTCCCGCCCGGCCGTTCTGCACGGCGCGGCGGCGACCGGTGGCGACATCGATTTCGTCGATCCGCGGCCAGAAACCCCGGTCGCTCACATAAATCGACGTCTGATAGCTCAGCAGGATACGTGGCGAACCATCCCGCGCGACCCAGATGACGTCGTCGGCATCCTGCGCGGCATCGCGCGGCGACAGGGTTTTGATCTCAGTCCCGTCGGCGCGCACGCTGGCCACGCGGGAGAGATACCAGTCCCGACCGGCAACTTTTGTCGGCGCGCCGAATCCGACGACAAGCCATTCGTTATTGACCCAGCGCCACCAGTTTATGTCCATGTCGCCCACGCCAATGAACGCGGTTTGCGCCGTATCGACATTGGTGATGGAGAAAAACTGTTCCCCGCCGCTCATCACCAAACCGGCGACCTGCGTACCATCGGGCGACAGCTGCGGCTTTTCGATCTGGGGAGTTTGGGCAAAGGCTTCGGCCGACCAGAGATTTGCCGCCTGCGGGCTGGACGGCGCGACTGGCTGAATGGCGGGCTGCGGATCGGGCGACACATCCTGTGCCAGAGCCGACGCGCCGAAGAAATACGATAATAATAGCGCAATCGAAGATGCAATCTGCGTGTAATTCCGCGGCACAAATCCCCCCTCTGATGCCCTGCGAATTTGATAGCCCAGGAAACCGGCAAGGCAATGCGCAAATTCTGCGAACGGCTCGCAATTGAAACCATCGCCGCGTCCCGCGCGTCCCCGCCCTGTCAGGCGGAGAATCTCATGCACATCACGCTTCAGGTAAATGGCGAGCAGCACATGCTCGACATCGACCCGCGCACATCGATCCTCGATGCGTTGCGCAATCACATCGGCCTTACCGGCACCAAGAAGGGCTGCGATCATGGCCAGTGCGGTGCCTGCACCGTGCTGGTGAACGGTCGCCGCATCAACAGCTGCCTCACCCTGGCGGTGATGCACGACGAAGACGCGATCACCACGATCGAGGGGCTGGGCGAACCCGACCACCTGTCGCCGCTGCAGGCGGCATTCGTCCGGCACGACGGCTTTCAGTGCGGCTATTGCACGGCCGGTCAGATCTGCTCCGCAACTGCGATGCTCGACGAGCTTCAGCAGGGCTGGCCCAGCCATGTGTCCGCCGATCTGGAAACCGCGCCGGATCCAACCGACGCCGAAATATCCGAACGGATGAGCGGCAATCTCTGCCGCTGCGCCGCATATCCCAATATCGTCGATGCGATCCGCGAAGTTGCGGGAGCCGGCAAGTGAGGCCGTTCGACTATAGCCGCCCCGCCTCCGCCGCGCAGGCCACAGCGGATGGCGCCGAAACCGGCACTGCCTTTATCGCCGGCGGCACCAATCTGCTCGACCTGATGAAGCTGGAAGTGGTGGCGCCGACCCGGCTGGTCGATATCAGCCGTCTCGATATGGGTGAGATCGAGGAAACCGAAGACGGCGGACTGCGCATCGGTGCACTCGTACCCAATAGCGATCTCGCCGCCGATCCGCGCATTCGCCGCGATTACGCCGTTCTCTCTCGCGCGCTGCTTGCCGGTGCCAGCGGACAGTTGCGCAACAAGGCGACGACTGGGGGGAACCTGCTCCAGCGCACCCGCTGCTATTATTTCTATGACACGGCCATGCCGTGCAACAAACGCCAGCCGGGCAGCGGCTGCGCGGCGATCGGCGGCTTCAATCGCATCCACGCGATTCTGGGCGCCAGCGATCAGTGTATCGCCACCCATCCCAGCGATATGGCGGTGGCGATGCGCGCACTTGATGCCCGCATCGAAACGCTCGCGCCCGACGGCGGCAGCCGCGAAATTCCCATCGCCGATTTCTATCGCCTGCCGGGCGACACCCCGCATATCGAAACGGTACTGGCGCCCGGCGAGCTGATCCGCGCGGTCCGCCTGCCCCCGCCGCGTGGCGGACGGCATCTCTATCGCAAGGTGCGCGATCGTGCCTCCTATGCCTTTGCGCTGGTCAGCGTCGCGGCGGCGATCCGTATCGAAGACGGCGTGATCGCCGATGCCGCGCTGGCCTTTGGCGGGCTCGCGCCGCTCCCCTGGCGCGACACACGGATCGAAACGATGCTGATCGGCGAAGCGCCCGCGCGCGAGCTGTTCGCGCTGGCAAGCGAATTGCTGGTCGATGCGGCGCAGGGTCAGGGAAGCAATGATTTCAAGATACCGCTCGCCCGCCGCACGCTCGCGGCAGTGCTGGGCGAGGCGTGCGAACTGGAGGTTGCGGCATGAGCAGCGAATTCGTCATGGACGCGCCCGATCCGCGCAACCTGCTCGATCATATGGCGCAGGATCTGACCGGCGCCCCGCTGGATCGTCCGGAAGGGCCGCTGAAGGTCAGCGGTCGCGCCACCTATGCACATGAATATATGCCCGAACATTGCGCCTATGGCGTGCTTGTCCGCGCGACGATTCCGAAAGGGACGCTGACGGCGCTGGGCGACGAGGCCGTGCGCGGCCTGCCCGGCATCCTCGGCGTGTTTTCGGGCGACCGGTTCCTGCGCAACCCGGCCCAAGGCACTGCAAATGAAGCCCCAGTGCAGGGCGCCGAAACCATCGCCTATCTGGGCCAGCCGGTCGCGCTGGTGGTGGCGGAAAGCTTTGAACAGGCGCGCCATGCCGCCCAGTCGCTGGCGCTGCGCTATGCTCCCGAGGCAGACGGCGTGTTCGACCCCGAATCCGACGCAGCGACTATCGAACGTCCCGATGCCAAGCAGCTCGATCAGGGCGATTTCGATCGCGCCTTTGCCGATGCCCATGCCACGGTCGATTCCACCTACACCACGCCTGCCCAGAACAGCGCGGCGATGGAACCGCACGCATCGGTCGCCGCATGGGATGGCGATAAGCTGACGTTGTGGGGCAGCTATCAGATGCTAAAATATAACCGCAACGAACTGGCGGATGCGCTGGGCATCGATCCCGAAAATGTGCGAATCCTCGCGCCCTATGTCGGCGGTGGCTTTGGCGCGAAGCTGGGCATTTCGCCCGAAGCGGTGGCAGCGGCGATCGCCGCGCGCGAGATCGGTCGGCCGGTAAAAGTCGCGATGAGCCGCCAGCAGGTCTTCGAAGCGACGATGCGACGATCCGAAACGCGTCAGCGGGTGCGGCTTGCCGCCGATGCGGACGGGCGCCTCACCGGCATCGCACACGAATATCGCGTCTCCAACCTGCCCGATGAGAGCTTTTCCGAGCCGGTGGGTCAGGCGACGCATTTCCTCTATGGCGGCGAAAACCGGCGCATCGGCCACGAAATCGCACGCGTGAACCGCACCTGCGCGGGATCGATGCGCGCGCCGGGCGAAGCGGTCGGCATGCTCGCGCTCGAAAACGCAATGGACGAACTCGCCGAGCGGCTGAGCATCGATCCGATCGAACTGCGCAAGCGCAACCTGCCCGATCGCCATCCCGAACAGGATATTCCCTACAGCTCGCGGATGCTTGCCGAATGCCTCGACGAAGGCGCGCGACGCTTCGGTTGGGAGAAACGTAGCAAGACGCCGGGCACGATCCGCGACGGCGAATGGCTGATCGGCATGGGCGTTTCCAGCGCGGCGCGGAAGAACATCACCTCGCAGGCGGAAGCGCGCGTCACGCTGACCACGAGCGGCGACGCCGTGGTCGAAACCGATATGACCGATATCGGCACCGGCACCTATGCCGTGCTCGGCCAGATTGCGGGCGACATGCTGGGCCTGCCGCGCGATCGGGTGCGGGTCGTGCTCGGCGATACCGATTTGCCCCCCGGGCCCGGATCGGGCGGCAGCTGGGGCGCTTCGTCGAGCGGCTCTGCCGTTCTGGAGGCGTGCAATGCGCTGCGCCGCCAGCTGGCCGATCGGCTGGGCGTTGTCGCGGACGGACTGGTGCTGCGCGACGGCGACATCATTCTCGACAATCGCCGCATTCCCCTGCGCGACGTGATGGGTGCGGGCCCGCTGGAAGCAACCGGCATTTTCAAACCCGGCAAGACCAGCAAGGACTATGCACAGGCCGCCTATGGCGCCTTCTTCGCCGAAGTCGGGGTCAGCAGCGTTACTGGCGAAGTGCGCGTGCGCAGGATGCTCGGCACCTTCGCTGCCGGACGCATCCTCAACCCCAAAACCGCGCGCTCGCAATGTATCGGCGGGATGACGTTCGGCATCGGCGCCGCGCTGACCGAAGAGCTGGTCCATGACCTGCGCGACGGCCATATCGTCAATCACGATCTGGCCGAATATCATCTGCCGGTGAATCTCGACGTGCCTCAGATCGAGGTGCATTTCCTTGAGGAACGCGACGATCAGGCCTGCCCGCTTCAGTCGAAGGGGATCGGCGAACTGGGCATTTCGGGTGCGGGAGCCGCGATCACCAATGCGATCGCCAATGCTACCGGAGCGCGCATCCGCAGCTATCCGGCAACGCTGGACAAGCTGCTTGCGGTAATGGAATGACGGCGGCGAAAATCAAAAGAGAGGATATCGCATGACGCTTCCGGCGAACGCCCTGGAACTCCATTCGCTGGTTGAGGGCGACAAGCTCACCCTGTCGCTGGAACAGGTGCCGATCGCAGCGCCCACCGGCGACCAGCTGGTCGTCGCGATGGAAGCGGCTCCGATCAATCCCTCCGATCTCGGCCTGCTGCTCGGCCCCGCGGATGTCTCGACGCTGGAAGCGGGCGGCACGCCGGACCGCCCCGTGCTGCGCTTCACCATCCCCGAAGCCGCCGTCGCCAGCGTGGCGGCGCGCAGCGGCGAATCGATGCCCGTCGGCGTCGAAGGCGCAGGCACGGTGATCGCGGCGGGGCCGGATGCGCAGCAATATATGGGGCGTACCGTCGCGCTGTTCGGCGGATCGACCTATGCCACCCACCGCGTCGTTCGCGCGTCCGAAGTGCTGCCGCTGCCCGAAGGGACGCCTGCGCGCGCCGCTGCGGCTGCCTTCGTCAATCCGCTGACGGCGCTGTCGATGGTGGAAACCATGCGGATGGAGGGACACAAGGCGATCATCCACACCGCCGCCGCATCCAATCTGGGCCAGATGCTCGCGCGCATCTGTCGCGACGATGGCGTGCCGCTGATCGCGGTCGTCCGCAGCGACGAACAGGCGGCGATCCTGCGCGATCTGGGCGTCCGCTATATCGCCGACAGCTCGAAGGACGATTTCCGCACGACGCTGGCGGATGCCTGTGCGGCGACCGATGCCACGCTTGCCTTCGATGCCGTTGGCGGCAAGCTGACCGGCGAACTCGTTCTGGCGATGGAAACCGCCCAGACGCGCGGCCAGCCCTATAGCCGCTATGGCTCGGCGCGGCACAAACAGGTCTATGTCTATGGTCTGCTCGACCGCGCACCGGTCAGCATCCCGCGCTCGGTGGGCCTGGCATGGGGCGTCAGCGGCTATCTCCTCCCCCATTTCCTTGCCAAGGCGGGGCCCGAAGCCAATCAGCGCATCCGCGAACGCGTTGCAGCCGAGTTGACCACGACCTTTGCGAGCAATTTCACGCAGGAGATCAGCCTCACTCAGGCGCTCGATCCCGATACGCTGCGCGCCTATGCGCGGATGGCTACGGGCGAGAAATATCTGATCGTCCCGCAACACTGACCGGTTCGGCGGTTGCCGCGCACCGCCGGGGCGGTTAGCTCTCGATCATGCTCAAGCTCATCATCGGCAATCGCGCCTATTCGTCCTGGTCGCTGCGCGGCTGGCTCGCCTGCAAGCAATCGGGCCTGCCGTTCGAGGAAGTGGTCGTCCCGCTCTATGACGCCAATTGGGACAAGCGCCGCGAAGGCGACGAATTCGCGCCGTCTTCGGGCAAGGTGCCGATCCTATGGGATGGCGACATCGTCGTCTGGGACAGTCTGGCGATCGTCGAATATCTGAACGAGGCTTCGGGCGGCGACAAATTCTGGCCCGCCGATCCGGCGGCGCGCGCCATGGCGCGGTCGATGGCGGCGGAGATGCATTCGAGCTATCAGGCGCTGCGCCGCAAGCACAGCATGAACATCCGCCAGGTCTATCCGCCCCGCGAACCCGACACCGACGTGGTCCAGGATCTGGGCCGGATCATGGAATTATGGGCTCAGGCCCGCGCGCGCTTCGGCAAGGACGGCGATTTCCTGTTCGGCGAATTCGGGGCAGTCGACATCATGTTCGCGCCAGTGGTGACGCGGATCGTCACCTATTCGCTCCCCATCCCCCGCTTCGCGCCTGCCTATATGAACGCAGTTCTTCAGCACCCTTTCATGCAGGACTGGATCGCGAAAGCGCAGGAAGAGGATTGGGTGATCGAACAGTTCGAAACCCCGGCGCAATAAGGGAGAGAGAGGCCGTGGACGGATCGAAACTCGCCATCGGCATCGGTGTCGGCATCGCGCTGGGCGTGGCGATGGACAATATCGCGGTCGGCATCGCACTGGGTGTCGCGATCGGCGCGGCAATGGCGAATGCGAACCGCGGCAAGGACAAGTCGGAGCGCGACAGCGACGACGGCTGAACGCCCGCAGCTAACTCGCAGGATCGTACATGAATTCGCGCAATTCCTGATCGCACCGGCATGCTGCGGCGAGCCGCGAGGCCCATATCACCGCTGCTTCGCGGTTCGGCAGTTCGAACACCGCAAAACCGCCCGCCAATTGGCTGCCCGGATAAAGTTCGGCTGAGATTGCACCGTCCGCAGCGACCTTTACCGGCTCGACACCTTCGTTGATCCCGCCGGCAAACACATAGACGCCCGCCGCCTTTGCCGCCGCGATCACCGCGCGCGAATCGCGACCGGCCGCTTCCAGATCGGCTTCGCTCAGCACCATCGCTTCGCTGGGGAAGGAAATCAGGTATTTGGTCATGCTCCAGCCTCCGCCGGTTCGCGCGTTTTCAGGGCGTCCGCCTGGCGCCATAGGGCGTGCCGTCCTTGTGGAAATATCCGTCGGGGCGAAACACCATGTCGATATCGGGATAGCTCCCGCCCTTGTCCTTCGGCCCCGCCGCCATCGCGATAAACACACAGTCACGATCGCTGCGGTTTTGCAGATGGTGGCCGTTCTCCGCGCCTGCCGGAAAGGCGATACAGTCGCCCGGCCCGACCACGGTTTCGCCGTCATCCTCGATCAGCACCGCCTCACCCGACAGCATGACGACAAATTCATCCTCATCGGCGTGCCAGTGGCGCTGCGACGACCATGCGCCGGGTTTCAGCGTGACATGGCTGACGCCCATATGCGTCAGGCCGCCAGCGGGCGCGAGCCGCCGATACCAGCGCCCAGCCACCGGCTGATCGAACGGCTCGGGATAGCCGGTCGCATTCGTCAAAGGGATTGTATCGAGATCGAGCTTGGGCATCATGCGCCATCCTCGTCATCGCCTGACGTGGTCGAGGGCTCAGGCAGATATTTCGCCAGTTCCCGCGTCACGATGGCATTGAATTCGCCCACCAGCCCCTCGCCGACATACCCTCGCGTCTCGATGATCTCCTTGATCGCCAAGGGATCATGCTTGGCCAACGCACCGAAATGCGAGGCGATATCCTCGTCGAACACCTCCTTGGGATAGGCGCCTTTCTTCATTGCGACATAGCTGTTGAACAACACATCGACGATGAGCACCTTCCAGATATAAACCTGATGGCGTTCGATCTGAACATTGGTGGGCAGCTTCTGGTCGACATAGATTTCCGCATCCGCCCGCGTGATCGCGGGGATCGTCATGCTGAGTTCTTTCTTCTTGTACCATTGCTCGTACACCGCAGCGAGGTTCTGGACCTGTTCGCTCCTGCGCGCGCCCTTCGCAACGCTCACGGCGATTGCAGCGGTCACGCCGACATTCACCGTCGCGATCAGCAACTGCGCGTAATCGACCCAGTCCGGCGTCCCGCCGCTCATATATGCTCTCCCTGCTTGATCCAGTAACTCGACAGGATCGTCCTGCATCCTGCCTCCAGCGGCTTGGACCGGTGAAATCCGCGTGCGTCGAACAATATCAGCGTTCCGGCGGACCCGGTGAGTTCGACCGGACGGATCGCCAGCCGATGAAACATCCGCTGCGCCTGATGGGGAAACAGTGCGCCGACAAACTGGCTCTCGAGATCGGCGAGATAGGAATTGTCCTGGGTCGCCGTATGTCGCCGAATTTCCAGATCGCGCGCCAGGCGAAACGGTCGCCGGTGCGTGGTCGGCGCATATATCAAGGGCGCGTTTTGTGGTCCGACATCAGAGAGATAGAGAAAGCACTTGATCCGGTGCCGCCAACTGTCGAAATGAAAAAACTGATCGAACGATCCGGTGCGCCCGAGTTGATACCGAAGCTGGACGGTCGAGCGCAGCATCGTCGCTTCGGCGCCTATAATTTCCCGCACCGCAGCGGCGATGCGGATATCCTCGAAAAAGGTCCCAAACTCGGGCAGGTTGCGGGCATCGTGCAACAGGCGCGTGCCGGTCTCGTCGGGCGAATCACGCAATGTTTCGAGATTGGGAACCGCCGCGCGCATCGCCGCGACCTGAACAGTGGAGAAGGCGTTGGGCTCAATATGATAGCCCTGCTTACGCAATCCTTCGACCCAGGGATTGCCATTGCCCCGGCGCGGGATGTAGCGCCGTTGTATCGCAAGCCAGTCCCCGATGAATCCTGTCATTCCCTTCCCCCCGGACGATCCACGCTGTTAGCCGTCTCGTGAGGATTCCCACCAGTACAAACATCGTCGAATTCAGGAGCCCGACTTGATTGATACGGTTGAACTTACCAAGAAGCTTGTGGGTGTCGAGAGCGTTACTCCCGCGCGCGGCGCCGTATTCGACGCATTGGAACTGGCGCTGACACCTCTGGGGTTCGCCGTGGAGCGTTTCATTTGCGGCGAGGCGCCCGATGGTCCTGTCGAAAATCTGATCGCGATCCGGGGCGAAGGAGAACGCCATTTCGCTTTTGCCGGACATCTCGATGTCGTGCCGGGCGGCGAAGGCTGGACAGGGGGAGCGTTCACGCCCGAAATCCGCGGAGACCTACTCTTCGGTCGCGGCACGGTGGACATGAAGGGCGCGATAGCCGCCTTTGTCGCCGCAGTGGCTCGAACGCCTGTGAACGGCACGATCAGCCTGCTCATTACCGGGGACGAAGAAGGTCCGGCCATTTTCGGCACACGTGCGATCATCGATCGGCTGAATCAGCGCGGCTTACGGCCCGATCTTTGTTTGGTGGGCGAGCCGACATCGGTCGCGCGGCTTGGCGACACGATCAAGATCGGACGACGCGGATCGGTCAATTTCTGGATCACCGTCCCGGGCCATTCGGGCCATGTCGCCTATCCGCATCTGACGGACAATCCTGCGCCGAAGCTGGCGCGCGCGCTGGCGGAAATCGATGCGATCATACTCGACTCGGGGACGGAGTGGTTCCAGCCGTCCAACATCGAAATCACCGAACTCGCAACGCATGGCGGGAGCGTCAATGTCATCCCCGGCAGCGCCGCGACACGATTGAGCATCCGCTTCAATGCCTTGCACCAGGGCGCCGACCTGGTCGAGCGTATCCGCACGGTGATTTTGCGCCATGCTCCGGAAGCGGAAATCACAGCCCGAATATCGGGCGAGGCCTTTCTCACGCAACCCGGCACGCTCTCCGATCTGGTGTCAGGCGCGATCGAGGCGAAGCTGGGCATCACGCCGGAGCTTTCGACCAGCGGCGGCACTTCAGACGCGCGCTTTCTGGTGGCGCTTTGCCCGGTGATCGAATTCGGTCTGCTCAACGCAACGATGCACAAGCTCGACGAAGCCGTCGCGCTGCGCGACTTGCATGCGCTCACCGATGTCTACGCGGAAATAATTGCGCGCGCTTTCGCCTGATCAGGCGCGCAGCGCCTGCACATTGGGCTGACGCACCCAGCTCAGAAATTCGGATTCGGCCATCGGCTGGGCAAAGACATAGCCCTGCAGCGCGTCGCATCCGATCACGCGCAGCACTTCGGCCTGAGCCTGGGTCTCGATCCCCTCGGCAACGGCTTCGCGGCCCAGCCCATGCACCAGCCCGATCACGGCCTGCGCGATCGCACGTGCTTCGCGGCTGTCGGCGACATGGCGGATCAGGCTCTGGTCCAGCTTGATGCGATCGACCGGCAATTCGCGCAGCCGGGTCAGATTGGTATAGCCCGTGCCGAAATCGTCGATCGCGATGATCGCGCCATCCGCGCGCAACTCGGCAATCGCATCAATCACATCGTCGGAACAATGCATCGCCAGCGTTTCGGTAATCTCGAGCTCCAGCAGCGATGCCGGAGCCGACGCCGCATGCATCGCTTCGCGCAACCGGCGGAAAAAGGACGCGTGGTCCAGCTGGCGCGGGCTGATATTGATCGCCAGCCGCTGCTCGACGCCCAGCTTGCTCCAGCGTGAGATCGTCTCGGCGACATTGGTCACCACCCATTCGCCGATTTCGACCATCAGGCCGATTTCCTCGGCGCGATCGATGAAGGCGCCGGGCATTTTCAGCCCGTCGGGATGGCGCCACCGCAGCAACGCCTCGGCCGCGACGATGTGTCCGTTGGCGGCGCTCAGCTGCGGCTGATAGACAAGCGCGAATTGCTGCTTGTCGACTGCATCGCGCAAATCGCTTTCCAGCTGCGCCCGTTCGGCAATCTCTGCCGCCAATATGTCCGTGAAATGCTCGGCGCGACCGCGCCCCTGCCCCTTGGCGTGATACATGGCGGCATCGGCGGCGCGCATCAGATCGGTCAGGTTCGATCCATGTTCGGGGCGCAGCGCGATCCCGATCGAAGCGCCGATCTCGACCTGCTGATCGGCAAGGTCGAACGGTTCGGAAAGCGCGAACAGCATCGCCCGCCCCAGCCGTTCGGCGTCGCGGATGTTCGGCAATTCGGGGAAGAACATCGTGAATTCGTCGCCGGCCAGACGCCCGATCAGCGGCTGGCGCCCCGCATGCTCGGCAGCGTAGCGTTCGGCAACGGCGCGCAACCGGTTGGCCACCATGCCCAGCAACATGTCGCCCGTGGCATGGCCCAGCGTGTCGTTGACCGTCTTGAACTTGTCGAGGTCGATAAAATAAAGGCCGGCCACGGCATCGGGCGGCAATTCGGTCAGCATCCGTTCGACGGTACGGCGAAAATTGGTGCGATTGGGCAGGCCGGTAACCGGATCGAACATCGCCAGTCGCTGGACGCTTTCGAAATTGGCGTGAAGCTGGCTGAACAGCCGCGTCATCGCGGTCGCCAGCGGCGGCACGCATGCGGCAACCTCTTCAGGTATCTCGCTTTCAAGATCGCCATTCGCCGCGCGCGAAAGCCGCTCGATGGCAGCATCGATCGCTCCAGCCGTGGCCGAAATCGTGCGTTCGGCCGAGGCCCAGCACATTGTTCCGCAAATGATCGCGACGATCAGCGCGCGCGCCGCGCTGTCCATGCTCAGCATGCCGTGCGACGTCGCCGTCAGCGCCAGGATAAAGGCCACGGCGCCGGCGCACATTGCAAAAGCGATAGCGCGACTTTTGAGCGAAAAGCCTTCCACCTTGTCCGACCAATCCCCCATCCGTCCTGCGCATGACGCAGCATCCATGGACCGCTGATTGCCAGACAAGAGTTAAGATTTTGATGGTGCCGGGCGGGGACGGCGCAACACAATATATAGCGCGCCATGCCCGCCATGGCGCGGATGCGCGCCGCGCACCGCCGCGATCCGGTCGGCATGGCGCGAGGCGGCGAGCCAGTCGTTCACGGCAGCGCGGATGGCACCGCGCGCATAGGGCCGCTCGGCATCGGCGCGCGGCGGCTTGCCGGTGATCAGCAGCAACACCCGGTCCCCCCGGGCGATGGCGAAAGCCAGCCCGCGGTCGAGCCGGTCATAGGCACCGTCGAGCGTGTGACCGTGCAGATCGATGCTGCTGTCGGGCGCCACCAGCCCGCGCGACAGCCGCCGGTCCCAGCTTGCATCGAGCGTAGCCTGCGCCGGAATCGCACGTTTCGGCGGCACCGATGCGGGTGCAGGACGATGCCCATGTTGTTGCGGCTGGCGCAGCGCGCGCGCCGGTTCCGGAGCGGGATCGGGCAGCGAATCGGCGGTGATCCGGGGCTTGCGGGTGTCGTGCAGCGGTCGCACCGAGTCGATCACCCGGTTCCAGAGCGCGGCTTCCTCGGGCGCCAGTCGCCGCCCGGATCGGCTCACCGTCCGCCGAACCGCGCGAGCGTACCGACTGGCAACAGCAGGAACGCCGTCCCCCGCGCGGACATGCCGCCGGCAATCGCACGGGCATCATCCCCTGCGCCCCAGAAGGTATCGAAGCGGTTGGCGCCCTTGATCGCGCCGCCGGTGTCCTGAACCACCCACAGGCCGGTCGCGTCGGTACGATCCATCGACAGGAACACCGGCGCGCCCATCGGCACGAATTTGGGGTCCGCCGCCGCGCTCGTCTGGCCAGTGACGGCATAGCCCATCGCGCCCAGCGGGCCCGGCCCGGTCAGTTCGCGGAAAAAGACCCAGCTCTTGTTTTCGCGCATGATCGCGCGTCCTTCGGCGGGGTGGTCGCGCAGCCATTGCATGATGCCCTGCATGCTCGCCTGTCCGGGCGCCAGCAGCCCGCGATCGCGCATCAGCGCGCCGATACCGGTATAGCTGCGGCCATTCTGACCGGCATAGCCAATCCGCATCACACCGCCATCGGGCAACCGCAACCGGCCCGAACCCTGGACCTGCAGGAAGAACAGCTCGACCGGGTCATGCGCCCAGGCGATTTCGAGGCCACGCCGCGAAAGCGCGCCATCCTCGATCGCGGCGCGGTCGTAATAGGGCACGAAATTGCTGCCCTCCACCCGGCCGCGAATCTTCTTGCCGGCCAGATCGTCGGAAAACGCGCCCAGATCGGCATCGATCAGATCGTCGGGCTTCCCATAGATCGGCACGTCATATCCCGGTCGCCGCTCACGCGAACCGGCGATTTCGGGTTCGTAATAGCCAGTGGCGAACGCCGCCCCGTCGGCGATCTGCACCGCTTCGAAATAGCGGGCGAAGAAATTGCGCGCATCATTCGCGGGCCAGTTCTGCGCGGCCTGACACGATACTGCCCAGTCGGCGGGCTGGGTCAGGCCCGACTGATCGGTACGACGGCTCAGCGAACCGCAGCTGGTGCGATAGGCGGCAAGCGCGCGCGCCGCGCCGTCGCTACTGATCGGCAGCGACGCAACGCTCGGCCCCGCGACAACGCCCGATCCGGCCGCGACATCGGCGCCCGCGGGTGCGGGCGGCGCGGGAACGGCGGGAATCGGTGTGGCGGGGGTGGGCTGGCGCACCGGCACTTCGTTGACCGGCGCATTGGGCGAACCGCCATAGGGCGCCGATCCATATCCGGTGCCCGGCGGGACCAGCGATCCCGAACAGGCACTCAGCAGCATCGCCACTGCCGCCACACCCCATGCGCGCATGCGTCGCCCCCCTGTCATCCGACCGAAACGATCAGGCTTCGTCGGTTTCCGCGAGTTTCCAGTTGGGATCGTCGCTGCGCAGCGTGCGCGCAAACGTCCAGATATCGTGCGTTTCGACGGCGTCGCTCATCGAACCGGCGACGACATTGCCGTCGGCATCGCGCGTCACCGCGGCGATATCCGCATCGAAGCGCACGGCGATCCGGGCATTGCGCCCTTCGACGCTTGCATCGACGATTTTCGCCGTCTCGATCGAGATCAGGCGGTTGTCGAGCGTGTGGCCGGCCTCCTTGCGTTCGGCGATAGCGGCGGAGAAACCCTCGCGCACGTCATCCTCGACCAGCCATTTCAGCGTTTCCTCGTCCCCGGACCAGAACGCCTTGAGGATCATCTCATAGGCCGATTTCGCGCCGTCGATGAATTGCGCGACATCGAAGTTCGAATCGGCATTGATCACGGCGGCAACGCCGGAGCGCGCTGCCGGATCGACCGCTCCGTTCTGGGGCTCACGCGGTTCGGCGGGCACGTCGATCGTGCGCGGCATCGGCTGCACCGGTGGGCGCTCCTCGGCTGCCTTGGGCAGCGGCTGCTGCTCGTGCCCGGTGCGTTTGCCGAGTACCGAATAGAGGCGCAACGCCAGAAAAGCCGCGACCATAGCGAACAGGACGATATAGAAAGTGGACACCATGCCTCCGAAACCTTTGACGCGTACATAGGCCTTTGCGGCGATTGTTTCAAATATGCGCAGCAGTGCGCCGTTGAACTGGCGCGAACCGCCTGCTACGCGCGGCGACCAATTACCAAACGCGCCTGCGCGCAAGGTTTTCCGTAGAGACAAGAAGGATTTTTCGATGGCTGAGACCGCCAGTGCCGATCCGACCGGCACCCCCCAGCCCAATGGCGCCGATACCAGCCCTGTCGCGGGCGTGATTTCGCAATATGTGAAGGACATGTCGTTCGAAAATCCCGGCGCACCGGGAATTTTCCAGAAGCAGGGCCAGCCCGGGTTCGACGTGCAGTTCAACATCGGATCGAATCAGGTCGGCGACGATGCCTATGAAGTCGCGCTGAAGATCGAGGTCCGGGCCGAGATCGAAGGCCAGACCGCGTTTCTGGTCGACCTCACCTATGGCGGCCTGTTCGGCCTGCGCAACATTCCGCAGGAACATATCGAACCGTTCCTGCTCGGCGAAGCGCCGCGCATCCTGTTCCCCTTCGCGCGCCGCGTGCTGGCCGATGCCGTCCGCGACGGCGGTTTCCAGCCGCTGATGCTCGAACCCATCGATTTCAACGCGCTCTATCTTCAGCAGCGCGCCGAACGCGATCAGCAGAACGCTCCGACCGGCGAAGGCGTCGGCCAGGCCTGATCCACAATCCGGCGGAGGCCGCTGACCGATGAATCTCGCAAAGACGCTGGGATCGGTCGGCGGCCTCACGCTGGTAAGCCGCGTACTCGCGCTGGTACGCGATTCGCTGCAGGCGACCTTTGTCGGCGCGGGCTTTGCGTCGGACGCGTTCCTTGTCGCCTTCCGCCTGCCCAACATGTTCCGCGCGCTGTTCGCAGAGGGTGCTTTTTCCTCTGCGTTCATTCCGATGTTCAATCGCCGCGTCGCCGAAAATGGCGAGCTTTCTGCGGGACTCGATTTCGCCGAGCGGGCGATGGCCGTGCTGCTGCCGGTCCTGATCCTCTTCACCATCGTCATGATCGCCGCCGCATGGCCGATCACCTGGGCGCTGTCGGGCGGGTTCAACGATCCGACGCCGGAACAATTCGCCTATGCCGTCACGCTTTCGCGCATCACCATTCCCTATCTCGCGCTGATCAGCATCGTCTCGCTGCTCGGCGGCATATTGAATTCGCTCAATCGCTTCTGGGTCAATGCCGCCGCCCCGGTGCTGCTCAACATCGCGATGATCTCCGGTCTGTGGTTCTTTCACGGCACCGACGCCTATGAAACCGCGCGGGTTCAGGCGATCTCGGTCACGGTCGGCGGCGCGCTTCAGCTCGGCTGGCTGATCTGGGCATGTCGCGGCGCGGGCGTGAGGCTGCGCCTGCGCATCCCGCGCATCGACAAGGATATCGGCCAGCTGTTCAAGCTGATCCTGCCCGCCGCCGCCGGTGCGGGCGCGGTCCAGATCAACCTCCTCATCTCCACTGCGCTGGCGGGCAGCCTGCTCGCCCCCGGTGCGATCAGCTATATCTATTATGCCGATCGCCTCAATCAGCTGCCGCTCGGCCTGATCGGGATCGGCCTCGGCACCATCCTGCTCCCCACGATTTCGCGCCAGCTGGGCGAGGGCAAGGACGCCGAAGCGATGGCGATGCAGAATCGCGGGATCGAACTGGCGCTGTTCCTCACCCTGCCCGCCATGGTCGCACTGATGGTCGCCGCCGAACCGATCATCCGCACCCTGTTCCAGCACGGCCGGTTCGACGCCGCCGATACCAGCGCCACGGCAATGACGCTTGCCGCCTTTTCGATCGGCCTCCCGGCCTATGTCCTGATCAAGGTGCTGACACCGGGCTTCTATGCGCGTGAGGACACCCGCACACCGGTGCGGTTCGCGATGATCGCAGTGGTCGCGAACATCGTCGGCAACCTGATCCTCATTCCCACCATCGGCTATATCGGTCCCGCGCTGGCAACTGCGCTGTCGGCGTGCATCAACATGGTGCTGCTCTACTGGACGCTCAGAAAGCGCGGCCATTTCACTGCCGATGCGCGCCTGCGGCGCCGCGTCCCGCGCCTCGCGCTCGCCGCGATCCTGATGGGCGTTGCGCTGTGGTTCGGCGAACAGCTGATCGAACCCTGGACCACCGGCGGCTTCTGGATCCGCGCGTTCGGCATGCTGCTGCTCGTCGGCGTCGGGGCAGCGATCTACGGCCTCGCCTGCCTGATCACCCGCGCCTATCTGATCAGCGACCTCAAGGCGATGGTGCGACGGGGCGGTTGACCCCATGGCCTTCGCGCACTTCCACTGCGCGCGCGCATGACTATATTCGTTGCCGCGCCATGACTCGCCCGACCTCCTTGCGTTTGCGGATTGCCGCGACCTTCCTGCTTCTGGCGAGCATCGTCGCGCATGCGTTGACGCCGGTGAGCCTGCCCGATCGGGTGCGTCACGGCTCTGCGTTCAATCCCACGACGGTCGAAGTCACGCTTGGCGCCCAGCGCCAGGCGCAGGAAGCGCTGGCGGCACGCTCCGATCCCTTGCCCGATCCGCCCAACGGTACGCCACCGGCGCTGATATCCACGGCTGTTCCGCCGCTTTCGGCGGTAGGCGCCGTTGCCTCCACCCGGACACCCGACGCCGCTCCGGTCGCGATCCTCGGCGCCAGCGAAGGCGTCCCGCCGCCGGCGCACGCACCGCCGCGCGCCTGAATCGATCCGCCGCGCGGCGCTGTCCGCGCGATCGAACCTATTCATCAAGAGAACCGGAATGCGCGAAAAGCACTCCGGGGATCAGCAACGCGAGCTACGGCGCGCGGAGATTGAAGCGATGCTTCTTCGGCATTCCACGCTGACACAGGCGGAGATCGATCGGATCGTCCGATACATCAAACGCGATGCATCGGCGCTCGATCATGCTCTGCTCACGTCCGGAAACGCGCGGGATGCCTATCGCGACTTTCACGCCACGCATCTTCGCCGGACCGATTCGGTCCTGCGGAACTGGATGGTGCTGGGCGTCGCGATATTGCTGATTTCCCTGATCGTGATGCTGCTGTGGGACATCGGGCGCTAGCCCGTCCCACAGCAGACAGGCCACCGGCCCTGTTGCCACTTCAGGGTCGGTGGCCGATCGCCCATTCGCGGACGGAAAGGCAAATTCGTGACGGGATCCGCAAAGTCATTCGAACCGATCGAGCTGGAAAACCCGGCCGGTCCCAATCTCGCCTTTGTCGGGCGCAAATTGTTCGACGGCGACTATCATGATCTCGGCTTCGTGCGGATCTATGAGACGCAGGGCGGCCAATATGTGCTGCGTCAGCGCTGGAGCCGCCGCCCCGGCGAAATCCTGCTCGACCGGCTGGAGATAGGGGCCACGCTGGACAGCCTTGTCGCGTTGCTGAAGCCCGGCAGATCGGCAGGCGAAGTGCGCAGGGCGCTGGGGATGCCGGATAGCATCACCATCGACTGATCGCTGACATCGTACACCGCCGACCGGTGGATCGCCCTTCCGTCCGCGTGGCTCGCCGATGCTTCAGATCGCGCGGGGCGGCGCCTGCAATACCCAGCGATCCCGGCCTTCGAACCCCATTGCCGTCAGCGGTCCGCCGGCAAATGCCCCGGTATCGATGCCGATACGGTGCGCGAGCTGCTCGACGTCGTCCCGCACCGTGTGGCCATGGACGACGACTTTTTCGAGCGTGCCGCGATGATCCAGAAATTCCTCGCGAATCCAGCGCAGATGCGCCGTTTCCTGTTCGTCGAGCGCGCGCCGGGGATCGACGCCCGCATGAACGAAGGCATAGTCGCCCAGCACGATCATATCCTCGAACCCACGCAGGAATTCGACATGTTCGGGCGGCACCGCCGCCTGTGCCCGCGCCAGCAGCTCGGAATATTCGCAGCTGGCGTACACCGATGCCGGAATGCCATAGCTGAGCAGCGTTTCGCGCCCGCCGATGCGATTGAAGAAGCGCAACGCCTTTTCGCTGCCGTTCAGCACCGAGAGCAGGACTTCCTCGTGATTTCCCAACAAGAACCGGATCGTGCCGGGCGTGCTCGCCGCGGCAATCTCACGCAGGCGCTCCACCACTTGCGCGGAATCGGGGCCGCGATCGATCAGGTCGCCCAGAAAGATGACGGTGGTTCGAGCCGGTCCGCGCGCTTCATTGTCGGCTTCGATCCGCGACAACAGCTCTTCAAGCTGCTCCAGCATCCCGTGCACATCGCCCACCGCATAGACGCGCTGCCCCTCCGGCAATTGTGCCGAGGGCCCCTGGCGTTGCGGGCGGGATCGGGAAAATAATCTGGCGAGCATCTGCACTTCGTCTGATTCGAACAATATGAGCGGGTGGCGGTCACGATTCCACGGCGTTTGCCCGCGACTGGAAGATCAGGCGCGGTTACACAAATTGCAATTGTGCAAGATAGGGGGATAATGCCGAAATGACGCCATTTTCGTACAAGTGTTGTTTCCGGAACATCCTCTCCGCATTCGCCGCGCTCGCTGCGCTCGCGGCATTTCCCGGCCAGGCCATGGCGGAACAGGACGCCGCTGCGTTCGAACCGTTCCGCGCGGTGGAAATGAAACTGGCGCGGATCGGATATCGGCTGGCGACGGCCAATGTCGCGCTGTGCGACCGGCTCCAGCCGGCAACGGGAATTCAGCTGCACACGCTCGACCAGTTCGATTCGGGCGACCGCGAAGCGGCAAAGGAATATTTCGGTTTTGCCAGCGAAGTCGCGATCGAAGGCATTGTCGAAGGCAGCCCGGCCGAGGCAGCGGGGCTGATGCCCAATGATTCGATCCTTGCGATCGGACCGGTCGTGATTGCCGATACCCGTGGCGAACCGGGCACTACCGACCGGCTCGTCGCGGTGCAGCTCGCGCTTGCCGACCTGCCGCCCGACCAGCCCATCGCGGTAAAGGTGATGCGCAACGGCGAAGTGATCGAAACCACGATTCACCCCGTCCCGGCCTGCCGGTCACGCTTCGAAATACGCTTTGCCGATGATATGGACGCCAGCGCCGATGGCACCATGGTGCAGGTCAGTTCCCGCTTTCTCGAGGAATACCCCGAATCCTGGCTGCCGTCCGTAGTGGCGCATGAATTCGCGCATAATGTGCTGCACCATCGTGAACGACTGGAAGAACGCGGCGTCGCCTGGGGCATGTTGTCGGGTTTCGGCGGCAGCGTGAAATATTTCCGGCAGTCGGAGATTCAGGCCGATATCCTGTCGCTCTCGCTGCTGCGCAATGCCGGCTATGATCCGGCGGTCTCCATCACCTATTGGAAACGGTTCGGCCCCGAATATGCCGGCGGAATCCTGCGCGCGCGCACCCATCCGAACTGGCGCGACCGCGTGGCGACGATGGAGCATGAGCTGGCGCGGATGGAAACGGTGACGGAGCTGCCCGAAATTCCCCCGATCCTCGCTTCACGCGATCGCCCGCTGGACGGCGACTGGGAGGCGATTCTGATCCGCCACTGATGCCCGAAGGCGCGACTGCGCGCGATCAGGCGCTGTAAAAGTCGCGATACCATTTGACGAAGGCGGGGATGCCTTCGCTGGGCGGCGTCTCCGGCACCTTGCCGATCAGCCGTTGCAGCAGATCCGAAGATGCATGGGTGGCGAGCACGTCGCCCGGCTGCATCGGCATGAAATTCTTGATCGCGGGCCTGCCCAACGCGCGCTCGAGCTCGGCGATATAGTCCATCAGCCTGGTCGGGGTGCCGCCGCCGATATTGACCACACGAAACGGCGCGACCGGAGAGAGGCTGTCGCCCTCCAGCGCGGGCTGCGCGCCGGGGATGCAGTTCACCAGCGCCACGACGGCGTCGACCAGATCCGCGACATAGGTGAAGTCGCGTTCCATCTCGCCATTGTTGTACACATCGATCGGGCGGTCCTCGAGGATCGCCTTGGTGAATTTGAACAACGCCATGTCAGGCCGGCCCCAGGGGCCATAGACGGTGAAAAAGCGGAAAAAGGTCGCCGGGATGCCGAACAGATGGCTGTAGCTATGGCCCAGCAACTCGGTCGAACCCTTGGTCGCGGCATAGAGGCTGACCGGAGTCTGCGTCCGCTGGGTTTCGGCAAAGGGCATGTCGGTATTCGCGCCATAGACCGAGCTGGTCGACGCCACGAGCAGATGCTTGAGCGGATTGTGCCGCGCGAGTTCGAGCACATTGAAAGTGCCGATGATGTTGCTCGCGACATAGCTTTCCGGATGATCGATGCTGTACCGCACCCCCGCCTGCGCCGCGAGGTGGATCACGACATCGGGGCCAAAGTCTCGCCAGACCGCCCCAAAGGCTTCGCTATCGTCGATCGACACCCGCGCGACTGCGAAACGCGGATGGTTCGACAACAGGTCGTTGCGCGCTTCCTTCAACGCAACATCGTAATAGGAACCGAAATTATCGACGCCCAGCACGGTCGCGCCGCGCTGCAGCAGTTCGCTGGCGGTGTGGAAGCCGATGAAGCCAGCCGAGCCGGTTACCAGCACGCGCAACCCGTCCAGATTCATCCCTTCCCCCGCTTGCGGAAGACCCACGGCGCCGCGACGCGCATGCGCGACAGTCTATTGCGGCGGGCTGTGCCCGATCGACCCGCGCAAATCCAGTGGCTTCCCACCCGGCGCGTCAGCTCGCGAGGCGAAGCGCCGCGGCATTGGCGGCCGGGCTCGCCTGATCGGGCCAGATGCCGCGCGTGTCATAGACCAGCTTGTCCGCACGTTCGTCGAGCGGCACCGATTTGAAGACGTCGTGATCGACCAGCACGACGAACATCGGACAGGTTTCGATCGCGGTATCGATATCGATCAGCTCGGCCCCGGTATCGGCAAAGACGTCGGGAAGCTCGCGGGCATAGGGTTCGACGATGCGAACACGGCTGCCATGTTTCTGCGCCAGCGCAGCGGCAACCTTCATCGCCGGGCTTTCGCGGAAATCGTCGATATTCGCCTTGAACGCGAGGCCCAGGCACGCGACCGGCGCGCCCGGCATCGTTTCCAGCAGCGCTTCGGCGCGCGCGATGGTGTGATCGACCTTGCCGTCATTCACTTCGCGCGCGGTGCGGATCAGCGGCGTGGCGTCGGGCGCCGAATGGACCAGGAACCACGGGTCGACCGCGATGCAATGCCCGCCGACGCCGGGGCCCGGCGACAGGATGTTGACGCGCGGATGGCGATTGGCCAGCCGGATCACTTCCCACACATCGACACCCATCTTCTCCGCCACGATCGACAATTCATTGGCGAAGGCGATGTTGACGTCGCGAAACGCATTTTCGGTCAGCTTGGTCATCTCCGCGGCCTTGGCGGTGGTGGTGACGCACGCGCCGCGTACGAAACGGCGATAGAATTGCAGCGCCTTGCGCGCGCAACGCGGCGTGATGCCGCCGATCACGCGGTCATTGTCGATCAGCTCGACCAATATGCGGCCGGGCAACACGCGCTCGGGGCAATAGGCAAGCGCGATATCGGCGCTGCCGGTGCAATGGCCGGGAATCTTCAGATCGGGACGCAATTCGGCCAGCAGGTCGCTCACCGCTTCGGTGGTGCCGACAGGCGAGGTCGATTCTAGGATCACGATGTCCCCGGCCTTGAGCACAGTGGCGACATTGGTCGCGGCCTTGAGCACATAGCCGATATCCGGTGCATGATCCTCGGCAAAGGGCGTGGGGACCGCGATGACGAACACGTCGGCGGGTTCGATCTTCAGCGACGCGCGCAGCTTGCCGCGTGCGACGACACCGGACACCAGACCATCGAGGTCGATCTCCTCGATATGCACCTTGCCCGAATTGACCGTGTCGACGACGTTGGCATGCACATCGACGCCCAGCACATTGGCGCCGCTACGCGCGATCACCGCTGCCGTGGGCAGGCCGATATAGCCGAGCCCCAGGACGACGACGTTGAGTTCCGAGTCCGAAATCATGCGCGACGCTCTCCGCAATCCAGTCAGCGGCATGGGTGCGCCGCGCCGGGATGCGCGCGCGGACCCTTGCCGGTCGACGCCCCTTGTCTTCGAACAGGGTTTAGATTTCGGAAACGAAACTTCGCGGCACTGCCGGGTTCGCGGGTCGGCGCGCCTTGTCTCCACCGCTTGCGCTGCCGGGATTGGCGATTGCCACAACTGTATTATTGCACTAACACAGCACGCCTCTAACACGGAAACGGATGGTCGGATGCGATCCTGGGCAATGGCGATACTGACTCTATTTTGCGCGACGGCAATGCCGGGCGCAGCCGATGCGCAGGACGCGCCCCGCGAAACCTCGCTGCGCGAGCAGATACTGGCGATGGATTCGATCCTGTTCGATCGCGGCTTCAATCAATGCGACGTCGCGGCGTTTTCCAACGCTATCGCCGATGACGTGCAATTCTATCACGATCAGGGCGGCCCGGATCTCGACAAGGCCGCGTTCATGGCGAAATTCACGGCGAATATCTGCGGGGGCGACGGCCCGAAGCCGATCCGGCGCCTGACCCCCGAATCGACTGTCATCCATCCGATGTATAATAATGGAGTGCTTTATGGCGTGATTCAGGAAGGTGCGCACAGCTTCTACCTTCGCGAAGCGGACGGATCGTCTCACCTCACCGGCACTGCCTTCTTCTTTCATTTCTGGGAGAAAACGGCCGACGGCTGGAAGCTTGAGCGGGCATTCAGCTATGATCATGTTCCGACGGGCGACACTCCACCTACGTTCCTCGCCGATTTCCCGGCGCACGTTTTCGACAATGACGCCCGCCTGTCCGCGCTGCTGGCACAGCATGATATCCCCTCGGTTGCGTTCGCCGATGTCGAACAGGGCGTGCTGCGTCAGGTTCATGTCGTCGGCAATCTATCTGCCGGGCATCCCGCGCCGGTCGACGCGATCTACAAAGTCGCTTCGCTGACCAAGCCGGTGACGACCATGACGACGCTCAGGCTCGTCAATGCCGGGCTCTGGGACCTCGACGCGCCGCTCTCGCACTATTTCACCGATCCCGACCTGGCGGGCGACCCGCGCCTTGAACAGCTCACCACACGCTGGGTGCTCAGCCATCGCTCGGGGCTGCCCAACTGGCGCTATCTGACCGAGGACAAGAAACTTCGGTTCGAATATGCCCCCGGCACGCACCAGCAATATTCGGGCGAAGGATTCGAAATCCTCCGCAAGGCCCTGGAGGCAAAATTCGGTGTCGGGCTGGAGCAGCTTGCGCGCCAATGGGTGTTCGAACCCGCCGGCATGCGCGACACGCATTTCGTCTGGTCCGATGCGGTCGATGCCGCGCGCTACGCCATCCCGCATGACGAACAGGGCCAGCCGATCGCGGAGGAGCGACACTATCAGGCCAATGCCGCAGCCAATCTGCTTACCACGGCGAGCGATTATGGCCGTTTCCTCGGCTGGGTCGCGCGCGGCGCGGGCCTGTCGCCCGAACTCGATGCCGCGATGATGACGCCGCAGGGACCGGTGCCAGACGGGGCGATCCCTTGGGGACTGGGCTGGCAAGTCATCGCGCTACCCGACGGCACGCGCGCGCTCCAGCACACCGGCGGTGATTATGGCATCAAGGCGCTGGCGCTGATCTTCCCCGATCGCCAGGGCGCGACGCTGCTCTTTTCCAACTCGGAAAACGCATTGTCGATCTGGAAGAAATATCTCGACGAGCGCCTTGGCGACAATGGCGAGGCAATTGTCGAAGCCAATCTGGGCAGCGGCGGGGAATAGCCCTTCGGCCTGATCCTCGGGCTGCATGCGCGCCAGCGTGGCGCTATAATCGCGCGACATCGCCTCCCCCTCGCGACCGACCCGCCCATCAAACCATGGATCGGCCGGGGTTCAAGAAAAATATCGGCGCTGTCCTACAAGGTCTGAGCTGTGCGACGTTCGCCGACATGCTTCAGGCGATTCGCACCCACCGGAACGCCCCTTCCACCCGGCGCGCGTGCACGCGCGTGATAGTGCGAACCGGTGCGAACTTGATACGCATTTCCGCGGTTTTTGGTCGGGGGCTCCGGCCGCCGCGCATGGCACTGCATTTGCCGCCCCCGTCCGTACTTCCCCCCGTCGCTCCCCACCGCTACAGCGCCGGCATCCCGAGCATGATGATTAGCGGCGGCGCCCCCGCTGCACGGGATCCGCGGCCGGTCCAACGGTCGAACGGTCAATCGGGCGCGGAGTGATGAATATGCGCGTCGTTTCCGGCATTCAGACCACCGGCAATCTCCACCTCGGCAACTATCTGGGTGCCATCAAACAATGGGTGGCGATGCAGGGCGCTCCTGAGCTTCAGGGGGGAGAGTGCCTGTTCTTCCTTGCCGACCTCCATGCGCTGACCGGCAATGTCAGCCCGGCAGAGCTTGCCAACTCCACCATCGAAATGGCCGCCACGCTGATGGCCGCCGGGATCGACGATCGCGCGATCCTGTTCAATCAGGCGCGCGTGCCCGCCCATGCCGAACTGTGCTGGATTTTGCAGGGCACGGCGCGGATGGGCTGGCTCAACCGGATGACGCAGTGGAAGGACAAGGCGGGCAAAAACCGCGAAGGCGCCAGCGTCGGCCTGTTCACCTATCCGGTGCTGCAGGCGGCCGATGTGCTCGTCTATCAGGCGACGCATGTCCCGGTGGGCGAGGATCAGAAACAGCATCTTGAGCTGGCGCGCGACGTTGCGACCAAGTTCAACACCGATTTCGGTGTAGAGCTGTTCCCCCTGCCCGATCCGCTGATTTCGAAGGCCGCGCCGCGCATCATGAGCCTGCGCGACGGTCAGGCAAAGATGAGCAAGTCCGATCCTTCGGACATGAGCCGGATCAACCTGATCGACGATGACGACACGATCGCGCAGAAATTCCGCAAGGCACGGACCGATCCCGAACCGCTGCCCGACAATGTCGACGCTCTGGCCGAACGGCCCGAGGCGAAGAACCTTGTCACAATTTATGCCGCGCTTTCGGATCGCGATCCGCAAAGCGTGGTGAGCGAGTTTGCGGGACAGGGCTTCGGATCGTTCAAGCCCGCGCTTGCCGATCTGGCGGTGTCGGTGCTGGGCCCGATCCGCGACCGGCTGACGCAATTGCTCGACGATCGCGATGCAGTGCAGGCCAATCTCGCCAAGGGAGCGGAACGCGCGAACGCGCTCGCCGAACCCACGCTGCGCGCGGCGCAAAAGGCGGTGGGACTGCAAATCTGACTCCACCCTCCCCGGGCTCGGCTCGGGGAGGGAATTTCCCGTCCACCATCGCACAAGCCTGCCAGTGCAGCGTCCGCTCTTTGACAAACAAGCCAGCTCGGCCGGCAAAAATGGGGTGAGCGGCAGCGGCGGGGGTCGGGTGCCTCCGTCGGCGCTTTCCGGGGTTCGGCGCAGAGAGGCTCGCCACTAGGCGCCGCCCACCCCCCGTTCCGCGGCACTGGGGTCCACGGAACGAAAACGCTTTACGCTTACCTACACCCTCGGAAAGGCGGACTTCTCAGCCTTCCAGTTTACGCATCAACGTGCGGACCGCACCGTCGATCTCGCCGTCCTTGCCGCGCAGATCCTCGATCCGGCGGACGGCGTGGATCACCGTCGAATGGTCGCGATTGCCGAACTTGCGTCCGATTTCCGGCAGCGAGCGCGTCGTCAGCCGCTTGGCCAGATACATGGCGATCTGACGCGGACGTGCGATCGCCACTGCGCGGCGCTCCGAAATCAGGTCGAGCTGCTTCAGGTCGAAATGCGCGGAAACCGCACGCTGAATCTCGTCGATCGTGATGCGGCGCTGCACATGGCGCAGCACTTCGCCCAGCGTCTGCACCGCGAAATCGATCGTGATCGCTTCGCCGTTGAGCTGCGCATAGGCGAGCAGCCGGTTGAGCGCGCCTTCGAGCTCGCGGATATTGGACGTGATCCGCGCCGCGAGCAGCTCGATCACTTCCTCGGGCACCGCGACATCGGGCATATCGGCCAGCTTGCGCTGCAGGATCGCGCGGCGCAGTTCCAGTTCGGGCTGGCGGATGTCGGCAACCAGACCCGATCCCAGCCGCCCGGCCAGTTGCGGGGTGAAGCCTTCGAGCGCCAGCGGCGCGCGATCGGCCGCGAACACCAGCCGCTTGCCCGATCCCATGAACTCGTTGACGGTGTGGAAAAACTCGTCCTGCGTCGCGTCCTTGCCACCGATGAACTGCAGATCGTCGATCATCAGCAGGTCCGCGCCGCGCAGCCGCGCCTTGAACGCCAGCGTGTCGCGCGCCTTCAACGCACGGACGAATTCGAACATGAAACGCTCGGCAGGCATATAGATTGCCGACATGCCGGGATTATCGGCCAGAAACGCCTGACCGATCGCATGCATCAGGTGCGTCTTGCCCTGCCCCGTCGTGCTGTGAAGATAGAGCGGGCTGAACCGCGGCGCGCCCGGTTCGGCCAGCGCGCGGGAGGCGTTGAATGCGACGCGATTGGATCCGTCGACTACGAAGCGATCGAACGTGAAGCGCGGATCGAAGCGGCTGCTTTCCGCTGCCGACAGGGCTTCGGCTTCCGGAGCACGTCGATCGCTACCGACATCGTTGCTGGCGGCGGTCAGCACGCGCTGCGGTTGCGAATCGGCCAGCGTCTCAATCGTCACGCTGGAAACGCCGGGCAGCACGCCGCGAAATTCGAGCAGCAGCCGCTCGGCATAATGATTGCGGACCCATTGCGCCATGAAATCGGACGGCAGGCCGAGGCGAATCGCCTCTACATTGCCGTCGTCGATCAGTTCGACAGGCTTGAGCCATTGATCGAACAAACGCTGTCCCGCCGAGCGGCGCAGATTGCCCCGCACGCTCGCCCAGGCTTTCGCCACCGGGTTCATCGTATCCGATTCCAAGGTACGCGCCTGCGTCACTGCGTTTCACCCCCTCGTCTGCGGCCGATTTCCCGGCATGCTCTCGACACAAAGCCGCCCCGCAGCCGGAATCGCATCCGCTGTCACTTCAGGCTCTGTATTTGGTACCCGGCAGCGAGAGTTTCGCGCCGGGAGGATCGTTGTAGAAACGCTGCTCTGAGTCGGGCAAGAGCACGGGCGTAAAGAAAGTGAAATATGCCCGGTTGACTCGCAACGAAGCTAGGATTTCCGTGAAATTATTTCACAACCCACTGAAAAAATTGCACTTTTCAGCCTTCGTCCCGCTTTGGAGCGATGCGACTCGCGGAAGTCCCTAGACATTCGAGCGCAAAAGTCACGCAACCGTAACAATTGAGTCGGCACGCAGCAAAAAACCCGCCGGATATTCATCCGACGGGTCGATCCCGCATGGATATTGCAAGCAGTCCGTCGGCGCTCAGCCGAGCGCGACGAGACGCTTGTTGAGGCGCGAGAATTTGCGCGCTGCGGTGTTCTTGTGAAGCACGCCCTTGGAAACCCCACGGGCCAGCTCGGGCTGCACTTCGCGCAGCGCGGCGGCAGCCGCTTCCTTGTCGCCGGCGGCCAGCGCCGCCTCGACCTTTTTCACATAGGTGCGGATACGGCTCACACGAGCGCCGTTGATGTCCGCGCGACGCGCGTTGCGCCGGATACGCTTCTTCGCCTGTGGCGTATTCGCCATGCCGTCCTCGAAATTCTGCTATGCGGGATGGACGCGAAACCAGGGCCTCTCGTCCGGGAAAGCGCGCCCCTTAACGGCTGTGTCGCCTGCGGTCAACCTTCATCGCTGGCATTTGGCGCACCAGAAAGTCGATCTTCCGCCGTCGACACGCCGCAGAACGGTCGCTCCGCAGCTGCATGCCTCGCCTTCGCGACCATAGACGCGCCATTGCTTGGCGAAATAGCCAAGTTCGCCGTCGGGCCGCGCATAATCGCGCAGGGTTGAGCCGCCTGCCTCGATCGCGGCGAGCAGCACTTCGCGAATCGCATCGACCAGCCTTGTCAGCCGCGGCCGGGTGATTTGTCCCGACGCGCGATCAGGTGCGATCCCCGCCATATGCAGCGCCTCGCACACATAGATATTGCCGAGGCCCGCCACGATTCGCTGATCGAGCAGCAGCGCCTTGATCGGCGCGATTCGTCCCGCAAAGGCATTGGCGAGGTGCGCCGCGGTGAAATCGGGGCCCAGCGGTTCCGGTCCCATCGCGGCGAAGGGGGGCCAGACAGCGATATCCGTCGTCGGCACCAGATCGACCGACCCGAATCGGCGTGGATCGTTGAGCGCCAGCCGGTGCCGTCCGGTTTCGAGGATCAGATGATCGTGCGTCAGCGTCTCTGCCGGATCGATTCGCCAGCGCCCGGACATGCCGAGGTGAAAGATCATCGTATCGCCGCGATCGGTGTCGATCAGCCCATATTTGGCGCGCCGCCCAAGCGATACGACATGCGCACCGGTCATCCGCTGCCCCAGATCGGGCGGAAACGGGCGGCGCAGGTCGCCGCGGCGCAGAATCAGGCGCTCGATCACCTGCCCCTCCAGGACAGGCGCCAGTCCGCGCACAGTGGTTTCGACTTCGGGAAGTTCGGGCATTTGATCGATCGCGCTAAGCCGGGTTTGCCGATGCCGCAAGCTATGGCTAGAGCGAGCCGGTCAGACCTCCAACACCGAGTGCCCCATGAACGACACCGTTTCCTTCGGATATGAGGACGTCGCCCCGGACGAAAAGACCCGCCGCGTCGGCGAAGTCTTTTCCAATGTCGCTGCGCGCTACGATCTGATGAACGATGCCATGTCGGGCGGGCTGCACCGGGTGTGGAAGGATGTGTTCGTGCGCCGGGTCAAGCCGCGCGCGGGCGAGCATATTCTCGACATGGCGGGCGGCACCGGCGACATCGCGTTTCGCATGGCGCCTTCGGGCGCGGCGATCACGGTCGCCGACATCAATCCGCAGATGCTCGAAGTCGGAATGGAACGCGCGGCAAAGCGTGGTTTTGACGGCATGGTGTGGACCGAGGCGAATGCCGAGGAGCTGCAATTCCCCGACCGTTTCTTCGACGTCTATACGATCGCGTTCGGCATCCGCAACGTGACCGACATTCCCAAGGCACTGCGGGAGGCGCATCGCGTCCTGAAGCGGGGCGGACGGTTCTACGTCCTTGAATTCTCGACCACGCAATGGCCGGGCTTTGCCGAAATCTATGACAGCTACTCGCACAAGCTGGTGCCCAAGCTCGGCCAGTTGCTCGCCAATGATGCGGACAGCTATCGCTATCTGATCGAATCGATTCGCCGTTTCCCCGACATGCCGACTTTTGAAGCGATGATCGCCGATGCCGGTTTCGTGCGGACCAAGGTCGAACCGATGCTCGGCGGGCTGGTGGCAATTCACAGCGGCTGGAAGATCTGACCATGGCACCCGCCGTTTCGCGCTCCCCGGTCGGGGAGAAGTGACGCGATGACGTCTTCCGTCGTCCATTTCTGGCGGCTCCTCAAATGGGGCCGCACGCTGGCGCGGCATGGCGCGCTGCGGGGAATCGAACGCGATCCCAACACACCGCGCCCGGTCCGGCGGCTCGCGCGGATCGCACGGTTCGGTGCCCGTGTGCCGGAGGAGCCCCGCTATGCCGATGCGTTTCAGGCGATCGGCCCGGCGGCGATCAAGCTTGGCCAGACGCTCGCGACGCGCCCCGACCTGATCGGCGAATCCGCGGCAAGGGATCTGCTGCGGCTGCAGGACGCGCTGCCGCCGCTTCCGTTCGAAGCGATCCGCGCGCAGATGGAGGCGAGCTTCGGTCGCCCGCTCGACACGCTGTTTGCCGAAATCGAGGAAAAGCCGATCGGCGCCGCTTCGATCGCGCAGGTGCATCGCGCGGTGACGACCGATGGCCGCAAGGTCGCGGTAAAGGTGCTGCGTCCGGGCATCGAAACCGAATTCTTCCGCGCCATCGAAACCTATGAATGGGCCGCCGCGCAGATCGAAACGATGGGCGGCGAAGCGGCGCGGCTGCGTCCGCGCCTCGTCATCGACACGTTCAAGCGCTGGACGATGCGCGAACTCGATCTGCGCCGCGAAGGCGCTTCGGCCTCCGAACTTGCCGAGGGGATGCAGGCTGAGCCCGATTTCATGGTCCCCGCGATCGACTGGGAGCGCACCACCGGCAAGGTGCTGACGCTCGAATGGATCGACGGAATCAAGTTGTCCGATCGCGAGTCACTGATCGCAGCGGGCCATGACGTGTCGGCACTGGGCGGCAAGCTGGTTCGCGCATTCCTGCGTCAGGCGATCGCCGAGGGCTTTTTCCACGCCGACATGCATCAGGGCAATCTGTTCGCGCTTTCCGACGGGCGGATCGCCGCGATCGATTTCGGCATCATGGGCCGGATCGACCGGCGCGCGCGGGTCTGGCTTGCCGAGATTCTCTATGGCCTGATCACCGGCAACTACAAGCGGGTGGCCGAGATCCATTTCGAGGCCGGCTATGTTCCCGCACACCATAATGTCGCCGAGTTCGCGACCGCGCTGCGCGCCGTGGGCGAGCCGATGCGCGGCCTGCCGGTCAAGGACATGTCGATCGGGATGATGCTCGACAGCCTGTTCAACATCACTCGCGATTTCGACATGCAGACTCAGCCGCATCTGTTGCTGCTGCAAAAGACGATGGTGATGGTCGAAGGCGTGGCGACCGGGCTCGATCCCGACATCAACCTGTGGGACACCGCTGCCCCGTTCGTGCGCGAATGGATTCGCACCGAGCTTGGCCCCGAAGCCGCCGTAGCCGACCGGCTGATCGAGGATTTTCGGACGCTGTCGCGCCTGCCGCAGCTGGTGCGCAATATCGAGCGGCATTTCCCGACGCCGGGCGGAGCGCCACCGGCCCCGCCGCTGCGGGAGATCGAGCGGATACGGATCGGCGGCATCCGCTATATCATCGTCGCGGTTTTCTCTGGCGCGCTCGGCGCCGCAGCGACGTTGCTGCTGTTCCGGTGAGCGCCCCGGCTCCTTTCTGGCTGGCCGTGCCGACCCGGTTCGCACGCATGAAGCCGGCGACAGCGCGGATCGCGATCGGGCTGGTGGTCTTCCTGCTGCTGCTCAGCCTGACTTCCTTGTGGATCGCCGATCCCCCCGCAATCTCCGCGGCCAGCCAGTCCGATCGCGCACCGACCGATCTGGCGCTCTATGATCAGATCGTCGCCGGAGTGCGCCATGGCGGCAATTATTATGACGTGACGGCACAGGCGCTGCGTGCGGGCGACTATCCGCTGCGTCCGTTCGTCACTTTCCGTCTGCCCGGGCTTGCCGTGATCGAAGCCGCGCTGCCGCCGCTGGCGATCCGCGTCCTTCTCTATGCGCTGGCATCGCTGACTGCCTTTGTCTGGCTAACGCGGCTGATGCCGATGCTGTCGCGACTGGCGCCGCGCATCGCCGTCGTCATCCTGCTTGCCGGATCGATCCTCGCCTTTGTCCAGCCCGAGCTGGCGGCGTTTCATGAGATCTGGGCGGGCCTGCTCGTCGCACTGTCGCTGGCACTGCGCAGACCCGGCCGCTGGATCGAGGCTGTCGCGCTGGGGCTGGCGGCGATGCTGATCCGCGAAACCGCACTGCTCTATGCGCTCGTGATGGCGCTGTTCGCATGGATCGAGGGGGAACGGCGCGAGGCGATCGGCTGGGGCGCCGCGATCGCGATCTTCGCCGCTGTGATCGGTGCCCATGCCTGGGCCGTCGCTCAGGTCACCGGTCCGCTCGATCCGGCGTCGCCCGGCTGGCTGGGGATGCAGGGTTTTGGCCTGTTCGTGAAGTCGCTGGTGCTGGCGACCGCGCTTCAGATCCTGCCGCTATGGCTCGCAGCGTTGCTGATCGGCCTCGCCCTGCTCGGATGGTTTGCGTGGGACGACCCGATGGCGCTGCGGATGGTGGCATTGCTCGCCGTCTGGGCCGCGCTGATGAGCGGCTTTGCGCGGATCGACACTTTCTATTGGGGGCTGATCGTCGCGCCGATCTTTCTGACGGGCCTCGTATTCGTGCCCGATGCGCTGCGCGATCTGTTCGCGCGAGCGCTCGACAGGCGGCGCGTGCGGGTCCAGATAGTCCAGCGATGAAGCGTATCCTGTTGATCGTCGGCGGCGGCATCGCTGCCTATAAAGCGTGCGAGCTGATCCGGTTGTGTCGCAAGGCCGATATAGCCGTGCGTTGCGTGCTGACCAAAGGCGGCGAGCATTTCGTAACGCCGATGACGCTCGCCGCGCTTTCCGAAGCGCCGGTTCATACCAGCCTGTGGGATCTGAAGGACGAGGCCGAGATGGGCCATATCCAGCTGAGCCGCGAGGCCGATCTGGTGGTCGTCGCACCCGCTACGGCGGATATGCTCGCGAAAATGGTGTCGGGCATCGCCGACGATCTTGCCACCACACTCCTCCTCGCCACCGACAAGCCGGTGCTGGCCGCGCCCGCCATGAATGTGCGGATGTGGGAACATGCGGCAACCCGGCGCAATGTCGCTCAGCTCCGTGCCGATGGCGTCGCCTTTGTCGGCCCGGACGAAGGCGCGATGGCGTGCGGGGAATTTGGCGAAGGGCGGCTTGCCGAACCCGAGGCGATTTTGGCTGCGATTCAGACGCAATTGGGCGGCGGCGGAGCCTTCGGCAAACTGACCGGCAAGCGCGTTCTGGTCACTGCCGGGCCGACGCATGAGCCGATCGACCCGGTCCGCTACATCGCCAACCGTTCCTCGGGGCGTCAGGGCTATGCGATTGCTGGCGCGCTCGCCGCGCTGGGTGCCGAGGTGACGCTGGTTTCCGGGCCGGTCGCCTTGCCGACGCCGCGCGGCGTCCATCGTGTCGATGTCGAAACCGCGCAGGAAATGGCCAATGCCGTTGCGGCATCACTTCCCGCCGACGCGGCAGTGATGGTGGCCGCCGTCGCCGACTGGCGCGCCGATGCTTCGGATCAGAAGATCAAGAAGACCGAGGGCATGCCGACGCTAACCCTCAGCGAAAATCCCGATATCCTGGCGATGCTGGCGAAAAGCCCGCACCGCCCCGGCCTGCTGATCGGTTTCGCCGCCGAAACCGAACGCGTCGTCGAACACGCCACCGAGAAACGTGCACGCAAGGGCGCGGACTGGATTGTCGCCAACGATGTTTCGGGCGACGTTATGGGCGGTGAGGCAAACAGCATTCATCTGGTCACGGCCGACGGAATCGAGCATTGGGAGCGCATGCCCAAGGCCGAAGTCGCAACAAAGCTCGCGCAGAGGATTGCCGATGCGCTCTAAACTCACCTGGATGCTGCCGCTGCTGATGCTCGGCGCCTGTTCCGAACTGCACGACACCGCGTCGCTGCCCGATCCGGGCCTATATGGCGAAACCTTCAGCAAGGCTTCGCGCGCCGATGTGCGCACGCTGATCGTCGTGCTGAACGGCGATGGCCTGCCCGGCGAGCGCGCCGACGAACGGCAATTCGCCGAAACGGCCAGCGAGACGATCCCCGAAAGCGCGGCGGTCGCGCTGCTGCGCCCCGGTTATGCCGATAACGAAGGCCATCGCTCGCCCGGCGAGCGCGGCGTCGATACCGGCGACAATTACACCGAAGAGCGGCTGAGCGCGATCAGCGACGCGATCAGCGCCTATCGCCAGCGTTATCCCAAGGCCAATGTGATCGTCGTCGGCGATTCGGGCGGCGCGGCGATCGCCGCCAATCTGGCCGGCGTCCGCCCCGAACTGATCGACGGCGTCGTGCTGGTGGGATGCCCGTGCACCCTGCCCGAATGGCGCGCCTATATGGAGCGACAGGCCCCCGACAAGCCGTGGGAACAGCCGGTCGCCAGCCTCGATCCGCTCAAGACCGCCGGGGGCATTTCGCCGACGCTGCGCGCCGCGATCATCGTCGGCGCGGACGATAAGGTCACGCCGGTGCAATTTTCGCGATCCTATGCAGAGGCGCTGACGCTTCGCGGCATCGCGACCGATTATCGCATCCTGCCCGGCCGCGGCCATGCGATATTGAACGATCCCGAAGTCGTTGCCGCCACCGGTCGCCTTGCCGCTTCTTTGCCGGAGGGATCATGACGCATCCGATCGACATCGCGATCCTGCGCCTTCCCCATGGCGAGGGGCTGCCGCTGCCGGCCTATGCGACGGACGGCGCCGCCGGCATGGACGTGGTCGCTGCCGAAACGCTCGAACTGGCGCCCGGCGCCCGCCATGCTGTCGCCACCGGTTTCGCCATGGCGATCCCGGACGGCTATGAAGTGCAGGTCCGCCCGCGCTCCGGACTTGCGCTAAAGCACGGAATAACCTGCCTTAATGCGCCGGGAACGATTGACTGCGACTATCGTGGCGAAGTGAAAGTGATTCTGGCCAATCTCGGCGATCAGCCCTTCCCCATCGCGCGCGGCGACCGCATCGCGCAACTGGTGCCCGCACCCGTTCAGAAAGCGGTTTTCACGCAAGTCGACAGCCTGGACGACACCCGGCGCGGCACCGGCGGCTTCGGATCGACCGGGCAATGAAAGCGCTCCTCGCGCTGCTTTTGCTGGTGACCGGCACCGCCGCACAGGCTCAGACGGCGACCATCGACTGGTCGTCGCTGCCCGACCTTCCCTATCGCGCGCCGCCGCAGGTTTCGCGAGAAATGCATGTCTTCGCGCACACCGAAGCGACGACCCGGCACTGCCGCGCCGAAAAATCGGCGCTCGGCCGGTGGCGGATGCAGGTGGATCTGGCCGTGCTGGTCGATGGCGCCGGCTTCGTCCGCGTCGTGGTGCCGCGCGCGATCGATTGCCCGACGGTCGAGCAATATGCGGCCGGGCTCGCCTCTGCCTTTGCGCAGAACAACCTGCTGCCGCGCGAAACCACCGCGCCGCAATGGTATCGCACGAGCCTGACCTTCGTCTGGCCGCAATGACGATTCTGAGCGACGAAGAGCTCGAACGCTATGCCCGGCATATCGTGCTCAAGGAAATCGGCGGTGCGGGCCAGACGCGGCTGAAGGCAGCGCATGTGCTGGTGGTCGGCGCTGGCGGGATCGGATCGCCCGCGATCCAGTATCTCGCGGCGGCGGGCGTGGGAAAGCTGACCATCATCGATGACGACCGCGTCGATCTTTCCAACCTGCAGCGCCAGACGCTGTTCGTCGCGCGCGACGTCGGCCATGGCAAGGCGATGGTCAGCGGCATGCGCGTATCGGCGCTCAATTCGCATGTCGATGTGCGGGTTCATTCGCGACGGATCGACGCGTGCAATGTCGAATCGCACGTCCGAAACGTCGATGTCGTGCTCGACGGGACCGACAATTTCGCCACCCGCATGCTGGTCGCCGATTCCTGCCTGCGCCATCATGTCCCGCTGGTATCGGCCGCGGTGGGCGAATTCGAAGGGCAGCTCGGCGTGTTTCGCGGCTGGGAAGCGGACAAGCCCTGCTATCGCTGTTTCGTTGGCAGCGACCCCGAGCGGCCCGGCGTCAGCTGTTCCGAACAGGGCGTGCTCGGCGCGCTGACCGGTGTGATGGGCAGCCTCGCCGCGCTGGAAGCAATTCGCGCAGTCACTGGGTTCGGAGAGGACAGTGCCGGCAAGCTGCTGCTGTTCGATGCGCTTGCACTCCGGTTTCGCACGCTCGCCCTGCCCAAGGATCCGGGATGCCCGTCCTGCGCGGCCTGACGATCATCGCCGTCAGCGGCGATAGAGAGCGGTTCCGCGCGGCGCTGACGCTGGCTTGTACGCAATCGGCGCTGGGAGGTGCGGTGCGCCTCTTCGCGCATGAAGGCGCGGCGGCGCTGCTCGTGCCGGACGACGATGCAGGCGACGCGGCGCTGATCGAATCAGGCGTGCCGACGCGCGGTCAGTTGCTGGCGATGGCGATCGACGCAGGCGTTTCCCTGATCGCCTGCCAGACCGGGCTCGCCATCGCCGGACGTCAGGCGACCGATCTGCCGCCCGGCGTTGAAACCGGGGGCATGGTCGCTATCCTCGCCACGCTGGGCGAGGACCGGCTGGTGACGATCTGAAAAGCGGCGCTCAGTCGAGCAGCGACGCAGCGAACGCCTTTACCTTCGCGCCGATATCGTCGCGCGAAAATGCCATGGCGATATTCGCTTCGATAAAGCCCGCCTTGTCGCCGCAATCATGGCGCACGCCGTCAAAAGTGACGCCGTGGAACGGCTGATTGCCGATCATCTTCGCCATCGCGTCGGTCAGCTGAATCTCGCCGCCCGCGCCTGCTTCCTGCGTTTCGAGAATCCGCATCACTTCGGGCTGGAGCACATAGCGGCCGATCACCGCCAGATTGGACTGCGCCGTCCCGGCCTTGGGCTTTTCGACCAGTCCCTGGACTTCCGTCAGCGCGCCATCCTGTCCGCCGGGCGTGATGATGCCGTATTTCTCGGTCGCCTCGGGCGTCACTTCCATCGCACAGATCAGATTGCCGCCGACCTTGTTATAGGCATCGACCATCTGTTTGAGGCATCCGGGCTTTCCGACCATGAAATCGTCGGGCAGCAGCACCGCGAACGGTTCGTCGCCGACGATGTCGCGCGCGCACCACACCGCATGGCCCAGCCCCATCGGCTCCTGCTGACGAACATAGACGGGCGAGCCCGGCTTCAGCCGCGTATTGCGGAGCGCATCGAGCGACTTGCCGCGATCGGCCATCGTTGCTTCGAGCTCATAGGCGATGTCGAAATGATCCTCGAGCGCGCCCTTGCCGCGCGCCGTGACGAAAATCATCTGCTCGATGCCGGCCTCAAGCGCCTCGTCCACGGCATATTGGATCAGCGGACGGTCCACGACGGGCAACATTTCCTTGGGCATCGCCTTGGTCGCGGGCAGGAAACGCGTTCCCATGCCTCCGACAGGAAAAACGGCTTTGCGTAGTGGCTTGAACGTCATGAATTGGTCTCCCCCCGTCGCGGATAGCCCGAACGCACCGGCACGGCAACGAAAGCCGTTCTTCCGGCGGCACTCCGTTTAACGCTTGCGACAGGGTACGTTTCCGGGCTTTTCGATTTACGCCGTCCTGCGACGGACAGTTAGCCGGGTTTTAATGCTGCGCCATTAGGGCATGCGAACATGACGACACCCACTGTCCTGCTGATTTTCGGAACGCGCCCCGAAGCGATCAAGCTGTTTCCGGTCGCGAACGCGCTGATGCGGCATCGCGGACTGCGCGTGCGGACCTGCGTTACTGCCCAGCATCGCGGGCTACTCGATCAGGTGCTCGATATCGCGGGCCTGCATCCGGACATCGATCTGAACGTGATGCAGCCGGGTCAGAATCTCGACCAGCTGACCGCACGGCTCCTCACCGGGCTCGGCGAAGTGCTCGACGCCGAGAGGCCCGATCGGGTGATCGTTCAGGGCGATACCGCGACTGCAATGGTCGGCGCGCTCACGGCCTATTACCGCAAGATCCCGGTCAGCCATGTCGAAGCGGGGCTGCGTTCGGGCGACATCTATCACCCCTGGCCCGAGGAGGTGAATCGGCGGATGATCGCGCCGATCGCCGATCAGCATTTCGCGCCGACACGAACCGCCGCCGATGCGCTGCGGCGCGAGAATATCGATCCCGCCACCATCCATGTCACCGGCAACACGGTGATCGACGCGCTGCACGCGACGCGCGATCGCATCGCCGCTGATCCTTCGCTCGCCGCCGGGCTCGACTCGCTTGCCGAACGGTTCGCGGGCAAGCGCATCATTCTGGTCACGACCCATCGGCGCGAGAATTTCGGCGGCGGGATGGAGGCCATCGCGCGCTCGATTGCGACTATCGCCGATCGTGACGATATCGCACTGATCTTTCCGGTCCATCCCAACCCCAATGTCGTGTCGGTGATGGACGCGGTGCTCGGCGATCGGCCCAATATCGCGCGGATCGACCCGCTCGATTACCCGCATTTCATCCGCGCGCTCGACATGGCGCATATCGTGCTCACCGATTCGGGCGGCGTTCAGGAAGAGGCCCCGGCCCTGGGCAAGCCGGTGCTGGTGATGCGCGAAACCACCGAACGGCCCGAAGGCGTCGAAGCGGGCACGGCGCGACTGGTGGGCACCGACAAGGATCGGATCATTTCCGAAATCTCGACACTGCTCGATGACGAAACCGCCTATTCCGCCATGGCCCGCGCCCATAACCCCTTTGGCGACGGTCAGGCTTCGGAACGGATCGCCGGGCTGGTTGCCGGTTCCTTTTCGGCAACAGAAACTTGAGGGAGCGATCCGCTTTGAGCTAGAGGCGTATCGGCGCCTGTGCTTGCCGACGTCCGGCAAGGCCGCTGGCCTCAGCCAATCGGGGGATGAATGGCAACCAGTTCCATGGGTTCACACGGCCACGGCCCTTCGCGCTCCCGGACCAGAATGTCCGATGCGATCGGCGCGATCCCCGCCGTCGCCCTGGCGATCGCAGTCATCAGCTGGGCATTGCTGGGCGGATCGGCCCGGCCCGACGTTCCCTATCTGATTTTCCTGAGGCCGATCACGGTCCTTTGTCTGCTGGCGATACTGCTCAGCCGGTCCGACATCGAATGGGGCCGGGTGAAGACCCCGATGATCCTGCTGGGCATGTTCGCGCTGGTCATGGTCCTGCAGCTGATCCCGCTGCCCCCTGCGCTCTGGCAGAGCCTCGGCGGTCCGCCGCGTTTTTCGCCGGCTCTGGTCGCGCCGGGACAGCCGCTGCCATGGCGACCGCTCAGCGTGACCCCCGACGGCACCTGGAACAGCCTGGTCGCGCTGCTGGTGCCGGCGACGATGCTGGCGGGATATGCCGCGCTTTCCGAAAGGCAGCGCAGATTTCTGCTTCCCGCCCTGCTGCTCCTGGTCATCGCCAGCGCAGTGTTCGGCGTCGCGCAGGTCGCGAGCGGAAAATATTCGCCGCTATACTATTACCGATTCATGCATTTGGGCCTGCCGGACGGTTTTTTTGCCAACCGCAATCACCATGCTGCGCTTCTGGCAACAAGCCTGCCGATGCTGCGGGTGTGGACGCTGCTGCCGACCCGCCATCAAGGCGCAGCGCGTTCGCGCAATGCGCTTGCGCTTTGTGTGGGAGCGCTCATCCTGCTGGTCGGACTGGTCACCGGTTCGCGTTCGGGCCTGGCCATGATGCTCGTCGGCCTTTTGGGGGCGTTCTTCGTCAGGCCGCAGCTTCCGGGCGCACGACTTCCGGCGAAATATCGCGTCGCCATGGTTGCGGCGATCATTCTTTGCATCGTCGCCCTGGTCGCCGTGGCGCTTCTCAACGAACGCGCGATAGCGATCGACCGCCTGATGGGTATCGACATTGAAGAGAAGGAAAATCGAATCCGGACTCTTCCGGTCCTGATCGACGTGATCAGGCAGACCTTTCCCTTCGGTACCGGCTTTGGCTCCTTCGTCCCGGTGTACCAGATATATGAACCGGACAGCCTGCTCGACTTCAGCTACCTGAACAATGCGCATAACGACCTGATCGAATTGACGATCACTGGCGGGATTCTCGCCCTCCTGGTG